>NZ_JBQAEO010000013.1:0-137356 GCF_051915365.1 Bacillus cereus group sp. MYBK79-1 | reverse complement strand
TATTAGGCACGCCGCCAGCGTTCATCCTGAGCCAGGATCAAACTCTCCAATAAAGTTAGTTTGTCTAGCATCTAAAAATAAAAATTGACGTTTCACGTTGTTTGTTTCGTTTAGTTTTCAAAGTTCAACATCGCGTTTCAGCGACTTTTATAATATATCATAGTATATTATTTGCGTCAACAAGTTTTTTAGGATAATTTGTATCTCTCATTTGCTGACTCTGCCTATTATATAGAGTTTCCCATTGCTATGCAAGTATTATTATAAAAAAATAAGAGGAGGAAAAATCCCCCCTCTTATTCTTCAGAAGAAACCTCTTCATTAGATTCCTCTTCTTCATCTTTCTGTGCTTTTGCTACCGTCGCTACCTCTTGCTCATCCTCTAATCGAATTAGACGAACACCTTGTGTATTACGTCCCATTTGAGAGATTTGATCAACTGGCATACGAATAATAACACCTGCTGCCGTAATTAACATGATATCTTCTTCACCTGTTACAGACTTAACGGCTACTAATTTACCGTTTTTATCTGTAATATTACATGTCTTCAGACCTTTACCACCACGACTTTGTAGACGGTATTCATCAATAGGTGTACGTTTTCCATAACCATTTTTCGTTACGATTAGAACATTTACATCCTCTTCGACAATTTCCATGCCTACAACTTGATCTTCTTCACCTAATGTAATTGCTTTTACACCAGCCGCATTACGTCCCATAGAACGCACATCTTGCTCGTTAAAGCGAATTAACATACCATTGCTTGTTCCCACAATAATATCCTTATCACCAGATGTTAAACGTACAGATATTACTTCATCCTCTTCACGAAGAGAGATGGCAATTAAACCATTCGTACGTATATTTGCAAATGATGAAAGTGGCGTTCTCTTAGAAATACCTTGTTTTGTTGTGAAGAATAAGAATTCATCGTCACCAAATTCACGAATTGGAATAATGGCGTTAATCCATTCACCCTTATCTACACCTAATAAGTTAATAATAGGTATACCTTTTGCTGTACGACTATACTCTGGGATTTCATATCCTTTCGTACGGTATACTTTCCCTTTATTAGTAAAGAATAAAATATGATCATGCGTAGAAGTAGTTAATAAATGCTCTACAAAATCATCATCATTTGTTCCCATTCCTTGCACACCACGTCCACCACGGTTTTGTGTTTTGTACGTAGAAGCTGGTAACCTCTTAATATAACCATTATGAGTTAACGTAATAGCGATGTTTTGCTCTGGAATCAAATCTTCATCTTCAATAAATTCCATGCCACCAATTGTGATTTCCGTTCGTCTCTTATCATTGAAGCGTTCTTTTACTTCCGTTAACTCTTCACGAATAATCTCAAGAACTTTCTCTTCATCTGCTAAGATTGCTTTTAATTCAGCGATTAACTTCATTAAGTCTTGATATTCTTGCTCAATTTTTTCACGTTCTAATCCTGTTAAACGTTGCAGACGCATATCTAAAATTGCTTGTGCTTGTTTCTCACTTAAACCGAAACGTTCCATTAAGCCTTGTTTTGCAATATCTGCTGTTTTCGAACTACGAATTAATGTAATAACTTCATCTAGATGATCTAGAGCAATTCGTAATCCTTCTAAAATATGAGCACGCGCCTCTGCTTTTTCTAATTCATAAGCAGTACGTCGACGAATTACTACCTTCTGATGCTCCAAGTAATGATATAAATTCTGTTTTAAATTTAGTACTTGTGGCTCTCCATTTACAAGAGACAACATATTAATACCGAAACTTGTTTGAAGTGCTGTATGTTTGTATAGATTATTTAATAGTACATTGGCATTGGCATCACGGCGTACTTCCATAACAATACGCATACCGTTTCGATCTGACTCATCACGTAAATCCGTAATACCTTCAATTTTCTTATCACGAACTAATTCTGCAATTTTTTCAATTAATCGTGCCTTATTAACTTGATAAGGTAGTTCAGTTACGAGGATAGATTGTTTACCATTTGACTTCTCTTCAATTTCAACTTTAGCTCGAAGCATAATAGAGCCTCTACCTGTTTCATACGCTCTTCGAATCCCACTTCGTCCCAAAATTAAACCTGCTGTTGGAAAATCTGGTCCTGGAATAAACTCCATTAATTCCGCAATCGTAATGTCGGGATTATGGCTTAGTGCCAATACGCCATCAATTACTTCACCGAGTTGATGCGGTGGAATATTCGTTGCCATACCAACTGCAATACCCGTCGTACCATTCACTAATAAATTAGGGAAACGCGCTGGCAATACAATTGGCTCTCTTTCAGAACCATCATAGTTATCTTGATAATCAATCGTATTTTTTGAAATATCACGTATTAATTCCATAGAAATCTTAGACATTCTTGCTTCTGTATAACGCATTGCTGCCGCTGAATCACCATCAACAGAACCAAAGTTACCATGCCCATCAACAAGCATATAACGTTGACTAAAATCTTGCGCCATACGTACCATCGTCTCGTAAACAGCTGAATCACCGTGAGGGTGATACTTACCGATTACTTCACCAACAATACGCGCTGATTTCTTATACGCTTTATCAGCTGTAATTCCTAAATCATTCATCGCATATAAAACCCTACGATGCACAGGTTTTAATCCATCACGAACATCTGGTAATGCACGAGATACGATAACACTCATTGCGTAATCTAAAAACGAGGTACGCATTTCATGACTAATATTAATTTCTCGAATTCGTGCTTGTTGTTGATTGTCTGACATCAACGAGCACCTCCTCTTACATTTCCGTTACACATACATTGATTTATATGTAGAAGACAGGAATACTTAGATTCCTGTCATTACCCATTTAAATATCAAGGTTTTTCACGTATTTTGCATTTTCTTGGATAAAGTTACGACGTGGCTCTACTTTATCCCCCATTAAAATTTCAAATGTTTCATCCGCTTCAATTGCATCTTGAAGAGAAACTTGAAGTAATGAACGTACTTCTGGATCCATTGTCGTCTCCCATAATTGAGTTGGATTCATTTCCCCTAGACCTTTATAACGCTGAATCCCTGGCTTAGGTTGGGCTGGTAATTCCGCTAAGATTTTTTCAAGTTCCTTATCGTTATAAGCATATTGAATTTTCTTACCTTGTTGTACTTTAAACAAAGGTGGCTGTGCGATATATATATAACCACACTCAATTATTTGGCGCATATAACGATAGAAGAACGTTAATAATAGGGTACGAATATGCGCACCATCAACATCGGCATCCGTCATAATAATGACTTTATGATAGCGTGCTTTTTCAATATCGAAGTCTCCGCCGATATTTGTACCAATCGCCGTAATAATTGTACGAACTTCATCATTTGATAAAATCTTATCTAAGCGTGCCTTTTCAACATTAATAATTTTACCCTTCAGCGGTAAAATTGCTTGGAAATGACGATCGCGCCCTTGTTTTGCAGAACCGCCCGCAGAGTCACCCTCTACAATATAAATTTCACTAATTGCTGGATCTTTAGAAGAACAGTCTGCCAATTTCCCTGGTAAACTTGAAACTTCTAAAGCACTCTTTCGGCGAGTTAACTCACGAGCCTTTTTAGCTGCGACACGCGCACGCGCTGCCATCGTCCCTTTATCTATAATTTTACGTGCAACATTGGGATTTTCCAGTAAGAACTTTTCAAATGCCTCTGAGAATACTGACTCTGTAATTGTTCTTGCTTCACTATTTCCAAGTTTCGTCTTCGTTTGTCCTTCGAATTGTGGATTTGGATGTTTAATTGACACAATCGCTGTTAAACCTTCACGAACATCTTCACCAGTTAAATTACTATCCGCATCTTTTAAAATATTATTTTTACGACCATAATCGTTGATCACACGAGTTAAGGCTGTTTTAAATCCTACCTCATGTGTACCACCTTCATACGTATGAATATTATTTGTAAATGAGTAAATATGATTTGTGTATCCTTCGTTATATTGAAGCGCAACTTCAACCTGAATACCATCTTTTGAACCTTCTACATATACAGGTTCTTCATGAATCGGCTGTTTTGAACGATTTAAATGTTCAACATATGATTTAATTCCACCTTCATAATGGAATTCTTTCTTCTGTTTATGTTCACGCTTATCTTCAATTGTTAATTTAATATTACGATTTAAAAATGCTAATTCTCGCATACGAGTTGCTAACGTATCAAATTCGTATACTATTGTTTCTTGAAAAATTTCTGGATCTGGTTTAAATCGAGTTATCGTTCCTGTTTGATCTGTGTCACCAATGACTTTTAAATCCGCAACCGGAATACCTCTTTCGTATTTTTGATAATGGATTTTGCCTTCACGATGTACAAATACCTCTAGTTCTGTTGATAGAGCATTTACTACAGATGCCCCAACACCATGCAAACCACCAGAAACTTTATAACCGCCACCGCCAAACTTACCACCAGCATGAAGAACGGTCATTATAACTTCTACAGCAGGACGCCCCATTTTTTCTTGTATACCAACTGGAATACCACGTCCATTATCCGTTACAAGAATACTATTATCTTCTTCGATACTAACGTTAATTTCATCACAATACCCTGCAAGTGCTTCATCAATACTATTATCGACGATTTCCCACACAAGATGGTGAAGTCCTTTTCCACTTGTAGATCCAATATACATCCCAGGGCGTTTTCGAACCGCTTCTAATCCTTCAAGTACCTGTATCTGACTTTCATCATATGAATTTTCTTCCATTTGCTTTTGTTCCATTGACACAAAGATCACCTACTTTTCCATTTAAATAGGGATTACGCCCTATCTATTTCACAATCTACCGTGCCGTTCGTTACATGAATTGTTTTCGCTTCTTTTAATGTTTCGTGTTCAATTCCGTCGACACTCGTCGTTGTCACAAATGTTTGCACTTTTCCTTGAATTGTATTTAACAGATGCGATTGACGATAATCATCTAATTCTGATAATACATCATCCAATAAAAGAATCGGATATTCCTTAACTTCTGAGTAAATCAATTCAATTTCAGCTAATTTTAGGGACAGTGCGGTCGTTCGTTGTTGTCCTTGCGAACCAAAGACTTGAACATTTTTACTATTAACGAAGAATTGTAAATCATCACGATGAGGACCAATTAAAGTCGTACCACGGAAAATCTCACGTTGCTTCACAGATTGAAAATTTTCATAGTATACTTCTTTTATTTTCGACAAATCCATTGATTCTGATACATCTACACTTGGTTTATAGACAATTTCTAATTCTTCTAATCCACGGCTTATACCGCGATGAATTGGAGCTGCCCATTCTTGTAGTAAATGCAAAAATTCAAACCGTTTTTGCAATATTTTTGCACCATGCTCAATAAGTTGAAGTGTAAATACATCCAACATCGTTTCCTCATTTTTACTATTCCCTTGCATCTTTTTTAGCAAGTGATTTCGTTGCGTGAGCACCTTTTGATATTGACTCAATTCATACAAATAGACTGGAGCTATTTGACCTAATTCCATATCTAAAAAGCGTCTTCTTACTTGAGGGCTTCCTTTTACAAGATTTAAATCTTCTGGGGCAAACATGACAACATTCATCATGCCAATATATTGACTCAATTTTTGTTGTTCAAGTTGATTTAATTTTGCCTTTTTACCTTTTTTCGAAATATTTAATTCCAAAGACAAAGAACTATTTCTCTTTTGTAATTTCCCTTTAATTTGACCGAAATCTTCATCCCAACGGATAAGCTCGCGATCATTAGAGGTTCTATGAGATTTCGCCATCGCTAAAACATAAATAGCTTCCATCAAATTCGTTTTCCCTTGCGCGTTTTCACCGATAATCACATTCACTTTATCTTCAAAGGAAAGCTCTAACTTTTCATAATTGCGATAGTTTTTTAATTGTATTTCTGAAATAAACAAAGGGCTCCCCCTTTATGCCTGAACTTGGAAACTTCCGCTTCCTGGAATTTCAATAATATCGTTCGCATATAATTTGCGACCTCTTCTATTTTCAAGTTCTTGATTCACGTACACTTCATATTCTTGTAAAAACCATTTTACAGCGCCACCTGTATCAATTACATCGGCTAACTTTAAAAATTGTCCTAGTGTAATATACTCTGTTGAAATTTTAATACGTTTCATAAAATCGCTCACTTTCTGAAAGTGTTCATTCTTTCATTGTACTAAATAAACTAACATTAGGAAAGTAATACCCAAAAATCAAATAAGGGCTACTAGTATCTGAAAACTAGCAACCCTTACTACTTACTTAGTAAGTACGAACCGGTAAAATTAATTGAATAATGGACTCATCATTTACTGTACGAATTAAGAATGGTCTCATCGCGCCAGTAAAGCTAATTTTAATTTCAGTGCTATCTAAAGCTTTTAGTGCATCCATCATATATTTTGCACTAAAAGATATTTTTAACTCTTCCCCATCTACTTTTTCACATTGAACTTCTTCCACTACTTTCCCGATTTCTGGTGAATTCGAAGAAATTTCTAGCATTTCCTGTTCTAAAGTTGATAATTTCACAACATTATTACGACCATCTCTTGCTAATAGAGAGGCACGATCAATTGCTTGTAAAAATTCTTTTGTGTTTACAAATATATCTGTTTTACTTTCGGCTGGAATTAAACGAGTTGTATCAGGATAATTCCCTTCTAACAATCTTGAGAAGAATAATAAATGCTTTGTACGGAATAATACTTGATACTCCGTAATAACGATATCTACCATTTCTTCAGACTCATCTAGAATTTTGCTTAATTCATTTAAGCTTTTACCCGGAATAACAACATTCGCTTGAAATTCATCTGCGATTCCTTCGATTTTTGCTTTTCGAAGAGCTAACCTGTGGCTATCTGTAGCAATGCAAGTTAATTCGCTGTTATATACTTTCCAGTTTACACCTGTCAAGATTGGTCTTGTTTCAGAAGTGGAAACTGCAAATACAGTTTGTCGGATCATATGTTTTAGTAAATCTGTTGGAATCTTAAAAACATGATGTTCTTCAATTTGTGGTAACAATGGATATTCAGCAGAATCTAAACCATTTAAATTAAACTCTGATTTTCCAGAAATTATTTTTGTCATAAAATGATTTTCTACAGAAATTTCGACAGTCTCTTTAGGTAATTTTTTTACAATCTCACTAAAATATTTTGCTTGTAAAATAATACTTCCTGATTGTGTTACTTCTACGATTTCTTTTCCATCGTCTTCAACTGGGATGAAAGATTCAATAGAAATATCGGCATCGCTTCCTGTTAACGTAACTCCTTCTTCCGTAGCGACAACTTTAATTCCTGTAAGGATCGGAATTGTTGTACGAGAAGAAACAGCCTTCATTACATCTTGTACACTTCTTACAAGATAGTCTTTTTGTATTGTAAAACGCATAAAGAAAAACCTCCGGTAAGTATAATATTTTATTTAATTAATAAAGATAAAAAATAGTAGTAATAGTAATAGGGCCTGTGGATATGTGGATAACCCCGTTGAAGGATGTAAAAACAGTCTATCTACATGTGGATAGACTGTGCGTAAAACAAGGGAAGTTATTCACACTATTCAGCTACTACTTTAAAATATCGTTAATTTCTTCAACTTGCTTTTGTAATTGCGTATCCGTTTTAAGCAGCTTAGAAATTTTTTCATGAGCATGGATAACTGTTGTATGATCACGTCCACCAAATTCTTCACCTATTTTAGGTAAGGAGTAATCTGTAAGTTCGCGTGATAAATACATTGCAATTTGGCGAGGGAAGGCAACTGATTTTGTTCGCTTTTTCGCCTTGAAATCTTCCAGTTTTATTTGATAAACATCCCCGACAGCCTTTTGAATATCATAAATGGAGATAATTTTTGGTTTAGAATTTGGAATAATATTTTTAAGTGCTTCGGCTGCTAAATCAGCATTAATATCTTTGTTAATTAAAGATGAATAAGCCACAACTCGGATGAGTGCACCTTCTAGTTCACGAATGTTTGAATCAATTTGATTTGCAATATAAAGCATAACCTCATTTGGTATATCAAGTCCTTCAGCCTTTGCTTTTTTACGTAAAATTGCAATTCGTGTTTCTAAATCTGGTGGCGTAATATCCGTAATGAGTCCCCATTCAAAGCGAGAACGAAGACGATCTTCTAAAGTTGGAATTTCTTTTGGTGGCCGATCACTTGAAATTACAATTTGTTTACTTTCTTCGTGTAATGCATTGAATGTATGGAAAAACTCTTCTTGAGTTTGTTCTTTTCCTGCTAGAAATTGAATATCATCTATCAATAAAACATCTACATTACGGTATTTATTACGAAAATCGACCGCTTTATTATCACGAATAGAATTAATGAATTCATTTGTAAATTTTTCTGATGATAAATATACAACCTTCGCGTTTGGGTTATGTTCAATTACATAATGACCAATTGCATGCATTAAATGGGTTTTTCCGAGTCCAACGCCCCCGTAAATAAAGAGGGGATTATATGCTTTGGCTGGCGCTTCGGCTACGGCCAATGAAGCAGCGTGAGCAAAACGGTTACCAGAGCCAATAACAAATGTATCAAACGTATATTTTGGATTTAGCATACTCTGTGGTAAATGATTAGAATCATCTTGTGCTGAATTTGGTTTAGAAGGAGGAAGATCAATCTCCTCTTCAGCTTGACTTTGGGGAATAATAAAGCGAATAGCTAATTTTGCCCCAGTTAAATCATAAAGTGTTTCCGAAATTAGCTCTGAATAATGAGATTCTAACCAATCACGAGCGAATTCATTGGGAGCCGTAATTGTTAATACGTCCTTCTTTAAATTATGTGCGGTTGTTGATTTTAACCATGTTTCATAACTTGGTTTACTGACCTTTTTTTCTAGTTCTTTTAAGGCGCTGTTCCATAAATCAGAGATGTTTTCCAAAGGTGTCCCTCCTTTACTAAGATGGTAAAAGAATAAGGTTGCGCAACAAATGTACAACCTAAATAAGTATAAAATGTATATTTATACGAAACGTATTTTAAAACCTAAAAACGTCGTTTGTATATGAGATAGGGTTTTCGACAAAAAAGGCAAATGTGGATAATCATTTACCCACATGTGATTAAAACTGTCCACATGTTATACACAAATTGTGGATAAGATAAAGATGTGGAAAACTTATTCAAAGTGAAAACACAACTATAATATCAAAAAAAAGTAGCTATAGCAATGAATTTAAGAAAGTTATCCACAAAATCAATACCTTGTGGAATAAACTTGTCCACAACACGATATACTGTGTAAAAGTACGAAAAGGGTTTGTGGATATAAAAAACCAAAAAAACATTTATCCACAAGGAAATATAGGCTCTGTGAAAAAGTATGTGAATAGGTTCAAAATGAATATTTGATGAAAATTTCGAGAACCATTGACATTTTCCTAGTTGATTAACTATAATTTATAGGACTGTCTTTAACAGATATTCCTCAGGGAGGTGTCATATAATGAAAAGAACTTACCAACCAAATAAACGTAAGCGCAGCAAAGTACATGGTTTCCGCAGCCGTATGAGCACAGCGAACGGACGTAAAGTGCTAGCAGCTCGTCGTCGTAAAGGAAGAAAAGTATTATCTGCGTAGACCACTGATCGTTCAGTGGTCTTTTTTTCTAATAATAGTGAATTTCCACTGATGAACTACAGGAGTGTCAATTGATATGAAGAAAAAATATCGTATAAAAAAGAATGATGAATTCCAGACGGTTTTTCAAAAAGGAAAATCGAATGCTAACCGTCAGCTTGTTGTCTATCAACTAGATAAGGAAGAGCAGCCAAACTTTCGTATTGGCCTTTCTGTCAGCAAGAAAATAGGAAATGCAGTAGTGCGTAACCGAATTAAACGTATGATTCGCCAGTCGATCACAGAATTAAAAGATGAGATAGATTCTGGAAAAGATTTTGTTATAATAGCAAGGAAGCCTTGTGCAGAGATGACATATGAAGAATTAAAGAAAAGCTTAATTCATGTCTTTAAACGCTCTGGTATGAAAAGAATAAAAAAGTAGCGTAAGGAAATGAATTACACTATATACATACCGAAACAAGGAGGAGCAGGCTTTGAAAAAGAAAATAGGTTTACTAGCCATGGTTATTGCATTAATGGCAATTGCTACTGGCTGTAGTGAAGTGAATCAGCCGATTACACCGAAAAGTACTGGAATTTGGAATGAATATTTCGTATATCCGCTTTCTCAGTTAATTACGTATTTTGCCAACTTATTTGGTAGTAATTATGGTTTAGCAATCGTTGTTACCACTCTTATCATTCGTTTTGCATTATTACCATTAATGATTAAACAAACGAAGAGTACGAAAGCAATGCAGGCGTTACAACCAGAAATGGTGAAGTTAAAAGAGAAATATAGTTCTAAAGATCAAGCAACACAGCAAAAACTACAACAAGAAATGATGCAGTTATATCAAAAAAATGGTGTAAACCCATTAGCAGGATGTTTACCGATATTTATTCAGATGCCTATTTTATTCGCGTTTTACCATGCGATTATGAGAACATCAGAAATTAGTAAGCATACATTCTTATGGTTCGACTTAGGACAGGCAGATCCATTCTATATCTTACCGGTTGTTGCGGCAATTACGACATTTATTCAGCAAAAGCTTGCAATGGCAGGAACAGCTAGTCAAAATCCGCAAATGGCAATGATGCTTTGGTTAATGCCAATCATGATCTTAGTCTTTGCAATTAACTTCCCAGCTGCATTATCACTTTACTGGGTTGTTGGTAATATCTTTGGTATCGCTCAAATGTACTTGATCAAGGGGCCAGAAATTAAGGCTAGTAAGGCAGGAGGATCAAGTAAGTGAGTGTAATTACTGCTAAAGGACAAACAGTCGAGCTGGCAGTACAACATGCTTTAACGCAACTAAATGTTCCAAAAGACCGAGTAGATATAAGTATTATCGATGAGGGTAAAAGAGGGTTCCTAGGTTTATTTGGGAATCGACCTGCAGTAGTAGAAGTTGTATTGAAGAAGGATCCAATTCAAGAATGTGAAGAATATTTAAAAAGTGTTATTCACGATATGGGTGTGGAAGCTGAGATTAGTAAAATTGTAAAAGGACGCGAAGTTGAATTTACAATTTCTGGCGAAAATATAGGTATTTTGATTGGAAAAAGAGGGAATACCTTGAATTCTTTACAGTATTTAACAAAACTTGTGGCGAATCGTAGTACGAAGCAATATATTGGCATCACACTAGATGCTGAAAATTATCGTAGTAAAAGAAAAGGTACATTAGAAGCACTTTCTTATCGATTAGCAAAACAAGTAGTAAGTACGAAAAAAAGAGTTGTGTTGGAGCCTATGCCATCTTTTGAACGAAAGATTATCCACCAAGCATTATCTAATCATCAAAATATCATTACAACTTCTGAAGGAAAAGAACCACATCGACATGTTGTAATATCTTCCAAGTGACCGGTTACTCAATTGAGTGCCGGTTTTTTTGAGGGGAAAATAGGTGTGGATAACTAAAAAACACTAAACTTATCCACTGTGAATAAGTTTAGTGTTTTTTACATGAGGACATAATAAAATGAGTTATTGTTCTTTTGTAGATAGGTTCGTTATGGTATTCTAATAATTTAGTGAAGAAAATAATCATGTTGAAATAGAGATAAATAAGCAAGTGAGGTGAAAGGACATGGAATTTGATACAATTGCCGCGATTTCCACAGCGCTTGGAGAGGGTGCAATTGCCATTGTTCGAGTAAGTGGGGATGATGCGGTTGAAAAAGTTAATCGTATTTTTAAAGGGAAGGATTTAACAGAGGTTCCTTCTCACACAATTCATTATGGTCATATCGTTGATTTAGATACAAATCAGGTGATTGAAGAAGTGATGGTATCTATTATGCGTGCACCAAGGACGTTTACACGTGAAAATATAGTAGAAATTAACTGCCACGGCGGACTTGTTTCGGTAAATAAAGTATTGCAGCTTATTTTAGCGCAAGGAGTACGATTAGCGGAGCCTGGTGAATTTACAAAACGTGCTTTTTTAAATGGCCGTATTGATTTATCACAAGCAGAAGCCGTTATGGATTTAATCCGTGCAAAAACAGATCGTGCAATGAACGTAGCGATTAATCAGATGGAAGGACGATTATCTAAATTAATTGGCCGTCTGCGTCAGGACATATTAGAAACGTTAGCTCATGTTGAGGTAAACATAGATTACCCGGAATATGATGACGTGGAAGAAATGACACATAATATTTTAATTGAGAAAGCTACACATATTCGTGCGGAAATTGCAAAAATATTAGAAACATCGAAGCAAGGAAAGATTTTACGTGAAGGTATTGCTACTGCAATTATCGGTAGACCTAACGTTGGGAAGTCATCGCTATTAAATAGTCTCGTTCAGGAGAAAAAGGCGATTGTAACTGATATTGCAGGAACAACTCGTGATGTTATTGAAGAGTACGTTAATGTGCGTGGTGTACCACTTAAACTTATAGATACAGCCGGGATTCGTGAAACAGAAGATGTTGTTGAACGAATTGGTGTAGAACGTTCAAGAGAAATGATGAGCCAAGCTGATTTAGTGTTAGTTGTCGTTAATTATAGCGAGGCTTTAACGCATGAGGATGAAGATCTATTCCATGCCGTACAAGGAAAAGATTTCATTGTTATTGTAAATAAGACAGATTTATCACAAGCAATCGATATGGAACGTGTTACAGAATTGGCAGCGGGAAATCGTGTTATTACAACATCGTTAATTGAGGAACAAGGAATAGATGAGCTTGAAAAGGCAATAGCTGATTTATTCTTTGAAGGAACAATCGATTCTGCAGATGTGACATATGTTTCTAACGCGAGACATATTGGATTATTAACACAAGCAGGACAAACAATGGGAGATGCAATTGAGGCGATAGAAAATGGTGTTCCAATTGATATGGTGCAAATTGATTTAACAAGAACGTGGGAAATACTTGGTGAAATTACTGGTGATACCGTCCATGAAAGCCTACTTGACCAGTTGTTCTCTCAATTTTGTTTAGGAAAATAATATAGCGATGTTTTAGAAAGATAGAGATTATTAGGAGGAATAAACAATGGGATACAATGCCGGTTCATACGATGTCATAGTAATCGGTGCAGGTCATGCAGGATGTGAAGCTGGTCTTGCGGCAGCACGAATGGGCTCCAAAACATTAATGTTAACAATTAATTTAGATATGGTAGCGTTTATGCCATGTAACCCTTCTGTTGGTGGACCAGCAAAAGGGATTGTTGTTCGTGAAATTGATGCATTAGGCGGAGAAATGGGACGCAACATTGATAAAACGCATATTCAAATGCGTATGTTAAATACAGGTAAAGGACCAGCTGTACGCGCACTTCGAGCACAAGCAGATAAGTTCTCTTACCAGCATGAATTAAAGAAAACAATTGAAGAAACACCAAACTTAACGTTGTTCCAAGGAATGGTTGAGCGTTTAATCGTTGAAGATGGCGAATGTAAAGGGGTAGTTACGCAAGCTGGTGCTGAATATACAGCAAAAACAGTTGTAATTACGACTGGAACATTTTTACGCGGTGAGATTATTATGGGAGATTTAAAATATTCGAGCGGTCCGAATAATCAACAACCATCTATTACTTTATCCGAACATTTAGAGGAACTTGGATTTGATCTTGTTAGATTTAAAACAGGTACACCTCCGCGTGTAAATAGTAATACGATTGATTACAGTAAAACAGAAATTCAGCCAGGTGATGATAAACCACGAGCTTTCTCTTTTGAAACGACACAATTTATTATGGATCAAATTCCGTGTTGGTTGACGTATACAAGTACGGAAACACATCGTTTAATAGATGAAAACCTACATCGCTCAGCTATGTATTCTGGTATGATTAAGGGAACAGGACCTAGATATTGTCCTTCAATTGAAGACAAAGTAGTAAGGTTTAATGATAAACCACGTCATCAAATTTTCTTAGAGCCAGAAGGACGTAATACACAAGAAGTGTATGTACAAGGTTTATCCACAAGCTTACCAGAAGATGTGCAACGTGATATGCTTAGAACAATACCTGGCCTAGAAAACGTTGAAATGATGCGTACAGGTTATGCAATTGAATATGATGCTATTGTGCCAACACAACTATGGCCAACACTTGAAACGAAAAAAATTAAAAATTTATATACAGCAGGACAGATTAACGGAACTTCTGGTTACGAAGAGGCGGCAGGACAAGGGCTTATGGCTGGGATTAATGCAGCATGTCGTTCTTTAGGTAAAAAAGAAGTTATTTTAGGTCGTGCGGATGCTTATATTGGTGTCTTAATTGATGATCTTGTAACGAAAGGTACAAATGAACCATATCGTTTATTGACGTCTCGTGCAGAATATCGCCTATTATTACGCCATGATAATGCCGATCTTCGTTTAACAGAAGTTGGTCGTGAAATTGGATTAATTAAAGAAGAGCGCTATGAGCGATTTACAAATAAAAAATTAAAAATTGAACAGGAAAAGGAACGTTTAGCTAGCATTATTATTAAACCACGTCCTGAAGTTCAAGAATTAATTCGTAGTATTGGCGGAAGTGAATTGAAAGATGGAATACGTGCAAGTGATCTATTACGTCGTCCAGAGATGTCATATGAGCATATTCATCTTTTAGTACCAAGTGAAGTAGAATTAAGTGATGAAATTACAGAACAAGTTGAAATTCAGATTAAGTACGAAGGATATATCGAAAAATCTTTACAGCAAGTAGAGCGTATGAAGAAAATGGAAAACAAAAAAATCCCTGTGGATATTGATTATGATGCGATTTCTAGCCTTGCCTCAGAAGCGAGACAGAAATTGAAAGACGTTCGTCCACTTTCAATGGGGCAGGCTTCACGTATTTCTGGTGTGAATCCAGCGGATGTTTCCATTTTACTTGTGTATATTGAACAAGGAAAAATTGCGCGAGTATCGAACCAATAAATAGTAAGGAGATATTGTTAGATGAACATAGAACAATTTCAATCTATGCTAGAAGAGAAGGGTATCACCCTCTCTTCTAGACAGTTAGAGCAGTTCGAAATCTACTTCGAAACATTAGTAGAGTGGAATGAAAAAATGAACTTAACGGCTATTACGGAGAAAGAGGAAGTATATTTAAAACACTTTTTTGATTCCATTACGGCTGCTTTTTATTACGATTTTTCAAAGCCATTCTCAATTTGTGATGTTGGCGCAGGAGCTGGATTCCCAAGTATTCCTTTGAAGATCTGTTTCCCGCACTTAAAAGTAACAATTGTAGACTCATTGCAAAAACGTATTAACTTCTTAAATCATTTAGCACAAAAGTTGGAGTTAGGTGACGTTGCGTTTTGTCACGATCGTGCTGAAACATTTGGAAAAAAAGAAGGTGTACGTGAATCGTACGATATTGTAATGGCACGTGCAGTTGCGCGTCTTTCGGTATTGAGTGAGCTATGTTTACCACTTGTAAAAGTTGGGGGAACATTCATTGCAATGAAAGGTGCCGCAGCAAACGAAGAAATTGAAAATGGCAAGTATGCTTTAGAGGTGCTAGGCGGGAATTTAAAAGAAATGTCTACGTTCCAATTACCGTTTGAAGAAAGCGAACGTAATATTTTATTAATCGAGAAAAAGCGCAAGACACCAAAGAAATATCCACGCAAACCGGGAACACCCAATAAATTACCTATTGAAAAATAAATCTTATTAGACGTAAGATTAAATTATATAAATGAAAACGTAAATGTTTCATAGGAAACATTTTATGGAGAATAGTCAATAGGCCTAAAAGGTGGTGGAATATGTATGAAAAATACGTTTTCTCGTTTATTTGGCTTTGGAGATAAAGAGAGCGAATTCGAATTACAAGACGAAAGCCATGAAGAAATAGATAAAAAGGTATATGAAGAAATACAAGAAATTCCGATAGTAAATATTACCCCTAACCGTTATCAACCACGAACAGTTTTTGATGATGCGCGTATAGAGGAGCTAGCATTAACGATTCGTACACACGGACTGATTCAGCCAATTGTTGTGAGGCAATATGAGGATGATAAGTACGAGATTATCGCTGGAGAAAGGCGTTTCCGTGCGGCGACAAAGTTAGGGTGGGAAAAGGTTCCTGCAATTATAAAGAACTTAAATGATACAGAGACAGCTTCTGTAGCTTTAATTGAAAACTTGCAACGTGAGGAACTAACAGCAATCGAGGAAGCTGTGGCATATCAAAAGCTAATTGAGTTACATAATTTAACGCAAGAAGCATTGGCACAACGACTTGGAAAAGGACAATCCACAATCGCAAATAAGTTGCGATTGTTAAAGTTGCCTGAAGAAATAAAACGTGCTTTATTAGAAAAAAGCATTACAGAACGTCATGCCCGCGCGCTCATTCCTTTAAAGAATGAGGAATTACAACTGAAGGTTTTGCAGGAAATTGTGGAGAAACAGCTGAATGTAAAGCAAACGGAGGAACGAATTGCGAAATTACTAGAGGAAGCAAAACCGAAGCGTAAGGCAAAGCAAAAAGCAGTAAGTAGAGATACAAGAATTGCCATGAATACAATTAGGCAGTCATTACAAATGGTTGCTGATAGTGGTTTAAATGTTAATTCTGAGGAAGAAGAATTTGATGAGTACTATCAAATTACAATTAAAATTCCGAAGAAAAAATAATAATGGCGTGTTAGAGACCTTATCCTATTGGATAGGTCTCTTTTACTATATTTTCTTGTTAGAAGAAGGAGTTTAGAAATAAATTTTGAAGTTTAATAAGGACGTAAAAGAAAAACTTTTATTTCATGTTACAATAAACGTAATTGTTACTAGAATAAGATAGAAAGGTTGAAAGTAGGTGACATCATGGGAAAAATCATTGCTATTGCCAATCAAAAAGGTGGCGTTGGAAAAACAACAACATCTGTTAATTTAGGGGCTGGATTGGCACAAGTAGGTAAAAAGGTCCTTCTTGTAGATATTGACGCCCAAGGAAATGCAACGACTGGTGTGGGAATTGAAAAATCCGAATTAGATCAATGTATTTACAACGTTCTTGTGGAAGATGCAGATGTTCAAGGGGTTATACGTAAAACCGCAACTGAAAACTTAGATGTTCTACCCGCTACAATTCAATTGGCAGGTGCTGAAATTGAATTGGTACCGACTATTTCCCGGGAAGTACGTTTACAAAGGGCATTACAGCCAGTTCGTGATGAATATGACTATATTATTATCGACTGTCCCCCGTCCTTAGGGTTATTAACGATTAATGCATTAACCGCAGCAGATTCTGTTATTATTCCTGTTCAATGTGAATATTACGCACTAGAAGGATTAAGTCAGCTATTAAATACAGTTCGACTTGTGCAAAAGCACTTAAATAAAAATCTAGCAATTCAAGGTGTATTGCTAACGATGTTGGATGCCCGTACGAATTTAGGGATTCAGGTTATAGATGAAGTGAAAAAATACTTTAGAGATAAAGTATACCGTTCGATTATTCCTCGTAATGTTCGTTTAAGTGAAGCACCAAGTCATGGGAAACCAATTATGCAGTATGACGCTAAATCAAGAGGGGCAGAAGTATATATAGATTTAGCAGAGGAAGTGATTGCAGGTGGCTAAAGGATTAGGAAGAGGAATTAACGTATTTTTTCCTGATTTAGATGTGAAAGAAGAAGAGGCAATTCAGGAGATTGTGATAACTGAATTAAGGCCGAATCCATATCAACCACGTAAACACTTTAATAAAGAGGCAATTCAAGAATTGTCGGCTTCTATTAAAGAGCACGGCATATTGCAACCGTTAATTGCTAGGAAGAGTATTAAAGGATATGAAATTGTTGCAGGTGAAAGAAGATATCGTGCTGCCAAAGAGGCGGGGCTCGAAAAGGTACCCGCTGTTGTAAGACAATTAAATGAGCAGCAAATGATGGAGTTTGCATTGCTTGAAAACTTACAACGAGAAGATTTAAATCCAATGGAAGAAGCAATGGCATATCAAATGTTAATGAATGAGCTAAATGTAACGCAAGAACAATTAGCAAAACGTCTTGGTAAGAGCAGACCTTACATTGCAAACTATACGCGGTTATTAAGCCTCCCTTCTTTTGTGCAAGATATGATTGCAAACGGTCAACTTTCAATGGCCCATGGGAGAACCTTGCTTACGATAAAAGATGAAGAACAATTGAAATCTTTATTAAAACGAATCGAAAAAGAAGGATTAAATGTTCGTCAATTAGAGAAAATTGTTCAGGAGATTAATCAACGCGTTTCACGTGAAACAAAACAAGTAAAAAAAGAGAGAAACATATTTTTCGTAGAACGCGAAACGTTCTTAAGAGAAAAGTTTGGCACAGATGTGAAAATTAAAGAAACGAAAAAAGAAAAAGGTAAAATCGAAATTGAATTTTTTAATAAAGAAGATTTAAATCGTATTTTAGAATTATTAGCGCAGAAAAACTAAAAAGCAAACCATCTTATTATTTATAGATGGTTTGCTTTTTTTAATACAGATAATTTTTGGTCTGTTTCTTTTATGCTTTGTGCAATTACATCAGCCATTTTCATGACTAAACTTAACCTTGTATTTTGCAGGACGAAAAACTCCATAAAACCATTTAAATTTACGATGCCATGAATATGTAAATCACCAACTGCAGGTAATTTCTTGTTCATCGCAGCTCCAGGTTTACTAGGACCCATTCCGGTAGTGATGGAACCGATACTTTGAGACTTTCCTAAACAGGCATCAACCGCAATTATAAATGAAGTAGAATTATCTTTCTGTATATTCTGAATTTTTTCCTCTAAATTTAGCGCATGCACTGGCTCATCTAGTGTGCCGAACACTTGGAAGTTTTTAATTCCTACTTGTTCTAGTTTCGTGCCGACTAACGGACCGAGTGCATCGCCTGTAGAACGATCTGTTCCGATACAAACGAGAATAATCGGTATATTTGTTTTAATAGGGATATGGGAAAGTAAGAAGTTACTAATTGTCTCGGAGGCTTCTACGTCTTGATGCATAACATTTTGAGTTTCTTTTTCGAAAAAGGGTAAGCGAAAACTTCCAATATTCATGAAGCATCCATCCTTTTAATAAATTTTCAAAATATGTTATATGGTGAGTGAAATGGAAAACTATAAGTGCGTACTTCCTGTAAAACTTGAGTGAAAACGGAAATAATAGTACTAGTATATATATATTCGTTCCATTTTATACCTGCATGGAAGTTAACAAATGCAATTAAAGTCATAAAAATTTTTTCAGAAATCAGGGTGACTTCTGATACAATGAGAAGGATAATTAAAAAGAAATTTTAGCTGGAGAGGTAGAGGTACATGGATTTAGCGTTGAAATGGTTTGAGTCCATTGATTGGACGAATATAGGTGTGAAATCACTAAAAATAGTCGTTATTTTAATACTTGGTGCAATTATTGTGCGAGTTGCGCGTGCAATTGTACGAAATGCGTTTCGTATGGGAAGCCGTTCGCCAATTCAAATTTCAGAACGTCGTACAGTTACGGTAGCGAAGTTACTTGAAAATATCGTGGCATACGTTGTTATGTTCATTATGTTAATTGCGATTTTGGGTGTGTTTAATATTAATGCATCTGGTTTATTAGCGGGTGCCGGGGTAATTGGTTTAGCAGTCGGATTTGGTGCTCAAAGTTTAGTGAAAGATGTTATTACGGGATTATTTATTTTGCTAGAAGATCAATTTTCAGTAGGTGACTATGTAAAAATTGGTCAGTTTGAAGGTGTCGTTCTAGAAATTGGACTTCGTACAACAAAAGTAAAGAGTTGGACAGGCGAAATTCATACTTTACCAAATGGAAGTATCATTCAAGTTACGAACTATTCCGTTAGTAATAGTGTAGCATTTGTTGATGTATCCATTTCGTATGAGGCTGACATAGCGAAGGCGGAGCAAGTCATTGAAGATTTATTAGTAGAATTACCTGCACAGTATGCGCAAATGGTAACAACGCCTCAGTTATTAGGTGTGCAAACATTGGCTGCATCAGAAGTTATATTACGTGTGATTGCGGAAGTAGAGCCGATGCAACATGCGGTTGTTGCAAGAGCACTTCGTAAAGAGATTAAAAATCGTCTAGATTTACATGGAATTGAAATTCCATATCCACGTATGGTTTTATATAATCGTGAAGAATTGGTTAGTGGAAAAGCAATTTAGTATGGAGAGGGGTTTAGAGAATGGAGCAAAAGCAATATAACTTGTACGATGTTGTGGAAATGAAGAAAGCCCACCCATGTGGTGAGAATCGATGGAAGATTATTCGTATGGGAATGGATATCCGCATTAAGTGCGAGGGATGTGACCATTCAGTAATGATTCCTCGAAGAGAATTTGATCGTAAGGTGAAAAAAATACTTGTGAAGCACGAAGAATAGAGAGAAAGTAACAGTTGCAATGGGTAGCTGTTACTTTTTTCGTTTGGAGGAAACTTGTCATTTTTTTCGTTACTATCTATAATGATGAAAGATTGAGACATAGGAGTGAAAAATATGGGATTAACGGCTGGGATTGTTGGATTACCTAATGTAGGGAAGTCAACTTTATTTAATGCAATTACACAAGCAGGAGCAGAATCTGCAAACTATCCATTCTGTACAATTGATCCAAACGTAGGGATTGTAGAAGTACCAGATGAGCGTTTAAATAAATTAACGGAATTAGTAGAACCGAAAAAAACTGTTCCGACTGTATTTGAGTTTACTGATATTGCAGGTATCGTAAAAGGTGCTAGTAAAGGTGAAGGGTTAGGAAATAAATTCTTATCTCACATTCGCCAAGTAGATGCGATTTGCCAAGTTGTTCGTTGTTTTGAAGACGAAAACATTACACACGTTTCAGGGAAAGTAGATCCAATCGATGATATTGAAACAATCAACTTAGAGCTAATCTTAGCGGATTTAGAGTCTGTTGATAAACGTATCGAACGTGTTGCGAAATTAGCAAGACAAAAAGATAAAGAAGCGGTATATGAGCATGAAATTTTAGTTCGCTTAAAAGAAGCTTTTGAAGAGGGAAAACCAGCTCGTACTGTTGAATTTACAGAAGAGCAAATGAAGATTGTTAAAGGTCTTCATTTACTTACAACGAAAGAAATGTTATACGTAGCAAACGTAAGTGAGGACGATATTATCGATCCTTCTGAAAACAAATACGTACAAATGGTAAAAGAGTTTGCTGCAAATGAAAATTCTCAAGTAATCGTTGTATGTGCAAAAATCGAAGAAGAAATCGCTGAGCTAGACGAGGAAGAGAAAAAAGTATTCCTTGAAGAACTAGGCATTGAAGAGTCTGGTTTAGATCAATTAATTCGTGCTGCATATGATTTATTAGGACTTGCTACTTACTTCACAGCAGGTGTGCAAGAAGTACGTGCATGGACGTTTAAACAAGGTATGAAAGCACCACAATGTGCTGGCGTAATTCATACAGACTTTGAGCGTGGATTTATTCGTGCGGAAACAGTTTCTTACGAAGACTTAATGACAAACGGTTCTATGACAGCTGCAAAAGAAGCTGGTAAAGTTCGTTTAGAAGGAAAAGAGTATATCGTAAAAGACGGAGACGTTATGCACTTCCGCTTCAACGTTTAATTTAATATTTCCTAGGAAAAATAAAGATATGAGCTTGGCGAATATATTATGTGTTTGCCAAGTTTTTTATGCATGGGTGAGTTGATTCATCTAGCTTACTATGATATAATCTAAACTCGTGAGTAATTACTATAAATTAATTGCTCCTTGCCCATTATGGGCCGTTTAGACCAAAAGGAGGTGAAAGTGTAATGAGAAAGTACGAAATTATGTACATCATTCGTCCTGGCGTTGAAGAAGAAGCTCAAAAAGCTTTAGTTGAACGTTTTGCAGGTGTTTTAACAAACAATGGTGCAGAAATCATTAACACGAAAGAGTGGGGTAAGCGTCGTTTAGCTTACGAAATCAACGACTTACGTGAAGGTTTCTACATGATCTTAAACGTGAACTCTAACGCAGAAGCGATTAATGAATTCGACCGTTTAGCTAAGATCAACGAAGACATCCTTCGTCATATCGTTGTTAAAGAAGAAGAAAAATAATTGATATATAAGGGAGAGTGGTTCGATTGATGAATCGTGTTATCCTCGTTGGTCGTTTAACTAAGGACCCTGACTTACGTTACACGCCCAATGGTGTTGCAGTAGCTACTTTTACGTTAGCTGTGAATCGCGCATTTGCGAATCAACAAGGTGAGCGTGAAGCTGACTTTATTAATTGTGTAATATGGCGTAAACAAGCAGAAAACGTAGCAAATTATTTGAAAAAAGGTAGCTTAGCAGGCGTAGATGGACGTCTTCAAACTCGTAATTACGATGGACAAGATGGTAAACGTGTATATGTAACAGAAGTTCTTGCGGAAAGCGTACAATTTTTAGAGCCGCGTAATGGCGGTGGGGAGCAACGTGGTTCATTTAATCAGCAACCATCAGGAGCTGGTTTCGGTAACCAAAGCTCTAACCCATTTGGTCAATCTAGTAATCCAGGAAACCAAGGTAACTCTGGATTTACTAAGAATGACGATCCATTTTCGAATGTTGGTCAACCAATCGACATTTCGGATGACGATTTACCATTTTAATGGTATAAATCGGCTATTTTTAACAAAGAATGGAGGGAATAGACATGGCAGGACGCAAAGGTGGACGTGCGAAACGTCGTAAGGTGTGTTTCTTCACATCTAACGGCATCACTCGCATTGACTATAAAGATGTTGATTTATTAAAACGTTTCGTTTCTGAGCGTGGTAAAATTTTACCTCGTCGTGTAACAGGAACAAGCGCAAAATACCAACGCAAACTTACAGTTGCAATTAAACGTGCTCGTCAAATGGCACTTTTACCATATGTTGGTGAATAATAGCGTATGAAATGCACAGTAGAGTCGGACTCTACTGTGCATTTTGCTATGCTTTTCTTTTTTTGAAAGAGAGGTTAGATGATGAAAAATACGAAATTTATTACTGAAGGTGCAGCACTGTTAGCGATATATGCAATGTTATTGCTTATATCTATGTACGTTCCAATTTTAGGTGCAGTTGTAACGTTTGCGTTGCCATTGCCGTTTATATTGCTAACGATAAGATATAGATTATCTAACGCCTTTGTAATTTTTACGGCGGCGCTTTTTATTACTGTTATTGTCAGTCAACCGATGAACTTAGTAAAGACAACTATGTTTGGATTGATAGGTATCATTTTAGGATATATGTATAAAAAACGAAAAAAGCCGGTAGAAATTTTGATGGCGGGGACGCTTGCGTACTTAATTGGTATTATGCTCATTTATGTTGCAAGTATAAAGTTTTTTAACATAGATTTAATGAAGCAAATGCAAAATATGTTTAATGAAAGTATGGCGCAAAGTGAAAAGATAGTCACTGCTGCTGGTATGCCGATTAGTAAAGAGCAAAAAGAATTATTTGCACAATTTAATGATGTGTTACAAACGTTATTCCCAAGTTTACTTGTAATGGTCTCGGTATGTTTTTCTTGGATTACAGTTATGATATCAGGTAGTGTTTTGAGAAAACTAAAGCATGGCGTTATACCTTGGCCTAAATTTAAAGATATACAATTACCAAAGAGTATTGTTTGGTATTACGTTATATTTATTTTGCTATCAACTTTTATAAAAGTAGAACCGACATCATATTTACATATGGTATTTTCTAACCTATATGTCATATTTGCTTTACTACTAGTACTGCAAGGTCTGACGTTTATCGCTTTTCTAGCGCATAGTAAAGGTTTTACGAAAGGGGTTCCTATTATTAGTTTTATTGCCTGCATGTTTATTCCGATGCTGTTTCCTCTTGTGACAATCTTAGGTATAATTGATTTAGGGATTTCATTGCGTTCTAAAATAGGAGGATAAAGTAATAGTCCTTATACTATTTTAATCTGTTTAACTAACTGGAAGGTGAGTTAGTTTTACTTTATAGGAGTTGTATACATGCCTGAATTTTATAAGAAACAGTGGTTTTTATATCCTGTTTACGTATTGGCATTTTTCGTGTTTGTGCTCATTTCAATTCTTTGTTATTTTCATTTGATGATGGGGATAGCCGCCTTTTTTATCTTTTGTATTGTACTTTTTGTTGTTGTACGATTTGAACTTACCTTTCAAAAGAACTTTGAAAAACATACGACAGAGATGATTACAAGGGTAAAGAAAGTGAGTAATGAGGCATTTAACCAAATGCCGATTGGTATTTTGTTATACAATAAGGATTATGGGATTGATTGGGCGAATCCTTATTTATCTTCATGCCTAGGACAGCATGCATTAGCTGGATGGCACCTTTATGATGTATCAGAAACGTTACTTCTTTTTATTAAGGGAGAAACTTCCGATGATATAGTCTCTTTAAATAATCGAAAGTTTCGTGTCTTTGTAAGGAAAGAAGAAAAGTTAATTTATTTCTTTGATGTAACGGAACAAACAGAGATTGAAAAGATGTACGAGGATCAACGTACTGTTTTGGCCGTCATTTATTTAGATAATTATGATGAAGTTACACAAGGATTAGATGATCAATTACGTACGAATATAACAAGTCTTGTAACATCACGACTAAATGAATGGGCCGTTAAGTACGGGGCATATTTAAAACGTGCATCTTCAGAAAGATTCTTCGTTGTGCTAAATGAAAGTATTTTAGCACAGATGGAGAAAGGGAAATTTAACATTTTAGATCAAGTGCGTGAAGAAACATCTAAAAGGAATATACCACTCACCTTAAGTGTAGGTGTTGGATCAGGTGATTTACCTTTATCAGAGCTTGGGGCGATGGCTCAGTCCGGCTTAGACCTTGCACTTGGACGTGGTGGAGATCAAGTGGCTATTAAGCAAGCAACAGGTAAAGTTAAGTTTTATGGTGGTAAGACAAATCCGGTGGAAAAACGTACTCGTGTACGTGCCAGAGTTATTTCGCACGCATTAAAGGATTTAGTATTAGAAAGTAGTAATGTCATTATAATGGGGCATAGGGCTCCTGATATGGACGCAATTGGTGCTGCGATTGGTATTTTAAAGGTAGCGCAATTAAATGAGCGCAAAGGATATATTGTGCTAGATGAAAATGACTCTGATAAGGGAATTAAGCGTTTAATGGATAAAGTGAAACAAAATGAGGAGTTATGGTCTCACTTTATTACACCAGAACAAGCGATGGAATTTGCCAATGATGATTCATTACTTGTTGTTGTTGATACGCATAAACCTTCAATGGTGATGGAAGAAAAGCTGTTACGTAAAATTGAAAATGTAGTTGTTATTGACCATCATCGCCGAGGAGAAGATTTTATTGAAGATCCATTGCTTGTTTACATGGAGCCATATGCTTCTTCCACGGCAGAACTTGTTACGGAATTACTTGAATACCAACCAAAAAATTTAAAAATGACAATGTTAGAAGCGACAGCGTTGTTAGCAGGTATTATTGTTGATACGAAAAGCTTTACATTCCGGACAGGTGCTCGTACGTTTGATGCCGCTTCTTATTTACGCTCACATGGTGCAGATACTGTACTTGTACAAGAGCTGTTAAAAGAAGATATGGCTCAGTATTTACGGGTTGCAAAAGCTATTAAAAATGCGTACATTTATACAAATGGAATTGCGATTGCGAAAGTTGATAGTGATGATTACTACGATCAAGTGCTTATTGCACAATCAGCGGACACATTATTAACAATGACAGGAATTATTGCGTCATTTGTTATCGCAAAACGTGGCGAGAATTTCATTGGAATTAGCGGCAGGTCATTAGGTGAAGTGAATGTGCAGCTAATTATGGAAAATTTAGGCGGTGGCGGGCATTTAACGAATGCAGCCACACAAATGAAAAATGTTACAGTAGATGAAGCTGAGGAGAAGCTTCGATTTGTTATTGATGACTATTTACAGGGAGGCACACAATCATGAAAGTAATTTTTCTAAAAGACGTAAAAGGTAAAGGGAAAAAAGGAGAAGTAAAAAACGTACCAGATGGCTATGCAAATAACTTCTTATTAAAACAAGGATTAGCTGCTGAAGCGACAAATAGCAGTATGAAAACTTTAGAAGCTCAAAAGCGTAAAGAAGAAAAAGATGCAGCAGCAGAGGTTGAAAATGCAAAAGAGTTGAAAGAAACGTTAGAGAAACTAACTGTAGAAGTAAAGGCGAAATCTGGAGAAGGTGGCCGTCTATTCGGTTCAATCACAAGTAAACAAATCGTAGATGCAATGCAAAAATCACATAAAATTAAACTTGATAAACGTAAATTTGAAATGGATGATGCAATTCGTGCATTAGGCTATACAAACGTTACTGTGAAGTTGCATCCGCAAGTAACAGCAACAGTAAAAGTTCATGTTAGTGAACAATAAAAATAAGTTAAGCAAGGAGGATTGCGTATGAGTGATGTAATGGCTGATCGTACCCCTCCGCATAATATAGAGGCTGAGCAGGCGGTTTTAGGGGCCATATTAATTGATCAAGATGCATTAACATCGGCATCGGAACTATTGGTACCTGACTCATTTTATCGAACGAAACATCAAAAGATTTTTGAAGTCATGCTTGGGTTATCTGATAAAGGAGAACCGATTGACTTAGTAATAATGACATCAGCAATGGCTGATCAAGGATTATTAGAAGAAGTTGGTGGGGTTTCTTACTTAGCAGAATTAGCAGAAGTTGTTCCAACTGCTGCTAACGTAGAATATTATGCACGAATCATCGCTGAAAAGGCGCTATTACGTCGTTTGATTCGAACGGCGACTCATATCGTGTCTGATGGATATGAGAGAGAAGATGATGTGGATGGCCTTTTAAATGAGGCTGAGAAAAAAATATTAGAAGTATCTCACCAAACGAATGCAAAAGCATTCCAAAACATTAAAGATGTTCTTGTAGATGCTTACGATAAAATTGAACTTTTGCATAATCAAAAAGGTGAAGTTACGGGGATACCAACTGGATTTACTGAATTAGATAAGATGACCGCAGGTTTCCAGCGAAATGATTTAATTATCGTAGCGGCACGTCCATCAGTAGGGAAAACCGCATTTTCATTAAATATCGCACAAAATGTAGCGACGAAAACGGATGAAAATGTAGCGATTTTTAGTCTGGAGATGGGCTCTGATCAGCTTGTTATGCGTATGCTTTGTGCAGAAGGAAATATTGATGCACAAAGACTTCGTACTGGTTCATTAACTTCTGATGATTGGGCGAAATTAACAATGGCGATGGGTAGCCTTTCTAATGCTGGTATTTATATTGATGATACACCAGGGATTAAAGTGAATGAGATTCGAGCGAAATGTCGTAGATTAAAGCAAGAACAAGGTCTTGGGATGGTTTTGATTGACTATTTACAGCTTATTCAAGGAAGCGGGAAATCAGGAGAAAACCGTCAGCAAGAAGTATCTGAGATTTCTCGTACATTAAAAGGGATTGCGCGTGAATTGCAAGTGCCTGTTATTGCCTTGTCACAGTTATCTCGTGGTGTAGAATCTCGTCAAGATAAACGTCCGATGATGTCTGATATTCGTGAATCGGGAAGTATCGAGCAGGATGCTGATATCGTAGCCTTCTTATATCGTGAAGATTACTATGACCGAGAAACGGAAAATAAAAATACGATTGAAATTATTATTGCAAAGCAGCGTAACGGTCCAGTAGGCTCAGTAGAGCTCGCATTCGTTAAAGAGTTCAATAAGTTCGTTAACTTAGAACGTCGCTTCGAGGATGGACATGCGCCGCCTGCATAAAGATAGTATAAAAAAGAAATGCATTTCTTATAATAAGATGTGTTTCTTTTTTTTTATAGGAAAGATAAGGCTTTCATAATGTAAAAATATAATTCTTACGAACGAAAATGTTTTTTAATAAAAAAATGTTCGCTTTTTGGTTGACTTCTTTTTCGGTTTTGGTACAATTATATTGTTTGAATAGATCGTTTGAAAATCGCGGAGGTGCTTTAATAATGTCTTCAGTAGTAGTTGTAGGAACACAATGGGGCGACGAAGGAAAAGGTAAAATCACTGATTTTCTTTCTGAGCATGCGGAAGTAGTTGCAAGATATCAAGGTGGAAATAACGCGGGACATACAATTGTTTTCGGCGGAGTTAAATATAAATTACACTTAATTCCATCTGGTATTTTCTATAAAGAGAAAATTTGTGTAATCGGAAATGGCTTAGTAGTAGATCCGAAAGCATTACTTGAAGAGTTAAAATACTTACACGACCGTGGTGTAAGTACTGATAATTTACGTGTAAGTAACCGTGCGCACGTTATTTTACCTTATCACTTAAAACAAGATGAGTTAGAAGAAGCAAGTAAAGGTGATAACAAAATCGGTACAACGAAAAAGGGTATCGGTCCTGCATATATGGATAAAGCTGCTCGTATTGGTATTCGTATGGCTGATCTTTTAGATCGTGAAGCGTTTAAAGAAAAACTTGAGCGCAATTTAGTAGAAAAAAATCGTTTATTTGAAAAAATGTACGATACAGAAGGTTTCAGTGTAGAAGAAATCTTCGAAGAGTACTTCGAGTACGGACAACAAATCGCACAATATGTATGTGATACGTCTGTTGTATTAAATGATGCACTAGATAACAATCACCGTGTATTATTTGAAGGTGCACAAGGTGTTATGCTTGATATCGACCACGGTACGTACCCGTTCGTTACATCTTCTAACCCGATTGCTGGTGGTGTAACAGTTGGAACTGGAGTTGGTCCTGCAAAAGTTACTCGCGTTGTAGGTGTGTGTAAAGCATATACAAGCCGCGTAGGTGATGGTCCATTCCCTACTGAGCTTAATGACGAAATTGGTCATCAAATTCGTGAAGTTGGTCGTGAGTATGGAACGACAACTGGTCGTCCACGCCGCGTAGGTTGGTTCGATAGCGTTGTTGTAAGACATGCACGTCGTGTTAGTGGTTTAACAGATTTATCATTAAATTCTATTGACGTTCTAACAGGTATTCCGACTCTTAAAATTTGTGTTGCTTACAAATACAATGGCGAAGTTATCGATGAAGTTCCAGCAAACTTAAACATTTTAGCGAAATGTGAGCCTGTATACGAAGAACTTTCAGGTTGGACAGAAGATATTACTGGTGTAAAATCATTAGACGAGCTTCCTGAAAATGCACGAAAATACGTAGAACGTGTTTCTGAGTTAACAGGAATTCAATTATCTATGTTCTCAGTTGGACCAGATCGTAACCAAACAAATATTGTTCGTAACGTATACGAAGCTTAATTGATATTTTTGAGAAAAACTCATGTCCGCATGAGTTTTTTTTTATCTTTTATAAAAAAATAAAAAAAGGTATTGCAAAAGATAAAGAAAACATGTTATGATACATCTTGTCGTCACGAAAATATGACGTTGGTGAGAATGAGCCATTAGCTCAGTTGGTAGAGCATCTGACTTTTAATCAGAGGGTCGAAGGTTCGAATCCTTCATGGCTCACCATTTTATTTTTCGTGGCCCGTTGGTCAAGTGGTTAAGACACCGCCCTTTCACGGCGGTAACACGGGTTCGAATCCCGTACGGGTCATGTTTTTTTATGTTCATTTTTGGTCCCGTGGTGTAGTGGTTAACATGCCTGCCTGTCACGCAGGAGATCGCCGGTTCGACCCCGGTCGGGACCGCCACTTTTGTTTATACCACCATTAGTGGTTTTATATATAGTTTTGGCTCGGTAGCTCAGTCGGTAGAGCAGAGGACTGAAAATCCTCGTGTCGGCGGTTCGATTCCGTCCCGAGCCACTCTCAGGATATTAAGTGGGCCCACTTAATATCCTTTTTATTTGTGCAATTTTACAAAATTGAGTAGTTATTTTAAAATAGAATGAGGAGCCTCTAGCAGTTGAAGCTAGAGGTTTTTCTATAGGTCGTATAGGATTCCGTGTAAAAGTGGATCATACATGAGTCTGTGAGAATAGAGGAGAAAGTACTTAAGCAAAAGATGCGGTCATATAGGGACATACTATGTAGACATCAATGTGTTTAGGGATATTGACCATATTTTTACCCCGCTATTTACCGGGCAGTAAGACCACGCACAAAAATTCAGCAAAGGTAAAGAAGTTAGGTGCGGGAGCGGGCTGCCCGTAAATGCCCAATTGGTGAGGGCTAATAATCGGTGGGTGATGAAGAAAAGCCCCACTGATTAAAGTTTCACTTTATAAGGAGGAAATAGACGATGATGGGAAAGAAAATTTTAGTAGTTGATGATGAAAAGCCGATTGCGGATATTTTGAAGTTTAATCTAGAAAAAGAAGGTTTTGAAATTGTAATGGCGCATGATGGTGATGAAGCGATTGAAAAAGCGAATGAAGAGCAGCCGGATATGGTTTTATTAGATATTATGCTACCAGGTAAGGATGGCTTAGAGGTTTGTCGTGAAATACGTAAAAGCTCAGAAATGCCGATTATTATGCTTACAGCAAAGGACTCTGAAATTGATAAAGTATTAGGGCTTGAGCTTGGAGCAGATGATTATGTAACGAAGCCATTTAGTACGAGGGAATTACTTGCTCGTGTGAAGGCGAATTTACGTCGTCATCAACAAGGTGGTGCTTCAGAAAAAGAAGAAAATACGGAAATGGTTATTGGACCAATTGTTATTAATCCAAATGCGTATAGTGTAACGAAACGTGAGGAAAATATTGAACTTACACATCGTGAATTTGAGCTACTACATTATTTAGCGAAGCATTTAGGACAAGTTATGACACGCGAACATTTATTGCAAACAGTTTGGGGTTATGACTATTTTGGAGATGTACGTACAGTGGATGTAACAGTGCGTCGTTTACGTGAAAAAATTGAAGATAATCCAAGTCATCCTACATTAATTGTCACTAGACGTGGAGTAGGGTATTACTTGCGTGACCCAGAGCAGGAATAGTATATGAAGAAAGTTGGTTTTTTTCAATCTATTCATTTAAAATTTGTACTCATATATATGCTATTAATATTAATAGCTATGCAAGTTATTGGGGTATATTTCGTAAGGGAGTTAGAAAAGAGTCTTGTACAAGGCTTTAGAGATTCTTTAACGCAACAAACGAACTTATTATCGTATAACTTGAAACAAGAGTTTAAAAAAAGTTATACAAAAGCAGAAACAGAGTCAACAGATGAAACGATTAAAACTTCTATTCGAAAATTTGCCTCTGATCGAAAGAAAGATATTCAAGAGGTAAGTGTATTTGATGCGAATAGAAAGCTGCTCGCTATTTCAGATGAGTCAAAGCAAAACAAGGTAAATAGAACATCAACTGATATAGCTGTTCAGCGGGTATTGGTACAAAAAAAACCAGAAGTGAAAATTGAGAAGGATGGTCGTACAGGTCACCGTGTACAAGTTATGATTACTCCTATTATGGATGATAACAACAAAGATGCACTTGGTGCTATTTACGTTGTTGCATCTATGGAAGATGTTTATAAGCAGATGAAGGATATTAATCAAATCTTTGCGACCGGAACCGTTATTGCATTACTCGTAACAGCTGTACTTGGAATTCTGTTAGCTCAAACGATTACGAGACCAATCTCTGATATGCGAAGACAAGCGATTGAAATGGCAAAAGGAAACTATTCAAGAAAAGTAAAAGTGCATAGCCATGATGAAATTGGACAATTAGCATTATCTTTCAATAATTTATCAAAAAAATTACAACAAGCTCGTTCTTCAACGGAAAGTGAAAGACGTAAATTGTCATCCGTATTATCACATATGACAGATGGAGTAATTGCTACTGACCGAAAAGGGGACATTATTTTATTAAATGATCCTGCGGAAAAGATGCTAAATGTTTCGCGTGAAACGGCGCTCGATCAATCTGTTTTAGAAGTATTGGGAATACAAGAAGAATTTACGCTCGATCATTTATACGAAGAGCCTGATTCCGTTTTATTAGATTTTAGTACGAGAAATGAGCCATATATTTTACGCGCTAGTTTCTCTGTTATTCAAAAAGAGACAGGGAAAGCAAATGGTTTAATTGCCGTATTATATGATGTGACGGAGCAGGAGCGTATAGAAAGGGAACGCCGCGAGTTTGTAGCAAACGTCTCTCATGAATTAAGAACGCCATTAACGACAATGCGCAGCTACTTAGAGGCACTTACAGACGGTGCGTGGCAAGATCCGAATATTGCACCGCAATTTTTAACAGTTACACAAGAAGAAACAGAAAGAATGATTAGACTTGTAAATGCGTTATTGCAACTATCTAAACTTGATAGTACAGAACATCGTTTAATGAAAGAATGGGTCGATTTTACTGACTTCTTTAATAACATTATTGATCGTTTTGAAATGTCTAAAGAGCAAAACGTAAGTTTCAAACGATCTTTCTCTAAAAAATCTCGATTTATTGATATGGATACGGATAAAATTACGCAAGTATTGTATAACATTATTTCGAATGCATTAAAGTATTCACCAGAAGGTGGAACAGTAACATATCGTTTACGTGATCGCGGAGAATTATTAGAGATTAGTGTAAGTGACCAAGGAATGGGTATTCCGAAAGAAAACGTCGATAAAATCTTTGAGCGTTTTTATCGTGTAGATAAAGCACGTTCAAGACAAATGGGTGGTACAGGACTTGGATTAGCAATTGCGAAAGAAATGATTGAGGCACATGGTGGCTCGATTTGGGCGAAGAGTGAGGAAGGAAAAGGGACAACGATTTATTTCACATTGCCAATGGCAGCGGATGAAGAGGACGAATGGGAATGAGTATGGAAAATGTTAAAACGATAGTTTTAATTAACTTAGTTGTAATTAGTCTATTTCTTACTTTTAACTTATGGACGTATGTGCCAGATTCCACATCTATGCAAAACGCAAAATTTGTGCAGGGGAATGAAGGAACTACTCAAACTAAAATCGCTGATGTTGTCCGCCCTACTTCTATCATCGTGCATAAAGATAAAAATCATTACGGGAGCAAAAGAGAGGGAGATATAGAATCAATCTATAGACCTTTGGAAGCAGGGGAATTACATGAGTTCAAAGAGATATCGATTGCTAAGACTGACTTCCTTTCTTATGTGCATGGTGAAGGGAAAATTGAACTTATTTTCCCTACCAACATCCCATTTGATGCAGTTAAATCTATGTTTAGTATGAAAGAAAAAAGTATAGATAAGCCTAAACACTTTAATCGAATTATTCTTGACCCTTCTAGAAGTAGGGATCAAGAAATTAAAATTAATTTTGTTTCCGATGGTGATAACTCTAGAATATATGAAGCAAAATTAAGTGGTGTGTATTTAAAAGATATTGTAAATGCACAAAATCAATTTGTAGTATCAGCAAAACCTTATTTTGACTATCAAATTAATGATATGAAAAAGCTATTTTTACCAGATGGAACGACAGAATTAAGTAATATAACATATATTTCATCAAATTTAGCGGTTGATACATTTAAGAATGCTCTTTTTAGTGACCCACGTTATTTAAGCCCTATTATCGAGAAATCGAAAGAAATATTTACAGATGGTATTAGGTCTATGGAGATTGAAAACGATCAGCATATGCTAAAGTATAAAAATTCTTCTGTTTTAAGTGAGAAAAAGCCAGATAATTTAATGCTTTTACAAAAAAGTTTTGATTTTGTAAATGGTCACAGTGGGAGTTTGGATCCATATCGTTTGGACTATATGAATAAAGGACAGACAGTATTCCGCTTACAGGAAGATGGATATCCCGTATTCAATACAGATGGACTAGCTGAATTGAGACAAGTATGGGGATCAGAAGAAGTAATGGAATATGAAAGACCGTTGTTGTCTTTAAATACGAAAGGTATCGAACAGAAGGTTACTCTTCCATCAGGTCATGTTGTGATAGCATCCTTAGAAAATAATGCCGCTGTAGATAAACGATTGATTAAAGACATTGGTATCGGATACAAATTAGCACTAGATGGACAAGTGGCTCGACTACAGCCAATTTGGTATGTAAAGTTTGTTGAAGATGAAGCTGGCAAACAAAAAATATATGAGTGGAGTGAGGGAGGACTAAATGGATTGGGATCGGATTAAAACCATATTTATTGTGACCTTTTTTGTTTTGGACCTCTTTCTCATTTTTCAATTCATTCAAAAGCAAGATAGTAATCAATTGGAGCTTATTGCAGAAACAAAGATAGATCAAGAATTAAAAGCAAACAAAATTACTATGGGTAATTTCCCTAAAGAACCGAAAAAAGAGTCATTTATTAGGGCGGAAAACAAGGCATTTAAAGAAGAAGATATACAGTCTTTAAAAAATCAAACAGCGCATATACAGAATATGTACAAGATAGAAAGTAAGCTGAAAGAGCCCTTTTTGAATACAAAATCATTATCCAAAGATAAGTATAGTGATTTTTTGAAGAACTATGTATTGGATGGACAAAAGTATGAGTATGGGGCGATGAAAGACTCTAAAATTTACTTCTTCCAAAAGTATAAAGATAAGCCTATTTTCTATAACGATCAGGCAATGATTGTTGTGGAATTAAATGAAAAAAATGAACTTGTGTCGTACACGCAGACGATGCTAACTGATTTAAAAGAAATGGGCGAAAGTGAAAAAACGAAACAGCAAGAAATTATTACTGCTCAAACGGCTTTAGAGAATCTGTACTTAAAAAATAAAGTTCATGGGAATACACATGTAAAAGAAGCACAAATTGGTTATGCCACCCTTACCGCATCTACTTCTAATAACCAAGTACTCGCTCCAACATGGAATTTAAAAACGGAGCAGAAGCAGGACTTCTTTGTAAATGCAATTGAAGGACAAGTTATGGAATTAGGGGAAAGGGAAAATCAAGTGGTTGATGAACATACTGGAGTGAGAAAGAATGGGGTTGCATTTTAGCGTACTTGCAAGTGGAAGTACAGGGAATATGCTATATGTAGGAACAGATGAAAAGAAATTACTCGTCGATGCAGGTTTAAGTGGTAAAGCAACAGAGGCTTTATTTAAACAGGCAGAACTAAATATAAATGATGTATCGGGTATTCTTGTAACACATGAACATAGCGATCATATTAAAGGATTAGGTGTATTAGCACGTAAATATGATTTGCCTGTTTATGCAAATGAGAAAACATGGAATGCAATGGAACACTTAATAGGAAATATCCCAACAGAGCAAAAGTTCATTTTCTCAGTTGGGGATGTGAAAACATTCGGTGATATTGAGGTCGAGTCATTTGGAGTTTCTCATGACGCCGCAGAGCCGATGTTCTATGCTTTTCACAACAATAATAGAAAGTTAGCCCTTATTACAGATACGGGATACGTGAGTGACCGTATGAAAGGTGTTATTAAGGGAGCTAACGCTTTCGTATTTGAAAGTAATCATGACGTGGAAATGCTTCGTATGGGACGGTATCCATGGAGTATTAAGCGACGTATTTTAAGTGATGTGGGGCACGTTTGTAATGAGGACGCTGCATTAGCGATGGCAGATGTAATTACAGACGAGACAAAACATATTTATTTAGCGCATTTAAGCTTAGATAATAATATGAAAGAACTAGCACGTATGTCAGTGTCACAAGTATTAGAGGAAAAAGGATTTGGAGTGGGAGAAGCCTTTGAAATTCACGATACAGATCCAAAAATGCCGACAAAAATTCAATACGTATAATTCTTCATTTTAGTAAACAATAAAGGTGAATATAGTTGTTTTCAGGAAGATAGGTGAACAAATATGTCCTTTATTGATGAAGAAAATTATCGTATGAAACGTGCAAGGAAAAAGAAGCATAAAGGTATTGTTATTTCTAGCATAGCAGGAACAATTGTAGGAGCTTCGTTATTTGCATTTGGAGCTCCTTTATTTGCAAATGATGCAGGCGCGCTTCCACAAGCTGAAGCAAGTGGGAGTAATATGGCCGAAGCGCAAGGAATTAAACAAATTAGCTTTGTGGATGCTGTTGATCGTGCGTCTGAAGCTGTTGTTGGCGTTATTAATATTCAACGAGATAATTTTTCAGAGGCAGATTCAGAAGCTGGTACAGGATCAGGTGTAATTTATAAAAAGGCAGATGGCCAAGCTTATATCGTAACGAATAATCATGTTGTTGCTGGGGCGAATCGTATTGAAGTAAGTTTGAGTGACGGTAAGAAAGTCCCGGGAAAAGTATTAGGAACTGATGTGGTTACAGATTTGGCTGTACTACAAATAGATGCAAAGCATGTGAAAAAAATAATTGAAATTGGCGATTCTAATACTGTTCGTAGAGGAGAACCGGTCATTGCGATTGGAAACCCGCTAGGACTGCAATTTTCTGGGACTGTCACACAAGGCATTATTTCAGCTAATGAACGTATTGTTCCTGTAGATTTGGATCAAGATGGACATTACGATTGGCAAGTAGAAGTATTGCAAACAGATGCAGCAATTAATCCAGGTAATAGTGGTGGTGCGCTTGTAAATGCGGCAGGTCAATTAATTGGCATTAACTCAATGAAAATTGCAGCAAAAGAAGTAGAAGGAATTGGACTAGCTATTCCTGTTACTAGAGCTGTTCCTATTATGAATGAATTAGAGAAGTACGGAAAAGTAAGAAGACCGTATGTTGGAATTGAACTTAGATCGTTAAATGAGATTCCAAATTACCATTGGTCAAAAACATTACATTTACCAGCTAATGTAACAGAAGGAGTTTGCATTTTAGATGTGAAAAGTCCTTCGCCAGGTGTAGATGCTGGTTTACGAGAACACGATGTGATTGTAGCAGTAGATGGAAAACCAGTTCGCGATATTATCGGATTCCGTACGGCCTTATATGATAAAAAAATTAATGATAAAATGACACTTACGTTTTATCGTGGTACAAAACGAGCAACAACAACGGTTAAACTAGGCATTCAAAAGTATTAAAAACAGGAGGGCCTACCTCCTGTTTTCTATTGTAGAAAAGTGAGGTGAAGAATATGAATTTACCTTGTTGTTTAGAGCATGTTGAATTAGCTTTAGATATTATTGTGGATGAGTGTGAAGTTGCGCCAGTTATTAACAATGTGGATAACTCAGAAAAAGAGAAAAAAACATGTGAATTTTGTCAAAACGAGGCGACATATGTTGTATCGAACACAGATTCTCACACAATATGTGGGTAACATTTGTGGATATGTGGATAAGTTATGTGGATAACATGTTTGTAAGGTGGGGAATACGTGTGAATATCTCGATTATTTCAATTGGGAAATTAAAAGAAAAATATTTAAAACAAGGTATAGCAGAATACTTAAAACGATTATCTGCATACGCAAAAGTAGAAGTAATTGAATTGCCAGATGAAAAGGCACCAGAAAATTTAAGTGAAGCAGAAATGTTAATTGTAAAAGAAAAAGAAGGTATACGTATACTGGATAAAATTTCTGACGATACGCATGTCATTGCGTTAGCGATAGAAGGAAAACAAAAATCATCAGAAGAATTTGCAGTAAGCTTAGATCGTCTTGCTACATATGGAAAGAGCAAAGTTGCCTTTGTAATTGGTGGATCACTTGGACTAAGTTCAGAAGTAATGAAGCGTTCAAACGAATCTCTTTCTTTTTCAAAGATGACATTACCACACCAATTAATGCGATTAGTATTGCTTGAGCAAGTGTATAGAGCGTTTCGTATTAATCGTGGGGAACCGTATCATAAATAGTAATAGTACATTCAAACGGCTACAGATGTGGCCGTTTTCTATATTTCCTAAAATAAGTATGTTTCTATTTCTAAAAAAATATGATGTAATATGAAGAGGAAAAAAGTATAAGTAGTCATAGAAGTGAGGAATTAAAGGTGAAGAAGTTTAAAAAGTTTTACTTGGAGATTACGAGTGTATGTAATCTTGCGTGCAGCTTTTGTCCGCCGACGGAAAGGCAGAAGCAGTTCATTTCTGTGGAGGATTTTGCGAAAAGATTAGACCAAATTAAACCTCACACAGACTACATTTATTTGCACGTGAAGGGTGAGCCGTTGCTTCATCCCAAAATAGATCAACTGCTAGATTTAAGCCATGAAAAAGGGTTTAAAGTTAATATTACAACGAACGGAACGTTAATTAATAAGAGAAGGCATAGACTGTTAAATAAGCCTGCATTAAGACAAATGAATTTTTCACTGCACAGTTTTGATGGGCATCCAGGTTCGCAAGATAAAGAAGGTTATGTAAGGAGTATACTTTCCTTCATTAGAGAGGCGACAAGTCAATCGGATTTAATTGTTTCACTACGGTTATGGAATTTAACCCAGGATAATAAAACAAATGCTGAAATCCAGAAAAATAGAGATCTATTATCCATCATTGAAAATGAGTTTGGCCTATCTTATCAAATCGAAGAGAAGCTTACACCGGGAAAAGGTATAAAAATTGCGGAACGTGTCTTTATTAATCAAGACTATGAATTCCAGTGGCCGGCATTACATGAAGAAGAGGATGATGGAAAAGGATTCTGTCATGGTCTTCGAAATCAGGCTGGAATTTTAGCGAACGGAACAGTTATTCCTTGCTGTTTAGATGGTGAAGGGATTATTAACCTTGGGAATATTAATAATGACTCATTTTCTAGCATTATAGAAGGTGAAAGAGCGACAAACATTGTCGATGGATTTTCGAAAAGAGTTGCAGTCGAAGAGCTATGCAGAAAATGTGGATACCGTAAAAGATTTGGAAAATAAATATGAAACAAGCCCTCATAAAGCGAGGGCTTATTTTTTATTCTTGATAAGAGCGTTCTAATTCATCGATTAAGGAGCCGACGTAAGAAACAGCTTTACGTATTGCATCTGGTTTTGACATATCTACTCCGGCATGTTTCATTAATTCAAGTGGTTTCATCGTACCACCAGCGCGAAGTACATCTAACCAGCGGTCAACAGCAGGTTGTCCTTCTTCTTTAATCATTTGAGCTACCGCAGTAGATGCAGTAAGGCCAGCGGAATAGGTGTAAGAATATAAGCCCATATAATAATGAGGTTGACGCATCCAAGTTAAGCCAGCGCCTTCGTCAATTTCTACAGAATTTCCCCAGAATGTAGAAAGTACATTTGTCTTTATTTCAGTTAAAGTTGTAGCTGTAAGTGCTCCGCCTTCTTCTGCTAGCGTGTATACTCTTCTTTGATATTCTCCCTCAAGTAAGTGAGTAACAAAGTTGTGATAATATGTGCCGAGTAGTTGCAGAATCACCCATCTGCGCATTCTCTTATCGTCATTCGTTGCTAATAAATGCTGGGCTAATAGTAATTCATTCATTGTAGATGGTGCCTCAACAAAGTACATAGATGGACGTACATTCATAATACGCTGGTTTTTATTTGCTAAATAAAAATGACCAGCATGTCCGAATTCATGTGCTAATGTGAAGCATCCACGCATCGTATTTTGCCATGTAATTAAAATGTATGGATGAGAACCATATGGGCTTGAACAAAATGCTCCGGTTGATTTGCCTACGTTATCTGCAAGATCAACCCATCTTTCTTTGAATCCTTTTTCAATAATGGAACTATATTCATCGCCTAATACCTTTAAAGAATCTTGAATTAATTTACCAGCCTCCTTGTATGTGATGGTTGGATTAAATTCGGGATCTAAAGGTGCATGTAAGTCGCAGAACAGCATTTGATCGAGTCCTAATACTTTCTTTTTTAAATCTGCAAAACGGCGCATATGAGGCGCTAATTCTTTATAAATAATATCAAGTTGATTGTTATACATTTCAAGTGGAACTTTTTGAGGTTCTAAAAGCATATGAGTAACAGATTCGAATTTGCGTAAACGAGAGAGTGTTACTTGTTTTTTCACTTCAGTCGCATATGTTGTTGCCACTGTATTCGTATATCGTTTCAAGGTGGAAACAAATGATGAGTATGCTTTCCTACGTATGTCTACGCTTGGAGAGAACTCATATTTGCTTTCAAATAATGCAAATGATATAGGTAGTTCGTTTCCTTGCTCGTCTTGTATGGAGGTAAAATCCATATCGGCTAATTTAGTCATACTGTAAATTTTGTATGGAGAATTATGTACTTCGCCAAGTGCAGCAAGAGCTTCTTCTGTTTCAGGAGAGAGCGTGTGCTGCCTTTTTTGCAGTATGTCTAGTAATGATTTACGGAAAGGTTCGAGTTTTGTTTCTTCAGCTAAATATTTTTCAATTGTTCCTTCTTCGAATGAGAGGATTTCATTATGGATAAAGGATAGTGCAGTATGTACTTTTGTCCATAAGGCAGCAATTTTGGCAGAGTTCGCTTGAATAACTGGGTTTGTACGATCAGTGGATTCTTTTAAATTTGCATAGGAGTATAGTTTTGTTAACTCCATTAAAAGCTCTTCTTCTAAAAGTAGGCAATGTAATAAGGTAGTGGCGCTAGTGTGTAATTGTCCTTTAAACGCATCAAGTTTTTTTATATCGTCTGTTAATACAAGTAATGCAGTTTCCCACTCTTTATCACATTCGTATAAATCAGAGAGGTCCCACGTTAGTTCAGTAGGGACTTCTGCGCGAATATGGCGTTTCTCAATTACATTTTTCATTTGTTATATCCCCCTTATTATAAGTATCTAAAAACATGATACTAGAAAATTCAGTAAAATGAAAATATTTTACATTTCTATACATGAAAAGAAGGACAAGCATAAAAATGCTTGTCCTTCGAGTTAAATTTAAAAATTAATATACTTTATCACCGTTGAAAATAGAGTTTTTCACGACTACATAATCTACAGTACGAATTGAATCTAATTTTGTTCCACCAGCGTAAGAGATAGAAGATTGAAGATCTTGTTCCATTTCAATTAAAGTGTCTTCTAAAGAACCTTTATGCTCAACGAACATTTTCTTACCTTCAACGTTTTTCTTCTCACCTTTTTGGAATTCAGAAGCTGAACCGAAGTACTCTTTATAAAGTTTGCCGTCTTTTTCGATTGTTTCCCCTGGAGACTCTTCATGACCAGCGAATAGAGAACCGATCATAACCATAGTCGCCCCAAATCGAATAGATTTAGCTACGTCGCCGTGTGTACGAATACCACCGTCAGCGATAATTGGCTTACTTGCAGCTTTTGCACACCAGCGAAGTGCAGCTAGCTGCCAACCGCCAGTTCCAAAGCCTGTTTTAATTTTAGTAATACAAACCTTACCAGGTCCAATACCAACTTTTGTTGCGTCAGCACCAGCATTTTCTAATTCTCTTACCGCTTCTGGAGTTCCAACGTTTCCAGCGATAACGAAGCTTTCTGGTAAATGCTTTTTAATATGTTGAATCATGTTGATTACAGCATTAGAATGTCCATGCGCAATGTCAATCGTGATATATTCAGGCGTAAGGTGCTCAGCAGCTAATTGCTGTACGAATTCATATTCGTCCTCTTTTACACCAACGCTAATAGAAGCGATTAATCCACGTGATTGCATATCTCTAATGAATGAGATTCGTTTCTCTGGTTGGAAACGATGCATGATATAGAAGTAATTATTTTCAGCTAAATAAGTTGCAATTCTTTCATCAATAATCGTTTGCATATTTGCAGGTACGACAGGTAATTTAAATTTATGTTTTCCTAAAGTGACAGTTGTATCACATTCAGAGCGGCTATTTACAATACATTTTGCAGGAATTAATTGAATATCTTCATAGTCGAATACGTTTTCCATCATTTACACCCCTAAAATACGAATATTTTATTCAGTTTACTTAAAAATGTTCGTCCAAAGGATAATTTACATTATTTTCACTCATAAGTCAAAGGTTTTCATGTTTATATTTGAAAATTAAATTTTAGCTACGTATTTTGTAAGTTCATGTAATGAAAATGTGTTTAAACATAGTATTATTTGATGTAAAATTATGTTTGGAAAATAAAAGTTTAATAGGTAAATTTAGGAGGGGTACTAATGAAGCGTCTAGTATATATGGATTGGTTGCGAGTATTAGCAACAATCGCAGTAGTTACAATTCACGTTGCTGCTGGTTATGTTTCAGTGTTAGATGCAAATAACGCTTCACGTTGGATGGCTGGTAATCTATTTGAATCGATTTCACGTGCGAGTGTGCCGATTTTTGTAATGATTAGTGGAGCTTTATTGTTAAAAGGAACGAAAGATATTTCAGTCGGAGAGTTTTTACAGAAGCGCGCGAGTAAAGTAATTATTCCTTTTATAGCTTGGAGCGCTATATTTTATGCATATGGGGCATATGCAGGCTATTTCCCGGCCTCTTTAAAGCAAGGGATTAAGCACTTTTTAACGGATACTATTGGGGGACATTTATGGTTCTTATACATGATTGTAGGGATATATTTAATTACACCTCTACTGAAAATCTTTGTGAAGAACGCTAAAAAAAGAGAAATAGAATACTTTTTAATTTTATGGTTATATGCGTCTGTTATAGTCAATTTAGTGAAATATTATTATCCTATCAACTTTAATATTGAATTATTTTATGTTACGAATTATGTAGGGTACTTCCTACTTGGTTATTACTTATCCAATTACGATATTTCGAAAAAATGGAGAAATATTTCTTACATTGGAGGATTCGTAGGATTTATTAGTACATTCTTTATTACTTATTACTATACAGTAAAGGCAAATGGACAATTAGAGCATTTTTGGTATGGATATTTTGCGCCAGGCGTTGTACTGATGGCGATTGGATTATTTGTATTTTTCAAATATGCTTTCCAAAAATCAGAAAGAGAATTACCATTGTTATTCCGTTTTATAAATCAAGCAAGCCTTGGAATCTATATTCTTCACTTCTTCTTATTAAATAACTTGTTGTACATGGTTTTCCCTAAAGTAAATGAGCGTGTACATGCAATATTGGCAATACCTATTAATGTAACGATTACAATTGTTCTTAGTATGGTAATTACGTTAGTATTGCAAAGAATACCAGTTGTGAAAAAACTAGTTCCGTAAAAATGAATATGGTATAGATAGGGCAGACTTATAATTAAGGCTGCCCTTTACTATTTTAAAATTATACGTAGATAAATTTAGGCTGAAACGAATTAAAAACAGTGGATTAATATAGTATCTTACTATAGTCTAAAGTGAGGTATGAAGAACAGAATAGGTTAAATATAAAATCAAATGAGGTTAATATATGAGTAAAAAAAGCTTTAGTAATTATGCATTAAGTAAAGAAGTAAGACGAGCACTTACTGGTTTAGGATATGAGCATCCAACAGAAGTGCAAGGAGAGGTTATTCCAGTTGCATTGCAAAAGAAGGATCTTGTTGTAAAATCACAAACGGGTAGTGGGAAAACAGCTTCGTTCGGTATACCACTTTGTGAAATGGTAGAGTGGGAAGAAAATAAACCACAAGCGTTAGTTTTAACACCAACGAGAGAACTTGCTGTTCAAGTGAAAGAAGATATTACGAATATAGGGCGATTCAAAAGAATTAAAGCCGCTGCAATTTATGGTAAATCTCCATTTGCACGTCAAAAATTAGAGCTAAAACAAAAGACGCATATTGTAGTAGGGACTCCAGGACGTGTGTTGGATCATATTGAAAAGGGAACTCTTTCTTTAGAGCGATTAAAATATTTAGTGATTGATGAAGCAGATGAAATGTTAAATATGGGCTTTATCGATCAAGTAGAGGCAATTATTGATGAATTACCTACAAAAAGAATGACAATGCTATTTTCAGCAACATTACCGGAAGATGTTGAAAAGTTATCACGTAAATATATGAACGCACCAACTCATATTGAAATTAAAGCGGCTGGGATTACAACGGATAAAATTGAACATACTCTGTTTGAAGTAAGGGAAGAAGAGAAGCTTTCACTCCTTAAAGACGTAACGATGATTGAAAATCCCGACAGTTGCATTGTTTTTTGTCGTACACAAGAAAATGTAGACCATGTATATAGACAGCTAAAACGAGTGAATTATCCTTGTGACAAAATACACGGTGGTATGGTACAGGAAGATCGTTTTGAAGTTATGGATGATTTTAGAAAAGGAAAGTTCCGTTATTTAGTAGCAACAGATGTAGCTGCAAGAGGAATTGATATTGATAATATCACACATGTTATTAATTACGATATTCCATTAGAAAAAGAAAGCTATGTACACCGTACAGGAAGAACAGGAAGAGCTGGTAATAATGGAAAAGCTATTACATTTATAACGCCTTATGAAAATAGATTTTTAGAAGAGATTGAGGAATATATCGGATTTGAAATTCCAAAGGAACTGGCACCTTCAAAAGAAGAAGTTATAAAAGGGAAAGCAGTATTTGAAGAAAAGATATATGCTAAACCAATTATAAAGAAAGATAAAAATGCAGACCTAAACAAAGGAATTATGAAATTGTACTTTAATGGCGGAAAGAAAAAGAAAATTAGGGCGGTAGATTTTGTTGGTACAATTGCTAAAATCCAAGGTGTTTCTGCTGATGATATAGGTATTATTACAATACAAGATAATGTTTCTTATGTTGAAATATTAAACGGAAAAGGACCACTTGTTTTAAAGGTTATGAGAAATACAACGATAAAAGGTAAACAATTAAAAGTTCATGAGGCAATTAAGTAAACAAAAAAACTATCCACTATAACAGGTGGATAGTTTTTTTGTTTATGACTCTTCTAAATCATCGATCAACTTCTCAGCTAAGCGTCTATACATATTACTCATCGACACAAATGATGTTAGTAATAAAAATTTCTCTAGGTTCGGATCTTCTAAGGAAGACATCTCACTTACTTCTGAAACACGGTTATTTACGTCTTGTGTAAAGCTTTCGACGTTGCTTTCGGTAAGAGAAAGATAATCTTTATATAGCGTATTTAATTCAAATGAATCATCGCTTAATAAGGATTCATTTATATTTTCTAAGGAGCTTTTTATGTCATTAATAGAAAGGGCCCCTTTTAATTGGTAAATTAAGCTAATTAAAATCATATGCTCTTTTGAGTATTTTTTATTTTTGATTGGAATAAACAGTTTACCTTTTGCATAATTGTTAATCATTGTTTTTGTTAATACTTTTTCATCATCGGTTCTTGTTGTATCCGCATAAGTATTTTCAAATAGTTGGACAACCTGGTCTACATACAAGTCGACATTTGGAATATCCTCAAGCGTAATATTTTTTTCTAAATGTAATGTTTCAAGCAATTTATTTATATTTTCCACGTAGAACCCCTCACTTTTATAACTTAGTGGAGCATAATGTTTAGTTTATCTCTAAATATGGTATTACGAAACAAATGAATTGTAAATGTTGACCTCTAATGATAATGCATATATAATTACATGTAGTTATTAAAACTACATGTAATTATATGAGGGGTGTTTATATGAATGCTTATATAAGGGAACCGGTTAATGCTTTTACCCATTTGGGAGGAGCTGTATTATCATTTATTGCATTATTAGCTATGCTTGTAAAAGTTTCTATTAAGATGCCGTCTTTTGCGGCAATTACAGCTGTTATTTTGTTTGGTATCGGAATGATGGTTTTGTATACAGCATCAGCTGTATATCATAGTGTTGTAGCCAGTGAACGTGTTATTTATTTCTTTCGGAAGCTTGATCATTCTATGATTTTTATATTGATTGCAGGTACATATGCACCATTTTGTTTAATTACATTACATTCCACAAACGGTTTATTATTATTTTGTTTAGTTTATGCAACTGCCATTTGTGGTATTGTTTTTAAAATGTTTTGGTTTAGTTGCCCGAGATGGTTATCAACAGCAATTTATATTACAATGGGCTGGTTAATTGTTCTGTTCTTTGCGCCGTTAGCTGCTAACTTAAGTACAGGAGGTATCGTACTTCTAGTGCTTGGAGGCATTCTTTATACAATTGGTGGATTTATTTATGGAACAAAGCCAAAATGGTTAGAGTTTAAACATATGGGGCATCATGAAATTTTTCACGTGTTCGTGTTATTAGGAAGCCTTGCCCACTTTTTAAGTGTATATTGCTACGTAATTTAACGATATGAAATTTCCGAGTAATTTTTATTCTTCTTGATTAATAAAAAAAGATATAGACACATATGTATGTTGAAGAGTTGCATAACGTAAAGGTTATGCGGCTCTTTTTTGTATAAATAATAATAAAAAAAACAAATATTAAAAATTATCAGTCTTTTTATGGTAGGATAGATGTGTATGAAGGTTATAAAATTTTATAATTAATAATAAGTGGGGGACTCTATATATGGCGATACTTATAACGGGTGGAGCAGGATATATTGGTAGTCATACGTGTATAGAATTATTAAATAATAATTATAAAATTATAGTCGTAGATAATCTTTCAAATAGTTCAATCGAGTCTTTAAACCGAGTAAAAGAAATAACAGGAAAACAATTTGAATTTTATAAAGAAAGTGTTTTAAATCGTGAAAAAATGAATGAGATTTTTTTGAAAAATAACATTGAAGCGGTTATACATTTTGCTGGATTTAAAGCAGTAGGGGAATCGACTACAATTCCTCTTACATATTATTATAATAATATAATAAGCACAATCATACTATGTGATGTGATGCAGAAACATCATGTTAAAAAATTTATTTTTAGTTCATCTGCAACTGTATATGGAATTCCAAAAACATCACCAATTACAGAAGAATTTCCGCTAAGTGTGACAAATCCATATGGGCAAACAAAATTAATGATTGAGCAAATGATGCGTGATGTAGCAAAAGCTGATGATGAATGGAGTATTGCATTACTTCGTTATTTCAATCCATTTGGAGCGCATAAAAGTGGTCGTATTGGAGAAGACCCAAATGGGATTCCGAATAATTTAATGCCATATGTAACGCAGGTAGCAGTAGGTAAGTTAAAGGAGCTAAATATATTCGGAAACGATTATCCAACAAAAGATGGTACCGGTGTCCGTGACTATATTCACGTTGTTGACCTTGCAAAAGGACATGTAAAAGCACTTGAGAAAATACTTGAGACGAAAGGAATCGAGGCATATAATCTTGGCACAGGTAAAGGGTATAGTGTGTTGGAGATGGTAAAGGCTTTTGAAAAGGTTTCGGGTAAAAAGATTCCTTATAAAGTGATTGGGCGTCGTCCTGGTGATGTAGCAATATGTTTTGCTGATGTATCTAAAGCGAAACAGGAATTAGGATGGGAAGCGGAATATGGGTTAGAAGAGATGTGTGTAGATTCTTGGAGATGGCAGGTAAATAATAAAAATGGCTATCAAATGATTTAAGGTAGCTAGTAAAGCATTCTCTTATTATTTTGTAGGATATTTTATGTATATAATAAATTGTATTCTTTATTATGTTGCTTGAGGTCAGTAATATGTTCAATTTAGGAAAGAGAATGTAATAAAATATTACTGACCATAGCATTTGAATAGCAATCGGTTCTATTGAAAAGTATTCCAATACTTGTATCATTGTTAAAGTGCGTTTATAATCAAATAATCTTATTAGCTTTTGGATTGAATTACGTATTATTGAAAGCGTTTTTATCGTGTGATACATTCTGATTGAAATCATTACTGTATGACATGCATGAAAGGGATTTTTTTATTGTTTTTTAAGGTAGGAAGTCTGACTTGTTTCCAAAAAAACTTTGTATGTAGTTGCAAGTAAGAAGGAGAATAAGGAATAATATAATTTTTACAAGACGGGGAGGGTACAGTGTGAAAATGTAAGGTTTTCACATGAGGATATATGGGGTACGTAGGATTATTACTTTCGGGTGCAGCTTTATTTTTAAATAGTCTTGTTATATTAGGAAAAGCAGAAATGAAAAGTGCGGGTGTTTTTAATTTATTTGTGGGTGCACTACAAATTATTATTCCGTTCTATCTAATCATGATTTCTGACCAAAGCAATTGGACGGTATATTCATATGCAGCTACTTTCTTATTTGGATTAACCTATTTATATGTAGGTGTTACTTTTATAAAAGGAATGGATAGCAGTGGTCTAGGGTGGTTCTGTATTTGGGTAGCAGTTATTGCTTTATTCTATATGGTTGTTTCATTTGTTCAATTCCATGATGTTGTTAATGCGTTAACGTGGTTTATGTGGGCATTGCTTTGGTATTTATTCTTTGTATTAAATACACAAAAAAAGAATATCAATCAATATCTTGGAAGAATTGCTTTCGTACAATCATGGGTAACATTAACGTTGCCTTCACTCTTTTATTTTATGGGAGTATGGGGCGAGGGATTCGTATATGATCTATGGGTTTATGTATCCGTAATTTCTATTTTATACTTCTGTTATTGTATTTATAAATATCGAGTACGTTAATATACTTTCTGTAGAAAAGCATGGAATCGTTAAACGAATTCCATGCTTTTTCTATATTAGCATCTATAATAGAGAGGTAGTATTTTACATTTTATCAAAATGGGGATGATGAAGTTGAAAAAAGTATTAGTACTAGGGGGAACAAGATTTTTTGGTAAACATTTAGTAGAAGCACTTTTGCAAAATGGACACGATGTAACGATTGCGACGAGAGGGATTACAGAAGATCCTTTTGGAAGTGCAGTAAAAAGGCTGATTGTCGATAGAGAAGATGAGAAACAACTAGCAGAGCGTCTAGAAGATAAAAGTTATGATATCGTATACGATAATTTATGCTATAGCTCGAATGCAGCGAAGGTAGTATGTGAAGTGTTACGAGGAAAAACGAAGAAATACGTTATGACATCTTCAATGGCTGTTTACGAGCCAGCACTAGGTTTGTTAGAAGAGGACTTTAATCCGTATGAGTATGCCGTTACGTATGGGGATAGGAAGAATTTTAATTATGGTGAAGGCAAGCGATTAGCTGAAGCTACTGTATTTCAACAAGCAACATTCCCAGTTGTTGCAGTCCGTTTTCCAGTTGTTATTGGAGAAAACGATTATACGAAAAGGTTACAATTTTACGTTGAACATATTGTGAAGCAAGAGCCTGTCGCGGTGAAACATTTAGATGGAGAGTTTTCGTTTATACATGAAGAAGAAGCAGGCCAATTTTTAGCTTGGTGCGGGGTGGAAAGTATAGAAGGGCCAATCAATGCTTGTAGTAATGGAGTAGTTTCTACTAGAGAAATCATTCATTTCATAGAAGAAAATACGGGAATAAAAGCACTCGTTCAAGGGGTAGGAGATCATGCAGCGCCTTACAATGAAGTAATTAATTGTACATTACACAATGGAAAAGCTAGTGAATTAGGATTCCCGTTCCGAGAGTTGAAAATAGACATAGAACAAGTATTACGTTATTACATCCATGCAATGAAATAATCATAAATCCCCCGGTGGCAATCCGGGGGATTCTGGAGGATTTCGACAATACTAATTTTACATTACCAAATTTACCTTATACGCACGACTAATGTTTTTGTGATTGAATTGCTTGTAAATATTTTTCGTTTACCCGGTCCCAGTTCACTGTATGCCACCAATTGGTAACAAATTCTGGACGCCGATTTTGATACTTTAAATAATAGGCGTGTTCCCATACATCGATAACGAGTAATGGAATTTTACCTTCTTGCAAAGGTGTATCTTGATTGGGTGTACTCATAACGGAAAGTTCCTCACCGTCCATAACAAGCCATCCATAGCCACTTCCAAAACGACTAATAGCTGCTTTGGAAAGTTGATCTTTTAAGTTGTCAAAGGTATTGAAATAATAATCAATTACTTTTGCAACGTCTCCATTAGGCTCACCGCCACCTCGCGGGCTCATTACTTCCCAAAAAAGACTATGACAATAGTGACCACCACCGTTATTTCTTACAGCTGTAACAATTTCCTTTGGTAAAACGTCTAAATTACATAGTAACTCTTCTAAAGACTTATTATGTAATTCCGTATAGTTTTCTAAAGCGGCATTCAAGTTATTTACGTATGTCGCATGATGTTTTCCATGATGAATGGAAAGCGTGTTGCTATCGATATATGGCTCTAGTTCATCGTAGTCATATGAAAGCTTTGGCAATTGAAATGAAGACATAACATTACCTCCTTTCTTTTTAAAAGTTGGTCTAGGTAAAAATAATTTACCTGAGTCAAAAATACACCTATTTTTTATGTAAGTCAATAGTAATGTCTTTAATTTTCTGAAAAATATTACAATAAAAGTAACACTTCGACTTTCATTTGTGACTCGTATTCTTTTTGCTTATACTGTAAAGTAGAACGTTTTGTTGAAATAGAAGGAGATCGTTTATGAGTAAAACGGAACAATTAATAGAGGAAGCGAGTCAGTTTATTACGATTTGCTATAAAGAGCTTAATAAAGAGCAATTCATAGAAGAGCGTGTGAAAGAAATTCAAGTTGAGATAGAGAAGACGGGGACGTATGAGCATACATTTGAAGAACTCGTTCATGGATCGCGCATGGCATGGCGTAATAGTAATCGATGTATCGGAAGACTATTTTGGAGTAAGATGCACATATTAGATGCACGTGAAGTAAAGGATGAGGAAGGCGTATATAATGCATTAATTCATCATATTAAATATGCAACGAACGATGGGAAAGTTAAACCGACAATTACAATTTTTAAGCAATATCAAGGTGAAGAAAATAATATACGAATTTATAATCACCAATTGATTCGATATGCAGGATATAAAACAGAAATGGGAGTGATTGGTGACTCTCATTCTGCTGCATTTACGGATTTTTGTCAGGAACTTGGGTGGCAAGGAGAAGGTACGAATTTCGATGTATTGCCACTTGTTTTTTCTGTCGATGGAAAAGAACCTGTATATAAAGAAATTCCTAAAAAAGAAGTGAAAGAGGTACCCATTGAACATCCAGAGTACCCAATCTCATCTTTAGGAGTAAAATGGTATGGGGTTCCAATGATTTCAGATATGCGCTTAGAAATTGGCGGTATTTCCTATACAGCCGCTCCGTTCAATGGATGGTATATGGGGACAGAGATTGGGGCGCGTAACTTAGCGGATCATGATCGTTATAATTTACTGCCGGCTGTTGCGGAGATTATGGAGTTAGATATATCGAGAAACGGTACGTTATGGAAAGACAAGGCACTAATTGAGTTGAATATTGCTGTATTACATTCCTTTAAAAAACAAGGAGTTAGTATTGTGGATCACCATACAGCTGCACAACAATTTCAACAATTTGAGAAGCAAGAAGCATCATGTGGTCGTGTTGTAACGGGCAATTGGGTGTGGCTCATTCCACCGTTGTCGCCAGCTACCACTCATATTTATCATAAACCGTATCCGAATGAAATTTTGAAGCCGAATTTCTTTCATAAATAGTTTGTAGTGCAGGGCATTTTCTGTAAAAATATAATTTTTTTTAATTACTGTTATGTAGCAAATGGAAGCCTTTACGCTCGGTTATTTTTGGAAGGGGCTTTTTGAACCAAGGAGTTCCTTATGTTATAATCAAATTTCTGTTTCGAAGACCTTATAGAAATATAAGGTCTTTTATTTTGCTTTTTTATGTAATAGGAATAGAAATTTTCTTTTAAATAAGGGATTTAGCATATTTTTAGGGACAACATAAGTGTGTAGAAAATTGATGAATTATTATGCTTATATAATCATTGTGTTTTGGATGTAAAAAATAAAACATAATAAAGTTGTTTTTTTAGATTGCTGAGGAAGGAGGAAGTGTAAATGAGAATGAAGAGTCGAAAAACGGATTGGCCTGTATTTCTTATTAGTGGTGGCTCACTTTTATTATTTGTAATTGCAGTTATTTTAAATAAAAGTTACGTAGAGGGAGTCATTAATAGCAGTTTTGCAGCTTCAATTAAATATTTTGGTGCCTTTTGGCAGGTTTTATTAATTGGTACATTTGTTGTTGCAATGTGTATGGCGTTTTCGAAATATGGGAGAGTTAAACTTGGGGGGCTAGAAAAACCTGAGATTAGTACGACAAAATGGCTCGCTATTATTATGTCTACATTACTTGCCGGAGGTGGCGTTTTTTGGGCAGCCGCAGAGCCGATGTACCACTTGATGACGGTGCCACCAATACATGAAGGTATAACTGCTGGAACGAAAGAAGCAGTCATGCCTGCTTTAGCACAAAGTTATATGCACTGGGGTTTCCTGGCTTGGACGATTTTAGGTACAATTAGTGCGGTAGTTATGATGTACGGACATTATCATAAAGGTATGCCGTTAAAACCTCGAACGCTTTTATATCCTATTTTTGGGGAGAAATTGCGAAAGAGTTGGCTTGGAACAATGATCGACGTATTTGCCATTATTGCGGTAGCTGCAGGGACGATTGGTCCGATCGGATTTTTAGGACTACAAGCAAGTTATGGATTACAAGCATTGTTTGACATTCCTGATGTGTTTACAACTCAATTAGCCATTATTGTTTGTGTAGTAGCTGTTTCTACTATATCTGCGGTAACGGGAATTGATAAAGGGATTCAAATTATAAGTAATTTAAATGTTAGGTTAGCAGTTTTATTAATGGCATTCGTATTACTGTTTGGACCAGGTGGATTTATTATTGATTCATTTGTTTCTTCATTTGGATTTTATATAAATGAATTTATTCCAATGAGCACATATCGTGGTGATACAACTTGGTTAGGATCATGGACAATCTTTTTCTGGGGATGGTTTATCGGATACGGACCGATGATGGCAATTTTAGTGAGCCGTATTTCAAGAGGAAGAACAATCCGAGAAATCATCGTTGCAATTGGAATTATTGCACCTATTATTACAACGTTTTGGTTTACTATACTAGGGGGATCAGGTGTGTTTTATGAGTTAATGAATCCTGGTTCTATCTCGACCGCATTAAGTGAATCTGGTATGCCAGCGGCTATGATTGCAATTACAGAGCAACTGCCACTATCTAATATTATTGGACCTGCATTTCTTTTATTAACAATTTTATTTGTAGTGACAACAGGAGATTCAATGGCTTATTCGATTTCAATGGCAGTGACTGGAGATGGAGATCCTAGAATTAGCTTGCGAGTGTTTTGGTCGCTTATTATGGGCGCAGTTGCAGCGATTCTTTTATACATGGGTGAGGGAAGTATTAATGCGCTGCAATCATTCATCGTAGTAACAGCTGTCCCGGTATCCATTCTGTTATTCCCAATGCTATGGCTAGCGCCAAAAGTTGCAGGGGAATTAGCATTACAACAAGGTGTTGTAAAAGAAGAAGAGAAAACTTCCTTCTTGTTCCAAAAAGCTAGCAAATCAAAATAAATAATTATATTTATATAAGAAGAGGAAGCATCTCATTTGAGATACTTCCTCTTTCCTATTTATCCAACTACTTTTCTTGAAGGATACAGTTTCAATCTATTCTAATACTTTATCTTTCGTCTCTGGGACACATAATAGATTTCAAAAGTTATTTCATTCTTCTTGACGTCTACTTCATTATTTTTCCATAATAAAACTAACTCATATAAAAAGGAATGAATCACAGATGCTAAATTTAGTACTTATGATGATTGAACGTGTCGGACTTATTGTTATTTTAGGATTTTTACTTTCTCATATTAAAACGTTCAGGCGCCTTCTTCATAGACAAGATGGGTATGTAGATAAACTTAAGCTTATTTGTATTTTTTCAGTGTTTACAATTGTTAGCAATTACACGGGAATTGAAATTGCAGGGAATACAATTATGAATGAAAATTGGCTACAAGGTGTTTCGTCATCTAGTACAATTGCCAATACACGTATTATGGGTGTTGGAATTAGTGGATTGCTTGGTGGTCCTATCGTCGGAATTGGAGTAGGATCGATTGCTGGTATTCACCGTTATATGCTTGGCGGGACGACAGCGCTAAGTTGTGCAATCTCGTCAATTTTAGCAGGTGTTATAACGGGGTATATTGGATACATTTTCAAAAAATATAATCGTGCAATTACGCCTAAATTTTCAGCGGTTTTAAGTGTGTTTATCGTTTCTTTAGAAATGATTATGATCCTATTAATTGTAGAGGATGGAATTAGCATCGTGAAAACAATTGCGATACCAATGATCCTTGTAAATAGTTTTGGAAGTTTTATTTTACTTTCTATGATACAAGCTATTTTACGCCAGGAAGAAAATGCGAAAGCTTTGCAAACGCATAAAGTATTACGAATTGCTGACAAAACATTGCCATATTTCCGCAAAGGATTAACAGAAGAGTCTTGTAAACATGTGGCACAAATTATTCACCGTTTTACGGGAACGGATGCGGTATCCTTAACAGATACAGAGAAAATATTAGCTCACGTTGGATTAGCATCAGATCATCATATTCCTTCACACAGTTTAATAACAGGTTTATCGAAAAAGGTTTTACATACAGGGAAAATAATGAAAGCGAAATCACGTGAGGTTATTAATTGCCAACATGAAGGCTGTCCTCTGCAAGCAGCTATTGTTATTCCATTAACTTCACATGAAAATACGATAGGGACATTAAAACTGTATTTCAAGAACCCTAACCAGTTAAGTCGTGTTGAAGAGGAACTAGCAGAAGGATTAGCAAAAATATTTTCCACGCAGCTTGAATTAGGTGAAGCTGAGTTGCAAAGCAAATTATTACAAGATGCAGAGATAAAGGCATTACAAGCACAAATTAACCCGCACTTTTTATTTAATGCAATTAATACCGTATCAGCTTTATGCCGAACAGATGTAGAAAAAGCGAGAAAATTATTATTGCAGCTTAGCGTTTATTTTCGTTGTAATTTACAAGGGGCACGCCAATTGCTTATTCCATTAGAACAAGAGTTAAATCATGTACATGCATATTTATCGTTAGAACAAGCGAGGTTTCCGAATAAGTATGAAGTGAAGATGTACATTGAGGAAGAGTTAAAGACGACCTTAGTTCCACCATTTGTACTTCAGCTATTAGTTGAAAATGCATTGCGCCATGCTTTTCCGAAAAAGCAACCAGTGTGCGAAGTTGAGGTACATGTGTTTGAAAAGGAGGGGATGGTGCATTTTGAAGTGCAAGATAATGGACAAGGAATTGAGAGTGAACGTCTAGGACAATTAGGAAAAATGGTAGTCCCATCAAAGAAAGGGACTGGAACAGCTTTATATAATATTAATGAACGACTTATCGGGTTATTTGGGAAAGAGACAATGCTTCAAATTGAAAGTGAATTAGAGCAAGGGACGAAGATCCTCTTTGTAATCCCGAAAAAAATAGGGGAGGAAAAACGGAGTGTTAAAAATATTAGTAGTTGATGATGAAATGTTAGCGCGTGATGAATTAAAATATTTATTAGAGCAAACGAAAGAAGTAGAGATAGTTGGTGAGGCTGATTGTGTAGAGGATGCATTAGAAGAGCTAATGAAAAACAAACCAGATATTGTTTTCCTAGACATTCAGTTATCTGATGATAACGGATTTGAAATCGCAAATATATTAAAGAAGATGAAAAATCCGCCTGCAATTGTGTTTGCGACTGCCTACGATCAATACGCACTCCAAGCATTTGAAGTAGATGCGTTAGACTATATTTTAAAGCCATTTGATGAAGAACGTATCGTACAGACATTAAAGAAATATAAAAAGCAAAAACAAATTAAATTAGAAACAAAACAGGAAGTAAAGAGTGTAGACGTAACGACTGAGATGCATAAATTAGCATTACCAATTGAAGAATCGATTGTACTTGTGAATATTGAAGATATTATATATGTAGGACTTGTGGACGGAAAAGTGACAGTAAAAACGATGAGAGAAACATATATAACACATGATACACTTGTCATTTTGGAAAAGAAGTTGCCGCAAGCAAGTTTTATGCGTGTCCATCGTAGTTTTATTGCAAATATTAATCATATTACGGAAATACAACCATGGTTCAATTCTACATATAATTTATTTATGAGAGAAGGATCAAAAGTACCTGTTAGCCGTACATATGCAAAAGAACTCAAAAAGCTACTTCGTATTTAAGAAGTAGCTTTTTGTATTTCATCTGCCTATTTTTGTAACTAATTTTGTATATTTGACGTTCTATTTTGCAAACGCTTACAGTTTTGTTTGTATCTTATACAATAAAGGTACCAAATCGAAAGAGGTGGCCAAAATGAGTACGAAAAAAGTATATAGTTTCTTATCACAAGCATTCATATTTTCAGCTATTATGTTAGTTTCTAATATTATTGCAACGCATTTACCAATTCCGATGCCTTCATCGGTGATCGGATTAGTCATTTTATTTAGCTTATTATGTTTGAAAATTATTAAATTGGAACAAGTTGAATCACTCGGAACGGCTTTAACAGGTATTATCGGATTCCTTTTCGTTCCATCAGGTATTTCAGTTATTAATTCTCTCGGTGTAATGGGACAATATTTTGTACAAATTCTAACTGTAATTGTTGTCGCAACAATTATTTTACTCGCTGTAACAGGGCTATTTGCACAATTCATTTTAGGAAAAGAAGACAAACAAACAGAAGATACAAAAGAATTGAAAGTAGTAAATAAAGGACGCAAGCACGGAAAAGTTGCGTAACCAATTTAGCGTATATATTGTTAGGAGGGAATGAACATGGCAAGCACAATGACTCCATATTTCGGAATTGTCGTTTCATTAATCGCATACGGAATCGGAACATTATTATTTAAGCATTCAAAAGGATTCTTCTTATTCACACCATTATTCGTAGCGATGGTATTAGGAATTGTCTTTCTAAAGGTAGGTAATTTTACTTTCGAAGAGTATAATACTGGTGGGAAAATGATTAGTTTCTTCCTAGAACCAGCAACAATCGCGTTTGCAATTCCATTATATAAACAAGTTGATAAGTTAAAAAAATATTGGTGGCAAATTTTATCGGCTATCGTAGTTGGATCTATTTGCTCAGTCATTGTCGTGTTCATTGTTGCAAAAGCAATTGGTCTAGATACAGCAGTAATGAATTCAATGTTACCACAAGCAGCAACAACAGCAATTGCGTTACCAATCTCTGAAAGTATTGGTGGTATACCAGCAATTACATCGTTTGCAGTTATTTTTAATGCAGTTATTGTATACGCATTAGGAGCATTATTCTTAAAAACATTTAGAGTAAAACATCCAATTGCAAAAGGTTTAGCACTTGGAACAGCAGGTCACGCATTAGGAGTGGCAGTAGGAATTGAAATGGGTGAAGTAGAGGCTGCTATGGCAAGTATTGCTGTAACAGTAGTGGGAGTTGTAACTGTAGTTGTCATACCGATGTTTATGCCATTCATTGGCTAGTAAAACTTACTTAAAAAAATGAGAAAAGCAAGCTATTTGTAGGGCGGATTTCTACTGATAGCTTGCTTTTTATGTTACAGTAGTGGTAAGACCTATCTTAATAAAATGTAAGTTTCCTTAAATCTTCATTAATACTGTGTAGAATACGTTTTGAATTAGGTCATTGTATTGTAAAATAAGAAGTAAGCTACTATAGGATCTGCTAAGGGAGATCTATAATAAGCTTATAAAAATCTTTATATGAATGAATAAGTAAAGGTAGAGAAGAGAGAAAAAATCTACTTATTAACGTTTTACTTTATAGGACAGGAGAGAGTACTCGTCGATTATGCAAATAAAAAACCTGTTTCAAAGCAAAGGATTTCAGAGGTTTCTCGTATTAGTAATACTTGCTCTCGTGTTATACGGGCTGCAAAGTATGTTGAATCTAATTTTAATTACGTTTATTCTCACGTATTTAATGGATCGATTCCAAAAGTTTATTTCTCGTAAATTAGATCATTTTATGCCCATTAATAGGAAAATTATTATAGCATTTCTATATGTAATGTTAATTGGTGGAATTGCTATTACGCTATTTAAATATTTACCAGTATTAACGATACAAATTTCACAATTGATTTATCAATTTAATGTATTTTTAAGAAACCCACCAGATAGTGAATTAATTAAGTATGCAGTGAATGCTGTCAATCATATGGAACTGTCGAAGTATGTAGGACAAGGCGTTGACATTTTGTATAAATCGATTACGAATGTTGGGAAATTTGGCCTTCAAGTGTTACTTTCTTTAATTTTAAGTTTATTTTTCTTATTGGAAAAAGCTCGTATCGTTGCTTTTACTGCAAAATTTAAAGAAAGCCGACTTGCAATTTTCTATACTGAAATTGAGTACTTCGGTAAGAAATTTGCACGTTCATTCGGAAAAGTAATCGAAGCACAATTTTTAATTGCAGTTGTTAACTGTGTTTTATCCGTTATTGCACTATGGATATTAGGATTCCCGCAATTATTAGGTTTAGCGTTAATGATCTTCTTACTCGGTTTAATTCCAGTAGCTGGGGTTATCATTTCGTTATTCCCGCTTTGTATGATTGCTTACAATATCGGCGGTATTATGTACGTTGTGTATATTTTAGTTATCGTAACAGTGATTCACGCACTTGAAAGTTACGTGTTAAATCCGAAGTTTATGTCGCAAAAAACAAACTTACCGATCTTCTATACATTTATGGTATTAATCTTCTCAGAACACTTCTTAGGTGTATGGGGGTTAATTATCGGTATTCCAATCTTCATTTTCTTATTAGATGTCTTAGATGTGACAAGTGATGAAATGGAGAATGACGCCAAAAAAATAAAGTGAAGTAAAGAAAAAGCATCGATGTTCGATGCTTTTTCTTTTATAACATGACGTTCCTTATGCCATACTGTAAGAAGAACATAGAATAGGGGTGAAAGAATGGCTGTAAATGAAAAGGTAGAGTTAGCTACATTTGCTGGAGGGTGCTTCTGGTGTATGGTTTCACCATTTGAAGAGATGGAAGGAATTATAGAGGTTGTTTCTGGCTATACAGGTGGTCATAAAGAGAGTCCAACATATAAAGAAGTATGTTCAGAAACGACGGGACATTATGAGGCAGTACAAATTACATTTGATGCAAATAAAATGCCGTATGAGGAGTTATTAAATATATATTGGAGACAAATTGATCCGACTGATGTAGGTGGGCAATTCCACGACCGCGGACAGTCTTACGAAACAGTGATTTTTTATCATAATGAAGAACAACATAAAAAAGCAGATGCTTCAAAAGAAGAACTTGCAAAGAGTGGACGCTTTTCAAAGCCAATTGCGACAAAAATATTGCCAGCAGCTACGTTTTATCCGGCTGAAGACTATCACCAAGGATATCATAAGAAAAATACATTCCGCTACGAGCTATACCGTAAAGGCTCGGGACGAGATGCTTTTATTAAGCAACATTGGCCAAAAGATAATACTCATTTAAAAGAAAAACTAAATGAGATGCAGTTTTATGTAACGCAGGAAAATGGTACAGAACCACCATTTCGAAATGAGTATTGGAATCATAAAGAAGAAGGACTTTATGTAGACATCGTTTCAGGAGAACCGTTATTTACTTCTTTAGATAAGTTTGATAGCGGTTGTGGATGGCCTAGTTTTACGAAGCCAGTTATGTCAGCTAGTGTGAAAGAAAAAATGGATGTGAGTCATAATATGACGCGTACAGAGGTGAGAAGTAAGGAAGGAGATTCACATCTTGGGCACGTATTTCCAGACGGTCCAGGACCAGAGGGTCTTCGTTATTGTATTAACTCCGCAGCCCTTCGATTTATTCCAAAAGAGGAATTAGAGAAAGAAGGCTATGGTGATTTCCTAATCTTATTCGGAAATAAAAAATAACCTCGCAGTTAGCGAGGTTATTTTTTTGTTATTTTGCTTGTTTCTTTTTAAATTTGCTTAATACTTCATAAACGATTGGAACAATAAGAAGTGTTAATAACGTTGAACTTGTTAATCCACCAATTACTGTTACACCAAGCCCTTTAGAAATTAAGCCGCTACCTTCAAATCCTAATGCAAGCGGGATAAGAGCCCCGATTGTTGCAATTGCAGTCATTAAAATCGGGCGAAGGCGTGTTACACCAGCTTCTAATAAAGCTTCACGTGTTGATAGACCTTCATTTTCTTTATGAATAACGCGGTCAATAAGCACGATTGCGTTTGTTACAACGATACCGATTAACATAAGCGCACCAATCATTGCAGATACACTTAATGTCTCACCAGAGATTAATAAGGCAACAAGAGCCCCAATAATTGTGAATGGTAGCGAGAATAAAATTGCGAATGGTGCAAGGGCACCGCCAAATGTAACGACAAGAACGAAGTATACAATGGCAATCGCAGCTAACATCGCTAAGCCAAGTTGCTTGAATGATTCTTCAATATCTTTTGTAACGCCGCCCATAGAAACATCTACGCCAGAAGGAAGATCCATTTTATCTACTTCTTTTTGAACCGCGGCAGATGCTTTTGAAACATCATCAGATGTTAGTTTTGCACTTACTTCTGCATAAACACGGCCATCGCGGTGTTTCACTGTATTTGAAGTTTCTCCTTCTTTTACAGTCATCACATCTTTCACAGCCACTTCGTTACCAAGTGGTGTTGTAAGTTTTCGATTGGTTAAGTCATCTATAGTTTCATAATTTTGTTTTTCAGCTTCTACATATACATTGACATCTTTACCGTCTTTTTTTATTGTTGTGAGAACAGGGCGATCGTGTGGATTAGAAAGTCCCATCCCAATTTGTGCAGCCGTTAGACCCATCTTACTTAGTTTTTCCTGATCTGCGACTAAAGTGTACTCTGCATATGTTTTTGCAATACTAGAGTCTATATCTTTTAAGTCTTTATTTTTCTTCATGATATTTTGAATATCTTTTACGACAGGTTTAATGTCTTCTGAGCTATCTCCGTAAACGTATAGTTTAATTTCATTACTACCGCCACTCGCTCCGAAATCTTGGTTTTTCCATTCGCCTTTTCCAGACATCTTCTGTAAATCTTTTACGACTTGTTCTTTCTCTTTTTCGAAGTTTTTCGTATCGTTATCATATTGCACGAAGAACATTGCTTGATTTGATTGACCAGGACTCATTGGATTTTCTCCGCCTAATGAGAACTGAATTGTTTTCACGTCTTTATTATCTTGGAAGTGCTTCTCAGCTTTCGTTGCAATTTTTTCAACGTCTTCTAACGTTTGACCTGGTTCAGGGTTGTACGTTGTAATGATCATTTTTTCTTCTTCAGATGGTAAGAAGCTTACACCGATAACTGGCACAAGTGCAAGACTACCAACTAATAGAAGGACAGCGATACTTGATGTAATGATTTTATGATTTAAAGCCCATGCAAGTATACGTTTATATCCATTTGCTAATTTACTTGGTTTTTCTTCATGATGTACTTCTTTTTCCCTCATGCTCTCTTTCTTAAATAAAGAGTGAGCTAGCATTGGTACGATTGTAACTGCTACTAGTAACGATGCTAATAAAGCGAAGACAATAGTTAAGGCGAATGGTAAGAACATTTCACCAATCATACCTTTTACTAGTCCAAGCGGTAAAAATACAGCAATTGTTACAATGGTAGAAGACATAATTGGGATGAACATTTCCTTCGTAGCTTCACGAATTAAATCTTTCCCGCGCAGTTTCTCTTCTGATAACGACATTCGTCGGTAAATATTTTCAATAACAACAATGGAATCATCCACAACGCGCCCGATAGCGACTGTCATTGCTCCGAGTGTCATAATGTTAAGTGTAATATCCATTTGTTTTATGACTAATACAGCTATTAATAAAGAAAGTGGTATGGAAACGACAGAGATTAATGTTGTTCGGATATTTCGTAGGAACAGCATAATAATAACAATCGCAAAGATAGCACCGAAAATAGCTTTGCTCAGCATAGTTTCTACTGATTTCTCAATAGGTGCACCTTGGTCGAATGTTGAAATAATCTCTAAGTCTTTATATTTTTTCTCAAGTTCTTTTACTTTATCCTTAACTGCATTTACAACATCAACTGTATTCGCATCAGCAGCTTTTACAATTTGAATTCCAATTGCTTCTTTTCCATTTGTACGGGAAATAGATTCTGCTTTTCCGACTTCTTTAATGTCAGCAATTTCGTCTAATGTAACTGTCGGAATCCCGTTCATAGCAGCTGGGTTCATTTGCGGCATTTGTGCACCAGCACCAGCATTTTGATTACCTTGACCGCTCGGTGATGAAGGTATAGCCGGAATCTTTAATTCTTTTAATGCTTTCATTGTCGTAATATTTCCATCTACAACAACTGATTTTTCCGTGTCTTTAAATGTATATAAGCCAAGTGGTAAAGATACGTCCGATCCTTTAATTACATTTTTTACAGTATCTTCACTTAAACCTAATTCTTTCATCTTATCTTTCTTGAAGACAAGTTGTACTTCATCTACTTGTTGACCTGAAATTTGAACAGATGCGACCCCATCAAGTCCTTTTAATCCTGGAACAACATTTTTTTCTACATTTTCAGTTAAGGTAGCTAAAGATTCATTTTTACTTGCTACGCTTAACGAAATAACAGGAAAGGCATTGAAGTTTACACGTGAAACTTTCGGATCCTTTACGCCTTCTGGCATTTTCACATTTGCGAGAGCTTCTTTAATTTCGGTTTCGGCCTTTTCCATATTTTTATCAAAATCATATTCTACCTGAATAGAAGATGCGTTTTGAAAAGATGATGAACTAACAACATTTACACCACTTAAATTTTGTAGTTGCTCTTCCATCGGTTTTGAAACTTTATCAGCTACTTCTTCCGGTGTAGCACCAGGATAAACCGTAGTTACTGTTACAATTGGTGTTGTAATATCAGGAATTGTTTCCAGCTTCATGTTCAGCCCAGAATAAATACCTGCAATGGTAACGATAATGGTTAGTAGCCAAACCGCGAACTTATTTTTTAACGAGAAATTAATGATTTTGTTCATGTTTGCGCTCCCTTTGTATTGTATTGACCAACTGGTCAGTCTAATACATAATATAACTGACTGATTGGTCAGTAGTCAATGAAAAGAGATGGTATAATAAAAGCGAAACTTTAATCAGTGAATAATTTATTATCTGTAAATAGCGAGATATATTTATGGTAAGATGCGAGATTAAATTTAGGAGAGACAATATGAAAGAAAAAGAGCGCTTAATTATAGAGTTGGCTATGAAGTTATTTGCGAATAAGGGTGTAAATGCGACATCAGTGCAGGAAATTGTGACAGCTTGCGGTATATCTAAGGGAGCTTTCTATTTATATTTTAAATCGAAAGACGAGCTTTTATTGGCGACACTTCGATATTATTATGACAAGATTCAAAATAAAATGATGGATATTGAAAAAGAATCGTTATTGCCGCGTGAAAAATTCACAAAGCAATTGCATTGTCAGTTTAACGATATACAAAAGCATAAAGAATTTATTATTATGCATGCACGGGAAAATGCTATTCCTTTTAATAAAGATGTGGAAGAATTTATGATGCGGATGAAATTGGAGTCCCACGCATTTTATCGGAATAGTTTATTGTCCATTTATGGTGAAAAGGTTATGCCATATTTATTAGATTTAGTAATTATGGTAGAAGGGATCTACCGCGGATATTTAGAATTAATTATTCTACAGGCTCCAGAAATTGATTTATCTTATGTCTCTGCTTTTATTTTGAAAAGGGTGGATGATTTAGTAGATGGATTGGTAGAATCCTCAGAAGAACCCGTGTTACATGAAGAAAAGCTTGGGGAGTTCCTTTGTAAATCAGAGCTTATTAAAGAGCAGGTGAAGGAACATTTTTTAAAGGAAATTATTGTTTTTAAACGCACATTAGCTGATCAACTTGAAGATGAGGAATTGCTTGTTACATTAGATGTCTTGGAGGCAGAAATGAGAATGCAAAATCCAAGAATTCCAGTTATCCAAGGGATGTTGTTTAATTTAGAAGCATATCCAACTTTAAAAGAATTTCGTTTGAGGCTCATGGGCTATTACAATATAAAAAGGTAACAATGATAGTTCTCATTGTTACCTTTTTTATTATGCATTCACTGTTTCTTTTGTTTGTGTAGTCTCTTCTTGCTCAATATTGATTGTCTCTTTTACGATATAAATCGGACGGTTCTTACTTTCGTCATAAATACGAGCAATATATTGGCCGACGATTCCAAGACCAAGTAACTGAATGCCGCTAAAGAATGTAATAGCGACCATAATAGACGCCCAACCTGTTTGCGTACCAGTGCCAATAATTTTTACAGTAATTGTATATAGTAAGACAATTATTGAAATGAGAACTGATAATAAACCTATAGACATAACGATACGTAATGGCTTTGTTGAAAATGCAATAATGCCATCAGATGCAAATTTAATCATTTTCTTTAATGGATATTTTGTTTCACCAGCAAAGCGCTCATCGCGTTCATATTCAACATAAGTTTGGCGGAAGCCAACCCAAGACATCATACCGCGGATGAAGCGATTGCGCTCAGTCATTTGATTGAAAACATCAGCTACTTTACGGTCGATGATTCGGAAATCACCAGTATCTTTTGGGATATCGATATCAGACATGTAGTTTAAGAATTTATAGAAATATTTAGCTGTTAAAAGTTTAAACCAAGTTTCACCTTTACGTTGTTTACGTTTTGCATAAACAACTTCATATCCTTCTTCCCATTTTGCAATAAGTTCAGGAATAACTTCAGGTGGATCTTGTAAGTCTGCATCGATAATTACAATAGCATCACCTTTTGCAGCAGCAATACCAGCTGTAACGGCAACTTGATGTCCAAAGTTACGTGCGAAATTAACGATTTTTGTTCGGTAATCATTTGCTGCAATCTCAGACAAAATCTCCATTGTACGGTCTGTGCTACCGTCGTTTACAAAGACAAATTCATAGTTAATATTATTTTGAAGCATAACGGACTTTAGACGGTTATAACATTCCTGTGCTACTTCTTCCTCGAAGTACATAGGAACTACAACCGAAATTAATTTTTGCATGTTGTATCCTCCGTAGTTTTAATAAGTTATTCAAGTTTAATTAGTAGCCTTTTCAGTTTGGTTGAATGTCCAAATTTTATTAAGAACAAAATTTATAACCATTCCGACACCAATTGCAAAGATTTGTGCAATTAATGCATTAAAGGTAAGTTTATCTACTAATATAAATAAACATAATGTATTAAAAGCCAATACAATTAAATTTACAGTTAGAAATTTAAAGAACATTGACGTGCTTTTATTATTAGGTTTAAACACCCAATTCTTGTTCCAATAGTAGCTATTGGCAACACCAATTAAATAGGCAATGGTATTCGCAATAAGGTAGTTCATCCCAAATTTTAATAATATCCAAAAGCTAATAATTGTAATGAGCGTATTAAAGATTCCTACTAAACCAAACTTTAAGAGTTTCTCCATAATAGTATCCTCATCTTTATAAAATATATAAATAAAACAGGAAATGTAGAAAGGTTATCTACATAACAACTATCAATTATAGCATAGTTTATATTGAAACGTTAATGCAATTGAGTAAATCTAATGTTTTTGTAATTTAAACGTATAATCGGATGTATATAAGTTTATTTTTATAACCGCTTATTCAATTGATTAAATATGAAGAATTGAATATGGAAATATCAACCTGATTCATGTATAGTGATGTGTAATGTGGTTTGTACGTTATTATCGGGGATACTTGAACATTTATTAAGATGATAAAGTTCTTCGGTTTTATACAGTATATAACGGTATTTTTGTACCAATGTTTAAAGGAGTAGGTTGTATTGAAATTATTTTTAAAAGGGTTATCGACTCTTTCTACACGTGCAGTATACATGATATATGTCTTTTTTGCGTCAATATTAGTTGTGGATTATTTTTCGGATACGCAAAAATATAATTACACAATGATAGCAACTGGGGTCGTATTTTTATGTACAATTGGGTTTTATGTACTTAGAAAAAGTTCTTTATATCTAGAAAAATTAAATGAGAAAAAATGCTTTTTTGTGTTAGTAATTATTTGCTTAGCAGTTAAATTAATGTGGGTTCTTACATACAAAATTCAGCCATTAGTTGATTATGCTACATTTTATTATACTGCAGAAGCATTGAGTAAAGAATTTGTTATTGATAATAATTATATTGCATTATTTCCACATGTTTTTGGTTACGCTTCATTTTTAAGTATTTTCTTAAAAATATTTGGAGTTAGTCATATGGTAGCACCTATCGTAAATGTTGTTTTAACTACAATATCAATGGGATTAATATATGTTATATCTAGAAAAATTGGTGGAGTTAGAACAGCCATAACAGCTAGTATTTTATGGATAGTATTGCCTTCACAAACGATTTATAACATGTTTGCATTGTCAGAGCCGTTGTATTGTACAATACTATTATTAATTTGGGCAGTTATGATAAGTGTTCATGAGAAGATTCACAATATAAGTATAAAAAAATTACTTGTGTACTCGATTTTATTAGCTGCATTACTTGCATTAATGAATATGGTAAGACCAATTGCAGCTGTTCCAATTATAGCCCTAGTCATATGGTTATTTATTATCAACACGAAGCACATAGGAAATAAAAAAATATTATTAAATAAGGTAGTATATGTAGGGGTTATCGTTATTGGATATGTTATTTTTTCCTCGGCGATCAATCAGTATATAACATTACGTTTAGGTGAAGAGATAGCATCAGCACCAGGATATAATATTTATGTAGGATTCAACCAGCAAGAATCTGGGAAATGGAATATGCCAGATGCAGAATTGTTGTTTGAGTATAATAATAAACCAGGGTGGACTGCTGAGGATTCTCAACAAAAAATGCTAGAAGAGGCGAAGAACAGAATACTAAACGACAATATCGATTTTATGAAATTATTTTCGGATAAATTCTTTGTCTTTTTAAGTGAAGATAGTGCGGCAGTTTCTTACGCTGAGCCTGCACTAGATAATGTAGTAAGATATACCGTGGCATCTAATATTTTTTATTACTTCTTAATTGTGACTTCAATATTAGGTGTATTAATAATGATAAAAAATAAAACTAAATCTATCCTATTTATGATTTGCTTATATACAATAGGGTTAACAATGGCGCAGTTATTAGTAGAAGTGGCATCACGATATCATTATTCGGCTACAATACCGATGATAATTTTGTCTGCCTTTGGTATAAATTACGCTTACAATAAAAAAGAAAATATAGATATAAATAAAAAGGCATGAGTTCGGTATTGCACCGGGCTCATGCCTTTTTTATTTCATTTTCATTTATTTTAATAATAAAATACTCATTAATTAAAGTTACACTTTTGAAGACGTTCTGTTCGATATAAATCGATAGCATAAATATAGCCCGTAACTTTGAATAATCGTAAAGCTAGGAATGATGAAGTATCGGTATCTTGTTTGGTATTCAATTAAGAAATGAACAGTTATGTAACCGATTATCAACAATAAAAATAGTGTATAATGCGTGTTATTTTGCTTAGTCAACACGAGATAAAGAAGCGCCAATGTGCTAAAGAGCATAGCTGTAATGTACATATACTTTTCATATTTCGTAAGGTCATCTTTTAAAGTAATCATATCATTATCTGTGTCCCCAAGTGTCAGTAAACTCCATAATGGAGCGGAGTCGTAATCTGCCCACATGAGTGTGAACTTATCACCAAATAAAGATAAAACTTTTTGTGGATCAGCCAGTCGTTCTTGAATCAGCTTCTTTTCAGCAGCTTTGCGTTCTTCACCGATTTCAAGGGACATAATATATTCTGCATCTGCTGCAGAATAGCCACCCTTTGTTTCATGGTTAAATCCTACTGTGAATTTCCAGAGAGGGTCACGGTTAGATAGTGGATATTGTGTAATTCCAGCAGATATAAATGAATAACTTATAATGTAATGTACAAGGTAAAATACGACGAAAATGCCACAAAGTTTTTTAATGGAAGTGAAGATATCTTGTTTTGATTTCCCTAACATACCTTGTAAAAAGACATAAATAGTTACTGCAATTAGGATGATAGCACCAAGTGGGCGCATGATATCACCTAAAGAAAGCGAAATCCCTATAAAAATCCACATATATTTATGGCTTAAGCCTTTTGTAATTAATAAATAAAACCCAAGATAAAATAAGAATGTAGCCAAGTGTTGATTTGTTAGGACTGAGCTTAATACGATGCTTGGGATATATATTGCATATAGTAAACCAGCCAGACGTCCAGACCACTCATTAAAGATGTGAGAAGTTATTTTGTAAATGAGTAATGTTGTTCCTGTGCAATATAATACATTTAAGAACTTTAGAAGGAAGGTTCCTTCGCCAAATAAATTAATAATAAAAGCTTGGTACATTGTGAATCCAAGTTGATAAACCCATGAAGTATAATATGTGCTTTGGGCGAAACTAAAATCTCCTTTAGTTGCTTGCACGGCACCATTGTACATCATAGCAAAATCCGATTCGACAGGAGTTTGGATATTAAGAACCCAGATGAATCGAATAGAGAAAGCTAAGATGATAAGTGAAATAGTGAATATTAGTTTTGACATATATTTGTTAGAAATATAGCCAATTAATAAAAATAGAAGCCCTATCATAATAATAATTGGGACTATAATAAGTAAACGAGTGTGGGCTTGTTCTCTAACTACGTATACTGATTGCCATGTAATAGCTGCAGAAATAATGAGACATAGCACTAACAAGGATTTCACACAAAATGTATTAAGTTTTAGAAAAAATGGACTTTGCATTATAAGTAAAAACTCCTTATTGAATTTAATTGCTATTTTAAGGGGAAATCCCTTTACACACTAGGTGTGTAAAAGGATGATTTCAGGTGGTTAAGAATTTTCTTGGGCCCATTTTTCTACATCCCAAGTTTTTGTTACCCAATCTTCATAAAAGTCTGGTTCGTGGCATACAAGAAGAATTGTTCCTTTGTATGCTTTCATCGCTTTTTTCAGCTCTTCTTTTGCTGTAACATCAAGGTGGTTTGTTGGCTCATCAAAGAGTAGCCAGTTACTTTCTTCACCCATTAGTTTACATAAACGAACTTTTGCCTGTTCGCCACCGCTTAATTGATTCAACGGACGAGAGATATGTTCGTTTTTCAAACCACATTTTGCTAACATTGCACGTACTTGATGTTGGTCTAAGCTAGGGAATGTATTCCAAACATCATCAATTGGTGTTATATTATCAGCTTTTACTTCTTGCTCGAAGTATGATGAGTTTAAGAAGTCGCCAAGACTAGTTTTCCCGCTTAATGGTTTAATCTTACCTAAAATCGTTTTTAATAGTGTTGACTTACCGACACCATTACATCCAACAATTGCAATTTTTTCACCACGTTCAATTGTCATCGTTAATTTCGGTAATAACGGATGTGTATATCCAATTTCTACATTTTCCCCTTCGAAGACAAACCGGCTACTTGCACGACTTTCTTTAAAGGAGAATTCAGGTTTAATAGCTGTTTCAGGACGATCGATACGTTCCATACGATCAAGTTGTTTTTGACGACTCTTTGCACGGCCAGTCGTTGAGTAACGAGCTTTATTTTTCGCAATAAAATCTTCCTGCTTTTTAATAAACTCTCGTTGCTTTTCATAAGCGTTTATATGTTGGTTCTTATTCATCTCCGCTAGTTCTAAGAATTTTTCATATGTCGCTGTATAACGCGTCATTTTTGTAAATTCGAGATGGAAAATAATATCAACACATTTATTCATAAACTCCGTATCATGGGAAATTAATAGGAATGCGTGTGGATATTCTTTTAAATAAGTTGTTAACCAATGAATATGTTCAACGTCTAAATAGTTGGTCGGCTCATCTAATAGTAATACTTCTGGTTGCTCAAGTAGTAACTTTGCAAGTAATACTTTTGTACGTTGTCCACCACTTAATGCAGCAACATCACGATCTAGACCGATTGCGTCAATTCCAAGTCCACGCGCTGCTTCTTCAATTTTAATATCTAATAAATAGAAACCGCCTGCTTCAAGAGCATCTTGAATTTCTGCCATTTCCTCAAGAAGTTCTTCTAATTCTTCTGGTGTAGCAGTTCCCATTTTTTCTGCAACTTCATTTAATGCTTTTTCTTTTTCAAATAAAGGTAAAAATGCATCTGCTAATACATCACGAATTGTGCGACCGGGTGTTAAAATTGTATGTTGGTCTAAGTAACCGTAATTTGTGCCAGGTGTCCATTCAACACGACCTTCATCATGGATAAGCTGACCAGTAATTATATTCATAAATGTTGATTTCCCAACACCGTTTGCCCCAACTAATCCAACGTGCTCTCCTGCGAGTAAGCGCATGGATACATCTTTAAATAATGTGCGATCACCAAATGTATGACCTAATTTTTCAACAGTTAATAAGCTCATAATGTCCTCCGTTCATTTCTAAATAGTGTCTTGAATCATGATACTAAATTCTTGGATAGAATGCTATCATTTCAAAAATGTATATTTTTGAAAATAGATTTTTTTATTATTTCGGAAAAATATATAGGCGTTCTGTCTAAAACTCCATATTATGAAGGATTAAAAGAAACAATTATATATATGAGTAATAACAGTAAATAAAAAGTCGCCTTCTTTCTCGAATTTATGAGAAAGAAAGCGACTTTTACCCCGCATTAACGGACAGTAAAACTGCCACTGATTAAAGTTTCGCTTTATGCTATGTTCTTGCCGAGCTTTTTATTTACGAACCCTAAAAGCAACCCACGTATTTGTGGATCAATGGCAAGGCCGATAATGCCGTACAATATACCGGTAAGCGTTAAAGCTACTAGTGGTGGCAAACTAATTAATATTGTACGGTATAGAACGTAACTAATTATAAATGCGAGACTATTAAATATAATTCCTTTAAATAATAGCCCGAAACCTTTACGGACAAATAAAGTAAATCCAATTAATAAAGTAACTTCAGTAAGGATAGCTGCTACAGCAGCTCCCATCATTCCAAATTTGCTACCTAAGATGATGTAACTTACGATGCCAACAGCCAATCCAATTCCCATAACTGTCGCACGCTTCCACTGTTGTCCAATTGTTGTTAAGTTATCGGCAAGTGGATAGTTGATAGATTGTAAAATGACCATAAAGGCTAAAATTGCAAGAGCGTCACCGGCTGGTGCATATTTTTCACCTAATAAAGTAATAATCCAAAAACTTGGATCAGCGATAAACGGAATAGCAATTCCCATACCTAAGAAGGACATAAGTTTTAATTCGAACTGAGATAGTTTTTTATGTTCATCAATATTCTTTTCATTTCCAAAAGCAAATAATTTTGGATAAAAGGCTGCTGCAATTACACCAGGTATTTGGTAAAGTACAGCAGGTATTTTATAGGCAGCCCCAAAAAATCCAACTTGCTCATTCGCTGAAACTTTTTCTAATATAATAGGACCTAACTGCGGCAAAAGCATAATGATAACGCCATTAATTGTGAAAATAAGTAATTGATCTAATATGCCTTTATCCCAGCCTTTATGGATTGTTGTATAGCGGATTGTCATGATAAAGGCAATGACTCCTGTTACAAGGCTAGATATTCCGTACATGGCAGCGACCATCATAAGTGACCATTGAAATGACATTCCTAGCAGAAGGGCGGCTGCAGCTGTCACACCTTGTAGTACAGAAATAATCGCTGTAAATTGCATACGCTCTGTTACTTGGAAATAAGCCATCCCGACACCTTGTAAAGTGGCTCCAAACATGGTTGGTAGTACGACCCAATATACCATGGCACGTAAGTAAGCATCAGTGTAGAAGAACTGAGCGAAAATAGCGAAGAGTACAGAAATTACGATAGCTAATATTAAACGAATACGTAAATAACTACTTATTAATACGCTAATGTTAGCGTCGCTTCTCGTTCCTTCACGCATAAACGTATGTGTCAAACCTGCATCTGTAAAATAACAAATGACAGCGGAAACTGCTAATGCAACTGTAAACATCCCATACTCATCTGGTGAAACATATCTTGCAAAGAGAATGGTCGCAATAGCAAGTACAAATCGAACAGTAATATTTCCTACAAAGAGGTAGGAGGCGTTTTTAAGGATTTTGTTTGTTTTCATGGAAAAAGACCTTTCTATTCGTCAGGACATGCTTGTCCTATTTGTAAATTTAATTTGTTTACGGAAAGACTGTTTAAAAGCATATTCGTTTATTTAAGAAAATAAAAATTTGATGCGTACAAACCAAAGCATCGCATATAACTTTTTGCTTCGTTTCCCATTTTTTGAATAGATTTTGCGACAATATTTCTTTATATCGCTTTTAATTAACTGAACCTTTGATTTATCTAATTTAGGGTGTCCTTTAATATATATACAAGCATTGTTAATGACTGTATATGGGAATAGATAAGTTTCAAGGATTTCAATCAGTTCCGTAGAATCATTGGTGATTAAGTCTTTTGATTTATTATGAATCCAATCTTTCATTCGATTAAATACTTCTAATTCTTTTGTTGTTTTTAATTCATAATCTTTATAATTGGAAGAAAGGTTTCCTCCGGATAGGATTCGATAATATGTTAAATATTCATCCACATAACATACATTTGTTACACTCATTAATTTAAAAAGAAATTCTAAGTCTTCTCCCCAGCTACAACCTGGTGTGAAACGAATGTTATGATCCATTACGATAGATTTTTTGAAAATCCATGTACTTGTTTGAGCAAAAACTTGATGTGTTAAGAAAGCCTTTGTCATATTACCTTTTACAAAGTTTGTCGTGTTTTCAACTTTTTCACCAGTCTCTTCATAAAAGTTCATATATCCACAATAGCAGGCGTTCATATTATTTTTATGCATGCTTGTGATTTGCTTTTCTATTTTTGTTGGATGCCATAAATCGTCACTATCAAGAAACGAAATATATTCTCCACTTGCATTTTCAATTCCTGTATTACGAGCAACGGAAACACCTTGATTTTCTTGTAAGATATATTTTATTTGTTCAGGGTATTTTTTCTTGAGATTTTTAACGATAGAAGATGATTGATCTTTACTTCCATCATCAACAATTACAATTTCAATATTTTTATATGTTTGATTCAGTATTGATTCCATCGTTTCTTCAATGTATTTTTCCGCATTATACAGCGGGACAATAACGGAAACGAGTTGAGTTTGTTCCATCATATAATTATTATCTCCTCAAATTTTTTATGTTGTACACTATATAGGCCTTTTGCAAGGAAGAAGATTACAAGAACATCTGTATAAGTTTACCGCATATAAACTTTGTAAATCAACACTATGTATTTTATCCCGCTTTAATGGGAAGTAAGACCCCCGCCTCAAAATTCAGCGAAAGCAAAGAAGTTAGATGGGGATCAACTGCCCATAAAAGTCCGATTGGTGAGGGCTGATTAAAGTTTCACTTTATATAAAAAAACCTTCCTTTTGGATTTGTAAAAAGGAAGGTAAATCAGTTATTACATACTCCAAGGTTTACTCAATGTTAATACTTCAGCCATTTCTTTGCTTTTTAAACGTCCTTTTTTTCTATTTTCTGCACGTTCGGAACCAGTTGTGTGTAGCCAATGTTCTTCTTCCGTTTCAGGTAGTACTTGTGGAACAGATGAAGGTTTTCCATCTTTTAATGCAACGAATGTAATGAAACATGTTGCAGCTATTCTACGCTGGCCTGCTAATAAATTCTCAGCAATTACTTTTACGAACACTTCCATTGAAGATTTTCCTGTATAACATACGAATGCTTCGTAACAAACAGAATCTGCTTGGTGAATGGGAGTTAAAAAATCAACAGAATCGATAGATGCCGTTACGCAATGCTTACGGCTATGTCTTGCAGCTGCAATTGAAGCGATACTATCAATTTCTGCTAATAGTTTTCCTCCGAAAAGTGTTTGATGATTATTTAAATCATTTGGAAAAACACGTGTTGTTTTAATTGCTTTGGATTCTCGCATGAATTTCTTTTCCATATGGTCAGCCCCTATTTTCTGTTTTCAATCAGAATGACATGTATTGTAAGTGGAGTACAAAAATATTAAAAATCAATAGATATTTAATGAAGTAAAGAATTCCAGAAGAGAGTTAGCAAAACTTCTGTATTTGTATTCATGTAACTGAAAGAAAATTTATCATTATATAAAGTGTAGTGTAAAAGAGGATTCGCTTACATTGCAAGTGAAAAAATTAGGACTCTATATTTGTCATAGAAATTCCCTATCAGCGTTGTGCCTATTCATGATAGAATCGTTTTGTTATGAATGGAAATAGAGGTGCAATGGATATATGAATCATATACAAACAAATTTTTCGTCTTTTTTTAGTAAAATAATGATTGGTGCGATGCTCGCATTTTTTGTTTATAGTTGTTGGTCAGCGTTTGAAACAAGCAAACAATTTTTTGGAGACAGTACAACAAGTGTAACAATCGTATTGGTTATTTTTGTTATTCTCATGCTGTTAGTGGCATCGATTTTACAGTATCGTTTTACAGATAAACAATTTCTTGTTTTTCTTATAAGTACATCTATAATTGTGAGACTTAGTATAGTTCTATTTGTAGACGTTCCGATAATCGGTGATATGAAAGCTATGCTTGAGTCTGCAAAGCAGATTGCAATTGGTAATAACGTAGAGAACGTAGCGCAGTTACCTTTTATTATTTATGAATCAATGATTATTCGTATATTTGGCGATACAGTATTCGCATTGCAGTTATTTAATATTTTATTTTGCACAGGGACTGCATTTTTCATTTATCGTATTGCAGCAATCGTTTTTGGAGAAGAATGTGGACGTATTGCGTCTGTATTTTACGCTTTATATATCCCGAATATATTTATGAGTTCCTTATTAACATCAGAATCGCTCGCAATATTTTTATTTTATTTGGCTTGCTACATACTTTTATATAAAGGTTTAGATCATCCTTATATGTGGGTACTTTCAGCAATTTTATTTGCATGTAGTAATATGATTTTCCCAATGGGATTATTTCTTCCTATTTTTATTGCTGTATATGTGTTGTTAATTGAACTCTTTCGATCAGCAATGAAGCAAAAAGTACTATTAAAGATGATAGGGATACTTATTCTATTTTATAGTGCTCATTTTGGTGTGAGTTATGGAATTCAGACAATGGGAATGTCACAATATACAATTTCAAATGAGACATATGTTCAATCGGTTTTAATTGGAAAAGGTAAAAATGAGGAAAAAATAACAAAGAATCAAAGCGTAACAGAGCATATTAATCAAAAGCTAAAAGGAATTGAAGAAGAAAGATTTACACTTTTAAAGCCAGTAATTAATCAATTCTCAGGTGAGGGAATACATTCTATTCTATTTAAATGTGAAAAACTTATATATATAGCGGTAACATTATTTACGTCTATAGCTTTATTACACTTTCTTATTAAGAAACAACAAAATGAAGGATATATGTTATTCTTGTTGTTAATTAGCGGATATGTATTGTTAAGACTCTTCCAAGTAAATATGGCATACTACAACCTTATCGTGCCAGCCTTGTTTATTTTGCAAAGCTTTGGTGTTTATATGAGTTATGTGTACTGTCAAAAAATATTCTTCAGAAAATAAAAAGAATCCAGTTTGGATTCTTTTTTTCATGGAAGATGAGGACTGAGAGTCAGCAGAGATGAAGAATCTCTACTGGCATAAGCATCACTCTATCGGTTTAGTTCTAGTTGTAAACTATCAGCTGTTAGAGCCATTTGTGAGGAATCTTCTTGAATTCCTTTCATTACTTGTGAAATGGTTTCTAACTCATGTTCAATTTTTTTATTCTGTTCTTTCGAGTTAGACATATCCTTTACAATTTCTTGGAAGTATTGATCTGTTGCAGACATGCTATCCGTTCCTTCAGAGACGAGGGAGCTAATTTGTTTCACTGAAGAAGAGACACGAATAATTTGTTCATTTGTTTTTTCAACGAGCTTTGTAACGTTGAATATAGATTCTTTCGTTTGCTCTGATAACTTTCGAATTTCTCCAGCTACAACAGAAAAGCCTTTGCCAAATTCCCCAGCACGTGCAGATTCAATGGCAGCATTTAGTGCGAGTAAATTTGTTTGCTCTGCAATTGATTTTACAATATCTATAATTTCGTTAATTTTGTTAGAAATATCGAGAAGCTCATGAGTATCTGTAATAATCGTTTCCATGTTCGTTTGAATGTATTCCATTCGCTTATTTTGCTGATTTAATTGTTCTTTACCTTTATTCGCTTTTTCTTCTGATGTTGTAGCTAATGATGTACCTGTTTTAGCAATTTTTACAATAGTTTCAGATTTAGCGGTTAACTGTTGAATAGAAGCACTCGTTTTCTCAGATACAGATGCTAATTCTGTTGCAATATGTGTAATTGTCATAGCTGTTATTTCTTTTTCTTTTTCATGTTCTTTTTGTATTCTTTCATATTCAGATTCATAGGCCGCAATAACGAGTTCTTGTTCAAGGGTGAATAATTTATTTATTACGTTTATAGAATAAGAAAAATCATCAATTGTTTTAATTTTCGTTTGTAAAATCTTCAGGATAGAGCGGAATAATTCTTGATAAGCAGCTGTATACCATTTTCTATGTAAGCCAATTTGTACATGTCTTTTGGCAATTTTAACACGTTGTTCAATAAAATCTTCGTGCATATCTCCGCTGAATAATTCTTTTATATGTGTTTTTAAAGTTTGCTTTAGTTTTGGAATAGAGCTATAACGTTCAATAATAGTAATTAAATTAGGCTGTTTTGTAATATTGGCATAGAATTTTTCCGTAATCCAATCAATTTCTTCATAAATAAAGGGCTGTAGTACCTTTACGATTTGTAAATCTTCTTTTGAAATATGTAACATATCCATTTGAATGTTCAGTTCAGAATTAGTAGGCACGTTAAAAGTGATTTGTTGATCCTTACTTAATTCAAGTATACTGGTGTTTGTTTTATTATTATGTTTTTTAAAAACCCCAAGCATTGTTCTTCCCCCTGTTTGTGAAGCGTTTTCATTTTTGGTTCTAATATAATTATATATTTTTATATACAATTACTCTATATTAGTGTGTAGAATAGTATATAAATTAAGAGAATTCTAAGTAGAATTCTCTTAATGACCTTTATTAATTTTAGCATGTGTTTTAAAGAAAACTGGGAAATGTACATTATATATTACAGTGACAACACGAATAATGAATGTTACTAATAAACAAACATAGAAAGCTAATACGTGTGCCCCCATTGCATATGTGATTAGGAAACTAATTGCCCCTAAGATAGAAGCGATTGCGTAAATCTCTTTTCGGAATACGTAGGGGATATCTTGAGCGCAAATGTCACGCAAAATACCGCCTCCAATACCTGTAATGACTCCCATTGAAACAACTAAAAATGAGGCGTCAACATGATGTGACATTGCCGCATTTGCACCAATAGCTGTAAAAACACCTAAGCCAACAGCATCAGAAAGCATAATAACGACTTGCAGTTTATTGATACGCTCAAAAAACATACAAGTAAATAATGCTGATAATACACTTACGAAAAAGTAAATGGGTTTAACAAAAGCGACAGGAGGCAGGTTACCGATCATAATATCACGAATAATACCGCCGCCGAGCGCAGTAGCTACAGCTAAACAAAGGACACCGAATAAATCTAAATCTTTTTTTAAACCAACTAATGTACCGGAAATAGCAGCGGCGATAATGCCAAGAAACGTAAATATGTCGATTAATAACATTGCTGTAATCCCTTCCTCCTAAAGATGTTCCAGAGAAAAAATATACACTAAAGTTATGTAAATAACAATGCATTTTCGTTACATGTAGAAAAAAAGAAAAAACGAGGAAAGAAAGCGCTTGAAAATGCAAATACGCTTTTTTCTATAAGGTAAGGTTTGGGAGAAATGTGAGACGTTTAATTAAAAAATATATGTTATAATAAATATTTGAGATAAGAAAAAAATATTAACTGTATAGATTGAAATTAGGTAATAGTTATGGAGGTTCTAGATGTTAAGCGAAAATAGTAAAAGTAATAAATTTGAAAATTTTCTACTAATCTTTATTTTGTTGCAACCGATTTTAGATTTGCTTACAGCGTTCTGTATCATGGTTTTAAAAATTGATACGACTATTGGAGTTATTACACGCTTATTCGTTATGTTCCTAGGCGGGATATATATTTTAATTCAAACGAAGAAACAAGGAAATATAAAATATATATTGTATATAATCTTAGTAGGAATAGTCTTCACTATCGGATTGGTAAATAACAAGCTTACAAAAAACCCTATGGTACTTACAGAAGAAATTAAGTTTATAGCAAAAGCTTTATATCCGTTTGTTATGCTTACTTGTTATGTGTTTGTATTTAAGTCTTTAAAAGAAAAAGGCCATTCAAAAATGCGTGACTATATTACGTATGCATCGCTAATTATAGGGGTAGTCATGGTAGCTTCTATTACTACTGGAACAGATTACAATAACTATGAATGGTTAAAATTAGGATCACGCGGTTGGTTTTATGCAGGTAACGAGTTAGGATCTATTTTAGCCATCATGTGTCCGATTGTTATTTTATATTCGATTGAAAAAACAAAAACTATGAGCAAAATATACTATTGGATTCCTTCTATTTTAGTTGTTTTTTCATTATTTGCAGTTGGTACGAAGGTTGGTATAGGAGCAATCTTTGGATCAATGGCTATCGCGGTTGTTATGTGCTTTATTCAAGCCTTTATACAAGGTAAAAAAGGAAAGAAAAATATATATTTATTAAACGGCTTTATTGCAATGACTGTTTTTGTAGGAATCATGGCATATACACCTTTTTCACCATTTTTAAAAAATATGGGAATTCATGTTCAATTAATTGAAGAACAACAGACAGCGAAAAAGGAAGAGAAAAAGAAAGAGGAAGCTAAAGAGCATAAACCTCCTGTTACAGAAAAAGAAAAAGTGAAAGAAAAAGAAAAAGAAAAAGTTGCAGAGAAAAAAGAAGAAACGCAAGCTATTATTTTCAGTGGGCGTCAATTATTTGAGCAAATGTATAAAGATTTCTATAAAGAAGCCCCAATGTCTCAAAAATTATTAGGGATGGGTTATGCTGGTAACTATAAAGCAGAGCCGAAATTAATTGAACGTGACTTCCACGATTGGTTCTATTCTTTCGGAATCATAGGGTTCATTTTACTTGTAATTCCATTCTTATACTTTGGTATTAAATTTATTGCATGTATATTTACTAAATTTAAAGAAATATTCACCGTAAAATATGCAATGGTGATTGCATCGATAGTTCTCGGATTAGGTATCTCATTTATAGCTGGTCATATTTTAATGTCACCTGGGGTGAGTTTCTTCTTAGTATTAATCATGGCATATTTAATAGTTGACTTGGAAATTGAATGATAGAAAAATAAAAGCTAGCATATGTTAGCTTTTATTTTGTTATAGTAAATAAAAAGAAAAAAATGGGGGATGTAAGAAATGAAAGTGTTGCATATGAATGCTGGTGCAGAAGAAGGTGGGGGGAAAACACATATTATTTCACTTTTATCGCAGTTTTCAAAGGAAGAAGTGGAATTAATGGTATTTGAAGAAGGTGCGATTGCTAGAGAGGCGAGAAACCTTGGTATTCAAGTGCATGTTTTTACCCAATCATCTCGGTACGACCTATCAATTCTTTCAAAAATAAAAGCATTTATTAATGAAAATCAATTTGACATTGTGCATACACATGGCGCACGAGCAAATTTCTATCTTTCCCTCTTGAAAAAAGGTATAAAAGCGAAATGGATAATGACTGTCCACAGTGATCCAACTTTAGATTTTATGAAGAGGGGATTAAAAGGATGGGTATTTACGAAGTTAAATTTACGTTCTTTCAGGAAGGTAGATTTGTTCTTTGCAATTACGGAGAACTTTAAGAGAAATATAATAAAACTAGGTGTACCAGAAGAGAAGATTTGTACGGTTTATAATGGGATTGAGTATGATAGTACGCCAGTAAAACCTTATGATAAGAGTGAATTTGGCATCGGTGAAGAAGTATTTACAGCCATTCAAGTAGCGCGTCTTCATCCTGTTAAAGGTCATGATATTTTATTTGAAGCGTTGCAAAAAATTAAAATTCCAAATATAAAAGTGCTCTTGCTTGGTGATGGTCCTATAGAAGCAGAATTAAAAGAGATGGCGAAACAAAAGGGCGTAGAGGATAAGGTGATGTTTCTAGGTTTTCGTACAGATTCAAAAGAATTGTATGCATCTGCACACATTAATTTGCTAACCTCTTATAGCGAAAGTTTCCCTCTTGTTTTATTAGAAGCAGCTAATCAACGTTTAACATCTATTGCAACAAATGTAGGTGATATGAAAAAGTTAATAGTTGATGATACGTATGGATGGATTGTACCAATTGGTGATGCAGATTCGTTAGCAAAAGCGTTAGAAAATGCTTACGAAAAATGGTTGAATGGTGAATTAGAGGCGATGGGAAATCGTTTATATAATCACGCATCTACTCATTTCTCGCTAAAGAATTTGTATGAAGATACTTATAATGCATATAAAAAACTTTTACTGAAATAGAGAGGATAGTTAATCATGGAAGTAAAAACGGTTGATATTCTAGGTGTTCCTTTTTCTACAATGACAATGGATGAAACAATCCAATATTTGAAGGGTCAACTAGAATTGGAGCGAACGCATACTTTTCAGGTAGTAACAGCAAATCCTGAAATTGTTATGTGTGCAAAAAAGGATGAAGCATTTCATCAAACATTATTAAATGCAGATTTAATTACACCTGATGGTATTGGAGTTGTAAAAGCAAGTGGTATGTTAGGTACACCTGTAAAGGAACGTGTAGCAGGTTTTGATTTAATGTGTAATTTATTTGCGAAGCTATCAGAAGAGAATAAACCGGTATCTGTTTTCTTACTTGGTGCAAAACCGCATGTTGTACAAGCTGCAGCAGATCATTTAACGAAGACGTATTCAGCTGTATCTATTGTGGGTACACAAGATGGGTATTTTAAACAAGAAGAAGAAGAGAATATCGTTTCTCGTATTCAAGAAGCAAAACCAGATTTATTACTTGTCGCACTTGGTTTCCCAAGACAAGAAAACTTTATTCAAACTAATAAGCATCGTTTAGAAACGAAGATGGCTGTTGGAGTGGGCGGAAGTTTAGACGTATGGGCTGGAGAGGTAACACGTGCACCGAAATGGATTCAAGCGATTAATTTAGAGTGGTTTTATAGATTATGTAGTAACCCAACGCGTTGGCGCCGTCAGTTAGTATTAGCGGAGTTTTTAAAAGAAGTCATGCGTTCGAAAAAGTAGCGTCCTATCGCTACTTTTTTATTTAGCCATTTTTGATAAAGTGAGGTTTTATTCATCTACCACTGATTGTTTCCCCTTGCTAATTGGGTGTTTAACGGCAGTTGATCTTCAATCTAACCTCTTTGCTCCAGCTGAATTTTGAGGTAGGATTCTTACTACCCCAAGATAGTGGGATAAGTATTTTACTTTTTGGGAATGATGAAGGAGAATTTTTTACACGAAAGTATTTTACTTATACAATTCACACATGTAAAATGATGTGTAAAGACAGCTGTGTAAGGAGGACTTCATGTGGGTAAGGTGAAAGAAATTTCGAAGCGAAAGCTACTTGGTATAGCCGGGCTTGGATGGCTATTTGACGCAATGGATGTTGGAATGCTTTCATTCGTCATGGTAGCACTGCAAAAAGATTGGGGATTAAGTACGCAAGAAATGGGCTGGATAGGCAGCATTAATTCAATTGGTATGGCAGTCGGAGCGCTCGTTTTTGGAATACTATCAGATAAAATAGGACGGAAATCAGTCTTTATTATTACATTATTGCTATTTTCTATCGGTAGTGGTTTAACTGCTTTAACGACAACACTTGCGATGTTCCTTGTGTTACGATTTTTAATTGGTATGGGGCTTGGCGGAGAGCTTCCGGTTGCTTCTACATTAGTATCAGAGAGCGTTGAAGCGCATGAACGTGGCAAAATAGTTGTGCTATTAGAAAGTTTTTGGGCAGGTGGATGGCTAATTGCAGCTCTTATCTCGTATTTTGTTATTCCGAAATATGGTTGGGAAGTTGCAATGATATTGAGTGCGGTTCCGGCACTATATGCTTTATATTTAAGATGGAATTTACCGGATTCTCCGAGATTCCAAAAGGTTGAAAAAAGGCCGTCCGTTATCGAAAATATAAAATCAGTTTGGTCTGGGGAATATCGCAAGGCAACCATTATGTTATGGATTCTATGGTTTTGTGTTGTCTTTTCCTATTATGGGATGTTCCTTTGGTTACCTAGTGTAATGGTATTAAAAGGATTTAGTTTAATAAAAAGTTTCCAATACGTACTTATTATGACGTTAGCTCAATTGCCAGGGTATTTCACAGCTGCTTGGTTTATTGAACGTCTTGGTCGTAAGTTTGTTTTAGTTACGTATTTAATCGGTACAGCGTGCAGTGCTTACTTATTTGGAGTGGCGGAGTCATTAACAGTATTAATCGTAGCAGGTATGTTACTATCCTTCTTTAATTTAGGTGCTTGGGGTGCATTATATGCCTATACACCTGAACAGTATCCAACAGTTATTCGTGGTACAGGTGCAGGGATGGCTGCAGCCTTTGGTCGTATTGGCGGTATTCTTGGGCCATTATTAGTAGGATATTTAGTTGCTTCACAGGCTTCACTATCACTAATATTTACGATTTTCTGTGGATCAATTTTAATTGGTGTAGTTGCTGTAATTGTACTTGGGCAAGAAACGAAACAACGAGAATTAGTATAAGGTGAGACTTTAATCAGTGAGGGATTTATTCTCGCACTGATTATGGGCTCTTACCAATAGCGGAATAAAAGGGCAGGGGGAACCGTGAAGGTTTCCTTTTTTCTGTTTTTTTAGATAAATGATGGTATAGTAAGAAAAAGGGAATGTTCCTTATAAAAGCGAATGTATACAACAGGACATACGGACAAAAGAATTAGGTGGTTGAAGAAATGAAAATTTTACTGATCATGGAAGAAGCAGAAGAGCGAAGAAGTTTAGCTGAAAAATTTACTGAAAATATAAGGAATGTAGAATGTTTTGAAGCAAACACAGGAACAGAATCATTATTTATCATGAAAAAGCATACACCGGATTTTGTTTTTTTAAATTCGAAATTACTAGATGGAACAGGTTTTGAATATGCAAGTTTATTACGTGAAGTAAATTGTTATACGAAATTTATTTTTATGGGAGAAGATATTGAAGAGTCCATTACGGCATTTCGTTTTCAAGCATTTTATTATTTACTACGCCCGTTTCGCGAAGAAGATTTGCAATTCCTTTTATATAGAATGAGTAAAGAGCAAAGCGAGAAAGCAAAGAGTTATTTACGAAAACTACCGATAGAAGGTCAAGAGGGGATTCGGTATATTTTCCCTGAAGATATTGTATATGTAAGCAAAAATAAGGAAAACAAAACGGTTTCCATTTATACAACAAATAATCAGTATATTTCAACATATACACTTCAGGAGCTGGAAAATAAGCTGAATGCATATGATTTTTTACGCGTGCATAAAAGCTATTTAATTAATATGTCATATGTACAAGAACTAAAACCTTATTATAATGGCACATATAATCTGTATTTAGATAAATATGATGAGCAACCGATTCCAGTTAGTCGTAATTATGTGAAACGACTTCGAAATAAAATTGAATTATAGTAGATAATGCGAAATTTTTAACATGATAAACTAAAAATCCTTCATGATAGGGAGGATTCAAATTAAATATTCAGAAAATTTAGTACAATCCCACTAAGAAATAGTATTGGGGGATTGTATGTGAAAACATTGAAGTCGATTTTACTTTGGGGAGTTATTGCAGCAGTAGGAGCAGGTGCTTTTGGTGTAATAGCTTTATCTCAAGGTGAAACTATTAATGCCGTGTGGCTCTTAGTAGCTGCCGTATGTGTGTATGCAGTTGCTTATCGCTTTTATAGTAGATTTATAGCGAGAAAGGTATTTGGTTTAGATAATAATCGGCAAACACCAGCCCATACATTAAACGATGGAAAAGATTATGTTCCGACAAATAAGTGGGTATTATTTGGCCACCATTTTGCAGCAATTGCTGGGGCAGGACCTTTAGTAGGACCGATTTTGGCGGCACAAATGGGATATTTACCAGGGACAATATGGATTATTGTTGGGGTAGTTGTCGCTGGAGCTGTGCAAGATTTTGTAATTTTATTTGCTTCGATGAGACGGAATGGTAAATCTTTAGGGGAAATGATTAAAGATGAGATCGGTCCTGTTACAGGATTTATTGCAATGATAGGTATTTTAGGCATTATGATTATTTTATTAGCAGTGTTAGCATTAGTAGTAGTAAAGGCGCTTGTTGGAAGTCCTTGGGGAATGTTTACAATAGCAGCGACGATTCCTATTGCTATTTTAATGGGAGTGTACATGCGCTACATTAGGCCTGGACGGATTGGGGAAGGGTCGGCAATCGGAATTATTCTACTTATACTGTCTCTTATTGGAGGACAGTATGTGGCGGAACATCCAACGCTTGCAAGCATGTTCACGTTTAGCGGTGAGACGATTGCTATTATGCTTATTGTATATGGATTTATCGCATCGGCATTACCAGTTTGGATGCTTTTAGCACCGCGTGATTACTTAAGCACATTTTTAAAAGTCGGAACAATTGTTGGATTAGCAATCGGTATTTTAATTGTAGCACCAGATTTACAAATGCCAGCAGTTTCAAAATTTATCGATGGAACTGGTCCAGTATTCTCCGGAAACTTATTCCCGTTCTTATTTATTACAATTGCTTGTGGTGCGGTGTCTGGATTCCATGCTCTCGTTTCATCAGGTACGACGCCGAAAATGATTGAACAAGAGGGACACGCACAGCCAATCGGTTATGGAGCAATGTTAATGGAGTCATTTGTAGCGGCGATGGCGATGATTGCAGCTTGTGTATTAACACCAGGAACTTATTTTGCCATTAATAGTCCCGCAGCACTTATCGGTACGGATGTCTCGCAAGCAGCTCAAGTTATTTCTTCATGGGGATTTGCTATTACACCAAATGAACTAAAAGATCTCGCTGTAAACGTTGGAGAGCAAACGATTTTATCACGTACAGGGGGTGCCCCAACGTTAGCGATTGGTATGGCATATATTTTCTCACAAGTAATAGGCGGAACGGCCATGATGGCCTTTTGGTATCATTTTGCAATCCTCTTTGAAGCACTATTCATTTTAACAACAATTGATGCTGGAACGCGTGTAGGCCGATTTATGATTCAAGATATTTTAGGGCATGTATATAAGCCATTTGGGAAAACGGATTCTACAGTAGCGAATGTGATAGCTACAACGTTATGTGTATTAGGATGGGGATATTTCTTATACCAAGGGGTAGTTGATCCGCTTGGTGGAATTAATACATTATGGCCACTTTTCGGCATCGCAAACCAAATGTTAGCAGGTATTGCATTATTACTTGGAACGACAATTTTGTTCAAAATGGGGAAAAAGGCATATGTTTGGGTGACACTTGTTCCAACTGTCGGATTGCTTATTGTAACGATGACGGCTGGTTATCAAAAGCTATTTCATGAAAATCCTAAAATCGGATTTTTATCGCATGCAAAGGTATTTCAGGGGGCATTAGATGAGGGGAAAGTGTTAGCACCAGCTAAAAATGTCGCTCAAATGAAACAAATTATTTTTAATGATTATATTGATGCAGCGCTTTGCGGAGTTTTTATGATCGTTGTAATTGCTGTATTAATTTCCGCAATTCGAATTTGGATTAAAGTATTAAGAAATAAGCCGATGCCGTTAAAAGAAGCACCATATATTTCTAGAGATGAAAGTGAGTCGAGGAACTATGCTTAGAAGACTACGGAAAGTATGGGGACAAAGGAAACACTTTATTAGTTTACTTGTTGGGGTACCAAGCTACGAAACATATGTAGAGCATATGAAAAAGCATCATCCAGAAGAAGAAGTTGTATGTCAAAAACAGTTTTTTGCAGAAGCGCAAGAAGCTAGGTTTAATGCAAAGGGTGGAAAGATATCACGGTGTTGTTAATGAAAAGGGCGAATTTTCGTCCTTTTTTATTTTTTTGCTGTTTCACGTGGAACAGCAAAAAATAAATAAAAGCTTTGGGAATTATAGGTATCTCGTATACAATAAAATATGGAAAGGGATAGATAGAAAAGTAGGGAGATTATTTTATGTTAAGGGACTTATTTGTAAACACAACAATTATTCTTTCCTTTATTTTTGTTGGAGGTCAGATTTTAAGAGATAAACCGTTAAAAGAAGGGTTCTCTTTTTGGCAGAAATGTATAGTAGGTATTCTTACTGGAATATTAAGTGTACTGTTGATGTATTTTGGTGTACATATTGAAAATATTATGTTGGATCTACGTTATTTAGCTGTTATTTTGGCAATTATAATCGGAGGTCCGATAGCTAGTAGTATAACAGTTACTATTATTTTAATTACCCGATTATTTTTAACCGAGTACTCTTTAGCCTCTGAATTGGCTTGTTATACTATTGTATTGATAGGCGTTGGAATTATTTTTATTTGGCGGATGAAAGCTTCTATATTTACAAGGTGGATCTGGTTTAATCTATATAGTTTATCTATTTTAGCGGTGCCACTTTCTATTTTATTTAAGGATACTTCTATAGTAGCATTATATTTAGTTTGTAGTGGTGTTGCAGCATATATCACATTTATAAGCGCAAATTATGTATTGCAATCCAATGAGTTATTTCAAACGATGAAGCAATACGCAACGATAGATGCATTGACGGGTTTAGGAAACGTAAGACAGTTTGATTTAGAGATGAATCGTCATCTTGGTAATAAGCGCATAAAAAATGATTCACTTTGTTTACTACTTATAGATATTGATCATTTTAAGTGTGTAAACGATACATATGGACATCCTGCAGGCGATGAAGTATTAAAAGAAATAGGACGTATTTTAAGAGAAGTTTCAACGTTTCCAGATTTGGCCTTTCGAAAGGGTGGAGAGGAGTTTGCACTTTTGATACCGAAGAAGGGACTAACTTACGGAATGAGTATGGGAGAACAAGTCCGTACAGTTGTTGAAAACCACCCATTCCAATTGTTAAATGGCAAAAAAATAAAAATTACAGTTTCAGTAGGCATTTCGGTGTATGAAGAATCACCAGAGCAATTTATTCAAGCTGCTGATGATGCATTATATTACTCCAAAAGAAATGGTAGAAATCAGGTTAGTTCTGCATCTTAAAGATAAGATGACCAGAAGAGCTTATAAAAACACCCACAGGAATTATAAACTCTGTGGGTGTTTTCTTTTATATGTTAGACAAGTTCTTTTGATGCAACAAATTTACGGTATGCACCATGATGAGTTGGGCCTACGTATTCGTTAATTTTGAATGAATAACGAATAGCCGCTGTGATAAATTCTTTAGCAGTTTTTACTGCTTCTTTCACAGATTTTCCTTTTGCAAGTTCTGCTGTAATTGCAGCAGAATATGTACAACCTGCGCCGTGCGTATTTGTCGTATCAATCTTTTCTGATTCTAGAAGATCAAATGTTTCTCCATCATATAGGACGTCGATTGCAGTTTCTGTACCAAGCTTGCTACCGCCTTTAATTAGGACGTATTTCGCACCTAAAGCGTGGATTTTCTTCGCTGCTTCTTTCATGTCCTCAAGAGAATTAATTTTCACGCCACTTAATTGGTAAGCTTCAAATAAGTTCGGTGTTACAACTAATGCTTTTGGAACAAGAACGTCACGTAAGCAATCATTTGTTTCAGGGTGTAATGCTTCATCTGCACCTTTACATACCATAACAGGATCGACTACTACATTTTTAAAATTATGCTTTTCGATTGTTTCTGCAACCATCTCAATAATTTCTACTGATCCAAGCATACCTGTTTTTAAAGCATCTACGCCAACACCTTCAATTGTTGTTTCTAATTGTGGTTTTAATGTAGAAGCCGGGATTGGGAATACGTTATGTGCCCAACCGTTATGTGGATCCATCGTTACGATTGTCGTAAGAGATGTCATTCCGTATACACCAAGTTCTTGGAATGTTTTTAAATCTGCTTGTATTCCAGCACCGCCACTTGTGTCTGAACCAGCGATAGTAAGTGCCTTATTTAATGTCATTATGAAAGCCCCCTCAAGTGATATAATGAAAACTATGTTTTCACCATTATATCAATGTTACGAATAAGTACAAAGTGAAAAGTAGATGATTTACTTTAGAGGCACTTTAAAATCTTGTGTGTAGGAGATTGAGTATGTTTCGAGATAATCGTACAAATGAATTAGTTATATTAAAAGAAATTGCAGAAACATTAAATACATCAAATGATACGTACCATGTACTGCAAGCAGTGCTAGAAAAATTACTTAGTGTAACAGGTTTAACGACAGGATGGATATTTCTTGCAGATGAAAATGGTAGATATACAAAGTTAATTGATTATCAATTACCAGAGGCACTTACATATGAAAAAAAACGCCCGATGTGTGAAGGGGAATGTTGGTGTTTACGTGGCTTTGTGGATGGAAAATTAGAGCGAGCAGTTAATATTATTGAATGTAAAAGAATTAATAATGCAATTGAATATAATTGGGGAGATACAGAAGGAATTCTTCATCATGCTACGGTTCCTTTAAAGGCTGGGGGAGAAAAATTTGGTTTGTTGAATGTGGCAAGCCCAGGTAAAACACATTTTTCAGAAGAGGAATTAGTATTGCTCCAATCAGTGGCCCTCCAAATTGGAACGGCTTTAAAGCGGGCAAAACTATATGAAAACGAAAAGCGAAGAGCACATTATTATGTGAAATTAGAACGTTTTATTCAAGCTTTAAGAACGATTCATCAATTTAATATATTGCCTGAAAAAGTTGTAAATCAATTAGGTGAAGTGTTTCAGTGGAACGAAGTAACATTCTTTATTCGAGAAGAGAAAGAATTATCATTGCGTGCATCTTATCGCCAAGAAGAATTGCAAGAGGATGTAAAAGAAGCAGCGGAAGAAGCGTTAGAAAAAGGTGAATCTATTTTATTAAAACGTCAAATCAGTCATACAACCCCCTCTAATAGGACGGTTATTGCTACACCAATACAGATTCAAAGTCACATATTTGGGGTTGTATGTGTTAGTTCAAATAATGGTGAATTTGATGTGAATACGATAGATGTGCTTCAAGCCATAACAAATCATATTTCTTTCGTGATAGAGAATTTAAGGCTAAATGAGCAGCGACGCGAACTTGTACGGATGGAAGAAAGAAATCGTTTAGCAAGGGATTTACATGACTCTGTCTCACAAAAGCTATTTTCGTTAACCTTTATGACAAAAGGTGCTGAGGCAGTTTTAAAAGGTCAAAATGAGAAAGTAGATCACTCGTTGCACGAGATGCGTGAATTAGCGCAAGGTGCTTTAAAGGAAATGAGGACGTTAATCTGGCAGCTCCGTCCAGCAGGATTAGAGAAAGGTTTATTACCAGCTTTAAAACAGTATGGTGAAAGTTTTGGATTGAAAGTTAGGGAACAAGTTACAGGTGTTCGCGATTTGCCACGTGTAGTAGAAGAAGCATTATGGCGTATTGGACAAGAAGCGTTAAACAATGTGAGTAAGCATGCAGGTGTAAAAGAAGCGACCATTTATTTTAAAGTGACTGAGAAAAATGTATCATTAGAAATAGTAGATCAAGGTAATGGATTTATAGAAAAGGATATAAAAGAGAAGAAATCACTTGGCATGACAACGATGCGTGAAAGAGTAGCGTTGATTGGTGGAACAATTAAAATTATAAGTGAAAACAAACGAACAAGTATACAAGTAAATGTACCATTATGATGTGAAAATGAGGGAAGTTTGTGAAAATAAAAGTATTGTTAGTTGATGATCATACAGTCGTTTTAAAAGGATTAGCATTTTTCTTAAGTACACAGGAAGATTTAGAGTTAGTTGGGGAAGCGAATAACGGGAAAGAGGCTTTAGTGAAAGTAGGAGAAGCAAATCCTGACGTTGTATTAATGGATTTATATATGCCTGAAATGGATGGCGTTGAGGCGACAGCTTGCATAAAAAAAGAATATCCAGATGTGAAAGTAATTGTATTAACGAGCTTTTCTGATCAAGCTCATGTGTTACCAGCATTAAAAGCGGGAGCCAGTGGGTATATTTTAAAGGATGTAGAACCAGATCAACTTGTTGAGGCGATCCGTAGTGCTTATAAAGGGAATATACAGCTACATCCGGATATAGCAAATGCGCTTCTTTCTCAAGCGTTACCGGTGGAAGAGAAAGAAGAGGAACACTTCATTCATGTAGATGTATTAACAGCAAGAGAAAATGAAGTGTTACAACTATTGGCAAAAGGGATGAGTAATAAAGAAGTTGCTTCGGTTTTAGTCATTACAGAAAAAACGGTTAAAGCGCATGTGAGTAGTATTTTAAGCAAATTAAACTTATCTGATCGTACGCAAGCAGCGTTATATGCAGTGAGAAATGGAATTGTATAAGACGAAAGTCGTAAGACCTAGTTCGCCTTTAGAAGGTGGACTTTTTTTATGGAAAAATACGTCTATATGAGGACGAAATTGTCTTGATATAAAGATAAAATATGTTTGTAAGCAACAAAACAACAATTACAAGGGATACCTTTTTTGAAAGTATATATGACAACGTAAGAGTGAGTTTTAGGAGGAAAATATAATGACAACAGTTTTATTCGTAAAAGCAAACAACCGCCCAGCAGAACAAGCAGTTAGTGTGAAATTATACGAGGCATTTTTAGCAAACTATAAAGAAGCGCACCCAAATGATACAGTGGTAGAACTTGATTTATATAAAGAAGAATTACCATATGTAGGCGTAGACATGATTAATGGTACATTCAAATCTGGTAAAGGATTTGATTTAACAGAAGAAGAAGCAAAAGCAGTAGCAGTAGCTGATAAGTATTTAAATCAATTCCTAGAAGCTGATAAAGTTGTTTTCGGTTTCCCATTATGGAATTTAACAATTCCAGCAGTACTACACACATATATTGATTATTTAAACCGTGCTGGTAAAACATTTAAATATACACCAGAAGGTCCAGTTGGCCTAATTGGAGATAAGAAAATTGCATTATTAAATGCACGTGGCGGCGTATATTCTGAAGGTCCAGCAGCTGGAGTAGAAATGGCTGTTAAATATGTAGCAAGCATGATGGGCTTTTTCGGTGCAACAAACATGGAAACAATCGTTATTGAAGGACATAACCAGTTCCCAGACAAAGCAGAAGAAATTATTGCAGCAGGTCTTGAAGAAGCAGCTAAAGTAGCAAGTAAATTTTAATTGAAATTATAATCGTCACTCAAAGAAACAGCATTAACGTCTATGTTAATGCTGTTTTTTATTAATTTGTAGTTTCGTTACGCTTAGGAAGTGGAAATGCATTACCAATAGCTGCTGCACCGAGCATTGGTAATAGTAAATTAAGCGGGAAAAACATAAGTAATAGTAATGTTATAGCTATTGGTTTTCTTAGCGCATAGCTCGAAATCGCTGTCGTAACAATGGCTACAGACGCGATTGGGTCTATAGGAAGAATGGAGGCTATCGCGTATCCGATACTTGACCCAGAAAATATAATGGGAAAAATATGTCCACCACGCCAACCTGTATTTAAACAAACGGCAGTAATGCATAATTTTAAAATTCCTGAAAGAAGTAATATCCAAAAAGATAAATGACTCCATTCAACGACTAAATCTTTTAATTGATGTTCCCCTGAAAATAATGTGTATGGGAGAAAAGTTCCCGCAATCCCTAATAAAACCCCACCTATAATTCCGAGTGTTAGTTTGTATTCACGGAAAGGATGGATAATTTTCTCTAATGTAAATTCTACTTTGAAATATAGGAAACCAACGATAGCACCGATGCAAGCAAGTGGAAGAAAGGCAATCCATTCATTGATTGAAAGAGATCCTTCCCCAAAATCAACAATAAAGGACCCACGATTATCGAGTTTACTAAGCAATAAATAAACGGAAAATCCAGCAAAAGTAGTAGTTACATATACAATTGCTTTTTTTCCTTTAGAAAACCCGGCAATTTCTTCTTCCTCATTTTCAGTTGGAGCTAAGTAACCGAATAATGGAGCGTTAAAAATGACACTTAAAGTAGCTCCAATTCCAACTTCTGTTAGTTCACTCATTCCCTTTAAAGCGAATTTAAAGCGATCCCCTACCCATGTACAAAGTCCGCCGATAATCCCGACAAGTGCGGCCTCTGGACCTAGGCTAGCTCCAAATATTAAAACAATAAGCGCAGTTAAAGTAGCCTGATGTACAAAACGGTATTCAATTCTACCAGTTTTTTTATATTCACCCATTACTTCTGGCATAAGACGTGGATATGTACCGAAGTATTTTTGTGATAAACCAACAAAAATACCGCCGATTATTGTTACACAAAGAGTGTAATAAGGGGGAGAAGAGAAAACGTTAGGTAAGTATCCCCAAATAAAGTGGATTCCGATATTGATCGTAACTAAAAATAACCAAACCGTAGCCCCTACTATAGAGCCTAAAAGAATGCCATATAGAGCGAGTATATAGTGCATGTCCTTTTTATCTGTCATGTTATACCTCCGTTATGTAAGTTGTAATAGAGAAAGGGTTACACATGCTAGTGTGAAATGAATGGAATATAATATAGTATCTTTGTGTGAGGTTGGCTTATTCAACATATATATTGGGATTTCATTAGGGTTTGGGGCTTATAAATTAAACCACTTATTTAATTCTATATATTGATTGGGATTTTTTAAAGGTCTTTTTTGAATAAATATGGAATATACTTCTTTTGTTGCTTTATATAGAACTGCTGACATTTATTTTAGAACATTCAGAAAAACGGATTGACATTAGGAAATTATTGCTATAAAATCAACGGTAATTGCATAGTCTTATCAAGAAAAGGTGGAGGGACAGGCCCGACGAAACCTTGGCAACAGCCGTATAACGGAATTGTGCCAAATCCTGCAGGTAATAAACCCTGAGAGATAAGAAAGAGCCTTTAGAGCGTGTTTTCAAACTGCTCCTTTCTTGTTTTCAGGAAAGGAGCAGTTTTTTTATCCCGCTTTAATGGGCAGTAAGACCCCCACCTCAAAATTCAGCGAAAGCAAAGAAATTAGGTGGGGGATCAACTGCCCATAAAAGTCCGATTGGTTCAACTAATAATCAGTGGGGGATGAAGAAAACCCCCACTGATTAAAGTTTCACTTTATTTTGTATAAAAGAAAGGAGAATGAGAGATGGGAGAATCATGGGGAAAAGGAACAATTTGTGTGCAAGGTGGTTATACACCAAAGAATGGTGAACCGCGTGTTTTGCCACTTTATCAAAGTACAACGTATAAATACGATACTTCGGATGATTTAGCAGCGCTATTTAATTTAGAGGCAGAAGGATATATATATACGCGTATTGGAAATCCTACTTTAGCTGCATTTGAGCAAAAGTTAGCGGATTTAGAAGGTGGTGTAGGAGCTGTTGCAACGGCTTCTGGGCAGGCTGCTATTATGCTTGCCGTTTTAAATATTTGTAGTAGCGGAGACCACTTGCTTTGTTCTTCCACAGTTTACGGTGGGACGTTTAATTTATTTGGAGTGAGTTTGCGTAAGCTTGGTATCGATGTTACGTTCTTTAATCCGAATTTAACTGCTGATGAAATTGTGGCCCTTGCTAATGATAAGACGAAACTCGTTTATGCAGAATCGCTAGGAAATCCAGCGATGAACGTTTTAAATTTCAAAGAGTTTTCAGATGCAGCGAAAGAGCTAGAAGTACCTTTTGTCGTGGATAATACATTAGCAACTCCTTATTTATGCCAAGCATTTGAACACGGAGCAAATATTATCGTTCATTCTACGACGAAATATATTGATGGTCATGCAAGCTCTTTGGGCGGCATTGTTATTGACGGAGGGAACTTCGATTGGACAAATGGGAAATATCCTGAACTTGTTGAACCGGATCCAAGTTATCACGGCGTAAGTTACGTTCAAAATTTTGGTGCAGCAGCTTATATTGTGAAGGCACGTGTTCAATTATTAAGAGACTACGGAAACTGTATGAGCCCATTCAATGCATATATTAGCAATATCGGCTTAGAAACACTGCATTTACGAATGGAGCGTCATAGTGAAAATGCTCTCGCAGTTGCTAAGTGGCTTGCTAACCATGAACGTATTGAATGGGTGAATTATCCGGGATTAGATAGTAATGAAAATTATTCGTTAGCACAAAAGTATTTGAAAAAAGGTGCTAGTGGAGTTTTAACATTCGGCATTAAGGGAGGATTAGAAGCAGCGAAAGAATTTATCGCAAATGTAAAACTAGCAACCCTCGTAACGCATGTAGCTGATGCACGAACTTGCGTTATACATCCTGCTAGCACAACGCATAGACAATTAAGTGCTGAAGACCAGCATTTAGCTGGCGTTACATCAGATTTAATTCGTTTATCGGTTGGTATAGAAGATGTTTCTGATATTATTGCAGATTTAGAAGCAGCGTTAGTCGGAGGCAAACAACATGCCGATCATAATTGATAAAGATTTACCAGCTCGCAAAGTGTTGCAGGAGGAAAATATCTTTGTAATGACGAAGGAGCGAGCAGAAACACAGGATATCCGTGCATTGAAAATTGCTATATTAAATTTAATGCCTACGAAGCAAGAAACAGAAGCGCAGTTACTTCGTTTAATTGGCAACACCCCGTTGCAATTAGATGTTCATTTACTTCATATGGAATCACATTTGTCTCGTAATGTAGCACAGGAACATTTAACGAGCTTCTATAAAACATTCCGTGATATTGAGAATGAGAAATTTGATGGACTTATTATTACAGGAGCACCAGTTGAAACTCTTTCTTTTGAAGAGGTAGATTATTGGGAAGAGCTTAAACGTATTATGGATTATTCAAAAACGAATGTAACATCTACGCTTCATATTTGCTGGGGGGCACAGGCTGGTTTGTATCATCATTATGGCGTTCCAAAGTATCCTCTTAAGGAAAAAATGTTCGGTATATTTGAACATGAAGTCCGTGAGCAACATGTGAAATTGTTACAAGGATTTGATGAATTGTTTTTCGCCCCGCATTCTCGTCATACAGAAGTACGAGAGATTGATATTAGAGAGGTGACAGAGTTAACATTATTAGCAAACTCTGAGGAAGCCGGTGTTCATCTTGTTATTGGGCAAGAAGGAAGACAAGTGTTTGCGCTCGGTCATAGTGAATATAGTTGTGATACGTTAAAGCAAGAATACGAACGAGATCGTGACAAAGGGTTAAATATTGATGTGCCGAAAAATTACTTTAAGCATAATAATCCAAATGAGAAACCGCTTGTAAGGTGGAGGAGCCATGGGAATCTATTATTCTCTAATTGGCTGAATTATTACGTGTATCAAGAAACCCCTTATGTATTATAAAAGAAGATTGTGTCACACGTGGCAACGTTTTCTTTGTAGTGATTACCTTATAATTTTTCCGAATGTTCAAAAAACATTGTTTTTCAGATTTTTTACTCATATAATTTCATCTAAACACAATTTTTGAGGGGTGGACAGTATTATGAAAGAAATTCAAGTTGGCTTATTAGGTCTTGGGACAGTTGGTAGCGGTGTAGTTCGTATCATTACAGATCATCAAGAGCGACTTATACACCAAGTAGGTTGTCCTGTAAAAGTAACGAAAGTACTCGTACAAAATGTTGAAAAAGAGAGAGAGGTAGAGGTACCTTCTACTCTATTAACACAAAATGCAAATGAAATTTTAGATAATCTAAATATTGACGTTGTCATCGAAGTAATGGGTGGCATTGATGATGCAAAAGCATATATTTTGCAAGCTTTACAAAGCGGGAAGCATGTTGTGACTGCCAATAAAGATTTAATGGCGTTACATGGGGCGGAACTGTTAGCGGTAGCAAAAGATAATAAAGCCGATCTGTTTTATGAAGCAAGTGTAGCCGGAGGGATTCCGATTTTACGAAGTATCGTAGAAGGACTTTCTTCAGACCTTATTACGAAAGTAATGGGAATTGTAAATGGAACGACAAATTTTATTTTGACGAAAATGTCAGATGAAGGGAGAGCATATAACGACGTGTTAAAAGAAGCCCAACAACTTGGATTTGCAGAAGCAGATCCAACATCAGATGTAGAAGGTTTAGATGCAGCAAGAAAAATGACGATTTTGGCTACTCTTGGTTTCTCTACAAATGTAGAGCTTGGAGATGTGAAGGTAAAAGGAATTACTTCTATTACAGAAGAAGATATTGAATACAGTAAGAGTTTAGGATACACGATTAAATTAATCGGTCTTGCGAAGCGAGATGGTGAAAAATTAGAGGTTACAGTTGAACCGACACTACTTCCGAATACACATCCTCTTGCGGCCGTACAAAACGAATATAACGCTGTATATGTGTATGGGGAAGCAGTTGGAGAAACGATGTTTTATGGACCAGGTGCAGGAAGTTTACCGACAGCAACAGCTGTTGTTTCAGATTTAGTAGCTGTCATGCAAAATATTAGATTAGGTGTAAACGGAAATAGTGCAGTATCCCCGCAGTATAAAAAGGTATTAAAAGAGCCAGAAGAAATTGTTGTGAAGAAATTTTTAAGACTTCATGTAAAAGATGAAATTGGTGTATTTGCAAAAATTACTTCGTTATTCTCTGAGCGTGGTGTTAGCTTTGAAAAGATTATTCAAATGCCGCTTGAAGAGAAAGGGAAGGCTGAAATTGTAATTGTAACGCATCGTGCGTCTCTTGCTGATTACGAGTACATTCTACATACATTGCAATCGTATGAAGAAATAGATTGTTTGAAAGCAAACTATCGAATTGAAGGAGATGCTAAGTAGTATCTCTTATCATAAAGCAGAAAGAGCCAATTAAGCAGCTTGCTTAATTGGCTCTTTTCTATTTAAAATCTTCGTGCCAACTTGAATAAATGCTTGGATAATCCAGCCTGTTGTAAAGGATAAAATGATTGTTCCAAAATAGATAGGTCCATCTAATAGGAAGCTTAATGTTAAAAATAAAAACGCTAACGAAATTTCTGTTCTTCTAAATGTCCATTTCTTTTTCTCAGCAACGGTTAAAACGAAAGCTTCTTGAGGTGCTGCGCAAAGGTTTGTAGAGACGTAAAGACCAATCCCAGCTCCAACGAATAGATTTCCGCAAATAAGTGTTATATATTTTGGAAGAGAGCGGATAGCGTCCATAATAGTTGGAATGGAACCGATCCAATCAACAAAAAGAGAAATAAGAACCATCGTTACAATTGTACCGATCGTAATTTGTTTTTTATTCCAAAAGAGTACGATAAGAGTAAAAGCAAAGTTAATCATGAAAATCCAAAAACCGATACTTATCCCGAAATTTTGATATAGTGCAATAAAGAAGGAATCATAAGGGCTAAGTCCAAAGGAAGTAATTGTCGTCATCATATTAATACCGATGGCGAGAGTGAGTAGACCGCCAATGAAAAATATATATTCTAATTTGAATCGAAGCATAGTTGTATATCCTTTCAAAATGTATTTGCTAGGAAAGGATATATTGTGGAAAGCTTACCAGGTCAAGGGAGAATTTTTGCAGAGAAGGGGAAAATGAGATGACAAATATAAGAAAGATTGCTGAACTTGCTGGGGTATCTGTTTCAACTGTTTCACGTGTACTGAATAATCATCCATATGTGAATGAACAGAAACGAAAAGAAATTTTAGCAATTATCGAAGAATTAAATTATACGCAAAATGTAAATGCAATTCATTTAGTGAAAGGAAAAACGAATGTCATTGGCGTGTTATTACCGCACGTAAATGATCAATATTATAGTGCTATTATCGAGGGAATATCAAAGGAAACAGCAAAGAATAATTATAATATGATGCTTTGTCAGACGAATTATGGTGAGGAAAGAGAACTTGAAATTTTGAATATGTTAAAAATGAAAAAGCTTGATGGGGTTATTATATGTTCGCGGGCAAATAGTAAGGAAAAGCTTGAAGAATATACGAAATTTGGTCCAATTGTTATGTGTGAAGAAATAGACTCGAATTCCATTTCGAGTGTGCATATTGATTACTATAAAGTCTTTTCGCGCGGGATGAAGAGCTTAATAGATGCCGGTCATACAAGTATTGGATATTGCATTGGAAGAAGTAATAGCATTAATAGTCAGAGAAGAAAACAAGCATATGAGGATTCACTTCAACAAATTGCTGTAACACCGATAGAGGACTGGAAGTTTAAAGGCTGTTTTACGGTAGAAGATGGGCGTAATGTAATCAGGGAATGGGCCTGTATGTCAGTGAAACCAACTGCGTTTCTTGTATCTTGCAACCATATTGCAGCGGGAATGGTAACGGAAGCAAAAAAACAAGGAATTCGTATTCCGGAAGATATTACAATTATCGGTTGTGATGATCAAGATGTGGCAGATATTTTAGGCATTACGACGATTTCATATTGTAGTAAAAATGTTGGTGTGAAGGCATTTGAATTATTATATGAAAAGATTAATGATGAGCAAATAGATGTAAAGCACGTAGAGTTACTGCCAGAATTAGTACATAGAGAAACAACATAATAGATAAGGTGTGAAAATCGCTTTTCAAAATGGCGTTTGGTATAATTATGGACAATCTATGAGGGCTAAAAGGGGTTTTGATATGAGATCAAAAGTAGTAAAAATAATTCTGCTCATTACAATTGCATCTTTCTGTTTATTTGCATATGGCTTTGTTTCAGGTGTAAATGATGTATTAAATCCAAAAGCTTCAAGTTTAATTAAAAAGACCGATGTAGTGGCAAAAGAGAAAAAGAAAACGGGAACGTTACAAATCGTTAGTTTAGGTGATTCATTAACACGCGGTGTAGGTGATAAAGAAGGAATTGGCTATATTGGACGAATGAAAGAAGATTTGCAAAAAGATTATAAGCAAAAGGTTGCTTTAACGAACTTAGCTGTTAGTGGTGCAAAAATGCCAGATTTATTAAAACAAATGGAGAGTAGTGGCGCTCAATATTCAATTAAGCAAGCAGATGTAATCGTTTTAACAATTGGAGGGAATGATTTATTTCCAGGTTGGGAATCGCTTGGAAAGATAGATTTAGAAACATACCGTCCTGATACAGAAACATTCCAGAATGAAGCGAAGAAAATTATAGAAGAAATTCGTAAGGTAAATACAGATAGCCCTATTTTTTGGCTAGGTTTATATAATCCTTTTGAAGATGTAGAAGATTTGAAAGGGTCTTCAAACATTGTTGTAGATTGGAATGCATCTTTAGAAAAATTAGCGGTAAATGATAAAAACGTGTATATTACACCGACATTTGATTTATTCCAAAACCGCGGGAAAGATTTATTATACTCCGATCATTTCCATCCGAATGAAGTAGGGTATACATATATGGCGGATCGATTAGTTCAAAATGTTGCGAGTAAATTAAAACTAGAACAAGGAGGGGTAAAATGACGACGATACTTTCCGTACGAGACGTGAAGAAGGTAATTGGAAAGAAGACAATTGTAGAGAATATTTCTTTTGATGTAAAACAAGGAGAAGTGTTTGGCTTCTTAGGACCGAATGGCGCCGGAAAAACGACTACCATTCGAATGTTAGTTGGATTGATTAAAGAAACAGAAGGTACGATTTCTATCGGCGGTTATTCTATTAAGGAAAATTTCAGAGAAGCGATGCGTCAAATTGGGAGTATCGTTGAAAACCCAGAACTGTATACATATTTAACGGGATGGGAAAATTTAAAACAATTTGCCCGTATGTTAGGTGGTATATCAGATGAGCGTATTATTGAAATTGCTCAAATGGTTCATTTGGATGAAAGAATTCACGATAAGGTAAAAACATACTCACTCGGTATGAAACAGCGTCTTGGCATTGCGCAAGCGCTTCTTGGAAATCCAAAATTGCTCATATTAGATGAGCCAACAAACGGTTTAGACCCAGCTGGAATTAGAGAGCTTAGGGAATTTATACATAAGCTTGTGAAAGAAGAAAATATGAGTGTGTTTATTTCAAGTCACTTGCTAAGCGAAGTACAAATGATATGCGATCGTGTGGCGATTATTCATAAAGGCAAAATGATAACAGTTGCCAAAATTGAAGAGTTAATTAAAACAGCAAGTGATCGCGTGGAATGGATTGTTACGCCGATTGGTAAGGCAAAAGCTATGCTAGAAGATGCTGAGGAAGTAAGAGAAGTGAGTATAGAAGGTGAGCGATTACTATGCCGCATGGACATTGCATCTATAAGTAGTTGGAATAAACACTTTGTAGAAAATGGGATAGATGTGCATAGTGTTAAGGAGCTTGTATTTACGCTAGAAGATTTATTTATTGAACTCACAAGGGGTGAGCAACATGCGTGAATTTGCGAATCTAGTTTTAAATGAATCGGAAAAAATTTATCGTAAGAAACGTATTTTTGTTGTTATGCTTATTTTAGCAATCTTGATCCCGCTTTTTGTGTATGCGCAGTATCGTGAAATAGAAACGACACAAAAAAGACTAGGTACAACGGATTGGAAAGTTTCGCTGCAACAACAAATTGTTGATTCTCAAAACCGCTTGAACAACTCTAGATTACCAGAAGAATGGCGCGATTGGTTAAAGGTAAGAGTGGAGCAACAACAGTATTATTTAGATCATGATATTAATCCAATGGCACCGGGCGCACCAACTTTTGTAAGGGCGTTTATTGAGCAAGGAATTACATTGTTTATTCCACTTCTTGTAATGATTGTCGCTATTGATATTGTTTCAGGAGAACGAAGTGATGGAACGATGAAGATGTTACTTACGCGACCGATTCGGCGCTGGAAAATACTCCTTAGTAAGTACGTGACGATGTTATTTTTCATTTCACTCATACTGCTCCTTGTCGGTGTGTTTGCTTACATATTATCCGGGCTTGTGTTTGGATATTCAGGATGGAATCTGCCTGTGTTAACAGGATTCGTCATTGATAAGGAAACGTTAAATACGAATTTTGTACATCTTATTCCGCAGTGGCAATACGTATTAATGGCGTATGGACTAGCTTGGTTTGTTGCTATCGTTGTCGGCACTATATCATTTATGGTTTCTGTTTTAATTCGAAATACACCAGCTGGTATGGGCGTTATGTTAGCCGCGTTAATCGCAGGTGGCATTTTAAGCTCATTTGCAACGTCTTGGGAAGGTGCGAAATATATTTTTAGTGTGAATTTATCATTAACAGATTATCTATCAGGAAAATTACCTGCATTACAAGGGTTATCGATGGGGTTTTCTTTAATGAATTTAACTGTTTGGGCAGTTGTGTCCCTGATTATTTCGTTTGTAGTATTTACAAAGCAGGATATGGTGAATTAATTGGACGGGAAGTGAGAGCATGAAAAATGTTTTGAAAAATGATTGGGGGCCATTATTGGCACCAGAATTTGAGAAAGAATATTATCACAAGCTGGCTGATTTTTTGAAAGAAGAGTACAGTACACATGTTGTTTATCCAAAGGTAGAAGATATTTTTAGCGCTCTAGCGTATACAAGTTATGAAAATACAAAGGTCGTTATTTTAGGCCAAGATCCATATCATGGACCGAATCAAGCACATGGTTTAAGCTTTTCGGTACAACCTGGTATTAAAACGCCACCGTCATTGCTAAATATGTATAAAGAACTTCGAGATGAATATGGTTATGAAATCCCGAATAACGGTTATTTAGTAAAGTGGGCAGAGCAAGGAGTTTTATTATTAAATACTGTATTAACAGTTCGACGAGGTGAAGCAAATTCTCACAAAGGAAAAGGATGGGAGCATTTCACAGATCGTGTAATTGAGCTATTAAATGAACGTGAAAAACCGGTTATTTTCATATTGTGGGGACGTCATGCACAGGCTAAGAAAAAGTTAATTACGAATACGAAGCATCATATTATCGAATCTGTACATCCAAGTCCACTATCAGCAAGACGTGGTTTCTTTGGGAGTAAGCCATACTCTAAAGTAAATACGATATTAGCTAATATGGGCGAAAGAGAAATTGATTGGGAAATTCCAAATTTGTAAAGTGAAACTCTAATCAGTGGGGGTTTTGTTCAGCCCTCACTGATTATTAGCCTTCACCAATCGGGCGTTTATGGGCAGTTAAACTCGCACCTAGCTCCTTTGCCCTAGACGAATTTTGAGGTGGGAGTTTTACTGCCCGTTAATGCGGGGTAAATAAAAAAGGTAGTTAACAGTCGTTAACTACCTTTTTGTTATTATTGTTGTTCGTTCTTTAATTTTGCATCTAGTACAAACGTACCGAATGGGATAATTGATGAAACAAATGCCCCAAGTGCCCATGCAATAGATTTGCGGTGTACGATTGTTACTTGAATTACCGCAAAGATAAATAGAATAAATAAAACACCATGAGCCATACCTGTAATTTTAACGGCTGTTGCAAATCCTGCGAAATATTTTAATGGCATTGCTACAAATAATAGTAACAGGAAAGAAATCCCCTCAATTAAGCCGATTGCTCTTAATCGTCCGATTGGTGTAGATAACATGAAGTAACCTCCTTTAATGTATGCTTGTATATAGTAAATTTGTATTCTTTTTCAAAATAAAATAGTCTATTTTGTTTCATTATATACAAAAAGAAAGTTTACACTACGAGAATAGTGCAAAGTTCAAAATATAGTCACAAAAGCATGGTAATTTAAATAAAAACCTATTTGAAGTATTTGACTTCAAATAGGTTTTGTGAATGAAAATATTAAACAAGTACTTCGTTTTTTAGCACAAATTTCTCTACGACTTTTGCAACGCCATCGTTCATATTTGTATCTGTTACGTAGTTGGCAATTTCTTTAATATCATCTGGTGCATTGCCCATTGCAACACCAAGACCAGCAAATTCAATCATCGCTTGGTCATTATAGCTATCGCCCATTGCGATAACTTCTTCACGCTTAATGCCAAGTTTTTGAATCAGTTTGTTTAAGCTCGTTCCTTTTGTAACACCGGCTTCAGTAAATTCTAAGAAGAATGGCTTAGAACGCATAACGCTTAATTGGCCTTCTAGCTGTTTTTGTAGTTTCTTTTCTACTACAACAAGGCGTTCAGCTTCTTTGTTCATTAATACTTTTACTACAGGCTCTTTAACAGCAGCTTTAAAGTCATCTACTACAACAATTGGCATACCAGTAATATCGCCCTCAATTTCAGTATAAGGATTATTTTCTTCTGTTACGATATCATCGCCAATATAAGTATGAATCCATACATCTTCAGTTTTACTAATTTCAAATAGGTTGTGAACGATTTCAGGAGATAGCGTACTACTAAAGATTTCTTCATTTGTTTTACAGTTAATAATTTTTGCGCCATTAAAAGATAGAATGAAACTGCCGTATTCTTCTAAACGAAGTTCTTTCGCTACATTGCGCATACCAAACGTTGGACGTCCAGAAGCAAGTACAACTTTTACACCTTGCTCTTGTGCAGTCATTAGAGCCTCTTTCGTACGAGGTGAAATCGTATGGTCGTCACGTAATAAAGTATCATCTAAATCTAAAACAATCATTTTATAAGTCATATTGAAAATTCCTCTCTTTGTTGAAATAGAAATAAAGTTTTATGAAGATATTGGGGAATATATAGTAAGACATCGAACTTCTTTATCCCACATTAACGGGCAGTAAGACCCCAAACTCAAAATTCAGCGAAAGCAAAGAAGTTAGGTGGGGGTCGGGCTGCCCGTAAAAGTCCGATTGGTGAAGGCTAATAATCAGTGGGGGATGAACAAAACTCCCACTGATTAAAGTTTCACTTTATGTGAAATTAGGAGAAGTTCTATATTGTTAGTATAAATTACCATGAGCATGTTGCCCATGATAATTTATAACGCTAACGCCCGATTAGCTTTCACTTTATCATTATCGTAACAACTCTAAAGATAGAGTGCAATAATGGAAGTTTTCCAATTTACGATGGTTGTTTTTCTGTAGAACGAGAAAATAGTATCTCGAGCAAAATTGCCATTACAGATCCAAGAACGAGACCGTTACTTAAGAATGATGCTAGAAATGGTGGGAGCGTAGAAAATGCCCCTGCTGGAACAAACATAACCCCGACACCTGTAAAGATTGAAAGACCCGCTACTTTAAATAATCGTTCTTTATTCTGTACTGTTTCGTATTCGCGAAAGGCAAGACCAATCATGCTTGCAAATACAGGGTAAATGGCAGCATATCCGACTGCGACAGGTATCGCCGCGAAGAATGAAGTAATCTTTGGGAATATACTAACGAAAATAATAAAGCTTGACCCTAGCATAAATGGGAGTCGTTTATAAATATTAGTCGTTGCAATAAATCCTGCTGATCCAGAAATCGCGACAGGTCCAATAGCTGAAAAAAGGCCGCCTAGCAATTGATTTATTCCTGTTATAATGCCGGCTTGTTTGAAACGATCTGGTGCTGCACTCTTTTCATACTTAGAGACAATCCTTTGCACAACGCGAATACTTGCTAACATATTTGTTAGAAGTAATAGTGTAACGAAAACTACCGTAATTGCCATGTTCCATTCAATACGAGGCATTCCGAAAACAAATAGAGACGGAAAACGAATTATATCTGTCACAGGCGTTACTGGATTAGATAATCCGAAGCATGCGAATAATATCCAGCCACAGACGATACTGAAAAGAACGGAATATTGCCCAATAATAGGTAGCTTCATGATGAAAAAGGATAGTAAAATAACAATGAGTGAAAGAATAAATACGTCAGCTTGTACCTCTGTATGTTGTCCGTCAAGGCCGAACATTCCTTTTAAGAAGGACCCGCTAAGTTGCGCGACAAGAAGAAATAAATATGTTCCAATGACTGTCGGTGTGAAATAGCGAACTAGTTTATCGATGAGTCCAAAAACACTAAGAATAATACAAATGATTCCGCTTAATAGGAAAGCGTATTGAAGGACTTTAAGTGTTTCATTGCTGGATCCAAATAATACGACACCTAAACTTGCATAAAGGGAGAAAATGCCCCACCAAAGGCCTGCAGGACCTTCTTGAATAGGAAGTTTATGTCCAAATATAGCTTGCAGTAGGCCAGCAAAGCCAAGAACAAATAATGTTCTTTGTACGAATGCAATAGCTTCAGCACCATCGAGGCCATAACTAGTTGCGACGCTAATTGGTACAATAAGGCTCCCAGCTAAAATAAATAGCGCCCATTGTAAGGCGGAAAGAAATGTTTTCATTATATCAACCTCTTTCATAGATTCCGTACCTAGTATATATGTATTTCATTTCCACTGGCAAAGATTGTAGATAAAGAAAAGAGCTGAAACACGATATGAATGCACGTAAGCAATTATGGATAGCAGTTATATGTATGACCTTTGTTGTAATTCTAGGAACGTTAGGATTTATGACGAAGGTATTGCGAATCCGCTAACAGTTCATTATATTGATACAGTATTGTATGGTGTGGAGCAGTCATTTGTAATCGAAGAAATTGCAGTCGGCGAGGGCTCTATTTTAGCTAGTAAATCGTTACTAGAGAGTGATGTGAGAAATCAATTTGATGTAACAATTTTAGTGATTTTGAGAAATGGGAATGTTATACATAATCCAACGGGGCAGGAAAAACTACAAGAACATGATATGATAATAGTATTTGGTTCAGTAGAGAAGCTGGGACAATTTGAGAAAGAACTACAAAGTAAGGGGTGAAAAGGAATGCAAATATCGAGTGATAAAATTTTAAATAAAATGGCAAATGAAATTGCAAAGGCAAAAAGCAGCGAAGGGCAAAAATCAAAAGAGCATGTATTAGTTGTGCGTGCTTTATGTGATTTACTATTAGATGAGCAGGTTGAATTTTCTGCGTATAAAGAGCCGCAAATTCAATCACAAATAATTGGATCACAGCCTATAACAACAGTTCAACCAGTTATGCCAGTTTCTGGTGAACCTGTGTATATAAAAGAAGAAGGTGCAAATGGTAATTCATTATTTGATTTTTAAGGATTAAATCGTTTGGCTTATATGAAAAAATTGCTTATGATAAAGGTAAAAAAGGGGAATTAAGATGAAAATTTTCTTTTTACTAGGTTGTATTGTGGCAGGACTAGCTGTTGTGTTAGGGGCTTTCGGAGCACACGGTTTAGAAAATAAAGTTTCTGCAAAAATGTTAGAAGTTTGGAAAACGGGTGTTACATATCAAATGTTTCATGCAGGTGGACTATTCGTAGTTGCTTTATTGATGGATAAGATTCAATCATCACTTTTAACTACCGCTGGCTGGCTTATGGTAGCTGGAATTATTATGTTTTCAGGTAGTTTGTATGCATTAAGTACGACAGGTATTAAGTTCTTTGGCCCCATTACGCCTCTTGGTGGTGTAGCATTTATCGTAGCATGGATCTTAGTCGGAACTGCAGTTGTAAAAGGATTATAAAAAAACAAAAGCTGGCATATGCCAGCTTTTTTATGGTCTTGGAGCATAAGTTGCTTGTTGACTAGGTAAATACGTAATTTCTTCAGGGAATTCTACATAATCTAAGTAAATCATTAGTAGTAAATAACGTTTTCCTGATTGGGGTTCACTAATAACGATATGGTCACGTCCAGCCGCCTCAATAATACCTGTATATGATTGTGTACCGAGCGAACTGCCACGCTCATAAGTCATTACAACCGTAGCTTGCTTACCCTTGTTTAAACGAAGGATATTTTCAATATAGGATTGTTCTAGAGGTAACATACCCTGAGAAATTGCATATTGAGCTTGTGCAGCTTGAGCTGCTTGTTGTTGCATCGCTTGCTGTTGTTGCTGTTGTTGCTGTTGCGTCATTTGTTGCGGTTGTACGTAAGTTCCAGATGGTTGATAGAAACCTGTTCCGTAATATGGGTTTTGTTGCTGTGCCATTCAAAAATCCCTCCTCAGTATCAATCCTTAATATACGCCAGGACAATCCTCGCCAGATGGCTGGAAGAAGCAGTGCTTTTTGAAGCGACCAGAGTTTTGTTGATTATACCAAGTTGGCGGACAAGGGCCTTCTGGTCTAAAAAACCATAAGGAAAAGTTGGCTGGCCAAAAACGTTGTCCTTGAATCGTTCGTCTTGCTAATGCGATATCTTGCTCCCTTGCACGTTGATAAAAATATCCTTTTTGAGTTGCCTCAAAACCGCCAGGGTTTTGATACACCATTTGACGTAAATTACGTATTTTTCTAAAATCTAAACAATTTCCGCGGACACGATTTACCCCAACGTTTCCAACCATTAACATTCCTTGCTGCCCTTCTCCCTCAGCTTCAGCACGCATCAGTCTAGCTAATAACTTTACATCTTCTTCGTTATAAGCAATAACACCCATTATGTGTCACCTCTCTTTTTGGAATACCGTGTGGAAAGAGGTTTATCTCTAGATGAAGTGTGTAACAATTACTAGTTCATACGTATGAGAAAAAGGACCCAGATATGACAACCAAACGAAGTTTTACATGTAGAGAGGAAAATAAAAAAGCTAGCGTGAGCTAGCTTTTCATCATTAAAATATTTTAGACCATAAGTTTGAGAAGAAATCTCCAATAGAGCGCATCGTTAATACGAACCAATTTGCTTTTTCAACTTCTTCTGTCGTTTTTGCAGTAACTTTCATACTTTTACTACCGTCTAAGAAACCATATTTATCAGTTGATTCTAAAGTAATTGAGCCTACTTTGGCATCTTTCTTAATAGGAGCAACTAAATGTCCATCTTCAGCGAGAGATTTATCTACTTCAGTGCCAATTTTATAAGGATCCTTGCTACCTTTTTTCGCAATTACTGTTATTTCTTTTTCTGGTGTAACAGTGACTTGATCTTCTTTCCCTTTTACTACAGAGATTGTATTGTTTTTATCAACCTTTAGCTTTTGTTTTTCGAAGTTATTAAATCCGTATTCAATTAATTCGCGAGATTCAGTGAAACGCTCGTCCATTGATTTTGTTTTTATAATTACTGAAATAAGACGTAAGTCGCCACGTTTAGCAGTAATAGTGAATCCGTATCCAGCAGTATCAGAACTACCAGTTTTTAAACCATCTGTTCCTTCATAAGAGAAAGCCGCACCTGGCAACATCCAGTTCCAGTTTTCCATACGAATTGGTTTCGGATGGTTATCTGGGAAGTTTCTAAATCTTTGTTTTGTATCCTCTAGCATTTCTGGATACTTTGTAATCATTGCTTTTGAAAGCATACCCATATCACGAGCTGACATAGAATTTTCTCCATTCGGATCAGTTCCTTCAGGATGTTTTCCTTTTAAGTCAGCGTTATTTAACCCAGTAGCGTTTACAAATTTATATTTCTTTAATCCTAGTTTTTTTGCATGTTCATTTGCCATACTTAAGAAGTTTTTCTCACTTCCTGCAAGAAGTTCTGCTAAGGCAATACTAGATCCGTTTGCAGAGAAGATAACGATAGAATGATAAAGTTCTCTTACAGTATATTGACGTCCCTTTTCGAATGGAACGTTAGAGAATTCATTATTACGTGAAACTTCATAAGCGTAATCAGAAATGTTTACCTTTGTATCCCAAGTGATTTTTCCTTCTTTAATTGCTTCTAACACAGCATAAATAACAATTAATTTTGACATACTAGCGATAGCTAGTAATTCATCTGGATTTTGTTCATGCAGTATCTTTCCTGTATCTGCATCAAATAGAAGCGCAGCAGCTGCCTCAATGTGTATTTTTTCTTCCGTATGGGATGTTGTTACTCCTAAGGAAGAAATTGACAATAAAAGTACTAGTAAAATAGATAAGATTTTCTTCATATAGATTATCACCTTCGCATCGTTATTAGCATGTAGCTCGTACCATTTTAGCATAAATTTGGATATAGAAAGGTTACAATTTTGTAAGGAATTCGAAAGTAATTTGTCGATTCTTGTTCAAATTTGCAGAGAAAAGAAGTTTTTTGAGGAGAAATATAGAGGGGAATAAAAAAAGGAACGAATTTCGTTCCTTTTTCACGATTTATATGTGTAAAAAGTTCTCTACTTTTTCGTCTGGTAAGATGTTTCCAACGAAAAATGTTCCGAATTCACCATAACGAGCACTTACTTCATCGAAACGCATTTCATATATAAGTTTTTTAAATTGAAGAACATCGTCAGCAAATAATGTTACGCCCCACTCAAAATCGTCGAATCCAACAGATCCTGAAATAACTTGGCGTACTTTACCTGCGTACTGGCGACCGATTTTACTATGACTGTACATCATTTTTTTACGTTCTTCCATAGGAAGCATGTACCAGTTGTCATCACCTTGGCGACGCTTGTCCATCGGGTAGAAGCAAATGTGATTTGCTTTTGGTAGTTCTGGATATAAGCGAGCTAAGATTTGTGGGTTTTGGTATGGATCTTCATCAGCTGGAAGGTAGTTGCTTAGTTCAACAACAGATACGTAAGAGTATGCAGGAACCATATATTCAGCTAATGTTGTTTTATTCAATTCTGTCTCAAGTTCATTTAACTCTTCCATTGTTGGACGTAAAATCATAAGCATAATATCAGCTTTTTGGCCAACAACAGTATACATTGCATGACTACCTTTTTTCGCAGTAGCTACTTCGTTCCATTTTTCAACGACATTTAAAAATTCAGACACAGCTTGTCCGCGTTCGTTGCTAGATAATGTTTTCCATGCAGCCCAATCAATAGAACGTAAATCATGTAAACAATACCAGCCATCTAACGTTGTTGTTGCTTCACTCATTCTATTCACCTCAGTTAATGATAGTTTTACACGTTAACTATAGCATATATAGTTTTAAAATTATCTATATAAAGCCTTGGCGCATAAAATTTTCACATTTAAATTTACTTGAAGATAGGAGGAGATAAGGCTTAAAGGAGAATTATTTCTATGCTGAATTTTATGAAAATATAATCATTTTCATTTTATCTATTTTTTGGGAGCTATAAGTTTAAAATATAGAGGAAAAGCAGTATTCTTAAAGATAGAGTTTTTTTAACATATGTAGGAGGGTTTATTCGTGAGCAACTTATTTACAACAGTAAAAGAAAAAGTTCAAGGAAAAGGCATTTCTATCGTACTTCCTGAAGGAACTGATGAAAGAATTTTAGGCGCTGCAGAGCGTTTAGCAAAAGAAGAGTTAGTAAAACCAATCTTAGTTGGTAATAAAGAAGAAATTAGCGCAAAAGCTGCTAGCATGAATTTAACATTAGCAGGCGTTGATATTTATGACCCAGCTACATACGAAGAAATGGATGCAATGGTAGCATCTTTCGTTGAACGCCGTAAAGGTAAAGCAACTGAAGAAGACGCTCGCAAAATCCTTAAAGACGAAAACTACTTCGGTACAATGCTTGTATACATGGGCAAAGCACACGGTTTAGTAAGTGGCGCAGCTCACTCTACAGCTGATACAGTTCGTCCAGCACTTCAAATCATCAAAACAAAACCAGGCGTTACAAAAACTTCTGGCGTATTCATCATGGTACGTGAAGAAGAGAAATATGTATTCGCTGATTGTGCAATTAACATTGCACCAAACAGCCAAGATTTAGCTGAAATTGGTATCGAGAGCGCGAAAACTGCTGAACTATTCGGTATGGATCCACGTGTTGCTATGTTAAGCTTCTCTACAAAAGGTTCTGCGAAATCTCCAGAAACAGAAAAAGTTGTAGAAGCAACTCGTATTGCAAAAGAAATGGCACCTGAATTAACTTTAGATGGAGAATTCCAATTCGACGCTGCATTCGTACCATCTGTAGCTGAGAAAAAAGCTCCAGGTTCTACAATTAAAGGTGATGCTAACGTATTCGTATTCCCAAGCTTAGAAGCTGGTAATATCGGTTACAAAATCGCTCAACGTTTAGGTAACTTCGAAGCAGTAGGACCAATCTTACAAGGTTTAAACATGCCTGTAAATGACCTATCTCGTGGATGTAACGAAGAAGAAGTGTATAAGTTAGCTTTAATTACAGCAGCTCAAGCACTTTAATTCTATAATGAATTGAAATAAAGACCGTCGCTATAATAGCGACGGTCTTTATTTTTCTAAGCCAAGTGCTTTATTGTTACGATCAATAATACGTTGTAAATTCGTCTCATATAAAGGTAATTCATCTATTGTTAATTGAGATGGTGTTAACTTTGGAGCGAATTGCTGCAGTGTTTTTAAAAGGCGCATCATTAAATCTTGTACTGTAATGGTTTCGCCAAGTAATTCTGAAAGTGAAGCCATCGTACTCGGTACAATTTCAGGATACGTAAAGCGTGTTTCTTCTCCTTGAATGGCTAGGTTGTAGAAATCGCGAACGAGTGCGGCACGCTCAGAGCCACTTCCTGTCGCACAAAGATAAATTTGAACAGCGACACCACCGCGAATACGGCGCTGTGAAATGCCAGCAAATTTTTGATTGCGAATACTTAAGTCATAGCTACCAGGACAGTAAGAACCAACAATTTCTTTTGCCTCGATTGTAACATCGTAATCGTTTAACATTTCCTGAATTAAATGCCACATTGTATCGTATCCAAGGTCAATATCGATACCTTTTTCTGTCTCTTGGAATAAAAGTGATACGTTTAAAACACCTTCATCAAGTACAACTGCAAGTCCACCGGAATTACGAACGATAACATTGAAATTGTTTTCCTTTAAAAAGGAAATACTTCCTTCTAAGTGTGGTAGGCGTGAATCTTGAATGCCAAGAACAATTGTATTGTGATGAACCCAAGAACGCATTGTTGCAGCTGATTGACCATTTCCAATGCTTGTGCATAATGTGTCATCCATTGCGAACGACTGAAGTGCATGGAATGTTGGTCCCAAACTAGACTGGTCTACAATACGCCACTCTGGCTGAGATAAAATGGAACGGGAATTGCTCATATAACTAACCCCTTATCTTTAAAATGACAATCTCTATTATAGCAAAAATATAGAAAGTAGTTTTAGGGAGAAATCTTACTAAATTGTAAGGTTGTTGTAAGGAAAGTGAATTGGTTAAACGAGCTACGATAGTTAAACTAAGAGATGTAATTATGATCTTAGGAGGAATACAAATGAAAAAAGTGAAATTAGGACTCGTAGCAATTATGTCAGCTGCTGTATTTAGTGGTTGTTCTATTATGGATATGATTGCACCACAAGCAACAGGTGTTGTTATGTACGGAGATGAAACTGGCGTTCAAAAAACAATGGATCAATATAAAGATAAAATTGAATCTCAAAATAAATTTGAAGCAAAACTAAGTACTGTTAATGAGAAAAAGGTTTTAATTATGGATAAAACAACAGCTGAAAAGATGGTAAAAGAAAACATGCTGAAAAAAGTAGTGAAAGAAGATGTAGAACCTATTAAAGCATTGCCGGCTATTTCTGATGAAGCTGGAATCGTATTTGCTAAAGAGGAACAAAAAGATGTAGTAATTGATGGAAAGAAAATGAAGTATGAAGGTAATGTAGTGATTGGTGATGCGCGTAAATATACAGATATGTATGCGGTCGTTAGTGATACGGAATATGCAAAAATAAGTGAACCGGTAAAAACAATTGGTTTAGCAGCTTTTAAAGAGAATCCAAAGGAAAAGATTTTCCCAGATATAAAAAACAGTTCTAACGTAGAAGAAGCACATATGGTGGAAGTGAAATAATAAAAAGGATGCATGTCATGCATCCTTTTTATTCTGCAATTTTTTCTAAATTACCGTTTCGATCCATTCGGAAAGATGTTTGAGAACGTTCTTCGTCATCCATGACTGCCAACTTACGAGCGCGGTTCATAATGTTCATAAGTGTTTCATAATCTTCTTGTACAGTATGAGATTGTTGTTCTAATTTTTCTAGTTTCTTTTCTAGTTCTTCATTTCGAAGGATTTGTGATTTAATTTCTTGTTTCAATCTCGTATTCTCGTTTTCAAGAGCTGTCACTTTTATATTTGAAGATCCGACTGTTTGTAAAAAATAAATAACATCTTGCATGGTCATAGAGCCTTTTGCAGCAGGAACAGTAGATTCTTGATATGGAATAGCTTCTTTATATGGTACAGTTGTTTCTTCTTGTACGAATTCTTCATAATCAGTTATCGCATCTGAAGCTGGTGGTGTATAAAGTAAACGTTTTTTCGCTTGTTCACCGCTTGCAGCACGCATTTTATCTTTACGATGTTTTTTTGCTAGTTGAAGAGCTTGTTCATAACTATAGCGAACAACAGCATTCCAGCGGAAACCACAGGCAGCTGATGTACGATTTAACCTGTCTCCTACTTCCTCAAATGCATTTAATTGCGTACTTCCTTCTCGAACGTGACGAAGTACAGTTTCAGCAAGTAATAAATCATCCTCATCCGTCCAAGCATCTTGTCTTACTTTCATAGATTCAACTCCCTTTCTTTTTATGAACTTCCTATTTTTATAATGGGCAAAAAAATCAGCTTTTATACAAAGCTTTTAAAAATATGGTAGATTTCGATGAAAGGTGAAAATTTTGCTATGAATGATGAGAACTTCTGTAGGAGAGCATATAAATTATGTAGCATTATATGAAGGAAGAGGCTTTTAGGGAAACTTGCAACGAGCTTCAAAGAGCGGTAAAATACCATTTAGTGTTTACTTTTAAATGTACTTGAGAAAAGTTTGAAATAGAGGAAGTGTTATATAATGGGAAACGAATTTCGTGTGTGCGATGATTGTCAGGCAACGAACGTTAAAACGTTAATTCCAAAGTTAAAAAAAGTAGATTCATGTGCAAAGATTGAAGTTGCATGTCAGTCTTACTGTGGTCCTGGTCGTAAAAAATCATTCGCATTTGTAAATAACCGTCCAGTTGCGGCGCCAACAGAAGATGAATTAATTGTAAAGATTGAAGCAAAGTTAAATAAGTAAGAACAAGAAGAGTGAACAGATTACTCTTCTTTTTTTATGCCCATAAGAGGAAGGATTTATTCTATGGAAGGTTAATTGGTGATGATAATAGTTAATAACAGATAAGCATTATCTATTTATTAAGGTTTTAACCTGTATGAATTTGTATTTCAAAATAATGGTTGACAGTCTTTTGAAGCGATAGGTAGAATAGAAGGTGTCTGATTCTGAGAATCATTATCAGGAAAAGGTCAATTCACCTAATTTTTTTATTACTATTTGAGAATAAATTTCATTATATTAAATATATGTTGTTGGTTAGGATGGTTGAGGGATGGAAGCGAGCGTAAGGAGTATAGGACAACAAGAAGAGAATGTGAAAGAGATTAAGAGTAGACCGCTCATTGCTTCTATTATTTTAGTGGCAGGTACCATTTTGTTAGCTTTAAGCATGGCAGTTTCTATTTCGTTTGGAGCAGCAGATATTAGTTTAAAGACTGTATGGCAAGCTGTGTTTCAGTTTGACGGTTCTATTACGCATCATAACGTAATACAAGAACTTCGCATGCCTAGAGCAATAGGGGGCGTAGTGGCAGGTGCCTTTTTAGCGGTATCAGGGGCAATTATGCAAGGTATGACGCGAAATCCACTTGCTTCTCCATCGTTAATGGGGATTACAGATGGGGCTGTATTTGGAATTGCAATTATGTATGCATTCTTCCCTAATTCACCTTATTTAATGTTCGTTATCGCATCTTTTATTGGGGCTGCGTTTGGAGCGAGCATTGTATATGGGATTGGGTCTTCTTCACCAGGTGGATTAACACCTGTGAAATTAGCTTTAGCAGGTGCAGCCATTAGTGCTTTATTAGGGGCCATTTCATCTGGAATTGCGCTATATTTCAACCTTGCCCAAGAGGTAAGTATGTGGAATGCAGGCGGAGTTGCTGGCGTGAAATGGGAAAGTATTAATATGTTAGTACCGATTGGGCTTGTTTGTCTCTTTATTGCAATTATGATGTCAAGGTATATTACAATTTTAAGCTTCGGTGAAGAAATTGCGATTGGACTTGGTCAAAATACGACATTAATTAAATTTATCGGAACAGTACTTGTTCTTGTGTTAACAGGTTCTGCAGTTTCTATGGCAGGATCAGTTGGATTTGTTGGACTTGTAATCCCGCATATGACCCGTTTCCTTGTAGGCTCAGACTATAGATGGGTTATTCCATGTTCTGCGGTCTTAGGCGGGCTGTTAATTGAATGTGCAGATATGTTATCTCGCGTTATTAATCCGCCGTTTGAAACGCCAATTGGAGCAATTACAGCACTAATTGGGGTTCCATTCTTCCTCTACTTAGCACGTAACGAAGGGAGAGGAAAGATGTGAGGACAAGTGTCTTAACAAAAAAGAACGTTTCTATTTTAACAATTTTAGTAGGGTTAATCGTTACTGTATTTTTAGTGAGTTTAAATACAGGGACATTTAAAATACCGCCAATGGACGTATTAAAGTCATTGGTTGGACTTGGGGCTGAAGATCAGTCTGTTATTTTATTTGAATTCCGTATGCCACGTATGGTTATTGCTATATTAGTTGGATCTGCTTTAGCGATGTCAGGTGCGATTTTGCAAGGATTATCACGAAATCCACTTGCTGATCCAGGGATTATCGGTATTAACGCTGGAGCGGGATTAACAGTTGTTATATTCGTCTACTTTTTCTTCGGGAAAGTGGGGACTGGTACATTTTTATCTGTATTTATCCTTCCTTTCTTCGCGTTAGTTGGAGCGATATTAGCAGCGGTTATCATTTATTTACTAGCATGGAAAGACGGCGTTTCATCAACACGATTAATACTTGTCGGTATCGCTGTTGCAGCCGGGTTTGGTGCTGTTAGTTTAATTTTTTCTATGAAGATGACATCTAACGATTTCCGTTTTGCTACGATTTGGTTAGCAGGAAGTCTATGGGGCACAGATTGGAAGTTTGTGTTAAGTGTACTTCCATGGATGGTTATTTTCTTGCCACTTGCTATTAGTAAGGCGCACATATTAAATGTAATGAATCTAGGCGACTCCACAGCTGTTGGCCTTGGTGTAAATGTAGAAAAAGAAAGACGTAAATTATTATTTATTGCAGTGTGTTTAGCTGGTGCATCTGTCGCTGTTGCCGGAGGAATTGGTTTTATCGGTTTAATGGCTCCGCATTTAGCGAGGCGCCTTGTTGGTGGTAAACATCAAATTATGCTGCCTACTGCTGCACTAATAGGGACGTTTTTACTTTTATTCGCAGACGTAATTTCAAGAAGCGTGTTAACCACTTCAGAAATACCGGTCGGTCTAGTTATTTCTGTAATTGGTGCACCGTATTTTATATACTTACTTATGAGGACAAAATAAAGGGAGGCTTTTTGCATGGCAACTTTAGCAGTTGATGCGGTATCTGTTGGCTATAATGAAGGGTTAATTATTGATGGATTAACAGTTGAAATTCCGGAAGGGAAAATTACAACGATTATTGGACCAAATGGTTGTGGGAAGTCCACATTATTAAAAACGGCTTCTCGTATTTTGAAGGCGAAAAAAGGTACTGTTTATCTTGACGGAAAAGCAATTGAGAAGCAGCCAACGAAAGAAATCGCAAAGAAAATGGCGATTTTACCACAGACTGCAGAAGTGCCAACCGGCCTTACTGTGTTTGAACTTGTTTCATATGGTCGCTTTCCTCATCAAAAAGGATTTGGAACATTGAAAGAAGAGGATTATCGTTACATTCATTGGGCACTTGAAGTGACGGGAATGACAGAATTCGCAAATCGTTCAGCAGAGGCGTTATCAGGTGGACAACGTCAACGTGTATGGATTGCGATGGCTCTTGCACAAGGAACAGAATTACTCGTATTAGATGAACCGACGACGTACTTAGATATGGCGCATCAATTAGAAGTATTAAATTTATTGAAAAAGTTAAATGAAGAAGAAGGTAGAACGATTGTTATGGTTATCCATGACTTAAACCATGCTTCTCGTTTCTCAGATCATATGATTGCATTAAAAGCAGGTAAGTTAATGAAACAAGGAACGCCAGATGAAGTGATGACAAGTGAAACACTTCGTAACGTATTTGAGATTGAAGCTCAAATCGTTCCATGTCCAGTAAACTGTAAACCGATTTGTTTAACATACGATTTAATGATGATTAATAATCAATTACGTAAAAAAGCATAAGTAGAACCCCCTCTTAAAGAGGGGGGACTTCTAATGGACGTTGAGCTTCTTATATATAAATGGGAAGTTGAACGCCCTTTAGAATGGGTTATTAACAACAATTAATAAATATATATTGATTGATTGTTATCCGCGTTTCTTATAATTCATTGCAACTTATAAGAGAAATACAGCTAGAAGGAGTGGGAACATGAAGAATTTTAAAATGGCACTATTAGCAATGGTATTAGTCGTAACTTCAGTACTATTTGCAGCTTGTTCTAACAAAGAAGAAGAGAAGAAAGCAGATGCGAAGGATGCAAAGACTGAAGAGCGCACTGTACAACACGCAAAAGGGGAAATTAAAATCCCTGCAAATCCAAAGAAAATTGCTGACCTTAGTGGTTCAACAGAAGAATTATTAATCTTTGGTATGAAACCAATTATTACTGCTAATACATCTCAAGAAAAAATTGATGCACATATTGAAAAGAAATTAAAAGACGTAAAACCAGTTGGCTCTGCTTGGGGCGATAAAATTAACATCGAAGCAGTAGCTGCTGCAAAACCAGACTTAATTCTTGTAAACAATCGTCAAGAAAAGATCTATGATCAATTATCTAAAATTGCACCAACAGTTATGTTAAAAACTCCATTAGATCAATGGCGTCCAAAATTCGAAGAAGTAGGTCAAATCTTCGGTAAAGAGAAAGAAACGAAAGAATGGTTCAAACAGTATGATGAAAAAGCAAGCAAATTACATGACAAAATCGTTGCGAAAACTGGCGATGCTAAATTCATGAAAATGGCTGCATATCCAAATGCTTTCCGCGTATACGGTGACTACGGTTACGGTAGCGTAATCTTTAACGACTTAAAATTGCCAGCAGTTAAAGGTACACCGACGGATAAACCATTAGTACAAGTACAAAAAGAAGCTTTAATCGATTACAATCCAGATTACTTATTCGTATTTACGACTGGTGACGGTTCTCAGCGTCTAAAAGAATTCCAAGAAGAATCAATTTGGAAAAACATGAACGCTGTAAAAAACAACCACGTATTTACAATTAAAAACGAAGACTTAAACAAAGGTTACTTCCCTCTAGGTAAAGAAATGATCTTAGATGAAGTTGCTGAGTTCGTTTTAGGGAAATAATGTATAAAAAGAAATCACTTTTACTCTGGTAAAAGTGATTTTTTCTTTATATAAGGGCAATTAATATAGTCTTTCGTTTCTTTCTGTTTCCTATTTCGTTTATAATATATAGTAAGAATGCAGTAAAGAAAGGGGGATGTCGGAAGGTGGTATATTTAAACGACAAACTCAGCGAAACAAAAGTGTTTAAAGACCCGGTACATAAATATGTGCACGTGCGCGATCGCGTTATTTGGGATTTAATCGGAACGAAAGAATTTCAACGCTTGCGCCGTATTAAGCAGCTTGGAACGACATTTTTTACATTTCACGGTGCGGAGCATAGTCGCTTTACTCATTCGTTAGGTGTATATGAAATTATTCGTCGTATGATTGATGATGTGTTTGATGGCAGACCGAATTGGAATGCTGAAGATAGATTGTTATGTTTATGTGCGGCATTACTTCATGATGTCGGTCACGGCCCGTTTTCTCACTCGTTTGAAAAAGTATTTTCATTAGATCATGAGAAATTTACGCAAAAGATTATCGTTGGAGATACGGAAATTAATCGCATATTAAGTCGTGTGGATAAAGATTTTCCGCAAAAGGTAGCCGATGTAATCGGAAAAACATCTACTAATAAATTAGCGATTAGTATGATTTCCAGTCAAATTGATGCGGATCGTATGGACTATTTACTAAGAGATGCGTATTTCACTGGCGTAAAGTACGGAAACTTTGATATGGAACGTATACTGCGTGTCATGCGTCCGTACGGGAATCAAGTAGTCATTAAAAATAGTGGTATGCATGCTGTTGAGCATTATATTATGAGTCGTTATCAAATGTATTGGCAAGTATATTTTCATCCGGTAACGCGCAGTGCTGAAGTTATTTTAACGAAGATTTTACACCGTGCAAAATCATTGCACGAGAAGTATTATACATTTAAAAATCATCCGGTCCATTTCTATTCTTTATTTGAAGAAGAAGTAACCGTAGAGGATTATTTAAAGTTAGATGAGAACGTTATGTATTATTACTTCCAAGTATGGCAAGACGAAGAAGATCCAATTTTAAGTGATTTGTGCCGTCGTTTTATGAATCGAAACCTATTCAAATATGTAGAGTTTACAGATAAGCACGGTTTAGATAATTGGATGGAATTAAGTAGCTTATTCAAAAAGATTGGACTTGATCCAGAATACTATTTAGTAGTTGATTCAACATCAGACTTACCGTACGACTTTTATCGTGCTGGTGAAGAAGAAGAGCGTCTGCCAATCTTACTTCTTATGCCAAATGGAGAACTTAGAGAGCTTTCACGTGAATCGGATATTGTTGAGGCGATTACTGGTAAGAAGAGAAGGGATCAAAAATTATTCTATCCGCATGATTTAATCTATGAAGATGGAAGAAAAGGAAAATATAAAGAGAGAATTATCGAGTTACTAGAAGGAAAAAAATAAGAAGCAGCTAAGGGCTGCTTCTTATGAAAGAACTTGAAATTATTTGTCGCTTAAGCGTTTTCCGCCAACTGCATAATGGTTTTTAGACATTTCTTCGATGAAAACAACGATGTTTTCTTCAGGAGCACCAGTTGTTTCGCTTACTGCTGCTGTTACTTTCTCAGCAAGAGCTTTCTTTTGTTCCTCTGTGCGTCCTTCTAGCATTTTCACTGTTACGTATGGCATATATAATCGCTCCTTTTATGTAAGTTACAATCTTATTATAGCGGATTATGGGGAAGAACAATCGAAAAAACAAATATTTTCTTTTTTGACATATTGAAGAGGAGATGAAGTATGGATCAGTTATTTAGATATCCATTGCAAGAAATCCCATTGGTAGCAATGGCGATTATTATTGCATTATCAGTGCATGAATTTGCGCATGCATATGTTGCATATAAATTTGGAGACGATACAGCAAAGAAGCAAGGCCGTTTAACATTATCACCGATGGCACACTTAGATCCTATCGGGATGATTGCTGTATTAATTCTTGGTTTCGGTTGGGCAAGACCAGTACCAGTTAACCCGTATAATTTTAAAAGACCTCGCCTTGCGGGAATATTAGTTTCAATTGCAGGACCGATTAGTAACTTGATTTTAAGTGCAATTGGTTTAATTATTTTGTATAGCTTAGCGGTATTCGGGGTATTCGATGCGATGCCAGTTGCAATAGCTCAAACATTAGGGAAGTTTTTCGAACTCTTTATTATGTTAAATATTGTTTTACTTGTATTTAACTTATTACCAATCCCGCCCCTTGATGGATATCGAGTTGTGGAAGATTTAGCACCAGCAAATATTCGTGCGAAAATGACGCAGTATGAAAAATATGGAGCAATCGCTTTATTAATTCTCGTTATTACACCGCTTAGCAATTACACGATCCAACCTATTTTTCAGGTAGTTATTCCGCGTGTGTTTTTATTTTTAGACAGTATCATTGCACCTATTTTTAGGCTTATATAATTAGTTAGTAAGTGAGGAGGAAGTTACATATGACAGAGAAGAAGAAAAAAATCGGTTTTAATATCGTAAAAAATGATTCAACAGATGGACATGGTGGTTTTGGCGTTGGGTCATTAAGTCTAGAAAACATTTCACCAGTATTTGTTGATGTACTAGAGAAAACAGCATTCGTTGATATCGGTGCGATGCATGCGCGTAGTACAGTAGAAAAAGGTATTAAGTTTTTAACAAATAAAGATGAAGTTCCAAACGGAAAACCATTTTGGCTTGTGTGGGTAACGATTGAAAGAACTTCGACAGGTGCTTATTATGCAGGTGTAACAGCTTGTGAAATGACAGTTGACCGTGAAATTCGCCGCGGATATAAATCACTTCCAGAGCACGTAAACAAAATGGATAAATCAATGAAGCGTCACATTATGGTTGACCATATGGATGAATCATCTAAAAAGGTACTTGGTACGTTCTTGAAAGAACATAATGAAGCGATTTGGAACGAATCTAGTGAAGAGTTGCGCCGTGCATTATTAAGTGAATAAAAAATAGCTGACGGATGCCCGTCAGCTATTTTTTTTTACCAAGGAAGGTATTTTTTCCACCAACTTGTTTTTTTCTTTTCTTCAGTTGTCTTTTCAAATTCTTCTTTATCATCAACATGATCCATACAATATTCAGTTGGTTCTGTACCTTTTGCGAAATACATTTTAACTGAAATTGGACAGTTCTTTGTAGCGATTTTTCCATTTTCAGGGTTAATATCGACGGCAACGACGTCACTTGGTTGTTTAAACCCTTTTTTAGGTTGTCCATCTAAGCCTTTCTCCATCGTATCGGTCCATATTCTTTTTGCATATCCTTGTTCTGCTACATTTGAAATCGATTTAGGTTGATCATATCCAACCCATACACCAGTTACGATTTGCGGGGTAAATCCAATCATCCAACTATCCGTTTCAGTAGAACCAGACTTTCCGGCATATGTTCTTGATAGCTTTGATAACATCGATTGACCAGTTACAGCAGCATAACTGCTTAGTTTTTTATTAAACATACCTGTCATCATTTCTTCCATCACAAACGCTTTGCTCTTATCAAGAATTTGCTTACTCTCCAAATGAGCATCGTATAACATATTTCCTTCATGGTCCATAATGCGGCGAATAAACATTGGTTTTACTTCTTTTCCGCCGTTTGCGAACATGCTATAAGCGTTAACCATTTCAATTGGTTTTACGGGAGATGTACCGAGAGCAAGAGACGGAACATCTTTTAATGCGGTAGTAATACCGAATTGCTTCGCCGTTTTTGTAAGAATATCTTCACCTAAAAATAAGTTGGTCTTCACGGCATATACGTTATCTGAGACTGCAAGAGCTTGCGCCATTGTTACAAAATCGTCTGCATAATAGTCTTTATAATTTTTCGGTTTATACTTTGAAACACCGTCACCTAAAGTGAACACAGTATATTCGCTTTTTAAGCGCGTAGCAGGGGTGAACCCGCGTTCTAATGCCGCATAATACAGGAATGGCTTAAACGTAGATCCAGGCTGGCGAGCGGCTTGTGTAGCCCTGTTAAATTGGCTCGTATTATAATTAGTCCCGCCAACAAGGGCAGCTACTTCACCTGTTTTTGGATTCATAGAGACGAGCGCAGTTTGTATGTTTGTTGTGTTAGGTATGTGATCTTTTACAGCTTGTTCTGCGACCGATTGTAATTTCGGGTCTAGCGTTGTATAAATACGCAAACCACCTTTTTGTAAGGCTTGTTCATCTAATCCAATATCACGAAGAAGAGAAGCTTGTACAGCATCTTGGAAATAAGGCGCGACCTCTGCAACTTTTTTCGTATCTAATGAGGCGAAAGTTAGTAGCTCTTTTTTTGCTGAAGTTGCTTGTTTCTTCGTAATATAACCTTGTTCTACCATTTCATCTAATATGAGAGATTGTCGTCCTTTTGCACGATCCTCTTTTAAAAAGGGAGAGTAGACACTAGGTCCTTTCGGGATACCCGCAAGCATACTAGCTTCCGCTAATGTTAATTCTTTTGCTGTTTTATCAAAATATAGACGGGACGCAGCTTCGATTCCGTAAGCACCGTGTCCGTAATAAATTGTATTTAAATATCCTTCTAAAATATGATTTTTATTATAATTCACTTCAAGGCGGATTGTGTACATTGCTTCTAATAGTTTACGTTTCCACGTTTTATCATGATCTAAGTATAGGTTACGAGCATACTGTTGTGTAATCGTACTAGCACCTTGAACTTTTGCCATCGCTTTTAAATCGGCAACAATAGCACCAGCAATACGCTTCATATCAAAGCCGTGATGTTTGTAGAATCGTTGATCTTCGATAGATAGTGTTGCCTCTTTTACATAAGGAGAAATTTCATTGAGAGATACATTGTAACGTTTTTGCATTTCATTACTTTGTCCGATAACAGTGTCATCATTAGCGTAAAAGACACTTGTTTGCGGGACAGCAATAGGAGGAGGTCCCATAATTTTTGCAACTATAATAATAACAAAAAAGGAAAAAACGAAAAAAAGAACAGAAGAAAACATTACGGTGAAGAAAAGACGTTTATATTTTTTAAGTTTCGGATTCATAGTTTGATCCATCTTTTTCAGCCCCTCATTCATACAAACATTATTGTATTAGTATTGAGGGTTTTCGGTTATTTTAAACAATGAAATTTCGAAAAGAAAAAGCTCCCTCAATTAAGAAAGGAGCTCAAAGGCACGTGCTGGCCAATCGGTAATAATGACATCTACGCCATAGTCAATCATAGTTTGTAAATCTTTGTATTCGTTAATTGTATAAGGGCGGAAAACGTACCCTTGTTTTTGTGCTAGTTGAACAAATTCCTTTGTTAGTAGTTGAAAGTTTGGATGTAAACCAGTTGCGTCTCTATTTTTTGCTTCAGCAATAGGATCAGCAAGTGGTGTATCATATAAAATTGCTCTTGGGATTTCAGGAGCTATTTCTGCTAATAATGAAACAGATTCGTGGTTAAATGATGAGAATACAATTTGATTAGATAGATGATATTCACGAGCGAGAGCAACAGCCTTTTCTTCAATAGTTGGATAGTGGATAACATCTGTTTTTAACTCAATGTTCAGCTGTAAATTTGTTGTAGATAACCAAATGAATACTTCGCGTAACGTTGGAATTTTTGCTTCGTGGAAAGAAGGGTCTTTATAGCTACCAGCATCTAAAGCCTGTAATTCTGCTACCGTTTTTTCAGAAACGAGACCTATGCCATTTGTTGTACGATCTACCGTTTCATCGTGAATCACGACAAGTTCACCATCTTTTGATAGATGAACATCAAGTTCAATCCCATGAGCGCCAATGCGTTCAGCTTCTTGGAAGGCAATCATCGTATTTTCTGGATGTGTTCCTTTTACCCCGCGGTGGGCGAAAATGAGTGGTTTATTCATGCGAAAATCTCCTTATCATCTCTTTTCTTTCATTATGAAACTGCTTTGGGAAAAATACAATTGAATAGGAAAAACATTTACAAAAGTCTAACAGTTGCACAAAAGTTAACGTTAACGTAAAATGTAATAATCCGGTGAAGGGAGGAATAAACATGTATAAAATTGATGAAGTCACAAAGCAAGTTGGTTTAACAAAACGTACACTTCGTTATTATGAGGAAATTGGTTTAATTCATCCCCCTGAACGTAGTGAGGGGAACATTCGTCTGTATACAGACGAGGATATTACCAGAATTAAAAGGATTGTAGAGGCGAAAGAAGTGTTAGGGATTACGCTTCAAGAAATGCAACATTTCTTATCGTTAAAAGAAAGAATGGAGCAAAGAAGAAATAGCGAGAATCCTCGTGACCGCGAAGTGATTCAAGAAATTAAAGAGATGCTTGAAAAACAAGTGCAAACGCTAGACGAGAAAATGGAACAAATGCAGCGTGTAAAGGCAGAACTTGAAGATAGCTTACATCGTGCGGTGGCATTTTTGGAGAGTACAAAAGGAGAATGATCAAAATGGAGAGCAAACAAAAACTAGGGAGATTGATTACGGTGGTGGCTACCTTCCTTGCCTTTTCGGGTATAGGGGTAGTCGATCCAATCTTGCCAAGCATTGCTGAACAGATCGGTGCATCGCATTGGCAAGTAGAGATGTTATTTACAGCATATATTTTAACGATGGCCATTATGATGTTACCAGCTGGAATATTCGCATCAAGATTTGGTGATAAACGAATGATGACGATCGGTCTTGGGATTGTGACTGTATTTGCGTTTATATGTGGTATATCGCAAACGATTGCCCAATTATCTCTTTTCCGCGCAGGGTGGGGATTAGGAAATGCAATGTTCTTCGCAACGGCGATGACACTTTTAATAGCATTAAGTAAAGAAGTTCATGAAGCAGTAGGATTGTATGAAGCGGCTATCGGTTTAGGGATGGCAGGCGGACCGTTGTTAGGCGGGATATTAGGTGGACATTCTTGGCGATACCCATTTTTTGCGACGAGTATTTTAATTTTCTTAGCATTTATTTTAGTTTTCTTTTTTGTAAAAGAACCGGAGCGAAAAGTGAAGCGTAAAGCGGCAGGCGTAGGAGAATTACTTAACCTAGTGAAGTATAAACCGTTTATGCAAGGTGCAATTTCAGGAATGTTATACTACTACGGATTTTTTGTTGTGTTAGCATATTCACCACTTATTATGCATTTATCTGCTATTCAATTAGGATTTGTATTTTGCGGATGGGGATTAGCGTTAGCTTACGGTTCTGCAATTTTAGCTCATAAGCTAGAAGGGAAATATGAACCGAAAACATTGTTGAAAGGTAGTTTACTCGTATTTGCGCTGTTCTTAATCGCACTATTCTTTGTGAAAGTTATGTGGTTACAAATTGTATTAATTGTTCTATCAGGATTAGCATCAGGGTTAAATAATGCATTATTTACAAGTTATGTAATGGATATTTCACCTTATGAAAGATCTGTTACATCAGGTGTTTATAACTTCGTTCGTTGGTTAGGCGGCGCGATTGCCCCCATTTTATCAGGAATCATCGGCCACACTGTTTCACCGCAAAGTCCGTTTTTAGTCGGTGGAATTGTTGTGTTAGTCGGTTGTGTAATGATTTTAATTCCGGTTCGAAAGCCGGTAGAAGTAGAGAGAAAAGCCCTTTCTTAAGAAAGGGTTTTCTTTCCTATTACAGGGCAATCCCTTTTCTGATATATGTTAGAACCCTCTGACTAAAATATATTTTCGGTATTTTTGTACTTTTAACTATACTTTTTGGATGTTTTGTTTTATTTTTGTTAGGGGACATTAATGATGTCCCTATTATAAATTTGCATTGAAAGGCGTGATTGTACGATGGAACTATGGTTCACTGAAAAACAAACAAAACATTTTGGGATTACGGCGCGTATTAACCGCACATTACATACGGAGCAAACAGAATTCCAAAAACTTGATATGGTTGAAACGGAAGAGTTCGGAAACATGCTTATTTTAGATGGCATGGTTATGACAACAGAAAAAGATGAGTTCGTTTATCATGAAATGGTAGCGCACGTACCTTTATTTACACATCCAAACCCTGAAAACGTATTAGTTGTAGGTGGTGGCGATGGCGGTGTTATTCGTGAAGTGTTAAAACACCCAAGCGTAAAGAAAGCAACTCTTGTTGAAATCGATGGAAAAGTAATTGAGTACTCTAAACAATACTTACCATCAATTGCAGGCGCATTAGATAATGAGCGTGTAGAAGTAAAAGTAGGAGACGGTTTCCTACACATCGCAGAAAGCGAAAATGAATATGACGTAATTATGGTAGATTCTACTGAGCCAGTAGGACCAGCAGTAAACTTATTTACAAAAGGCTTCTACGCTGGAATCTCTAAAGCGTTAAAAGAAGATGGTATTTTCGTTGCACAAACGGACAACCCTTGGTTCACACCAGAACTAATTACAACTGTGTTTAAAGACGTAAAAGAAATCTTCCCAATTACTCGTTTATACACAGCGAACATTCCAACTTACCCAAGTGGTCTTTGGACGTTCACAATTGGATCTAAAAAACATGATCCATTAGAAGTAAGTGAAGAGCGTTTCCACGAAATCGAAACGAAATACTACACAAAAGAATTACACAATGCAGCATTCGCATTACCGAAATTTGTTGGCGATTTAATTAAGTAAGAAATCGAGTTTGAACAAATAAAGTGTAGGTAGCTCATTTAAGGTGTTTGTCCAGAAGACTTGAACATGCTAGCTACTTACACTCCTGTAAAGAAAATCGTCTTCTTATTGTTAAAAAAGAAGACACCGGTAAATCGAGAAAGAGGAGCAGCTCGCTCCAAATTTGAGAAATAATGAAAGGTTGGGATACCTTAAGTTCCACACAAGGAGGAAAAGAGTATGCGTTTTGATGAAGCTTATTCAGGTAAAGTATTTATTAAAAGTCATCCAAGTTTTGAAGAGTCAGAGGCAGTTATTTATGGGATGCCAATGGATTGGACAGTAAGCTACCGTCCAGGTTCTCGTTTTGGCCCTGCACGTATTCGTGAAGTATCAATCGGTCTTGAAGAATATAGCCCATATTTAGATCGTGAACTAGAAGAGGTAAAATATTTTGATGCGGGTGATATTCCATTACCATTCGGAAACGCACAGCGCAGCATAGACATGATTGAAGAGTATGTATCAAAACTTTTAGATGCCGGTAAGTTTCCACTAGGTCTCGGCGGAGAGCACTTAGTGTCTTGGCCAATTTTTAAGGCAATGGCAAAAAAATATCCGGATTTAGCAATCATCCATATGGATGCTCATACTGACTTACGTGAGTCATATGAGGGAGAGCCTTTATCCCACTCTACACCTATTCGTAAAGTGTGCGATTTAATTGGTCCGGAAAACGTATATTCTTTCGGTATTCGTTCTGGAATGAAGGAAGAATTCGAATGGGCAAAAGAAGTAGGTATGAACTTATATAAATTTGACGTATTAGAACCGTTAAAAGAAGTATTACCGAAACTTGCAGGACGCCCAGTCTATGTCACAATCGACATTGACGTATTAGACCCAGCTCATGCTCCTGGGACAGGAACGTTAGAAGCTGGAGGTATCACATCTAAAGAATTATTAGATTCCATCGTGGCAATTGCAAATTCAAATATAAATGTAGTTGGAGCAGACCTAGTAGAAGTAGCTCCTGTCTACGACCATAGTGATCAAACACCAGTCGCAGCAAGCAAATTCGTGCGGGAAATGCTGCTCGGTTGGGTGAAATAAAATAAAAGCGGAAGCGGCTCGTTCAGAATGTGAGGGGGATGGAGCTTCAGACGTAGAGGCGCTTTTTGCCTCGAAGGAAGAAGCGAAGCCACCGATCATTCTAGTCGCTGTAGCTGGATAAAGTAAAAGTGAAGCCGACTGTTTAGACCCGGTGACTAAGGTTCTTTCCTGCAAAAGGTGCTTTTTACCTTTTAACAGGGAAGGTTCTTCTTAGACGTAAGGGTCTAGGAGGCGTTGTAGCTAGATAAAATAAGAGCCTCCTATATGAATAGGGGGCTCTTGTTTTGTCGATATGTGTCGGTAAGTCGATATATTTAAAAAATCGCTGATATAATTTCATTTAACGTCACGCAACATAAAAAAGAGCTATTCTCAAACGATGAGAATAGCTCTTTTTCTTATGCAACTTTCTCTTCTGAAGTAATGCCGCGAATTTCATCAGCAGAACGGATTGGATATTTGCGGAATATGATTGATCCGATATATCCAACAATTGTGGTAACGATTCCGCATAATACAGCAGCAATTGTTACTTTTACAACGTCATTAAATCCGAATAAGACAAGAAGTCCTGGGATTGGTGATGCTGTTCCTGGTGCATTATTCACGAGTTGGAACAGAGATGTAATAATACCAGCAAGTGCACCGCCAACGAAGTTTGTCGCATAAATTGGAATTGGATTTGCTGAAACAACATCGGCTTGTGTTAAAGGCTCGATTGCTACAGCGATTGTGTCTTTCTTTGAGCAAATTTTTAGTCGCTTAAAGAAAATAAAGTTCATCGGGGCTGAGGCTGCTACGGCAAGACTACCAATTGCCATTGGTAAACCTGTTAATCCAAGCATTGCAGTTAGTGCCATAGAACTTAATGGAGAGGTAGAAATAACTGTTATTAATCCACCAAGCATAATACCCATAATGATAGGACTTTCTGTAGTTGCAACTGAAATCATAGAGCCGATTTTACCGAGTGTTGCGTTCACGAGCGGATCCATAAGCATTGCCATTCCGCGTGAGATTGGTGCAGCAATAAATAAAATTGCTAAAAACTCTACACCAGCCGGTAATTTCTTTTCGAGAAATTTCACGACGAAAGCGCAAACGTATCCAGCGAAAAATCCTGGTAAAATACCGAATCCACTAGTAGCGATACCGATTAAAACAGCATATACGGGTGAAACGCCGATTGCTAGTGCAACTAAAATCGCCGCCGCGACACCGCTCATACTACCAGAAGCTTCTCCTACTGATTGTAAAAAGTCATTATGAAACATTTCTCCACCGATATAACGGTGAAATGCTTCAATAAGAAAACTTGCGATTGCTGCATTAGCTAAAGCACCCATTGCTTTCATGCCGTAAGGAGCACGGTAACTAAAAAGTGTAAATAGACAAAGTACAACAAGTAATAGTGCTAAACCTTGCAAGATAGCCATTTGAAAACTGTCTCCTTTGATTTTTGTAATAAAAATTCGTATCATTCAATAATAATATAAAAGTTTGTTAAACGGAAAAATTTTTTGATGGGAATTTGCTATAAAGGGAAAAACTCTTACAATAATGTAAGGAAAGTGTAAGGCGTTTCGATAGAGTATAGTATGTTGTTTTTCGTATAATACATGTATAGACATAAGGTTAGTGAAAAAGAAGTGCAAACAGGAGGCGCATTTATGAAATTGGTAATTAAAGTTTTAGCTGTGTTCGCCATTATTTTAGGAGGAACAGCATATTATTTAAATACGAAAACAGAAGGTGTACATGCTTTTGTAGACAACTTCTTTTCAAATAAAGAAATACAAGATTATTATGCGGTTATAGATAAAGGTGAGAAAAAAGACGGTGAATACTTGTATACATTTAAAGGGTATACAGAAGACGGAAAGTTACAAGTTGTGAAAAGAATGATGAACCGTGAATTACATACGGGAGCATTTATAAAAATTTATGCAAAAGGTATGCAAGGAAAAGGATGGGCTGAAATCTCAAAAGAATCAATTCCGCAAAAAGCTTTGGAAAAAATAGAAAAACCATAAAAGGAGCGACTCATTCGCTCCTGTTTTAGTGCGTTAAAATGGTGATGGATGTCTTTTCTTTGTTAGAAATGATTTTTACACGTCCACCAATCGGGAAAGTGAAAATAGGGGTTGTATGCCCGAAACTTGCGTTTGCAATGATAGGGATATGTGCAAGTTCAGGTTTTGAAGCGATCATTTCTTGAATGTCTTCTATTGTACATTCTGCACCTTTTTGCATTCTTCCTATAACAATGCCTTTTACATGTTCAAAGTCAGGTTGCTGCATAAGAGAATGCAAATAACGATCAAAAGTTTTAAGGGTAGCTTTTCCAGTTAAACTATCCTCCTCGAGAAATAATATTTTACCCTGTAAGTTTGGCATATATGGTGTACCTTGTAGTAAATTCAATGTGCTCATATTACCACCGATAATCTCTCCAGTTGCTTCGCCCTCATGAATCGAAACATAACCTCCATTTTGAGACGATACTTAAACTACAAGATGGTGAAATAACCCTAATTTCATCACCTTTTTTCAACTTTGTTGGTAGCACATAACTCACCTCTTTAAATGAAAGAATATTTAGATTTAAAAAACATTTTATCATATGAAATAAAGTGAAAGTGAATTATTTTTTGAAATGGAGTTTTCCTGATTTTTCAGCAGACAGACAGAGGTTTTTTTTGATATGATAGGAAAAGTGATTTATTATAAGTAGTATTTAATATCTATAACATTTGAAAGGTGTGCAAGACGTGGAGAAACAACTTGCAGGCTTGCCGGTACACGTTCATTTCGTAACAGAAATCCGTGAAGGGGCGAGGAAGGAAACCGTTGCTTTTGAAGCAAATGGTCAATACTATGTAAAAGGTCAAGGTACATATGTAACATTCCAAGAGCCGAACGAACAGGGCGAAGTGAAAACAATTATTAAAATTCAAGATGAACAAGTTCTTATTATGCGTTCAGGTGCTGTTTCAATGCGTCAAACGCATGTGAAAGGTGAATGGACAACTGGTACGTATACGAGTGAACTTGGTACGTTTGCATTGCAAACGAAAACTGATAACGTTCTTTTTAAATGGTCGGATGAAAAGAAAAAAGGACAACTCTTCTTAACGTACGCATTGCTTCTAAGTGAACAAGAAGCTGGCAGATATACAATTACACTTAATTTGAAGGAGGCAAAATAATGAATTCTTTAGAACAAGTAAAAGGATTAATTAAAGAAGAAATTCAAGCTGCTGTATTAAAGGCGGAATTAGCGACAGAAGAACAGATTCCAAACGTTGTATTAGAATCTCCAAAAGATAAAACAAACGGTGACTTCTCTACAAATATGGCAATGCAACTTGCACGCGTTGCGAAAAAAGCACCTCGTATGATTGCAGAAGAATTAGTTGCAAACTTTGATAAAGCAAAAGCTTCTATTGAAAAAATTGAAATCGCAGGTCCTGGTTTCATTAACTTCTACATGGATAATAGCTACTTAACAGACTTAATCCCAACAATCGTTAACGCTGGCGAAGCTTACGGTGAAACGAATACTGGTAAAGGTGAAAAAGTACAAATTGAGTTCGTATCTGCGAACCCAACAGGTGACCTTCACTTAGGACATGCACGTGGTGCGGCAGTAGGTGACACTTTATGTAACGTATTAGCAAAAGCAGGGTACGATGTATCTCGTGAGTACTACATTAATGACGCTGGTAACCAAATTCATAATTTAGCTCTTTCTGTTGAAGCTCGTTACATGCAAGCTTTAGGCCTAGAGAAAGAAATGCCAGAAGACGGATACCATGGTGCGGACATCATTGGAATCGGTAAGCTTTTAGCTGAAGAATTTGGTGATCGTTATGCAAAAGCTGATGCAGAAGAAAGCTATGAGTTCTATCGTTCATACGGTTTAAAATATGAGCTAGCAAAACTTCAAAAAGACTTAGAAAGTTTCCGTGTTAAATTCGATGTATGGTTCTCAGAAACATCATTATACAAAAACGGAAAAATCGATGCTGCACTTGCAGTATTAAAAGAGCGTGATGAGATCTTTGAAGAAGGCGGCGCAACTTGGTTCCGTTCTATGACTTACGGTGACGACAAAAACCGTGTATTAATTAAAAACGACGGTTCTTACACATACTTAACGCCAGATATCGCTTACCACCGTGATAAATTAGAGCGTGGTTTTGATAAGTTAATCAACATTTGGGGTGCTGACCACCACGGCTACATTCCTCGTATGAAAGCTGCTATTCAAGCGCTTGGTTACGATAAAGAAACACTTGAAGTAGAAATCATCCAAATGGTACAACTGTATCAAAATGGTGAAAAAATGAAGATGAGTAAGCGTACAGGTAAAGCAGTTACACTTCGTGAGCTTATGGAAGAAGTAGGCGTGGACGCAATGCGTTACTTCTTCGCAATGCGTAGCGGTGATTCTCATTTAGACTTTGATATGGACTTAGCTGTATCAAAATCTAACGAAAACCCAGTATACTATGCACAATATGCTCATGCTCGCGTATGCAGTATTCTTCGTCAAGGTGAAGAGTTAGGATTAGCTACAGGCGGAGATGTGAACTACAAACTTGTTACTTCTGAGAAAGAAGTAGAGTTACTGAAAAAACTTGGTGAATTCCCGGCAGTAGTTGCGGATGCAGCGCAAAAACGTCTGCCACACCGCATTACAAGCTATGCATTTGAATTAGCAGCAGCATTACACAGCTTCTACAATGCAGAAAAAGTATTAAACCAAGATAACTTAGAATTAAGTAAAGCACGTTACGAATTAATGAAAGCAGTACGCACTACACTTCAAAACGCATTAGCAATCGTAGGAGTATCTGCACCAGAAAAAATGTAATTAAGAAAAGCGGAAGCGGCTCGTTCAGAATAGGAGGGGGATGGAGCTCCTGACAAAGAGGCGTAGTTTGCCTCGGAGGAAGGCGCGAAGCCACCGAGTATTCTAGCCGCTGTAGCTGGATAATAAAGAAAAGCGGAGCCGACTGTTTAGTCCCGAAGGCTAAGGTTCTTTCTCACAGAAGATGTATTTTATCTTCTTGTGGGGAAGGTTCTTAGACGGAAGGGGCTAGGAGGCAGAGCTGGACAATAAAGAAAAGCGGAGCCGATTTTTCGCTTTCAGTAAAAGGCAATCACACGATGTTGTGATTGCCTTTTTATATGGAGATAATAAAAAAATAAAATTTTATCAAACAAAAGGAGAATTTGCGTCGTCTTATATAAATGACAGGAGGTTTATGATGGAAGAAAAAGTAGAAGAATTAATTGATATATATAAGCAGCAAATATATTCCTTATGCTATAAATTAGCGAAGACGAAAGAAGATGCAGAAGATATTTTTCAAGAGACTTGGATAAAAGAGTTAAAGGAAATTTGTGAATCGAAAAAAGGTACTTTCAAAGCTACATTGAACGCAAATAAAAAATATGTATTAAATATAAGTGGCTTAATGGTGAAAGATGGATTTGTGAAAGTGAATTGGGAAGCAAAATAAAGGGCCTTGAGAAAGGCCCTTTATTTTATTGGATTGTATACGTAACGGAAAAGCTAACAGGACTATAGTAAACGAAAGGTGCATGAAATTGAACGTACATATTTCCATCTGTTTTTGCAGTGAAAATTCTGCCGTATCCATCAGAATAACGTCCAATAAGTTTATGATCTGAGTCATAGACACTGTAACTAGGAGTTTTGCTATTAGGTTGAATTGTTAACTCTTGTCCCTTTTGAAGGAAAACAGGTTCCTTTTCAGAACTACTTCCAGTTTGCAAAGAATAAAATTTTGTAAAGCTTTGTTCTTGAGTGGCAGCAGCGACCTTTGTTTCAGGAATAAACGCGGTAGCACCAGTAATTCCTGCTAAAGTTAACGCACTGGCTAAAATCATTTTTTTCATAGTAGAAAAAGCCTCCTTATTAGTTGTAATCATTTTTGTTACAGTTAATATTGTATATGATAATGAGTAGGAGGAAATATGCTTTTATGCATATATGTATTTTCTCAATAAAAGACCACTGATAAAAATCAGTGATCTTTTAAATAATTAAGCAGCTTTCTGTTCAGTTTGAGAAACAGGTTTTTGAAGTGTGTTATAAACACCAGTTCCGATAACTTCTAATGCCATTTTCATACGTTCAGGTGAGATATTCTCAAATACGTTATCTTGAGGTGTGTGATATACCTTTTCGATATGATAGATTAATGGATTCCAACTATCGACACCCATCCAAATAAATAGGGCAGCAGGGATCCCAACTTCGGCAAATGGTACGTGATCACTAGAGCCAAATTTACCTTGTAGTACGAGGTCATTATTTAATTGTTTACCTGCTTGTACGGCCGCGTCTGTTACAAGGTTTGGGGAACCGTTAGGCGTCATAGCATATAAATTCTTTGCTTTATCGTAATTTGTTGCAACCATGTCTGCATTAAAGACACCTAAAATTCGATCGCGTTCTTTTTGAGATAGACTATTAACGTAATAATCAGAGCCAAGTAAGCCAGTCTCTTCAGAACCAAAAGCAATAAAACGAATTTCTTTATCAGTTTCTACATTTTGAAAAGAACGAGCTAACTCTAATACTAATCCTGTACCAGAAGCATTATCGTTTGCTCCAGGTGCTCCAACGACGCTATCATAGTGCGAACTTACAACAACAGCTTTTTCATTACCTGTACTATTTTTTGGTTTCTTTTTAGCGATGACATTTAGTGATGTTAAATTAGATTCATGTCTCGCTTTTAGGGAAAGAAGAGTTGTCCCCTTTTTAGCGATTTCTTCTTTAAATGCATTTCCTTGCGCATAAGCAAGACCAAAGACAGGGATAGATTGCTTTTTCGTTAGGCGAGGATTGAACGTTTGTCCATAATTTCCGCGTCCGCCAATTAAACTGTATAAAAGAACACCTTTTGCTCCTTTACTAACAGCATTTTCAACTTGTTTATTATAGTCTGCAACTGTTGTTCCTCTTTCAAATAGAACAATTTTTCCGTTTACTTCATTTGGGATATCCTCTAATTTTGTCCCACCTTGAACAAAGATAAGAGGAGCTGTAACAGCTTCTGTAGAAATTAGTGCGTTAGGGGCAGCGCCAGCTTGCCAATTACGCTTTGTAGATAATGGTGAGTCAATAAATCCAACGTATTGATCAGGCACTTGAAATGGTTGATATTCTACTTCGTAGCCCATTGATTTCAGTTGCATACCAACGTAGCGAGAAGCCCATTCTTCTGATTTTGTCCCACCAGGGCGAGGACCAATTGTTTCGGATAAGAAACGGATGTGTTCGATGGCACGGCTTGCATCAACCTGTTTTGTGACAGGTGAAGTCTGTGTGATTTCTGACGTGGAATCAGCTTTGGCTTGTCCGATTGGAGCTAAGCTAACAGCGAGTGATACAGCAAGCAAAGAGCTTACTATCTTTTGTTTCAAAGATTTTTTCATTTTTTCCTCTCCTATTCTTCTATTCTCTCTGACTGACAAAAGAAGACGGATAACGACTTCATTTTACCTTTATTTTAATTATTTTTCAATATTCTGACATTGAGAAATAAAAAATGCTATATGCATATTTGCATATTTTTGATGGAGATATGTATGCTATCATTTTAAATGAAGGTTCGCTTTCCGCTTGGAAAGCTCCTACATTGCATGAATCTAGTGTACCCAAACTTTAGATTATGTGGAGAGAAGGAACCGCTGTAGGGTTTCTTTTCTCATGTTTGAATCATGTGATGATAAATATGTTTCCGCATTTCATACTTATTATCAGTGATATATGTAAGGCATCCATATGAAAATACGAGGCTGTTCAAAGGGTTTCCGTACTTTTGGACAGCCTCACCCCGTTAAAAGGACGATACGTTAGGTATCGTTCTTTTTTGTATAAAAAAACACCCAATCAAATGATCACTTGATTGGGTGTGAAAAACTATTAATAATATTTTTTTCGTTTTGTAGCTAAAATACTTAACAATCCAGCTAGTATAAGTACGATACCTACTGTTTGTGTAGGATCATTTTTGTGACCTGTATTTGGAAGTTCTTTACCCGTATTTCGGTCATCTTGCTGTTTGTTTATCTGTGTTTCAGGATTTTCTTTTTCTAGTTCTTCGGAAGTTCCGTTACCATGTGTTTCAGGATGTCCTTTTTCTAGTTCTTCAGAAGTTTCTTTACCTGTTTCCTCTTCTTTATTAGGAGGAGTAATTGGTTTATCATCTCCACCTGATGAAGAGTCGATTTTTTTATTTGAAACTGTAATTTGTAGTGGTGTAGCTTGAGCCTTTTCAATTGTAAAGTTTATTGGTGATGCATCTAATTGATAGCCTGTAGGAGCTTTTGTTTCCACTAATTGATAATTACCAGGTTTCAAATCATTTATGATTAATTTACCATGCCCGTCTGTTTGTAAACCTTCTCGTACTACTTTTCCGTCTTGATCTAAAATATTGAAAATGGCACCTTCAAGTGTTCCATGGTGATCCATATCAACTTTAGTTAACTCCATTGAACCTGTTGTTAAACTATTTAAAGCTGTAACAGAAGTAACTTGAGATTGTCCTTTCGTAATTGTGAAAGGAATTGGCTTAGCGCTTAAATCGTATCCAGTAGGAGCTTTCGTTTCAATAAACTGATAGTCTCCCGGACGTAAATCAGAAACAGAAATTTTACCATCTTTATCAGTAGTTAAATTAGAGCGAACGTCATTGCCGTTCATATCAACAATTTTAAAGATAGCTCCTTCAAGAGCAGAACCGTCGATGTCGTCGACTTTAGCTAATTCAACAGCACCCTTAGTTAAGCTATTTGTAGCAGTAACAGAAGCTGTAGCCGTTTGACTCTTTTCAACAGTAAACTTGATTGGATTTTGATTTAAGTCGTAATGAGTAGGAGCTTTCGTTTCAATAAACTGATAGTCTCCCGGACGTAAATCAGAAACAGAAATTTTACCATCTTTATCAGTAGTTAAATTAGAGCGAACGTCATTGCCGTTCAT
>NZ_JBQAEO010000012.1:0-141553 GCF_051915365.1 Bacillus cereus group sp. MYBK79-1 | reverse complement strand
AGTTTGTCTAGCATCTAAAAATAAAAATTGACGTTTCACGTTGTTTGTTTCGTTCAGTTTTCAAAGAACTACTTGGTCGCTCATTTGCGACTTCCTTATGTTAACATCTTCATTTTTCAATGTCAACTAAGTTTTTCATTTTCTTTTTGCCGTTTTCTGCGTTTCCGCATCAGCGACGGTTATTAATATATCATGCAGCACATAAAGGGTCAATACTTTTTATAAAAAAATTTCACATCCCGTTCAAACTTTAAAAACATGTTCCAAAAATTATTAAAGTCCCACTTCATTCTTCATCACATTCCGTATTTCCTATTTTATCACTTTAGCACGTTTCTGAACGAGTGAAAATTCTAAATTTTATGTTATATTATTGTTATAGGAGCGTGGTGAGAATGAGCATTAAGTATTCAAACAAAATCAATAAAATCCGGACCTTTGCATTAAGTTTAGTATTTATCGGCCTCTTCATTGCATACTTAGGTGTCTTTTTCCGTGAAAACATTATTATTATGACAACATTTATGATGGTTGGCTTTTTAGCTGTTATCGCTAGTACTGTAGTTTACTTTTGGATTGGCATGTTATCCACTAAAACTGTACAAATTATTTGTCCAAGCTGCGATAAGCCAACCAAAATGCTCGGCCGTGTCGACGCATGTATGCATTGCAACCAACCTTTAACAATGGATCGAAATCTAGAAGGAAAAGAATTTGATGAGAAATATAATAAGAAGAGCTATAAATCATAGGCATATATGAGTACAGTAAGGATAATGTAGCCTTACAAAACTAAACATTAAAAGGTGATTTCTTAACCAAGAAATCACCTTTTGTATTTACCCTTAATTAAATTAGGTTCTTCACTGAACATTTTAAATCCCCCTGAACCTAACGTAATTCCCATATATAATAAAGAAAGAGGTTGACGTAAAGCCGTCAGCCTCTTTCTTTATTATATATTACGCCTTATGACACTCTGGACAAACGCCATAAATTTCTAAGCGATGACTATTAATAACGAAGCCTGTCGTTTTCGCAGCTTCTTCTTCAAGTTGTTCCAAACCCCCATAAGGAAAATCAACAATCTTACCACATTTTTCGCAAATCACATGATAATGTTGACTTGTAACGTAATCAAATCTACTTGAAGCGTCTCCATAAGTTAATTCCTTTACAAGTCCAACCTCTTTAAATACACGTAAGTTATTATAGACAGTTGCAACACTCATATTTGGAAACTTACCTTCTAATGCTTTATAAATGTCATCCGCTGTTGGGTGCGTCATTGATTCCACAAGGTACTCTAAAATAGCATGACGCTGTGGAGTAATGCGTACACCCGTATTTTTCAGCATTTCTAGCGCTTCTTTTAATTCTTCTTTGACCACCGTCATGCACCCCGATTCTATACGGATTATTATTTTATAATTCTTATAAAGAGTGTACTCCTTTTCTTATAAATCGTCAATATTTCTACTATAAGTATGTGGTTTATTTTTGTATATAGCCTTATTCTTATATATCCTTCCCCATTTTCTATACATTTACATAGAAAAAAGTGCGACATAATCGCACTTGGAATACTATCATCTGAGGAGGTATGCCCTACACTTCACTTTATGTAAGACGATAAAATATGTATAGACACTCGCCTTACTTATATATATTTATCTCCACAATGGATTTACTTTATATAAGAAAGAACATCTTCAATATGTCCCTTCACTTTCACTTTACGCCATTCTTTTACAAGCTCACCGTCTTTATTAATAAGGAATGTAGAACGTTCGATTCCCATATACTCTTTCCCAAAGTTCTTTTTCAATTTCCAAACATCGTACAATTCTGCCACCTTATGATCTTCATCTACTAAAAGTACAAATGGAAGCTCATGCTTCTCAATAAATTTCAGATGTCTGTTCGCTGAATCAGGGCTTACACCAAGAATAACTGTATCTTTCTCTTGAAATAATCCATATGCATCTCGAAAATCACACGCTTCAGTTGTACACCCTGGAGTCATATCTTTCGGATAAAAATATAGAACTACATTTTTACCACGAAAATCAGCTAAGCGAATTTGTTCCCCGCTACTTCCCTCTAATGTAAATTCTGGAGCCATTTCTCCTACTGTGATCATTGTTATCACTCCTACTCTTTTCTTTTAACTATATCAAATGCTATCTTATTTTTCATTGTCTATTACAGACCTCATTACAAAAGCAAACGGCAATGTATATCCAATTAACGCTTCTGCAATCGCAATCCATCTCCCTATTCCAATCGGAGCTATATCACCGTACCCAACGGACAATAAAGTAACTGCGCTAAAATATAAGCAAATTTCAACAAGTTGAAAAGATTGAGCATGCAAGCTTTCTCCATCTTCTTTCAAAACTGCAAAGCCCATTTCTTCTAATACAACATAACTTAACCCAAACGCAATCAGTACCGTTGTATAAATTAAAAATAAGGAGGCTAAATTATATAACGAAAAGAAACGCCTAGAATCTGAATATGAACTCCATAACAATTGGACACTTCTCAAAATAGCAATTGCTGCAATTAATAGAATAAATCCCCATAACATGTCCTCCACCTCATTCTATATGTATGAGATGGCCATTGGATTTATCCCTTAGAAACAAACAAGCTTCTATAATTAATTCCCAGCACCACGGTACCTTTTTACCCCTTGATTCCAAAGAGTGATTGCAATCGTAAAACAGATAACACCAACGAATGGTGTTGCAAACGCATAGCTATTCCACTCTGTTTTCCTTAAAAAGTATGCTGCCGGATACACTCCGACAAACGCAAATGGTAAAACAAACGTTAAAATGAAGCGAATCACACGGTTATAAATATTAACAGGATAGCGACCATAGTTACCTATGTTATACATTAGCGGCATAATTGAACTTTTCGCATCCGACCAAAAACCAAGGCTCGCAAGCGTAACAAATATCCCTCCATATACAAGTGCGCCCCCTCCTACCATTAGTAAGAATAAGAAGAAATCGTACCAGTAAAAAGATAATTGCAGCTCCACTGCTGCATATCCCATTACAATTATTCCTGTAATCGCTCCAATTAAAGATTCAAGTTCCATTCTTTCTAATATAATTTGAAATAAACTATGAATCGGTCTCGTTAATATACGATCCATCTCTCCTTTAATAATGTAACGATCATTAAAATCCCATATGTTAAAGAAAGCTGAGAAAATGGCAAACGGTACTAAAAAGAAACCATAAATAAAGATTACTTCTTCTCGACTCCAGCCTTTTAATGCTTGTGTATGCCCAAACACAACGAGAATAAAGATTAAATTAACAGCCTGTAGTGATAAATCAGAAAGTAATCCAACGATAAAATCGCCCCGATACTCCAATTTTGTTTTTATATATTGGCTTGCATATTGCAAAAATAAGTTTATATACATCATCTCATCATCCCCCTTGTACAATTAGACGTTTTCTCGCGGTTCTCCACATGAGTACAATTGGAATAATAAGTACAATTGCCCAAATTACTTGGAATAATAATGCCTCATACAATTTACTTCCTTGTATACCTTCTGAAAAAATCATACTCGGAATATAACTAATGGCCTGAAACGGTAAAAATACCATTGCCTTCTGAGCCCACAACGGATAAAAACTAATTGGTAATAATAGACCTGAAAATAAATCAATAACAACACGTTTTGCATACATAATTCCACTATTATTAAATAGGAAGAACGTGAGCATCCCCGTCATTAAATTAATTTGTGTATTAATAATAAAACTAAATATTAAAGATAAGAAGAAATATAACCACGTTTGAAAATTCGTTGTAATTTGCAATGAAAATAATAGGGTGACAATAACCATACCCGGGATTGAAAAGAAGGCAAAGCGAAATATCCCTTCACCAAGACCTTGCATCACTTTCATTCCTAAATAGTTATATGGACGAATCAGTTCTACCGCTACACGTCCTTCTTGAATCTCCATCGCAATTTCCCTGTCTATATTATTAAAATAAAACGCACGTGCCATCCACGCAATTGCGATATACGTAGTCATTTGTGAAATAGATAAACTTTCAATATTCTCTTTTCCACTATAAATTGCTTGCCATAAAAAATAATACGCACCGATATTAATTGTATAAATTAAAATCCCGCTATAATAGTTTGTACGATACGCAAGCATCATTAAAAAGCGAATCCGAATCATTTCAATGTACTTACCCATGTTTAATACCTTCTTCATAAATGTTACGAATAATTTCCTCTGTAGACACTTCGTTAATTTTTAAATCTTTAATTTGAAAGGCTTGTACTACTTTAGAAATAAGCATTGAAATGATAACTTCTTCATTCGGTATTTTTGCAATCCACGCGTTTTCCTCTTTCGCTTTCGACCAAACGACATGACTATCTGGCATAACCATTGATAAATCCTGATAGGAAACTGGTGCAATAAATTGAAAATGTATTTCCTTCTCTGCTCCCCACTGCGTACGAAGATTATTTAAAGAACCGTCATACATAATATTTCCTTCATCCAGCATGATAACGCGCTCACATAAAGCTTCAATATCCGTAATATCATGAGTTGTTAATAAAATTGTTGTTTTATAACGTTCATTCATTTCTTTTAAAAATTCACGTATTTTCAATTTCACAAGTACATCTAAACCAATTGTTGGTTCATCTAAAAATAATAACGGCGGATTATGAATTAATGCAGCCGCTAATTCACAACGCATTCTTTGACCTAGAGATAACTTTCGCACTGGCTTATCTAATAAAGGCCCAATGTCTAACGTTTCAATCACGTGCTCCATATGTTCTTTATACTGAGCGTCTGATACACCGTACACTTTTTTTAATAAACGAAACGATTCTTGTACAGCAATGTCCCACCAAAGCTGTGAGCGTTGACCGAAAACAACACCAATTGTTCTTACAAATTCTTCTCTCTGCTTATGTGGGTTCATCCCATTTACTAAAATGTCTCCTGATGTCGGAGTCAAAATCCCCGTAAGCATTTTAATTGTTGTTGATTTACCGGCACCATTCTCACCAATATACCCAACCATTTCACCTTGTTTCACAGTAAAAGATACGTCATTTACTGCTGGTACTATTTTATAATTACGATTTAATAAATCGCGAAATGCACCCTTTAAACCCGGACGACTTGAATAGGCTGTAAATTCTTTACGTAACCCTTGTACCTCAATTACCGATTTCATAACCGGACCCCCTTCCTAAATGTCACAACGAATAGTTTACCCAACTGCCTTCTCTATCACAAACAATACGTCTTTTCGAAAAACATGTTAGAATAATACATAGATTTTTGTAAGGAGATGAATGGTAGTGAAATTCACAAAGTCAGAAGCATTACATAAAGAAGCTTTAGAACATATCGTTGGCGGCGTTAATAGTCCTTCTCGTTCTTTCAAAGCAGTTGGCGGCGGCGCTCCTGTTGCTATGGAACGTGGAAAAGGTGCTTATTTCTGGGATGTAGATGGAAATAAATATATCGATTATTTAGCAGCATACGGTCCTATTATTACTGGACATGCTCACCCGCACATTACAAAAGCAATTACAACAGCTGCTGAAAATGGTGTACTTTACGGAACACCAACAGCACTAGAAGTAAAGTTTGCAAAAATGTTAAAAGAAGCAATGCCTGCATTAGATAAAGTCCGTTTCGTAAACTCTGGTACTGAAGCAGTAATGACAACAATTCGTGTCGCTCGCGCTTACACAGGCCGCACAAAAATTATGAAATTTGCTGGTTGTTACCACGGTCATTCTGATTTAGTACTTGTAGCTGCTGGATCTGGTCCTTCTACTCTAGGAATTCCTGACTCCGCTGGTGTACCACAAAGTATCGCACAAGAAGTTATTACCGTTCCATTTAATAATGTAGAAACTTTAAAAGAAGCATTAGATAAATGGGGACATGAAGTAGCAGCTATCCTTGTAGAACCGATTGTTGGAAACTTCGGTATTGTAGAGCCAAAACCTGGCTTCCTTGAGAAAGTAAATGAACTTGTTCATGAAGCTGGCGCACTAGTAATTTATGATGAAGTTATTACTGCTTTCCGCTTCATGTACGGCGGTGCTCAAGACTTACTTGGCGTAACACCAGACTTAACAGCGCTTGGTAAAGTTATTGGCGGCGGACTTCCGATCGGTGCTTATGGTGGTAAAAAAGAAATTATGGAACAAGTTGCCCCACTCGGACCTGCATATCAAGCTGGTACAATGGCAGGAAATCCCGCTTCTATGGCATCTGGTATTGCTTGTCTAGAAGTTCTTCAACAAGAAGGGCTTTATGAGAAATTAGATGACCTTGGTGCAATGCTTGAAAAAGGAATTTTAGAGCAAGCAGCAAAACATAATATCGATATTACATTAAACCGTCTAAAAGGTGCTTTAACTGTATACTTCACAACAAATACAATTGAAGATTACGATGCAGCACAAGATACAGATGGTGAAATGTTCGGTAAATTCTTCAAGCTTATGCTTCAAGAAGGAGTTAACTTAGCACCTTCTAAATACGAAGCATGGTTCTTAACGACAGAACATACAAAAGAAGATATTGAATATACAATCGAAGCTGTAGGCAGAGCATTTGCTGCTTTAGCAGACAATAAATAATCCCGTCATTAAAAGGAAAAAAGAAAGCACATCTTTCTTTTTTCCTTTTTTCTATTTCATAAATCCCTTATTAATAGTATAATTATTCATAATTATCTGTTTAATTTTCTTTTATATCCTTACTATCTTTGTATACAAGGCTGCTCACGCCTTAAATAGTAAGATTATTCAAACTTCAATAAGAGGGGGGATTGACGGATGCTCAATAAAACAAATACATGGACACCGTCTTTATTTCGAGGTTATAAAAATGCAGAACACGATGCGTGTGGAATCGTTTCCGTTATGGAGAAACGAAAAATTCCTACAAAAGAAAACATTGACCTTTGTATACAATCACTCGTCAAAATGAATCATCGGGCTGGCTTCATTAATGGTGAAGGAGATGGTATCGGCATTCACATTGATATCCCAAAAGCACTTTGGAGTGAAAAACTAAAAAGTAGCGGATATAATCCAACGATCGTGGATCATCCCCACTTTATCGTTGGACATTTTTTTCTAAACAAAAACGCAAATGTAGTTAATTTAAAAAATCATATTCGTACACAACTAAACAACGAAAACTTTGCAATTCTTTTCGAAAGTGACAATGTAATAAACTCCGATGCACTCGGTCCACTTGGTAAACAAGAAGAACCTTTATTTTGGCAAGTTGCCCTTATCGCTGAAAATGCAGTTAAAAATATCGAGCAAACATTATTTTCAGTAACGATAAGAATAGAGGAAAACGAAGCGATTCATGTTGCTTCCTTAAGTCGTGATCATGTTGTATATAAAGTTCTAGGTGCTGGGGATACACTTGTTGCCTATTACAATGATTTACAACACCCACTTATCGCTTCAACTATGACACTAGGACATAACCGCTATTCTACTAATACATTATCTAATTTTTTTCGTGTACAACCATTTAGCGTTCTCGGACATAATGGTGAAATTAACACAATTGCAAAATTACGCGATCAAGCTAACATGATTCATGTTCCACTTACTGCTGGGGGCAGTGACTCCCAAGATTTAAACCGCACCTTAGAAACTCTACTTGTTCAATACGACTACAGTTTATTTGAAGCAATGGATATACTATTCCCACCAATTATTAATGAAATTAAACTTTATGAACCGCATTTACAAGATTTATATACGTATATACGTGAGGCATGGGGCCATTTTGCGCAAGGTCCAGCTGGCATTATTTCACGTTATAAAGATGAAGCTGTTTTCAGCGTTGATTCCCTTGGACTACGACCAGTATGGAAAGTAGAGACAGCGAGTTCTTATGTTTTCTCTTCTGAACCTGGAGTTGTATCACCAACTGAATATGTAGCAGAACCGAAACCACTTGCTCCTGGAGAAAAGGTCGGATTAAAATGGAATGAACAAGATGAACTTGTTCTTTATGAATATGACAAATACCAAACCCAAGTATACGAACGTTTTAAAAAGCGAGTTGATACTAAAGATTATCATTTAAACTTATCTATCCCTGAAACGAAAGAAGTCCCAGGATTATGTGATTCTATGCAAGTTGAAACGAAGCAATACGTTGCTTTTGGATGGGACCGAGAACATATTCAGCTTCTTGAACAGATGGCAACAAAAGGCGTTGAGCCCATTCGCTCACTTGGGCATGACTCACCACTTGCCGCACTCGATGCCGATAGACGAAATATCGCTGACTTCATTAAGGAAAGTGTAGCTGTTGTTACAAATCCAGCAATCGATCGCGATCGAGAGGTCGAACACTTCTCCACACGAACGATACTTGGAGAACGCCCAAGTTTATTAAGTGGTGCTAAACAACCATTTGTAGTTGAGATGCTTTCCCCAATTATTTTAGAAGGAAGTGTAGCACAATCTATTGTAGAGGAATTACACACAATTACGTACGAACAACTTATAGAGCTATTCAATACTCATAGCTCTATCGCTACAATCTCTGCTACATTCAGTCCGGCTGAAACTCTACAACACGCCTTAAATCGAATTAGTTCTGAAGCGATAACCGCCGTGAACGATGGAGCTTCCCTATTATTAATAGACGATGCCAACGCTCATCTAAATGGACAGTTATGGATTGATCCGCATTTAGTTACCGCTAAAGTACATCAAGTATTAAGTGAAAATAAATTACGCCGAAACTGCTCTCTCGTTATACGTTCCGGTGCCCTTCGCTCCTTACATGATATCGTCACACTGTATGGATTAGGAGCAGATAGTATGAATCCATATTTATTATTTGCAACCGTAAATGATGGGACAAAAACACCCATTACGAATTTATATCATGCACTTAATAAAGGACTAGAGAAAGTCATTTCAACAATTGGAATTCATGAATTACGCGGTTACGGTCGCCTCTATTCTTCTATCGGATTACATGAGGAAATCGCAAACATATTACAAATTACGAATTTCTTCGGTTCAAATAATTTAGCTTTCTCTCTCGAGTCACTTGCTGAAGACGCAAAAATACGAGCAGATGATTATAACAACCCTAAAGTTAGAATGCGAAAATCTTTTCATATATTCCCGCGAATTTGGAAAGCAATCGGTGATGTCGCAAAAGGAAACTCTTATGATGATTACCGTGACAAGTTAAGTGAATTAGAAGAAAATAACCCAATCGCAATTAGACACCTTGTTCAAATGAAAGAAACAAAACATATCGTTCCGGCTGAGGAAGTGTCTATCAGCATTCAAAATCATGATTTACCATTTATTATTAGTTCCATGTCATTCGGTTCTCAAAATGAAGTTGCCTTTCGTTCATATGCAGAAGCGGCCGATCAGCTAAATATGATTAGCTTGAACGGTGAAGGCGGCGAAATTAAAGATATGATCGGAAAATATCCACATACACGTGGACAACAAGTTGCATCTGGGCGATTTGGCGTAAACGCCGAACTATTAAATTCATCAAACTTAATTGAAATAAAAATCGGGCAAGGAGCAAAGCCTGGTGAAGGCGGACATTTGCCAGGCTCAAAAGTAACAGCAAAAATAGCTGAAGCACGTAATGCTACAATTGGCTCAGATCTAATTTCACCTTCTAACAACCATGATATTTATTCCATTGAAGATTTGGCTCAAATGATTACAGAAATTAAAACGGCTAATCAACTTGCGAAAGTAGCTGTAAAAGTCCCTGTCGTCCCTAACATTGGAACAATTGCTGTCGGTATCGCAAAAGCTGGTGCTGACTTTATTAACATTAGCGGATTTGATGGTGGTACAGGTGCCGCACGTATTCACGCCTTGCAACATGTAGGCCTTCCTGTAGAAATTGGTGTGAAAGCCGCTCACAATGCTTTATTAGAAGCAAATATGAGACATAAGGTAGAAATTTGGGCTGACGGTGGTATTCGAAGTGTTAATGATGCCTTGAAAATCATGCTCCTTGGGGCAAATCGTATTGGATTTGGTACATTATCCATGATTGCAATTGGCTGTACAACTTGCCGCGGGTGTCATCTAGATACTTGTCACGTTGGAATTGCAACACAAATTGAATCTGAAGCTCAGGCGAAAGAACACGGATTACGCCGCTTCGTCCCGCGTGAATTAGAAAGCGCCGTTGCTGGATTATTACATTTATTCACCACTTTTGGCGTAGAACTAAAGCGATTAACAGGAAATCTTGGTTATACAAATTTACAAGAAATTGTCGGGCGGTCCGATTTATTAGAACAAGTTCGAGGTGAAAATTTATTAGACTTATGTAATTTACTACAAACGATAGAACATCCATCTGTTACAAACACGGAACAAATGCCTGAGAAACAATTTGAAACAGTTCATTCCCCTCATTCAAAAGAATTAGTAGGCGTTGGCGTAGAGCAACGCGTTATGGGCGGGCTAGAATCTTGCTATCGCGTTCGTAGTAAATTATATGAAGACACGAAGCTTGAACCACTTACATTAAAGTATACGAATGGCTCTATTCCTGGAAATGGATTAGGCGCTTACAATAGTGAGAACTTATTTATACACGTAAATGGCGGCGCACAAGATGGTATTGGTAAAACCTCCTTTGGTGGTGGTATTTATATAACGAAAGCAAAAGGAAAAGACGGCATATATTATAACGGTTCTGTCGGAAAAGGTTTTGGATATGGTGCACAAAAAGGAGCGCTATACGTTCAAGGTAACGCCGATGCTCGCGCTGGCATTCGCCTCTCTGGAGCAGACATGATAATTGGAGGGCGCATGACAAAGCCACTCCGTGAAAAAGAACAAGGAAATATAGGTGCATACTCTAATATTAAAGGTTTCGCTTTTGAATATATGACAAATGGGCGAGCGCTTGTTTTAGGGGATCCTGGTCCATGGATTTGTGCTGGTATGACTGGCGGTGTTGTTTATTTACGTCATGATGCAAACTCGGGTTTAACAGAACAGGCCTTAAAAAGAAGAATCGCAAAAGGGGCAAATGTTACATTACAACCAATTAGTAAAAACGGCGTGCAAGATGTGACTGAGTTATTGCTAGATTATATTCGTGTATTAAATGAGCATGAGCAATACGAGGAAGTTGCTTTATTAACACCGTTACTCGATGATATGCAGCACCAGTTTTTTGAAATTATCCCGAAAAAAGAGCAAGCTGACCCATCTATCTCAACAGAGTGATATAGCTAACTTTCATTTTCAAGAATAAATTGACGAAGTACACTTCTCATAGTAATCTATAGTAACAATTTGAAACCTGCTGAAATTCAGCAGGTTTTTTTACTAAAAATTGATGTTTAAAAAGAATTAGGAAAAAGTATAAATGTATCTTAATTTCTTATTAACGTCACTAAAATATCACTTGCTAACATATTGTAATGAATGTATAGTATCATGTTGTACATTCACTATGACAAGAGAAAGGATCTTATTAAGGGTATGAAACTTGGTGCTCGCATTTTAAAAACGGGTATTGCCATCACATTAGCTTTATTTGCTTGTATTTTACTTCAATTACCGAGTCCGGTATTTGCGGGAATCTCAGCTATCTTCGCTGTTCAACCGTCTGTATACCGCTCTTATTTAACTGCACTTGAACAAATTCAAGCAAACGTCATTGGCGCGGTATTCGCTATCGTATTTGCTACTGCTTTTGGACATAATCCTTTTATTATTGGATTAACATGTATATTAGTAATCGCACTTACACTGCAATTACGATTAGAAAACACAATATCAATTGCTTTAGTAACAGTTATCGCCATTATGGAGTATCAGGGCGAAGATTTCTTTAGTTTTGCCTTACTTCGCTTTGCGACGATTATGATTGGAATTATTGCGGCTTCACTTGTAAATTTAGTGTTTATGCCGCCTAAATACGAAACAAAACTATATCATCGTATCGTTGATAACACAGAAGAAATTGTAAAATGGATTCGAATGAATAGTAGGCAAGCTTCTGATTTTACAACGCTAAAAACTGATATTGATCGTATGAAAGAAAAAATGATCAAATTAAACCATTACTATTTGCTGTATAAAGAAGAAAGAAGCTACACGAAAAAAGTAAAGTTCGCAAAAATTCGTAAGCTCGTTTTATTCAGACAAATGTTAGCGACGACAAGCCGTGCTTTAAGTACGTTAAAATCATTGCATCGTACTGAAAATGAACTGCGCTATATGCCAGAAGAATTTCAAGAATCTATCCAAAACGAACTTGATTCATTAACGCATTATCATGAACAAGTTTTATTAAAATTTATTGGTAAAGCAAAAAAACAACAATCCGTTGAAATGCTTGATGAAGTTGAAACAGGTAAACAAGAATTAATTGATATCTTTATGGATTATCAAAACAAAGACGATGAGGAAGCGTATAAAACATGGCTACACCTCTTCCCTCTTATTTCTGCCATCATTAACTATAGTGAAGAAGTAGAGCATTTAGATTTACTTGTGGATAGCTTCTACACATACCATAAACCAGAAGCAGAACTCCAAATCGAAGATAAAAAAGAAGACGAATAAAAAACAGCTCCTTTTACGCTAAAGGAGCTGTTTCTGTTATATGTTGAAGTTGATATAAGTTGTAATAAAATCCTCTTTTTTTCATTAATTCTTCATGAGAACCTGTTTCTTTAATTTCACCATCTTCAATGTAAATAATCGTATCCACATGCGTAATTGTTGCCAATCGATGCGCAATTATGATCGTCGTTCGATCAGCAGCTAACGTCTGAAGTGCCTGCTGAATATACCGTTCATTTTCTAAATCTAAAGCGGAAGTCGCCTCATCTAATATAAGTAACGATGGATTCTTTAGAAAAACTCTTGCAATCGCTACACGTTGCCTTTGCCCACCAGATAACTTCACACCGCGTTCCCCAACGACAGTGTCATAACCATCAGGTAACTCTATAATAAAATCATGAATTTGCGCAGCTTTGGCAGCTGCAACCACTTCTTCCTCTGTAGCTTTCGGATTTCCGTATAAAATATTCGCCCCAATTGTATCGCTAAATAACAAATTATCTTGCAGTACAATTCCAATATGACTACGTAAATTTCTCATATCATACTTTCTGACATCTATCCCATCTACATAAACTGCACCGGAAGAAACATCATAGAAACGAGGAATTAAACTAGCAAGAGATGACTTCCCTCCCCCACTCGCTCCTACAAGTGCTACCTTCTCTCCTGGCAACATAGTTAACGAAAGGTTATGTAATATCTCTTTTTCATCTGAATTGTAACGAAAAGATACATTATCAAATATCACTTCACCATTTAATTTTTTCGTTTGTACCGCACTTGGCACATTCACAATATCGTATTTCTCATCTAACAATTCAAACACTCGATCCATCGATGCGAAAGACTGTGTTAATGTTGTAGAGGAATTAACAAGACGGCGAAGCGGACTATACAAACTATCCATATATCCAACAAAAGCAACCATAGTCCCTAACGTTAACTGCCCCTGAATTACTTCGTACGCTGCAAAACCGATCACAAGTAACGGGCCTAAATCTGTTAACGTATTTACTGCCGAAAACGTCCTTGCAGTCCAACTCGTATGCGTTAACGCTTTCGTTAAAAATTCATTATTTCTTTTTTCAAACTGCTTACCCTCATACTCTTCTAATGCAAAGCTACGTGTCACTTGCATCCCTTGAATACGTTCATGTAAATACCCTTGCATCGTTGCTAACGCTTGTGAACGCTCTTTCGTCAATTTTCGAAGACGCCCGAAAAAATATTTCACTGCCACTACATAAATAGGTAAAATTAATAGCGCAACAAATGTCAATTTTACATTCATAGAAAACATAACAATAATAGCGATAGCAATTGTTGCCGTATCTAACCAAACATTCATCAAACCAGTAATTACAAAATCCTTCGTTTGTTCTACATCATGTATTACACGTGAAATAATTTCCCCTGTTTTTGTGTTCGAATAATAGCGTAAACTCAACTTTTGCAAATGACCAAAAATATGTTTTCTCAAATCATATAGTATTGTATTTGCGATACGCTGCGCGAAATATTGACGATAATATTCAATTGGCGGTCTTATTACTGCAAAAATAAAAAAGGCAATTCCAACGGCTGTTACTAATTGGGATGTTTTATCTTGAAGTGATCCTCCACCTTGAATTACATCATCGATAATATATTTTAATAACCACGGCATAATAAGCGGAATGCCGAATTTAACTAGACCAATCATAATCGTAATAGCAATAAGCCATCGATATGGTTTAACAAATTGCAAATATCTTTTTATACCTTGCACATAATCCCCCCTCTAATAGGACAAACCTGCCGGGAAATCCCCTGCAGGTTTGTTTTAATTTCTGTACATTAAATATCTTTCATACCACATATCTACAAAATCTGGCGCGAATGGCCCTTTTCTTTGATGAATCCATTGTGTTAATTGTGCTACATTTCGTTTTAAAATAGTATCAATAACAGGTGGATACTGCATAATTTGACTATGCTTTTCATACTCATCTTCATCTAAAAGCGTATATGTCATATCTGGATATACTTTAATATCTAAATCATAATCAATGTACTTCAATGCTTCAGAATCATATGCAAAAGGTGAGCCTAAATTACAATAATAATATACTCCCTCTTCCCTTAGCATCCCAATCACATTGAACCAATAGTTTGCATGAAAATAACAAATTGCTGGTTCACGAGTAATCCATGTTCGGCCATCTGATTCTGTCACTACTGTACGATCATTTGCTCCGATTACAAGACTCTGTGTCCCTTTTAAAATTGTTGTCTCTTCCCACATTCTATGAATGGAGCCATTATGTTTATAACTATGTATTTGTACTTTTTCTCCTTCTTTGGGAAATCCCATATATGCTCCCTTCTTTCAACTGCAAATGCCCTTTGAGCTGCATTCACTTTTTTTCTATTATAACTTTTTTGTCGAAATTTTAAAACTAAAGCGACAAGACTCTATTTTTCACACTGAATACTATATCCCTAATCTTCTTAGGAGACGGGGCCTTCGCTGAATGATTTACAAACGAGGAAATGGGAATAGAAAAAGCCCTTCCTTATTTCTATCTAAAGAAGGACCTTTCACCGGAAGGTAACAATATGCGTTACCCTAAATTCGAAATCATTTTTTCAGTTTCAAAAGATTGAATCACACTATTTGTTTGCTCTTCAAATTTCTCATGCAACAGTTTTAACGCTAATTCTGTTCTATATATTTCCTGGCGGATAAAATGTAATTCCTTTTTATCGCACGTATCCTTTTCGCTCATTTCAATTTGCTGATATTTCTCTAGATGAGCTTGTAACTTTAACAACTCATCCATCGTTTCCAATTGCTCTCCTACCAACTTATCAAAATCGTTCATTACTTACCCCCTTTTAGATTTATTCATCAGTTATTATTCCTAATTACATATTTCTAATCTTTAACTTCCTTCTCCTTTGACTACATTTGTTGACTTATTAGAAGTTATGTCGTTCGCTTTCTTTTCATTACAATGACCCGCACACAAAGAAAACACTTCTCTCGAATTGGAGAAGTGTTTTTCTTTCATTACTCGTTTGAACTAGAAGATTGTGATTGTTTTGCAGCTGATTGTGCATTTTGTTTTTTCACAGCATGCACGTCTGTTTCAGTTGCAAATTCTGTACCATAACTAGCGTTTGCACTTTGTGCACCAGAAGCTTGCGCTTTCTTTGCTTCTGATTGTGCGTTCGCTTGTTTTACTGCTTGTACATTTGTTTCAGTTGCAAACTCTGTACCATAACTAGCATTTGTACTTTGAATGCTAGCACCAGAAGTTGCCTTGTTATAACCTTGTTGTTTTTTACTCATCTTTCTCACCTCCACAACCAATAATGTAACCAATTCACTTAGAAACTATCCGTAATTTTCTTTTTAAAAATTTTCGCATATATCTCTCATCACTCATTAAAACTATAGAACATGGAGGTGGAAATATGTATATAGGACGCGACATGACTGAACTAACGATGGTTTCAAAAAATGAGTGGAAAGAAGATGAATTAGCTTATTTTCATCATTCATTACAACAGATTCTGCCTTATTTAAACGCAGAAGGTCAAAGTATTTACAAAGAAATTGTAATAGAAATTGAAACAAGAGGCGGCTTACAAGAAGGTGAGGCTAGTTGGACTCATGGGACAAAAATTTCTTACGATTAAAAAAGTGTTCCCAATCTAGGGAACACTTTTTTATTTATTGCATTGTAATTTTCTCAACGCATTTCTCATAAATCGTACGATGCGATTTCGAGAAAGGTAACTGCTCAAATACTTCTTTCGATACAAATTTCAATGTATCTGTTTCAACAATATCACCAGTTACTTTTCCGTAAAAGACGAATATATCCCAAGTGCGATGTGTAAACGTATGTTGCACATTCATTGCGTATTCTTCAATAGAAATCGAGAGCTCAAATTTTTCTTTCATATAATCTGTAAGCTGCTCTTTTTGATTCCGAATCCCTTCCCCAAGTTCAGTATTTGGAAACTCCCACATGTTAGCTAACAATCCGGTACTTGGACGTTTATTAATGACGTAACGACCATCCTCTGTTTGAAGTACCCCTGCAACAATTGGTACCATTGTAGGAGCCTTCGCTTTACTTTTTACTGGTAACTCCTTTTGAACACCTTCAGCATATCCCCTGCAATGCTCACGTACAGGACAAAGTAAGCATGCTGGATTTTTTGGAATACAAATTAGTGCACCTAATTCCATCAAACCTTGATTAAAATAAGATGGATTTTCAGCCGAAATAATTTCACGCACAATCTCTTCAAACACTTTCCTAGTTTTCGGTTTTGCAATATCATCCCATACTGATAAAATGCGAGATAATACACGCATAACATTTCCATCAACTGCTGGCTCTGGTATACCATATGCGATACTTAAAATAGCACCTTTTGTATAGGGTCCGACTCCTTTTAATTTTTCAATTTTTTTTACATCACTCGGTACTATCCCGCCGTATACTTCTTTCACTTCTTTTACGGCCGCATGTAAATTTCGTGCTCTAGAATAATACCCTAAACCTTCCCATGCTTTTAACACTTCTTCATCACCAGCATTTGCCAAAGCTTCTAGAGTAGGAAACTTCCCCATAAAATTCGCGTAATATGGTTTTACAGCTTCTACCCTCGTTTGCTGCAACATAATTTCTGAAACCCAGACGCGGTATGGATCTTTATTTTTACGCCACGGTAAGTCGCGTTGTTCTTTTTCAAACCAACCAATTAAATCATTTTGAAACTGCTCTATGTTAAAATTATTTAATATTTCAAGTGTCAAACTTGATCCCCCTCATTTTTTTGCATATAAGTACTATTATAAAGATTTTAGGAAAAAATTTAAGTAAGATGACATAGGAAATAGAAGGCAAAGGACTTGAGGTATCGAATAAAAAGAGTTACATTAATAAAAAACGGAGGTGTATTTCTATGGACACAGCCACTCACCTTGTTATGGGCGTTACTCTAGGCAGTTTGGCCACGTTAGATCCAGCCATAGCACAAAGTGATATTGGGCCACAAGCAGTTATGCTCGCTACAATTGCCGGTTCCAATATTCCTGACATCGATACAGTTTTAAAATTGCGTAATAACGCTAAATATATAAGAAATCATCGCGGGATTACTCATTCCATTCCTGCAGTGATTCTTTGGTCATTCCTTATAAGTGGCATCTCTTTCGCCTTCTTTTCAGACGCTCCATATTTGCATCTACTACTTTGGTCATTTATTGCCGTCTTTCTTCATGTCTTTGTAGATATTTTCAATGCCTACGGTACACAGGCATTACGGCCCTTCACAAAAAAATGGGTAGCACTCGGCATCATTAATACATTTGATACCGTCATTTTCTTTATCCACCTACTCGCGATTGCTTGTATGCTCGTAGGTTCCCATAAAGGGTATACTGCCTTAGCAGCGTATATATTGATGATTGTTTACTATATCGGACGGATTATGATGCATAGAAACATACGTAGTGTCGTATATAAACGTTTCAATCATGTGGAGAAGATAATCATTTCCCCTTCTTACAGATTTTATCATTATCATTTAGCAATCGTTACAACTGATTATTACTACGTCGCTAGATGGCATCGTGGTAATATCATGATATATGATAAGTTCGACCGTATACCGTTCCCAAATAATGCTATTATGCGCGCAGCTAAACAAGATGAAAACATCTCAGCATTTCTATCTTTCTCCCCTGTATATCGCTGGGACATTTTCGATTATGATCATTATTACGAAGTTCGCTTCATTGATTTGCGCTATCGCAGTAAAGATTATTATCCATTCGTTGCAATCGTTCAACTCGACCACAATTTAAATATTATTAATTCCTATACAGGATGGATTTTTAGTGAAGAAAAACTTCGAAAAAAGCTGGAATTACTTCCACATTAAAAAAAGCGACTTAAGTCGCTTTTTTTAATGTTTCAAATGGTCTTCTTGATTGATCAAATGGCTATATTTCGGATTATTTGTACGCATTTCATGAAGGCGACCTCCATGATTATTAATCCATGTTCGTACCACTTGTTCAGTCATTTCATCACCTTGATAACGACCTGATTTAGCATAAGTTGTTTGAAAGTCTTCCCACAATAATTCAACCCACGCACGAGCTTGTGCGTAAGAAAGTTTGTCATTTTTGTCTAATAATTCTTTTGTTAATGTTTCGTGAATATCATTCATGTTCTATTCTCCTTTTACCTATTTATTCCCTTAATTTCTAAAGGATAGTTTCTTCTATTTTGCACATTCTATAAGTGATACTTCTTAAAGAGGTATCAACTGATGATGAGGAGGGCGTTCGCAATGGGTAAACAAGCCGAATTTTGGTCTGAGTCAAAAAACAACAGCAAAATCGATGGTCAGCCGAAAGCGAAATCACGCTTTGCTTCGAAACGACCTAACGGCACAATTAACACGCACCCACAAGAACGTATGCGTGCTGCAAATCAGCAGGAAGAATAGTACAGGTACAACCTAAAAAATTAACTTCCTACACGAGGTGATAAAGATGAGCTACCGTGATCGCTTAGATAGTCGTTCTGAATTATTTAACCATACGTGGACTCGTCCGAAACATGCAAAAGCGCAAGTTAACGGACAGACGCAACAAACCCAGTCTCTCATTATATTGGCGAATGAATGTAAAAAACGCCAATTTTAGAATCTCCTATCTCCTGTAACGCCTACCAAAGATGAAAACCAGAGAGATATTCGCTCTCTGGTTTTTATTTTTCTTGCAATAAGGAAATCGGTATTCCAATCTCTTCATTATCATTTTGCTTATGTCCCCAAGCAAATACCCCATTGAAATACGTAATTTCAAATAATATACCAGGTTCTTCTACCAATTCATATGTCTCACCAATATGGAATTTGTTTATGTCAGTCATATAAGCGCGAGCCATTGCCATCTTTCGCATTAATACATCGAACTCATTTACAATTCCAAGTTGCTCAGCTTTTATTGCTTGCTCTTTCAAAGTCCCAATTTCTTCCCTTAGCTCATATGGTGTCATTTCACTGTAGCGCTTTGGCATATTCATCTTATTCCCCTCATCCCTCTTCGCGTTTCATCTGCAAAAATATCTCTATCTCATCCATAGAGAACCCTTTGCGATATAACGCTTGTTTCATCTTATTTTCGAATGTCCATCCATCATACTTCTTATATTTCTCATAATATTTATTCCCATGATAGTGTAACGCTTCTTGTTGCTTTTCGTCATCTTTTTCGTCTTTCAATTCTTCCAAACAAATTTGAATCACATCTCTAGAATATCCTTTACGAATAAGCATTTCGTCTAACTTTAGCTTCATTTGTAAAAAGGAATGCTTTTGATAAGACCTTTTCTTCTTTTCTATAAGAAGTAAAGCATTCTCAATTTGCTTTTCCTTCGGATATTCTTCTAAACTATGCGTAATAATTAGATCCTGTACACCTTTATTTAACAACTCTCTTTTAATAACAGTGGGACCCTTTCGATTCACATTACTTTGCGTTCTCGTATATAAAACAGCGTACTCTTTATCATTAATATACCGGTCATGTAATAATTTCGAAACGACTTCAGAGATGATGGCCTGTCCCACTTCTTTTTTTCGTAAAAAATCTTCTATTTCTTGTTTCGTTCTCATTTGATAGGATAAATAGGAGATCGCTTGTAAATATGCTTTTTGTACCTCTTCATTGTACAAAATATTTCCTAACGCTATTTCATCAATTTCTAAGCCCTTTTGTAATCCATGTTTTATTAAGATTACTTCATTCACACTAAATCCGTACTCTTCACCTTGACCTTTATCAATATAAATATTAAATCGTTCTTTCGATCGTTTTTGCACTTCTATTTTTGTAATGACAGCCATACTCTCACCTCTCTATTATTTTAACATAGTCAAAGAACGTTTTTGCTTTTCAAGAATATATATAATGAGGAGGAAATAATTTTGAGAATCGCAATTTCTGGTGGTACCGGCTTTATCGGTAAATACCTTTCTACTTTTTTTATTCAAAAAGGATATAATGTTTACATTCTTACTCGAAACAAAACTATTGAAACTTCCCACCCTAACCTTCAATACGTACAATGGACACCAGATTTACAAACATTCCCCCTCTCCTCTATTGATGTAGTTATTAATCTAGCTGGAGAGTCTATTAATAGTAGATGGACAAAGAAACAAAAAGCCTCCATTTTAAACAGTAGAATTCAAACAACAAAAGGACTCATTAAACAATTGCAAACACTCCATGCAAAACCAAACACATTTATTAACGCAAGTGCTATTGGATACTATGGAACGTCTGAAACCGAGTCTTTTACAGAACAGCATGAGATTCCTGGAAATGACTTTTTAGCAAATACAGTATATTCATGGGAACAAGAAGCATCTAAAGCACGTTCTCTCGGAATACGAACAATCTACGCAAGATTTGGAGTCGTATTAGGTGCAGATGGAGGGGCTCTTCCAAAAATGCTACTCCCCTATCAATTCTATATCGGAGGTACAATTGGCTCTGGAAACCAATGGTTATCATGGATTCATATAGACGATGTCGTTCGCCTGATTGATTTCATCATACACAAAAAAGAAATTGATGGACCGCTTAACATTACAGCTCCCCTCCCTATAAGAATGAAAGAATTTGGAGAAACCATTGCAACTATAATGAAAAAACCTCATTGGTTACCTGTCCCTTCATTTATGCTTCACACTTTACTTGGTGAGATGAGCATACTTGTACTAGAAGGGCAACACGTATTACCTAGTAAAGCAATTGAGCATGGGTATGAATACACATTTTCGGCAATAGACCATGCATTACAAAATATACTTTCGCATACAATGTAGTACTTCTAAAACACAGTTTTACAGGGGCCCTTTCAAAACTTTTATTTTCTAGAATCCGGAGCATTATTACACAAATAATCTTTCAGTTACTTTCCCTTAAATTCCATTAACATTATAAAGTAACAGAAATGAGGTACCTATGAAAATATTGCTCAAGCAAGCCATTGTCTATCCTATTACATCCCCAAAATTTCAAGGGGATGTACTCGTTATAGGGGAACGAATTGCCGAGGTCAAGCCTACCATTCAACCTACTCAAGATATGACAGTTATAGACGCGCGTGCTCTTCATCTCTTACCCGGATTTATTGATGTCCATACTCATCTTGGTCTCTATGATGAAGGTACTGGTTGGGCTGGCAATGATGCAAATGAAACATCTGAAGTTTCAACACCACATATCCGTTCTTTGGACGGAATCCACCCTTTTGATATTGCATTTCAAGATGCTGTACAAAATGGCATCACAACTGTTCACGTTATGCCAGGAAGTCAAAACATTATCGGTGGTACGACTTGTGTAATAAAAACAGCTGGAACTTGCATTGATCATATGATTATTCAAGAGCCTGCTGGCTTAAAAATTGCCTTTGGAGAAAATCCTAAAAAAGTCCATAGTAATGGAACAAAAGAATCCATAACACGTATGGGAATTATGGGATTACTTCGGGAATCCTTCTATGAGGCACAGCACTACGGACATGAAGCTGATTTTCGAATGCTTCCTATCTTAAAAGCATTACGCCGCGAAATACCCGTACGTATCCACGCTCACCGAGCAGATGATATTAGTTCTGCTCTACGCTTTGCAACAGAATTCAATCTCGATTTACGTATTGAACATTGTACAGAAGGACACTTTATTGTTGAAGAACTTTCGAAACACAATTTGAAGGTTTCAATTGGCCCCACTCTTACACGCCGTTCTAAAATCGAACTAAAAAACAAAACATGGGATACTTACCATATATTATCGAAAAATGGAGTAGAAGTTTCTATAACAACCGATCACCCTTATACACCAATTCAATATTTAAATGTTTGTGCTTCTGTCGCAGTAAGAGAAGGATTAGACGAAAAAACGGCACTAGAAGGAATCACTATATTTCCAGCACGAAATTTACGTTTAGAGGATAGAATTGGAAGCATTGAGGTTGGAAAAGACGCTGATCTCGTGTTATGGACTCATCATCCTTTCCATTATTTAGCCAAGCCTGTACTAACCATGATTGACGGAAAAATAATTTACAAAAAAAATAAAAAAAACTAGTTTATTTTTTTGACTAGATAAAGTATTATACGATTATAAACTGAATGAAACCATAATCAATTTGTGTCGTGATTATCATTTTCAAATTGATGAATGGGGAAGGCAAATGGTGCGCCACCAGCGTTAGAAACTGGTTCTAGTGGGTTCGATTCCCACCCCGAAATTTTTTAAAGATTGATATAAAAATTTCGAGGGTGGGGTGTTTTTTCGTCATGCTACCCTCGTGTGAGGAGGAGTTAGTATGTTAAAAAAACGCGACTTACACGACAGCCACGTTCTATACGAGTTAATGGTGGATCCAGCTGTCTTCCCTTTTGTGCGTCAAAAGGCTTATTCATATGAGGAATATTTATTTTTAACAAAGCAAACGATTGAAGCTGAGGAGCGTGGGGAATTAATTTCACGCACAATTTTAGATGAGTGGGGTAACCCTATCGGAACAATTACTTTATTTGATGTGCAAGAAAAAGCCGGATTCCTTGGAACATGGCTTGGCAAACCTTATCATGGAAAAGGCTATAATAAATTGGCAAAAGATTCATTTTTTAGTGAACTTTTCTATGAATTATATATTGAAACGATCTTTATGCGTATTCGCAAAATAAATATTCGCTCTATTAAAGCTGCAGAAAAATTACAATACGTAAATCTAGCAAACGAAACAAGAAAAGCCGTTTATGATGAGATTAACGCAAATGAAGAAGTCTATAACTTATATGAAATCCCAAAAGATCAATATACACTTGCTACAATGCGAGATACAACGTTCCAAGATGCTCATCAATTAAAAGAAGCGTAATCTAAATTTTTAGAAAAAATAATTAATCATTGACATTTTGCATATACGTATATCACCCCATGTCTTTGGAAACGATAGATAGTGACTTTAGAACACGAGGTGATTTGTAATGGATAAAAAGAAACGTGACAAAGCAAAAAACACATTATCTAGTACACAAGAAGTTCTCTACCAACGAGAATTTCGCAAAGCAGATCGCGCAGCGGGTTATCGCTCGAAAAGTATTTAAAGTGAGAATGAATAATTAGAAGTTTTCCCCCCTAATTATTCATTCTCATTACATATTTTTTCTACGTGATAGAATAAAGTGAAACTTTAATCAGTGGGGGTTTTCTTCATCCCCCACTGATTATTAGTTGAACCAATCGGACTTTAATGGGCAGTTGATCCCCCACCTAAATTCTTTGCTTTCGCTGAATTTTGAGGTGGGGGTCTTACTGCCCATTAAAGTGGGATAGACAAAAAGGTTCCTTATAAAAAAGGAACCTTTTTTTTGTGGATAATGTTATCCACAAAATTTATAGAATTGTGAATAAATTAAACGAATCCTTCACAAGTTTATATGTTGTAACGCATATTAAATATTAGAATTGTGGATATTTTTCTAAAAATTGTGGATAATGTGGATATAGTTGTTAATATTTCGACTTTACTGTTTAATGCAAGCGCAATCTTCATGTGGATAAGTTATTACTTTATCTTATAAAACAATAAAGAACCCTCTTTAAACATATAAAAGAGGGTTTCATATTAAGTAAATAATTGTGCAAGAGCAGGTGATTTAATAGGTATATGATTCGGTTCTACATGATTTTCTGCCAAAATTGTATCCACAATATGACCAGCTGGCTCCGGACGATAAATGCTTTTCATCGCTTCTTTCATTTGAAGAAGCTTCATATCATCTTGTAATAACGCCTCTGTTTTTGCAAAAACCTCACTATCATCACGAATGACAACTGCAGCTCCTTTTCTTTCAAAGTACATCGCATTTTCATTTTCTTGTCCTGGAACAGGTTTATATAAAATGACAGGTACTTGCAATGCTGCCGCTTCACTTAACGTAATACCGCCTGGCTTCGTAATCATACAAGAAGTAACACGGAATAATTCATCAATATTTTCAACATAACCAAATACTTTTAATGCATCAGGATTTTTTTCCTGTACCCCTAATAACTCCTGTTTTAACACTTCATTTTTCCCACAAACGACAACTACTTGTAAATCCGGTACTGACATAAATGATTGGCATAGTTCTTTTACACTTCCTAATACCCCATGAGCACCTGCTACAATTAGTAAAATCTTTTTATTCTTACATAACTGATATTTATTATATATAATGTCTGGATTTATCTTCAGCTCAAAACTACTACGAATCGGAATTCCAGTTTCAACAATTTGCTCCGCGGGCACACCAATATCAATCATAATTTTTTTCACGTGATCAGTTGCTACAAAATAACGATCTACTTCCCGATGAATCCATATTTTGTGCACACAAAAATCCGTCAATACGTTATACACAGGAATTGAAATACCTGTTTGCTTTTTTAACTCTGGTACAGCTATGATCGGAAAAGTATTAATAACAATATCCGGTTTCTCCGCTTGTAAAAGTAATTTCAAACGTTTTCTTCCAAAGTTCGCATACCAAGATGCTATTTTTTTATCATAAATTTTTTCTACGCCATAATAAAACAAGCGGTATAATTCTTTTCCTATTGTATAACTTTTTAAATATAAATATTTTGTAATATCGGTTATAACTGGATGTGATTCTCCGAACAAATCGCATACAATTACATCTTTAATTCCTTTTTGGCGAAATGTTTGTTCTAATGTTTTCGCTACTTGCACATGACCATTACCGTAATGTGCAGTTAATATTAAAACCTTGGGGTTTTTTATCAAACAAATCCACTCCTAGCTTATTGTTTCTCCATATTGCATATACGACAATAGGAAAAACATTTTCCTTAAAAATTACATAAACAGATTCTAATACTTCTCTTTCAGCTATGTACCTGTCGTGGATATGCAAAGCATATAAGATTGACCCCTTAATCCTATCTGTGCTCATATCTTTACATTATACTTTCCTATAAGAGCTTTCGCAATAACTTACAAATGTTCTCTATTCCATGATACTCACTCTTTTACTTCTTAATTCTTTTTACTATTTTGATTTCCCTTTACAATTATGTAAATTTCTCCACTTATTCCTTACAAAAATATGGATATTCTATTTTCAGTATACTCTTTTCAATATATATACTCTAGGTTTTATTGTAAAGAAAGCAAAAAGCCTAACCCAATATTTGGATTAGACTGCTTGTAAAATATGTCTTGCTTGTTCTACATTTTTTTCAGTAGGTGGTTCTACATTCGCAAGTGGATACTTATGTCCAAGTGCCTCCCATTTATATACACCAAGCTTATGGTATGGTAGCACTTCAACTTTCTGAACATTAGACAGACTTTGAATAAAGCTAGATAATTTTTGTAGATCATCTTCATTATCCGTAACACCAGGAACTAATACGTGTCGTACCCAAATCGGTTTATTTTTATCCGATAAATAACGAGCAAATTGTAAAATATGTTCATTTGGTTTCCCTGTTAATTTACGGTGTTTCTTTGAATCAATATGTTTCAAATCCAATAAAACTAAATCTGTGTAATCCATTAAAATATCTAGCTTATTTTGGAATTCTGGTTCTTCAGAATAACAACCACCCGAAGAGTCAATTGTTGTATGGATTCCAACTTCCTTACATTTCTTAAATAATTCAATTAAGAAATCTAGCTGCAATAATGGCTCACCACCACTAACTGTTATACCGCCTCCAGAAGCTTCAATAAAAGGAAGGTAACATGTCACATCCTGCATTACTTCTTCAACTGTTATTTCTTTTCCTTTACCGATCTCCCACGTATCAGCATTATGACAATATTGACAACGTAATAAACACCCTTGTGTAAATATGACATAACGAATTCCTGGGCCATCAACAGTACCACAAGACTCTACAGAATGAATTCTTCCTTTTACCATGTTACTTCCTCCTTTATTGAAACAGCCTCCCTCTGCCATTTATAAAATACAGAGGGACACTTTTTTCACTTACATGCTTTCATGCATTGTACGGTTAATTACATCAATTTGCTGTTCACGAGTTAGTTTAATAAAGTTTACAGCGTAACCAGATACGCGAATTGTTAATTGTGGATATTTCTCAGGATGTTCCATCGCATCCATTAATGTTTCACGATTAAATACGTTAATATTTAAGTGATGGCCTTCTTTTACTGCATAACCATCAAGCATTGATACTAAGTTACGTACTTGTACATCATCTTCTTTACCAAGTGCTTTTGGAATAATAGAGAACGTATTAGAAATACCATCTTGTGCATCTTCATATGGTAATTTAGCTACAGATAATAATGAAGCTAATGCACCTTTTGTATCACGGCCATGCATTGGGTTCGCACCTGGTGCAAATGGTTCTCCAGTACGGCGACCATCTGGAGTGTTACCAGTTTTCTTACCGTATACAACGTTAGATGTGATTGTTAAGATAGACATTGTATGAACAGAATTTCTGTATGTTTTATGTTTACGAAGTTTATTCATAAATGTTTTTACAAGATTTACAGCGATTTCATCTACACGGTCATCATTGTTACCGTATTTAGGGAAATCTCCTTCGATTTCAAAGTCAACTGCAATACCGTTTTCATCACGAATTGGTTTTACTTTTGCGTGTTTAATTGCACTTAAAGAGTCTGCTACTACAGATAGACCCGCGATACCTGTTGCCATTGTACGAAGAACATTTGTATCATGAAGTGCCATTTCAATACGTTCGTAGCTATATTTATCATGCATGTAATGAATAACATTTAATGTGTTTAAATATAGACCTGCTAACCATTCCATTGTCATATCAAACTTACGCATAACTTCCTCATACTCTAATACTTCAGAAGTAATCGGTGCATACTCAGGACCAACTTGCGCTTTAGATTTTTCATCTTTACCACCGTTAATCGCATATAGTAATGCTTTTGCTAAGTTTGCACGTGCGCCGAAGAACTGCATTTGTTTACCAATTCTCATTGCAGATACACAACAAGCAATTCCGTAGTCATCGCCGTAGTCAGCACGCATAATGTCATCATTTTCATATTGAATTGCTGATGTTTTAATAGACATTTTCGCACAGTAGTTTTTAAAGTTCTGTGGTAATTGTTTAGACCAAAGAACTGTTAAGTTTGGTTCTGGAGCTGGTCCTAAATTATCTAATGTATGCAAGAAACGGAATGAGTTCTTCGTTACTAATGGACGACCATCTAATGCCATACCACCGATAGACTCAGTTACCCAAGTTGGGTCACCAGAGAATAATTCATTATAATCAGGTGTTCTTGCAAATTTCACAAGACGTAATTTCATAATGAAGTGATCCACAATTTCTTGTACTTCTTCTTCTGTTAAAGTACCGTTTGCTAAATCTCTTTCAATATAAATATCTAAGAATGTAGAAGTACGTCCAAGACTCATCGCAGCTCCGTTTTGCTCTTTAATTGCTGCAAGATATGCGAAGTATAACCATTGGAATGCTTCTTGTGTGTTTGTTGCTGGCTTAGAAATATCAAAGCCATGAGAAGCAGCCATTTGTTTTAACTCTTGAAGTGCACGCATTTGCTCAGATAACTCTTCGCGTAAACGCATTGTATCTTCGCTCATTACACCGCCAGTTAAATTCAAATCAGCTTTTTTCACTTCAATTAAATGATCAATACCATATAATGCTACGCGTCGATAGTCACCGATAATACGTCCACGCCCGTATGCATCTGGAAGACCAGTAATTACACCTGATTTACGAGCCGCTTTCATTTCTGGTGTATATGCATCAAATACACCTTGATTATGAGTTTTTCTCCAATCTCTAAAAATACGACTAAGTTCTTTATCCATTTCGTATCCATAAGATTCACAAGCCTGTTCCGCCATACGAATACCACCATATGGTTGTAAAGAACGTTTAAATGGTTTTTCAGTTTGGAAACCGACTACTTTTTCAATATCTTTATTTAAATATCCTGGTTCATGTGATGTAATAGAAGAAACAATTTTTGTATCCATATCAAGAACGCCACCGTTTTCACGTTCTTTCGTTGTTAAATCCATTACTTGATCCCAAAGTTGTTTCGTTGCTTCAGTTGCTCCCGCTAAGAAAGATTCATCCCCTTCGAAAACGTTTACATTATTTAAAATGAAATCGCGAACATCAATCTCTGCTTTCCATTTTTCACCTTTAAAGTTTTCCCATGCGTTTTTAACATTTTCTAATACTTGAGTCATCCTAATCTCCTCCATTTTTGATTAGTACAGGACTAAGATTTTTTATATAACAGCTTACACACTTAGAATACTACTTTTTTGCTAAAGTGAACGAAATAGTTGTGACATGTTTGTGAAACGTTGAGCAAACTACTATATGCATAGTGTTAACTTCAATTAAAAGTCTTTATAATTAACCCTTTCCTTAATTGTATTTTTTTGGTATCCTTATATACGAGTCCTATTTTGTAATACAAGAACAATACCCATTGTAGAGCTGTAATACTCTTATCTCCTAATCTGTTATAGTTTTTATAACAGAACAAAAAAGTGTACATATGTTGTACACTTTTTTTGTTACTACTCTAAAACATCTCTTTTTCTATTCCCATCATAGAATCCACCACGACTACCTTCTAATACAATTAATTGCTCTAATCCTTCTATATGATCACCTATAATTCGCAAGACAGCTGGAGGATGACCTATTTTTGCAAAATGCTCACTGGGACGAATACGGTTCATCTTATCAACCTCTACACGACTTACACACGCAATCTCGAACCCTGACAGAATAGCTTTCACTTGGGCTACACAAGGTGAAAGTAAAGATCTATATCCGATTTCTTTCAAACACTTATGACTAAACGCATTCGGTACAGCAATAAGTGAGCCTACTCCTAGATCTTTTCTATCACAAGCTAAATTTAATGCATATTTAAATGCAGTTACAAGGTGAAGCGGTACTCTTAAATCTAAATAATGATTTAAATCATTTAATGCGACATCCACTCCATCTGCAATAGCTTTTGCGAAAGGATATAATTCCCTAGCTGGAATAACAAAGTCACCGTCTATAAACAGCACAATATCCCCTTTTGCAAAGTAAGTTCCAAGTGAACGCCCTACATCGTTTCCAAGCGCTTCTTTATATACAATTGTTGTTGCTCCCTTTTCTTTTGCAATCGTTGCTGTTTGATCAGACGAACCATTTACAACAACGATAATTTCAAAAGGTTCAATTTTTCGAAGTTCCTCTATAACATTTCCAATTGTTTTTTCTTCATCTTGTACAGGAATAATGACCGATAATTGCTTTCCTTTATACAATTTAGATGTAACGCCCCATCCTTGATAAAGATCTTCGAAATCTAAAGTATGATAAACACTATCTCTTTTCCTATTGCCATCATAATACCCTCCGCGCTCATCGCTACCTACTATTCGCTCCGCTACAGCTTCTATATGATCACCTATCATCCGTTTTTCAGATTGAGAAAGACCCGTGCCATACGCAGCATGCTCGGTCGGACGAAATTTATTCGGGGTAATAACGTCAATTGCACAATGACGACTAATTCTCCATTTGCTTTGTACTAGGCGTAAATGAGCCACAATAGGATTAACAAAACATTCATATCCAATACTTTGAACAATCTCTCTCGTCAACGCATGAGGTACAGATAATAAAGAATCAATTTTTAACTCTTCACGCTCTAATATTGCATTTAATATTTGACGCCATACTGTCACGGAGTGCGGTTTTTGTTTCTTTAAAAATAATGCGTCCAAATTATTTAAAACGATGTCGGCCTGATCATGTAAAACCGGATTCAGGAATAATTGTAATTTTGAAGTTGGAATAGCAAAATCACCATCTATAAATAGTAGTACATCACCTATCGCGTGTTTTGCGCCGACTGCACGTCCAACATCGTTCCCTAGTAGCTCTGTATACTTGATTACTTTACACCCTAAACGATCAGCAACCTCTTCTGTACCATCATGACAACCGTTTGCTACTACAATAATCTCTACTGGATTTAATCCTTTTGCCGATTGAATAACGTCTGAAATCGTATCTGCTTCATTACATACAGGTATAATAATCGATAGCGACTTAGCCATTGTTTTCTTCACGAAACCACTTAATAGTTTCTTTCAATCCTTGTTCCCACGTTACTGTCGCTTGAAATTGCACAAGTTCTTTTAATTTCGTTACATCTGGTCTTCTATTTGGAATTTCTTCAAATCCATGTGGATATACTTCTTCAAAAGGAACTTGTACAATTTTCGAAGAAGATTTCGTTAGCTTTTTAATTACTTCTGCTACTTCTTTTATACTATTTTCGTTCTCAGAACCTATATTAATAATCTCACCATTTACCTTCTCATCCATTGCTCGAATCGTTGCCTCTACCGCATCACTTACATACGTAAAGCAACGTGTCTGCTTTCCATCTCCATATACGAGAATGTCTTCTCCTTGCAGGGCAGCACTGATAAATCGTGGGATTACCCCTGCATACGGACCATCTTTCGCTCTTGGACCATAAATATTAAAATAACGAACAATCGTTACAGGTAAACCTTCTAAAGCGTATCCTAAACATAATGTTTCTTCTAACGTTTTACAGATTGCATAACTCCAACGTATTTTAGAAGTTGCCCCGTATAATCGATCCCCCTCTTCAGAGAAGGGTGGCTTTGCCTTACCATATACTTCTGAAGTAGACGCAAAGACTACTTTTTTCTGTCCTTTTAGCGCTGCTTGTAAAATGTTTCTCGTTCCATTAAAATTCGTTTCAATAAGCTCTATACTCTTTTCCATTGTCGTTTTCACACCTAAAATTGCTGCTAAATGAAACACTACATCATGTTGATTTACTAATTCATAAATAGAATTTTTATCTAAAACGCTTATTGGAATAACCCGAATTTCTTTCATTAACTCATCATGATATTTATTTTTTCCTTTATAAAAGTTATCCACAATCGTGACTTCATTTCCTCTTTTCACCAGTTCTTCAGCTAGATGTGATCCAATGAATCCTGCTCCACCTGTAATTAAACATTTAGCACTCATACACTCACCTTCTTTATAATTCCACGTGTATCTATCACTCGCTTCATTCCTTTAAAAAGCTTCCAATCGATATTAGAGTGATCAGTTAAAATTAAAATACAACCCGCTTGTTTCATAGCTTGTTCATCCAAAGAAACAGATTGATACACTTTATTTCCAAATTTTGCAGAAGAAATATATGGATCGTGATATTCTATCTCATATCCTTCTTTTATTAACAATTCAATAATTGGTAACGCCGGTGATTCTCTCAAATCATTTACATCTTTCTTATACGCAATTCCTACAATTAAAACTGATGCAGGTGATTGCACCATGCCTTTTACTTTCTGGACTACTTTCTCTGGCATTTCTTCATTAATCACATGTGCTGCTTCAATTAATTGACTAATTGCTCCATTCTTTTTTATTCTCCATTGAAAATATAAAGGGTCTACTGGAATACAATGTCCTCCTATTCCTGGTCCTGGCCAATATGGGGTAAATCCAAACGGTTTTGTAGATGCAGCTTCAAGCGCCTCATAAAAATCAATTCCTAAACTTTCACATAGTGTGTTTAACTCATTTACTAATGAAATATTGACTAGGCGCTGAATATTTTCAAATAACTTACACATTTCCGCTACTTTCGGAGAACTAACTGGAACAACTACATCGAAGATCGTACTATATAAATCCTGTACTTTTTGTTTGCATTGCTCAGTTTGTCCACTAATAACCTTTGGAATATCCTGAACGGAATATTGACTATTAGCTGGATCAATTCTCTCAGGGGAATATCCAATATAGAAATCTTCTCCTATCTTTTGGCCTGCTTGAGAAATAATCGGAATAATAACTTCCTCAAGTGTGCCTGGATATGTGGAGCTTTCGAAAATGAAGGTTTGTCCTTTTTGAAGGTTTTGTTGTATATAGTGCGAAGCTGAAATGAGGGCACTTAAGTCTGGTTCTCTTTGTTCATTAATTGGAGTCGGGACAGTGACAATAACATAATCACTATTTTGAAAATCAGCAATACCTTGATCTGGTGTATTTACTATTAAATTTTTTTTAGTCAATAAACTTTGTAACAATTTAGAAGAAACATCCGGAATATAACTTTCTCCTTTTATAATGGATTCTATTTTTCTAGTATCTTTATCTAATCCAAGTACTGTATGTCCTCTCTCTGCAAAATGGACTGCCAAAGGAAGACCAACATATCCTAATCCGATAATAGCAACTGTACTATTAACATTCATCTGTATTCTCTTCTTCCTTTCTCAATTGTTGAATTATATTTCTATCCCGCTCTCCATCTGTAAAGCTCCCGCGTTCGTCTGTGGATTGCAATAAATGTGCAATTGCCTCAAGTTGATCACCAAAAATACGGTCAAATGCTGGAATGCGCCCATTTACAAATCCATGTTGCTCTGGGCGTACTCGATTTGTTTTTATAACATCTACAAATTCTACCGCTGTAATAGAGAATCCCTCCAAAATAGCTTTCATTTGAGCTAACGGTGGAATGATAAGAGAATCATACCCTATTTTCTCTATTACCTTTTTGTGCATAGCATGTGGTACTGCTGTTAATGAGTTATTCCATAAATCTGGTCGTTTTGCTACCAAATTCACAAAATATTTTCCCATACTAATTGGATCTGCCGGATGAAACGTATCTAATAAACACTGTAAATCATTTAATGCCACATCATATCCATCTTCAATAGCATGTAAAAAGGGAATTAGTTTTTTTCCTGGAATAACAAAATCACCATCGACAAATAAACAAATATCGGTCGTGGCATGCATAGCTCCTATCGCTCGGGCCACATTGTGTCCGAGAGCTTCCTCGAATTCAATAACGATCACATTCTCTAACTTTGCTTGTTTAATTGTCTCAATATCAGCTCCATTCGCGACCACTATAATTTCATCTACACCTGCTTTTTTTACTTCTTGTATAACAGATCTTATAGTCATTTTCTCTTCTGATACGGGGATAATGGCACTATATTTCGCTTTTTTCTTTTGTAATACAACTGGTCTATACTTTCCTATAAACCCTCTATCCCTATTTCCTTCCGAAAAACCACCACGCTTACCATATATTTCGATTACATATTGCAAAGCACGTAAATGATCTCCCATAATACGACTAGTCGCTTTCGGATAAGGAGAACCGGGTGATGTACCAGTATGAACAGGACGCACTTTATTTGTATGAATAACATCAACCGAAGCCATATCGACAATATCTACTCCTCTAGACATCGCCATCGCTTGAAACAGTGCTGGATCTGCTAAATTCCACCAACCAAATTTCTGAATAACTTCCCTACTCATTGCATGTGGAATTGCGATTAAAGATCCAACAACAAGCTCTTTTTTATTCAAATAACGATTCAACATACATTTGCCAACTGTCGTATAATGCGGTCTCATCTTTAAATAAACGGACCATGTTAAATTATTCACAACAATTTGGTGACCTTGCTGAATTCCTTTTACGAAACGTTGCAGCTCTTTACTATCAATGACAATGTCACCATCTAAAAACAAAACAATGTCACCTTTCGCTTCTCTTGCTCCAATTGCCCGTCCAACATCATTGCCAAGAGAATATTTATAATAAATGACATGGCAATGTTGTTGTAACGCTATTTCTTTCGTCCCATCTGTCGATCCATTATCTACTACGATAATTTCATAAGGTTTCAATTTCTCTACTTCTACTAAAACTTGTGATAAAGTACTGGCTTCGTTATGAACTGGAATAATAACTGATACTCTCATACTTGTATCACTCTTACCCTTCCAAGCGAACATAAGAAATAATAGGAATACGCACAACTACATCTTCCGGTGGTCCATAAGATGGAGAAGTCCGAACACTTACTACCCCGTCCGTCACAGATAACAGAATACCTGCGACAATTTCGGCCGCTGTCACAACTTGCACTAACTCACCAACATGGTTACGCAATTCATCAGTAAATAACATATATAAGTCTCCTCTCTTACGCTTCTTTAATTGATATAATACTTGTAAATGGTAATAAAACTTCTGTTCCTATTCCTTCTTGCAGTGTTAAGAAATCATCCCCAACCGCTACAATCACACCCGTTAACTGTCCAACCGTTACAGTAATTTCAACGTTTTTACCTAAATATTGCTTTGCAATTTCTTTAAACGGTGATGTATTACATTCTTTTAATATGTTACAAATAATAGATTGAAATTGACTTGATTCAATAAATTCTTCCGTAGCTTTCTTTGAATTTCTTTGAATAAACCTTGCGAAGTTTTGCGAAAATAAAAGCCGTTCCACAGCAGGTAATAATTTGTCATCTAAAAAATAGCTTAATTGTCTATTAAATAATCGGGATAATTTATGCCAATATTTTTTGAACAGACACATACACTTCTCCTCCTATTATTTTTTAAAATATAAAAATTACATTCATACATCTTAATGTATACAAAGCAGGCTTTTTTTGTGATAGGTAAGGCATACATTTTTCAAAGAAACAATCTTTTCTAATCACATAAAAAAGATAGATGGTGTCCCATCTATCTTTATATATATTTTAATTTTTAATTGTAATTATGGCAGAGATACTGTAATAAACCGCTCGTGGCAATTCTGCCTTTTCACTTATAGCAGCTGTAACAAGTGAACCACCGCTTGCCGAGAAATACTTAACAGCTTCTAGCGGAATACCATCTTCTTTCACATCAATATGCGTTCCATCTCGCCAGTCTATTTTCTGCAATGTTGCTGAAAGATCCCCAGTCACTTTACCAAATTCTTTACCATCCACTCCTAAAAAGATCCATTCCCACTTCGTTAAACTTAGCACTTGTTTCAACTCTCCAATTTTCTTTCCCTCTATATCGGAAAAAATATAGAAGTTGCATACTCCCATCTTCTTTTGAACACGCAACAATCTTTCTCCCGAGTGATTATATAAATAAAATTGTTGCTTATGTAGTCCCTTAACAAAAAAAGAAAGTACAGCTTGCCATACACGTTGCATAACAAAATCATACTCTTCTTTTAAAAACCCTACTGCACTACCATCTAATCCAAAGTACGTTATTACTTGAAATACTCCTACCTCTTTGCGAACAACAAATTTTTGTTGCTCCAATAATTCAGAATTCTCTATATTATCATTTTCCTGTTTAAGCATTTTTGATCTTCGTTTTTCTATAAAGCTATATATTAATAATCCAAATGCCGGTAGTACAACACCTATTAATTTCAGATTTTCTTTCTGCGAAGTGAATAGCGTCCCTTTTTTATATTCCATCAATAATGCAATTGCAACGATAATCCATACAATGACAGATACAAAAAAAATGCGTTTTGCATTACGTGCGTGATGCCTATGTATACTCATATCCCTCCCCCTTTTCCATTTTTTTATTATCTCATTGCACATGCACTTCCTCAATAAAAAAGACTATCCAAAAGGATAGCCTCTTACACTTCAATATTTCGCAACATCGTGTAAATGTCGTTATTCACTTTACCAAATGATTTAATGTTATTTTGAATGTTAGATAATAAAACGACATACACACTTCCGTTTTTACTAAATCCATTTAAACAATTCCATCCTGGCATTACACCGTGATTCGAATAACTTCCTGGGTCTACGTACCATCCAAACCCGTAATCTTTTTTTCCGCCCGTAAACATTTGATCATAGCTCTCTTTTGAAATTAACTTTCCAGAGAAGAGCGCTTCATTAAATAAATATAAATCATGTGCACTTGTATATATATCACCACAACCGTATAGTTGTGACATACTTGGAATATTCGGTGTTGTCATATTGTTATTTACTATTTTATAACCTGTCGATGGAAACCTTGTTTGCTCTAACGCTTTACCGAAACCAGAATGTTTCATACCCGCAGTTGCAAAAATATGTTGTTTAATATACTCTTCTAACGGTTGTCCACTTACCTTCTCAGCGATGTAAGCAAGTATCGAATAGTTCGAATCGGAATATTTCCATTTCTCTCCTGGACTCCCAACACGCTTTTGCTTTCCTATTCGTTTTATCAATTCTTCATGAGAAATATCCTCTGTCCCTTGCTCATACTCTGGAATTCCTGATGTATGTGTTAGTAGATGTTTTAACTGAATACCATTACCTTGAGGGAAATCTGGAATATACTTTGCAACCGTATCCTCTACGTTTAATTTATTTTGATCTTTTAATTGCATAATAGCAGTTGCTACAAACGCCTTTGAAATAGAACCAATATAAAAAGTTGTCTCTGAATTATTCGGTACTTGTTTCTCTTTGTTCGCCATACCGTATCCCTTATTTAAAAGAACTTTTCCGTTCTTTACAATAACAGCCGTCCCGCTAAATCCTGCGTTTTGTAAATATTGATCTAATTGAGCGTTTTCATTAATTTCTTGAGGTGGTCCCTCAGCAGGCTTTTCCACAGCTTGTACTTGCTTTACTTGTTCTTCCTGCTCTTTTTGTTTTTGTGCTTCTTGCTTCTTTTTTTCTTCTTTCTTTTTGAGCTCTTCTTGTTTCTTCATTTCTGCTGCTGCTTTTAAAGTTTCTTCTTTCTTATTATCCGCAACAATTTTTGTATACATGAAATATACAACTGAAAATAGTAAGACGAGAATGATTGTTCTTTTTATGTATACAATCGGCCGACGTGCTTTCCCATTCGCATTATTTTTTTCCTGATCCATGATTGCTTTTTTCCCCTTACTCAACAATAATTTACTCCCTCTACTAAAGATTTTTTTTAGTAGATTATGGATACTCCATTCCATGTCATCCCTACTTTATCACGCACTGCACATATTACCAACCTATATGTATAAAAAAGAAAAAGAAAATTTATAAAAGTAAGATTGCTGTTAAATTGTTAACAAAAAAAGAGGATATCCTCTAAAAGATTGATGTCATCAATCTTTTCGGATATCCTCTTATCTCATTATTTATACGTGTTTTTTCATATCATCGGCAACAGATTCAACATTTGTACCTACGATAACTTGAACACTCGTATTACTTAATTTCATAACACCTTTTGCACCAGCACGTTTTAATGCTGCTTCGTTTACTTGACCAGCATCTTTCACTTGTAAGCGTAGACGTGTTGCACAGTTATCAATAACTGTTAAGTTTTCTTTTCCACCTAAAGCTGCTACGTAAGTTTCACCAATTGAACCTGCAACTGGAGCTTCTTCACCTTCAGCTAGCTCCTCTTCGTCTTCACGACCAGGAGTTTTTAGGTCGAACTTCTTAATTAAGAAGTAGAATACTACAAAGTAAATTGCTGCGTAAATTAAACCGATTCCTGCTAGTAACAATGGTTTTGTTGCAATACCGAAGTTTAAGAAGTAATCGATTGCCCCGGCACTAAATGAGAAACCATCGTGAATGCCAAGAGTTGTTGTAATGAATAGAGACAGACCTGTTAATACAGCATGAATTCCATATAATACTGGTGATAAGAACATGAATGAGAATTCAATTGGTTCTGTAATACCAGTTAAGAATGAAGTTAATGCTAGACCACCTAACATACCTGTAACCATTTTACGTTTTTCTGGTTTAGCAGCTGCAATCATTGCGAAACATGCTGCTGGTAAACCGAACATCATGATTGGGAAGAAACCAGTCATGAACATACCTGCTGATGGATCTTTTGCAAAGAAGCGTGCAATATCACCATGAACGATATCGCCAGCTGCATTTGTAAAGTCACCAAGTACGAACCAGAAGTATGTGTTCATTACGTGGTGTAAACCGATTGGAATTAATAAACGGTTTAATAATCCAAATAAACCAGCACCAACTGAACCTAAGTTCACGATACCATGTGCTACTGCATCAATACCACTTTGAATCGTTGGCCAAATTTGACCGAATACTAATCCTAAAAGAAGCATTACGATTGAAGTAATGATTGGTACAAAACGTTTTCCTGCAAAGAATCCTAACCATTCTGGTAGTTTAATCTTATGGAATTTGTTGTATAGTAACCCAGCAACAACCCCTGCAATAATACCACCGAGTATGGCCATATTAATTTTCGGCGTTAACGCCGCTGCTTTTGAAACCTTTGTCATTGTATCTGCTAATTTAGTTGGATCCACTGAACCGACTAAATCTTGAACACTTTTTAATTTATCATTTAACTCTGCTGCTGAATATGTCTTACTTAGAGCATTCGTTGTATTTTGTAAAACAAGATATCCGATTGCTCCGGCAAGTCCAGCTGCTCCACTACCGTCAATAGACAAACCGATTGCAACACCAATTGCAAAAATAAGTGCTAAATTATCAAAAATTGCTGCACCGGCCTGTGCCATAACAGGAATGTTAAATACGTCTTCTTGCCCTAAACGAAGCAATAATCCTGCTGCTGGTAGTACGGCGATTGGAAGCATTAACGCTTTACCAATACGTTGTAGAAACTGCAACATTTTAATTCCCCCTATCAAATTTATGAAATCGTTATCATTATAAGTACGCCTTAGAAAACGCTTTCTATTTACATAACCATAATAACATATAGTTGTATAGATGTGTAGTTTTTATTTTCGAATTTTTTATGGATAAATCTCCTATTTCCAAACTGTTATATAAAAGGAAAATTCTCCTTTTTCAATATAGAATACTCAAAACGAAATACCTACTATAGAACGTGTAACTTTCGTTTTATCATTCCACTTTTTCATGTTATTATTTATTTCCGAGCATATCGGGAAAAGTAAACTTAGTTAATTCGAAATAGGAGCGTTGGTACTATGCAGTGCATTGAAACAAACAACTTACAACAGTTGTTAGAACAAGTAAAACCATATACAAAAAAAGGAAAGCTTGCTACTTATATCCCCGAACTAGGAAATGCAAATCCAGATGATTTAGGGATTGCCATTTTCCATAAAGAAACAGAATACATCCATACTGGCAACTCACAGACACTATTTACTCTTCAAAGTATTTCAAAAGTAATTACACTTGCACTTGCCCTTTTAGATCGTGGTGAAGAATATGTATTTTCTAAAGTTGGAATGGAGCCAACTGGCGATCCATTTAATTCTATTATTAAGTTAGAAACGACAAGTCCTTCCAAACCACTTAATCCAATGATTAATGCAGGAGCACTAGCTATTACAAGCATGTTAGCAGGAAACGATAATGAAGAAAAAATGGAGCGCATCCTTCATTTTGTACGTGAAATAACAGATAATCCTACTATTAATTATTCTTCTAAAGTTGCCAATTCAGAATTAGAGACTGCTTACTTAAACCGTTCACTTTGCTACTATATGAAACAAAACGGAATTATCGATTGTGATATTGAAGAACTTATGGATTTATACACTCGTCAATGTGCAGTTGAAGTAAACTGTATCGATTTAGCACGTATCGGCTTAATTTTTGCGATGGATGGCTATGATCCATATAAGAAAAAACAAATTATCCCTAAACATATTACAAAAATCTGTAAAACATTTATGGTTACATGCGGTATGTATAACGAGTCTGGTGAATTTGCGATTCGCGTTGGTATCCCAGCAAAAAGTGGTGTAGCTGGTGGCATTTTCGGCTGCGTAAAAGGAGAAATGGGAATTGGTCTTTTCGGACCGGCTTTAGATGCAAACGGAAATAGTATCGCTGGTTTTAAAATTCTTGAACTTCTTTCTGCTCAAGAAGGATGGAGCATTTTTTAATTCAGAGTTATCCTGCTATACTAGCAGGATTTTTTTATTTCATAAATACCTTAATTTTATCTGCTATCAATACCCTTACAAAAACCGTACTGAAAGTTTCTCTATATCATGCATATTTGCTCCCCCCTTCTGAATAGTATAGTACAACCTAGCGCTATATGTGGAGGTGCGAAAGATGAAACTAATATTTCAAATGGGAAAACAGCCTGTTCTTGAAAAAACAATTCTTCTTTTTATATTGAGTATTGTAGAAAGCCTAAAGTTAAAAGTGGTTTCACTCGATGAAGCTCACCGATACATATTCAATTTAGAAGTACTTGAACTACTAATGGATCGAAACATCGATGATCAAGTACTTGAACTTATTCATTTCGGAATGGGACTTGAAGACATTCATCATGTACTTCCTGAAGAACTTGAACATACTATCGAAGAATTAAAGTGGCTTTGCATTCAAGTTTTAAGTGAGTACAGCATGCATGAAGAATCGGAACAATTAATTGAAGATATACGTTAAAAAAGCACCTATGTAGGTGCTTTCATATTTATATAAACAGTAATGTCTCGGTAATTACACATGTGCTGTCGATATATGCAATTCATTCGATTATTTCCGAGGAAATGCTCGAACATTGTATGTTACAATAACTGATCTATCCCAATGAGAATTAATAGTACGCCCGCAATAACAGTAGCCCATTTCCCTAAGTATTCTGCTAAAAATCGTTTTCCTACATACGCAAAACCACTAATACAAATAAAACTAAACACCCCAGAAATAGTTGCTGTAAGCCATAGATTCAAGTTTGTTACCCCAGCATCAAATCCACCTGCAATATTATTAATAGACAACGCAATCCCTAAAACAATTGCTTCTGAAAAACTAATTGTTTTAGAACCATCAAAATCTGCTTTTTCTGGATCACGTAAAATGCCCATAAGTATATTACCATCTTTAGAACCTACAGTATTTCTTTGCCCCAAGAAAGGCTGGCACAAAACGAATACACCGATTATACCTAAAACGATTGCTCCAATTAGGTTTGCAGTAAACTCTGAAATAAATAGCGCTATCCAGTTCCCCAAAAAACCAGCTAATAAAGTAAATAAAAACCCAAAAAATGCGATGATAAAATTGTTAAGCCACGAAATTCGAATTTTACGAATGCCATATGCAATCCCAACACCTGCATTATCTAAATTAGAAGCAATCCCGATTAAAAAAATTGAAAATAGACCTGCCGTACTCATAAACAGCCACCCCTTTTTCTCACTTTTCCATGCATATTATGAAAATGTTGAGAAACTGTGCCTGTCTGTTTCATATACATGTAATAAATGCTCAACATTTTTTCAACAATAAAAAAGGAGTGCCTTCACTATGCCTAAAGAAAATCCAAATGAGCGGCTTAGTACATTAATAAAAAAACTTTTAAAAGAACGTGCCTTATCCATGCGCCAATTAGGAATGCTTACAAATATTGATCCCGCAACAATCTCAAGAATTATGAATGGTAAACAACCACCAAAACAAAAACATCTACAAAAATTTGCAGAATGTCTGCAAGTTCCACCCCAATTGCTATTTGATGAAATGTATCCTGATTCTCCTCACATTAATAAAGAAAAGACGGATATGTACACATCTCTTGATACAATTCAGCAAACGCTGCAATCCTCTAACTTATTCGATTTCGACTATACAACAACTCGCGTAAAACAAGAACTTGAAAACTATGAACGCTATGCTCAGACAACAGAAGGTGAAAAACGTATTCATGAAAGTTTCGCGAGCAAGCTAGAACAAATTGATAGCGCTGGCCCTTTTATTGAACAATTAACGGATATGTATCAACAATTTTGCAATGAAACTATCTCAAAAGAAGAGCGTGCAGTTCTTGGAGGCGCATTACTGTATTTCATTTTATCGACAGATATTATTCCCGACTATCTCTTTCCAATTGGCTATTTAGATGATGCAATTGCTGTTGAATTAGCGAAAGAGAAATTAATCGAACTAAAACGAAAGACATAGAAAAATAAAGAACTATTTCAGTTGTTTCTGTTCAACTCTGAAATAGTTCACTAAAAAATCGTACAAGTATACATACCTGTACGATTTCAAAACACTAATCTATTTTTTTGTATGACACCATTCATATATAAATGCCGTTATTACTTTTGTAAATTCAATTAACTGTTCTACTTCAACTTTCTCATTTATTGAATGAGCTTCTTCTAATGTACCTGGTCCATAAATAACAGCTGGAATATGAAATTCACTAAACCAACCACCATCCGTTACCGTTGCAGACATATCTAAAATTGCATGTTTAGATAGAAGTGATTCGTGTACTGAGCTAAGCGTTTTTACTGCTGCATGTTCACTATCTACTTCTAAAGAAGGGAAAATTTCGCCACGATCCACAATCATTGATTCTCCGCCCCACTTAAATTGTGGTGGATTTTCACTTAACCATGGATCGGCAGCCGCTACTTTCCCAATAAATTCTTCAATTTCTTTTATTATTTGTTCATGTGTTTCATTCGGATAGAAGTGCACCGTTATCCATAATCGGCACTCATCCGCAATAAACGCTGCATGCCGTCCGCCTTCAATAACAGCTGGATTAATCGTTGTTGTTCCAGGTGGATAGCCTTCATATGTTTTCATAACTGCCCAATGGCGCTCTAATTCTTGTAAACTTTGCACAATTTTCATCATTTTTTCAATCGCACTCGCTCCGAATAGACGTCCTCCAGCATGAATCATTTGTCTGCGTGTTGCATCATGAAACGTCTGGGGGCTTTTCACAGTAATCCATCCAGTAATTACGCCGCCCTGTCCTTGCATATGTAAATCACTCGTATCCACTACAACTGCAAAATCAGCATCATAACCTCTTTTGCAGCATTGAAGTGTACCTGCTTCTCCAACTTCTTCCCCAATTACTGATTGAAAGATTAAATCTCCAGGTAGTTCAATGCCAGCTTCTTGTAAAAGTTGAATAGCAAATAGTGCCCCAGCCAGTCCCCCTTTCATATCTGCCGCACCACGTCCAACTAACCAACCATCTTTTATAAACGGCTCAAACGGATTAGTCTCCCACGCCTCACCTGCTGATACTTCAGCTACATCCATATGTCCATTAATAATAAGACTTTTATGTGTGTCACTTTCTATTCCTTTTCTCACCCCAACAACGTTCGGGTCATTCGGATATACATCCCATTTATCAATACTAAAGTTTCGTTTTCTTAGAAAATCTGCAACAAATTCTTGCGCCTCATTTGTATTTCTCGCTGGCGGTGCTGGTGTTTCAAAACGAATTAATGTTTTTGTAAGTTCTAGTAATTCCTCTTTCCTTAAATCTATTTGTTTTAACAGCTGTGAAACTTCTTGCTTCATCGCTCATTCCCCTTTGCATACGTAGTATGTTCCCAGCTTTATTTTCACAAAAAAAGAGACTGTTTACAATTTTACAGTCTCTAAAGGAATCAATATTATAAAGCGAAATTATAATCAGCCCTCATCAATTCGACTTTTATTGCCTGTTAATGCAGAATAAATCTGCTTTAAAGTACAAATAAATATTTGGTAAAATATGCTACAATAAACATATAACATACTAGAAAGGAACGATATATATGAGTAATGGTAACAAATTAAAGTTATTACAATACTTAGCCTTCTTCCCTACCCTTGTATGTATGATGTTACTCATGGATATGAACAGTTTCCCTTATGCAAAGCTACTAGCAACAATTAGCGGCTCCTTTGCAGCTATTATGCTTGCCGCTTTTTGGAATTTGAAGATACGTATGAAGCAAGAGAAATCTTCTTAAACCGACAAAGTTAATTATCGTATTTAAACACGAGATGTTTACTACTCTCGTGTTTTTTTCTTTATATTCCCTCTACCTCAAAACTTAATTTAAAATTGATTATATACAGAATAAATACTCTTTCATTCCATCGACAAATTTCGACATTCAGTATTCATTATGTTTGTTATCATGTAAGTTCTAAATCTGACATTTCAACATCTCTGAAGATTATTTATATAAACTTCACTTATGTTTGAACTAACAAATTGTGAGTTGGATAAAAAAGCTAATAAATATTTTTTAAAAGGTGGTTACTATGAAAAGAACAACAGAATTTGTATTAGGACTAATCGGTGGTATATTCGGGATTTTATGTGCATTTATCGCTTTATTTATCGGCGGCGTCGGAGCAGCGGTTGAAGCTGACGGAGCTAATCAAATTATTGGATTAGGCTGGGCTGCTGTAGCTCTTTCTATTTTAGGAATTGTTGGATGCGTTATGGTTAAGAGCAAAGCTAAAGTAGGCGGCATTATGATGACGATTGCTGCCATTGGTGGATTTATTTGTATTTCTATTGTTTACTTATTACCAGGAATTTTATTATTAATCGGAGGATTAATGGGGATTTTCCGAAAAGATAAAACGGCTGCATCAGCATAAAAAAAGCACTCACATGAGTGCTTTTTTTTATATCCATATCTTTTAGAATTCAACATTCTCCAAATACAAACCACTCGCCTCAGCAAGACAATTAATTTGATTACGTTGTTTCGACTCTAAAATGTGCGGAATTGCTTCTGCATCTAATTGTCCTAATCCAACTTCAATTAATGCTCCAACAATTTTTCGCACCATGTTATGAAGGAATCCGTTACCACTTACTCTAATTTGTACGAATCCTGCCTCTTCCATCACTTCAAGTGTATATACTTCTCGAACCATAGACTTTTTCTTTGATTTCGCATTTGAAAAAGCAGTAAAGTCATGTGAACCAACTAAATGTTTCGCAGCTTCTTTCATGCTTTTCACATTTAATTTTTTATTCACATGCATGCTGTATTTACGCATAAATGGATTTGTATGCTCTTCATTCCAAATCTTATAAAGATATGTTTTTGCTTTAGAATTGTAACGAGCATGGAAGCGATCTTGTACTTCTTCTACGCTTGTAATGCTAATATCATTTGGTAAATATTGATTCAAATATTTTTTCACTTTATGTTCCACTAACTTTTCATCACTTTGAAAGTTAGCAACTTGATTCAATGCATGTACACCAGCGTCTGTTCTACTGCAACCGATAATTTCAATTTCTTTTCCAACCATTTCAGATATAACACTTTCGATTTTTCCTTGAATCGTATTATCGTTATTACCGAGACGTTGCCATCCTTTAAAACGTGCACCATCGTACTGAATCGTTAATTTATAATTATTCATTTTACTCTCCTTCATAGAAAATATTCCCTCATATCGTGAGGGAATATAAATAAACTCTACTTTCTAACAAGCTTCACTACATTTTCTACATGAGCTGTATGTGGGAACATATCTACTGGTTGCACATATTCCACTTCATAACTCTTCATTAATGCTTGTACATCACGTGCTAATGAAGAAGGATTACAAGATACGTAAACAACTTGTTTCGGCTTCACCTTTAAAATTGTTTCCAGTAATTTATCATCGCAACCTGTACGAGGTGGATCGACAACAATTACATCTGGACGCCATCCTTCTTTTACCCATTTTGGTAACCATTGTTCAGCTTTACCTGCTTCATATTTCGTATTTGTAAATCCGTGACGCTTCGCATTTTTTCTTGCATCTGCAATTGCTTCTGGAATTACATCCATACCACGTACTTCCGCTGCATCATTTGCAAGCCAAAGACCGATTGTACCAACGCCACAATACGCATCTACAATTTTCTCATCACCTGTTAAAGCTGCTGCTTTTTTCGCTTCATCATATAAAACAACCGTTTGTTCCGGATTCAACTGGAAGAATGCACGTGCTGATAATTCAAATGATAAATCACCAAGTGTTTCTTGAATTACTTCTTTTCCAGCTAATTTAAATGTTTTATCACCGAAAATAACAGATGTTTTACGCCAATTCACATTTTGCATAATTGATTTCACACTTGGCATTTGCTTTTGTACTTCTGCGATAAATTGCTCCTTATTTGGCAATTCTTCTTTTGTTGTAATAAGTGTAACTTGTACTTCCCCTGTTTGAACTGCAGTACGTGTCACAATCGTACGTACTAAACCTTTTTGCTTTTTCTCATTATAAATAGAGACATTTAACTTTTCTAATATACGTCTTACAACTTTTGTTGCTTCATTCGTTGCTTTATGTTGAATCATACAATGAGCAATATCAATTAACTGATGTGAGTTTTGTTTATACAGCCCTGTAATAACCTTTTCGTCTTTACGTCCCACTTGTAATTGACTCTTATTACGATAATGCCATGGATTTTCCATACCAAGCGTTGGACGAATTTTCTCTTCTAAACTGTTGTTCATATACTTCTCAAACGCTTGTACAACGATATCACGCTTTTGATTTAATTGTTCTTTATAATCTAAATGTTGTAGCTGACAACCGCCACACTCTTCATATACTGGACATGGTGCTTTCACACGATGTGGTGAAGCTTTACGAACTTTTTTCACTTTCGCTTCAGCGAAACCACGCTGAATTTTCGTTGTTTCAGCAACAACTTCTTCTCCTGGTAATGCCCCTGGAATGAAAACAACTTGTCTCTTAAAATAACCAACGCCTTCTCCGTTAATCCCAAGACGTTTAATTGTCACAGGAAACGTTTGACCAACTTCCAACTTACTCTCATGTTGCTTTTGTATCATTATTACACCTCTACTCTATACTTTTCCATAAATATAACGCTGCATAACTGCAGTATGGTTCACACTCTTGTTTCACTTTTTCTAAAAATGCATCATCAGGTTTATCATCTAACTGAAATACACCTTGTACTGCACGCTGAATCCCAATGTCCGCTTTCGGAAACATATTTTTCCGTCCAAGCCCAAACATTAAAAAATTTTGCACTGTCCATGTACCAATCCCCCTAATTGGTAACAGTTGTGCTGAAACCTCTTCTTCCGCCCTGGTTTCTATACTCGCTAAATTTAATGTACCGCTGACAATACTTCTACCTAATCCTACTATATATTCAGCTTTTCGCTGACTAAACTTCTGCTCTCTCAATTCCTCTATTGAAATGTTTGCTACTCTTTCTGGAGTTGGGAAAAAGAATACACCATTCTTCTCTGTTCCATATCGTTTCACAAACTGTTCTGTTAACACAGTAGCAAATTTCAAATTTATTTGTTGATGAATGATACAGCGAAGAAGACAAGCAAAATAATCAAATTCTAAAATGATTGGAGTATACGCATATGTTTCAAATAGTGGACGTAATGATGTGTTTAAAAAATGATTTTGTATATCTTGAAACGGTTCATTCCAATGAAAAATGGCTCTCATTCGTTTCATGACTTTCTCTGGATTTCCTTTCTGACTAGAAATCCAAAACTGTGGATTTTGAACAGTACCGATTCCTTGCAGACGAACAACAATCTGTTCCTCATCTATACAAAGCGGGACATAAATAACTTTCTCATCTAATTGAATGACGTTAAGAGGATCAAAAGATAAACGTTTTAACACCTCTTCAAAATGATACGGATACTCTAACGTAACATGTTCGCTCCACATACGTTTCCCCATCCTTTTTACACATCATTATAGCATGAGAAAACCGCAAGCATACATGCTTACGGTTGATTGCTTTTTACTAAGTCATCTAGACTTTTAAAATCATACCCTTTCTCGCGCAAATCATCAATGATTTTTGCAAGTGCTTCTGCATTATCTTTTGATATTGCATGAAGTAATAAAATAGATCCTGGATGAATCATCGTCATAACATTATTATGGGCATATTGCCATCCTCTTTGCTGATCCACTTTCCAATCCAAAAATGCAAGTGACCAAAATACATTATAGTAGCCCATTTCTTTCGTAAGAGCTAACGTTCTTTCACTGAATACGCCGCGCGGAGGACGTACATATTTTACTTCTTTTTGCCCAGTTACTTTCTTAATTTCTTCCGTTACACTCGTTAATTCTTCACGAAGTTTCTCATCATTTACCGCTGTAAAATCAGGATGGCTCCACGAATGGTTTCCAATAATGTGTCCTTCATCTTTCATTCTTAACAATAAATCTTTTTGTGTTTTAATGTAATGCCCTGTTACAAAGAAAGTTGCTGGTACTTTTTTCTCTTTTAATACGTCTAAAATTTTCCCTGTGTATCCATTCTCATATCCATTATCAAATGTTAAATAAATATCCTTTTTCTCCGTGTCCCCTAAATAAAAACCACCATTTTTTTGTAGTAATTCTGTATATAGCTTCCCTGCATCTGGTACTGTTTCATTTTTAGGACGCGGAATTCCCCAGTTATGTGGAGTATTTGTATAAGCTAATGCTGAAACTGGAACAAGTGCCATCATAATTGAAAAAATGAGACCTATATATAACCATTTATATTTCATAAATAGTCTCCTTTCCATATATAATCGTACTTTTAGTTTCTGTTGCCACACATCCTTTCATGCTGAACATGTTTTTCTATATATACCAAAAAAATGCATCTCGCATGATTCGAGATGCATTTTTGTTTACTTAAATACTGGCTCTTTAAAGCTAGCTAATTTTTCAAGTGATGTTTTATCAACATCTGCATGTAAGCTATTACCATGAGAATCCATCGTTACAACTGCTTTAAATCCTTCGATACGTAAATGCCACATTGCCTCTGGAATACCAAATTGTAAGAAGTCAACATCTTTTACTTCTTTAATACATTCAGCATAGTATTGTGCTGCACCGCCAATTGCATTTAAATATACACCACCGTGCTCTTCTAAAGCCGCTAATGTTTTCGCACCCATACCACCTTTTCCAATGACAGCGCGGATACCGAATTTCTTCATAATATCGCCTTGGTACGGTTCTTCACGAATACTTGTCGTTGGACCTGCCGCTTTAATTTGCCAGTTTTCATTTTCATCTTTCACGACAACTGGACCACAGTGATAAATAACTTGCCCATTTAAATCTACTGGGCAATCGTTATCCATTAAATGCTTATGAATTGCGTCCCGCCCTGTATACATCATGCCATTTATTGTTACAACATCACCAACGCGAAGTTCACGAATTTGCTCTTCTGTAATTGGAGCTTGTAATACAATCTCACGTTGCTCTGTTTTTTCTTGTGCCTCTTGCTGAAGTGTATCGTCACCTTCTTGATATAGCCAATCCATAATTTCACCTGTTTCAGGATGGATCGTTACGCCAAGGCGGCGATATGCCCAGCAATTATATGCAACAGATACGTAGAAACTAGCTGGCAGACGGTTATATACACCAATTTTACAGCCAAGTAAAGTTGTTTCTCCGCCAAATCCCATCGTACCAATGCCAAGCTTATTCGCATTTTCTAATACGTACTCTTCAAGTTTTTGTAACTCTGATACTGGATTGACATCATCTAATGTACGGAATAATTGATTTTTTGCTAATTCGTAACCTGATGTGCGGTCTCCCCCGATACCAACACCAATTACACCTGCACTACACCCTTGACCTTGTGCTTGATATACTGCATGAAGAAGGCATTTACGAATCCCTTCTAAATCACGGCCAGCGCGTCCAAGTCCTTCTAATTCACACGGTAAGCTATACTGAATATTTTTATTCTCACAGCCACCGCCCTTTAGGATTAAACGTGCATCAATATAATCTTTTTCCCATTGTTCAAACTTAATAACCGGTGTACCTGGTCCTAAATTATTTCCACTATTGTCTCCAAAAAGAGAATCAACAGAATTGGGACGAAGTTTACCATCTTTTGTCGCCCGCTCAAGCGCATGATAGATAGCTTCCTTCAACTTTAGTTGATTCACACCAACTGGTGTATAAATTTTAAACGTTGGCATCCCTGTATCTTGGCAAATTGGCGAGATGTTATCATCAGCCATTTTAATATTATTCGTAATTGTGCCAAGTGCCATCGCAGAACGAGTCCCTGCATTTTCTCGTTCTTTCGCTTGTTGAATCGCACGACGAACATCTTTCGGTAAGTTCGTTGACGTTTCAACAATTAGTTGATACATGCTTTCTTGAAGCTTTTCCATTGTTACTTCCCCCTCAATTGTGAACGCTACCAAAACGTTATGAAATGAAAATTCCATTATTATATTCTTCAGCTCTTTATTTATCCCGCTATTTGCGGTTAAATGAAATTTTTCACAACTTGATTATACCTTTTTTTCTACCGTCCTTCTATTATCCATACAGAAAAAGGCTGCCAATTTTGCATTGGCAGCCTTTTTAATATATTATTCGTCTTTTTTAAATTGCTCACATTTTAATTCTAATTCATCTAACATCGCAAGAAGACGATCTACATCTTCTAACTCTACTTCTTCAGGTTCAATTGTATCAATTACTTCAATGAACATATTTAAACGTTCTTTTAAATATACTAATTGTGAATCTTTATCTTCAATTGCTTTTCCCATGAAGGCACTCTCCTTTTAATTCGAGTTGCTTTTATTATACCGCAAAAATGATTGCTATGGATATGTAATTTCATCAATTTTGTCACAGTCATTCATTCAAATGTAAGCCCTCTCTCTTTTTTCACAAAAAAAGTTTCACTTTATAAAAAGTACATATTCTTCTATTATAGAGAATGGACAAATTGTTATTTCAATAGTCAAAGGAGTATTTCATATGACGATATCACAAAAAATGAAGCCGATTACTCCTTCTTACGATCCATGGGAAGCGTATATGGACCTTGAAGAGTACGGCAAACTACTATTAACAAACGTTGAGTTTACAACGACAACGTTATGCAATATGCGTTGCGAGCATTGTGCTGTTGGTTACACATTACAGCCAAAAGATCCAAATCCGCTTCCAATGGAGCTTTTATTAAAACGATTAGATGAGATTCCTCATTTACGTTCTTTAAGTATTACTGGCGGAGAACCAATGCTTTCAAAGAAATCCGTCGACAACTATGTAACACCACTCTTAAAATACGCCCATGAAAGAGGCGTTCGCACTCAAATCAACTCAAACTTAACTATAGATTTAGCACGTTACGAACAAATTATTCCTTATTTAGACGTATTGCATATATCTCATAACTGGGGAACAATCGATGACTTCGTTGAAGGTGGATTTGCAATGATGGAACGTAAACCTACTTATGAACAACGTGCAAAATTATTCGAAAGAATGATTACAAATAGTAAAGCTCTATCAGATGCCGGTGTACTCGTATCAGCCGAAACGATGCTGAATAAACGAACTCTACCACACATGGAACATATTCATCGTCAAATTGTCGAAGAGATGGGTTGTAAACGTCACGAAGTTCATCCGATGTATCCGAGTGATTTTGCGAGCAATCTAGAAATTTTAACAAAAGCTGAAATTCGTGATGCAATTGAGCATTTACTAGAAATTCGCGATGAAAATGTATGGATGTTATTTGGGACTTTACCTTTCTACGCTTGTAGCGATGACGAGCGAGACATCGTCACATTTAAGAAATTACAAGAAAGCAAAAATGTAACAGTTCGTAACGATCCAGATGGCCGTTCTCGTTTAAACGTTAACATTTTCGATGGAAATATTATTGTAACTGATTTCGGTGATGTTCCTCTTCTAGGTAACGTACAAACAAACACACTACAAGAAGCGTATGACAAATGGAGTGCCTCAAAAACAGCAAAATCATTAAGCTGTCACTGTCCTGCAGTAAAATGCCTCGGACCGAATGTTCTTGTAAAAAACAGCTACTATCCAACAGAAGATTTCTTATCAAAAACAGCAAATATTACATTATAAAGTGAAACTTTAATCAGTGGGAGTTTTGTTTATTCCCCACTGATTATTAGTTGAACCAATTGCCCACAAATAGCGGGATAAATAAAAACGTCAGCTTATAAGCTGACGTTTTTCACATTATTGCGAGTGAGAAGAAGAAATAAATTTAAAATACAAATGATCATGAATTGGAATAGCAGCTCCGATTCCTTGTGAGGTAATATTTTTTACAACAAGCCTTTTTTGATTTCCTTTTAACACAAGGTACACTTCCCCAAACGTTACTTTTCCTTTTTCATTTACTGCTGGTGTATAAGCATATAAATATCCAAGTTGACTCGGGCTAATATTATACACGCGCTCATGTCCGGTACCATAACCAATCGTCGTTTTAAATGAAAGTGGCAATTGTACTTTTTCAAGTGCTTTGAGAAGCATCATTTTTTTCACATCTGCAGCATCTTTCATATCTGCTGTTAAATCGCCTTCAACCGTCTTTTGCGTTTCTTGCTTATAGCGTAGCGGATATAAGCGATCTCCTCCTCGATTATCGTACACATTGCGATTTACTTGTTTATATTCCCAATTAACCGATGTATCCACCGATTCATAATTTAAAGCCCATTGACCTAAATAAATCTTCGCTCGGTACCCTACCGCAAGCGGCGCATTCGAAATTGTCGTTTCATTAAACATTCGAATTAAGTCCGGATTTTCAATTTTAATATTTGCTGTTTTCAATAGTTCTTGAGCAAACTTACTCGGCTGTAAACGCGGTAAATCTTGCGCATCATTTGGAAACGTATTGTCTTTAGAAATATTTAAAACAGATGAAGGCATTTTTGTTTCTACCGTTGTCTTTGCAAAACTCATGTTAGGAAATAATAGAATAAACGAGACCATAGTTGAAAGACATATGCTGTATACTCGTTTCACCTGTCTGGCTCCTTCCTACGTAAAGGTATATATACTACTTCGTTTATTGTTTTCTCTGAGCACAATTGTTATGCCTATTTTTCATAATAAATAAAAACCAATTCCCATAATGACATACGCTGCTAATAACGTACCGCCTTCAAACCAGTTTGTATCTCCATCATTTGAAATCGCAATCGTTAAGAAAACAGCTGTAATCATAGAAACAAGTTCTGGTATTGTAAATACTAAAGGCATCCTTTGCGTGAAGAACATAGAAAGCAGTACTAATACAGGAGCAACAAACATGGCAATTTGTAACGTAGAACCTATTGCAATTTCAACTGCAATATTTACTTTATTTTTATACGCCATAATAATTGCAGATGCATGTTCCGCTGCATTCCCAACAATCGCAACGATAATAACCCCTATAAATAATTCTGACCACCCAAATGATTTTGCAACTGTCTCAAATGTATGCACGAGCGCCTCTGACACATAAGCGACCGCAATTGTCGCTATTGCTAAAATGAGTAGTGCTTTCCCTTTCGACCACTCCGGTTCTTCCTCATGAGCTACTTCATCACTCTTATGTTGATATACACCGCGGTGCGTAACGAGCTTAAATAGCAACGCAGCAAGGTACATAATAATCATAATAATAGATACACCGATACTTAATTGATACGTCTTTCCAGCGTCCATCTTCATTGAAAAAATCTCTGGAATAACAAAAGCTACTACGACAGCAAAGATTAATAAAGCTGAATTATGCCTTGCATCATACACATTAAAACTTTGTCTTTTATATTTAAGCCCCCCTACAAAGAAGGAAAGTCCTCCTACTAATAATAAATTTCCAAGTACAGAACCCGTTAAAGAAGCTAACACAACTTCAATTAATCCTGCCTGAAGTGCAAAAATCGAAATGATGAGTTCAACAGCATTACCGAAAGTAGCATTTAACAATCCACCTATTCTAGGACCCGATACAATTGCCAAACTTTCTGTCGCTCTCCCCATAAAACCCGCTAATGCGATAATCGTAATGCAATACACAGCGAACATAATTGTTTGAGGCCAATGAAGCGTTTTTCCAAGTATAGAAAGTGGTACCCCGATCAGCGCTACTATAAGAAATATTTTATTAAACATGCTTTTCATCCTTCCATCGTATGTATTTCTCCTCGATATTATTATTATTCTTCTCCTAACTTGTCCGATTTCATCACAATTACGTTTAAAAAATCGGATTAAAGAAAACAGTATGAAAGATATTCAAATTATCTTGTTTAAACGGAGAAAATAATAAATTATAAAGAGGGGTTAAAAGCATGCATTTAAAAGAAAAAATCGCAACTATTATTGGTGGTCAAAGAACTGGTGTATTATCCACTGTACGTGAAAACAAACCACATAGTGCCTTTATGATGTTTTTCCATGAAGATTTTGTGTTATATATTGCAACGGATCGGAAATCAAAAAAGATAACAGATATTGAAAACAATCCAAATGTCCATGTACTACTTGGACGTGAAGGAAAAAAATTAGATGAAGACTATATTGAAGTGGAAGGCTTAGCCTCCATTGAAGAAGACTCCACATTAAAAAATAAGTTTTGGAATAATAGCTTAAAACGTTGGTTACTCGGTCCTGAAGACCCTAATTACGTATTAATAAAAATCAATCCCGACACAATTTATTACATCGATGGTGCTGGTACGACGGAGCCCGAGTTTTTACGACTATAAAACAAAACGAGCCCACCTAAGGTGGGCTCGTTTTGTCGAAAAGTTCTTCTGAAAAAAACAATAAAATAGGTGGAACTTTCTAAAGATTCTGTTATATAATAGCAGTAACTTAAATAAACTGTATTAAAACAGATTGAGAGGAGAAATAAAATTGATGAAAAGAGAAGAACGCAAAAACATGATTGAGTTTATTGAAAAGAAAAAAGGGATTGAGCGTGACGAATTATTATTTATGACAGACGATGAAGTAGAACATATTTATAATGTAACGTACTTTTTGTATGAGGAAATTGCAGAGTAGTATAATAATCCCCACCTTATTAGTAATATAAGGTGGGGATTATTCCGTTATTTATTCCGCTATTTGCGGGACGGTAAAATCCCACTGATTAAAGTTTCACTTTATACCTGAGAATGATTTTCATGTATAATAATGTAAGATTGGAGGAATTTTACTATGAGTTCATGGCTCTTATTCGCACTACTATCAGCAATCGCTGCTGCCCTTGTATCTATTTTCGGAAAGATTGGTTTAGATGGAATCGATGCCAATGTCGCGACAACGGTTCGTTCTATTATTATGGCATTATTTATGGTAGGCGTTATTATTATCCAAGGTAAATTTCAAAATATTGGCGACGTACTGCTAAATAAAAAAGCACTGCTCTTTATCACATTAAGTGGGGTTGCAGGTGCTTCGTCATGGCTATTTTATTTTCTTGCCCTCAAAACAGGAAAAGTTTCACAAGTGGCTCCTGTCGATAAATTAAGCGTCGTATTTTCTATCATTCTCGCGATGATTATACTCGGTGAAAAGTTAAACTTTATGACTGGCGTTGGCGTAGTCTTTATTACAGCTGGTGTACTATTTATCGCTTTCAGCTAAAAAAACCGCTATTAGCGGTTTTTCTTTTTCTTTATGTAAAGCCATACAACGCATATAACAACTACTGAAATAAATAAAATCCATATTCCATAATGATGTAGACTATACTCAACAAAACGCCACTTCTCTCCTAACTTCCAGCCGAGCCCAATAAAAACACTTATCCAAATAAGTGCACCACCGTAAGCGTACAAACAAAAACGCCAGAGCGTTAAATTAGACATCCCAGCAAAATATGCTGTTAAATGACGTACTCCTGGGATAAAGTAACCAATCATTAAAAGAAATGGACCATATTTTTCAAATAAAATATGTGTTTTTTCAATGTGATGTTCTTTAATTCTAATCTTCGGCCCATATTTTTTTAAAACAGGAAGTCCAAGTTTTAAACCTAATATGTAGCTTAATGTAATACCTAACATCGCACCAGCCATCCCACTTAAAAACGCAGCAGTTCCTGACATAACACCTTTTGAAACGTTATAACCAACGAAGGTCAATAAAAACTCGTCTGGTATCGGTAATCCAACAATCCCGCCAGCTAAAGCTATAATAATTCCAAAATACCCATAATGTGCGATTAACTCGCCAATATGTTGTTCCATTCGGAAGACACATCCTATGCACGATCGTTATTCCACATTGTGCCCTTTCTATCTTTCAGACAAACATGGTATACATATTCACTATACATTGTTTTTATAATGAACTCTACTTCTATCCATTCCTTTATCAGGAAGAAAGTGAACCATTATCAGTGGTGATTTGTTCATCCTCATTACACACCAATTAGGCGCCCGACTTCCGACTACTTCCCCTGTATTCACCGATTTTTGAAGCGCTAGTCCTACTCCCCACAAATAGCGGGATTAAAAAATAAAAATTCATATGCTTGTTTTTTTGTTACAATAAAGGAAAGTTACTTTTCGCAACGGTTTAACTCTCAGGAAAAATGATATACCTAGCAAAAATATAGTTTGGTCGATATAATGCAACTTCTACCTATTAAAAGAACATGCACCCTTTACATACAACATCATTTTTCTAAATTATACAGGGGGAACGAACATGACCATTGAAAATCAATTTATCCAAAAAGTTTACTATAAAACATTTTTAACAGAAGAAACTTCTACTCCAATATCAGAAGTACTCGGTGAAGCATATATAAATGAATCTACCAATGAATTCTCCAACATTTCTAATATCCGCTTTGCTCAAGGTGAATTTTATTACCAAAATAAAGACTTTGAAGCAGCAATATTTAAATGGGAGAAAGTAAATAACGAACTTGCACTTTGGGCAACCAAAAATATTGCAGATTCTTATTTTGAACTAGGATTCTTGCCAAAAGCAGAAGAAATGTATCAATCTATCCAAACGGAAGATACAACTCTTACAATGGAAGTTTCCTTACAACTTCTTTCTCTTTATATCGAACAAGATCGTTTAGGTCTAGCATTTAAGACGATTAGTGAGGCTGTTGCATTCCAACCTGACTATCCAAATATTACTTCAATTGCTCGCTCATTCTATGAAAAACAAGAGGATTGGAATAACGCCATCGAACTTGCCGTGCAAGAAGGAATTCGAACAAAATCATTACATTGGTTCGATACTTTAATCAATTATGTGAATCAAGGATTTACGAAACAAATCAAACCAGAATATTTCTATGAATCTTTAAAAGCTCTATATGCAATTGATCAAGTCCACTTTAAAGAACTTGTTATTGCTCTTTGGAACAGCTATCAAAATGAAAACTTGCATCTACCTTGGATTCAAACAATAAATCATTTATTCTTACATATTGAAACAGACAACAATGACGATTGGCATGAAATTATTGAACGCTATCAAGATACGTACTTTGAATTAATTACTGGTGAACATTTCATGCATGAAATGCAAGGTCTTGTACCTGATCTATTAACAAATTGGTTTAGTTTAACGAAAGCAAAAGATGCCCTATTTGTCTCTGCTGCAGTGTTAGCATGGAATGAAGTTTCACCTACAACTTTAGAGTCATTACTCGTAAAAAGTGCAGGAGCCCTACTCTCTAATTCAACAGCTGAAACAAATGTAAATATGGAAACCGTTTCTCATTTATTCGAAACAATTGCTGTATGGGCTGAAAAAAATGATGTAGATTTAAGTCATCAATTTACGTTACTCGTTCATGAACTATGTGATTTAAATGTTACTCAATTACTAATAGCGGGAACTAGTGACCTTGATAAATCTTCATTCGTCAATTCTATATTAGGAGAGAACATCTTAACTGAGACTGTGACAACTCCTATTCTATTTAAAGATGATAGCCAAACTGAAATAACAGAATTCACTGCGTTAGATGTGCACAATATACCAAACTTTGATGAATTCCATCAAATAATGGCTACACCTCCCGAATCAGAACCTGAGAAAAAATGTATAGAAATTAAATTACCAAGTAGATTTTTAAGAAAAAATAAGTTTGCATTTCTTGTTACGCCATCTGTTCAAGGACAAGTGGATAAAAACAGCTCATACTTTGAATACTTACAAGCAGCAGATAGCCTTATTTACGTATTAAATTCAGCTTCACCATTACACGGTGAAGAGCTTGATACATTACTTTATTTACGTGAACAAGTACCAAACTTACAAATCCATTTCGTATTACACACAAATAATACGTCCAATAATGAAAAACTAATGAGTAAGATTAAAGTCCATTTCCCAAATGCGCAGTTCTTCCCATACTCTCCTTCACAAGAGAGTAGTCAGCAACTTGGAGATGTTACAGAGTCTATTCTTTCTAATCTAGCAGGACGCGACATAGAACAAGAACGTATAGAAAAACTAATATGGTTTACGCAAAAGACAATCGCATACCTTGTAAATGAACGTGTGGAATTAGAAAACACATTAGTGAAATCAGTACGCTGGAATAAACATATCTCAGTAAAACTAAACGGATTTATTAACAATCTTACTGCTCTTGAAAAAGATAAAATTCGTTCTATTACAGAATCTTATCTTTTAACGAAAGAAGAAATCACACGAGATATCCATTCTCAAATTCCTGAATTATTACAGAGCTGTTCTGACCTTGTTCAAGAAGATAGTGATTTCAAATTAGTTCATGAAGAATTAAATGCTGCAATGAACGAACGAATTCAAAAACATGTACAGCAAGTGCTTCTTCCTAAATTTACTGGATTTATTCAAGAGTGGATTGAAACAGCGCATAATGAATTTATTCAAGCTCAATCTTATTTAGATGAAATGAGTGAAACGTTTAATAAATTATATAAAGAAGAACGCATGAAACTTCCTTGCGATTTCAAATTACTAGATGATTGGCATCGAGATGTTGTACGTATGACAAATCGAATTACAGTATCGAACATCAATATTTTATTACGCTTTACACCAACACAATTTTTCTTAAAGAGTGCGGGAAAACTATTTGGTAACATGCAAAAAAATCAATCTATGCTCGCAAACAAATATAAACAATACATTGAAACGGAAGATTATACGGAAATTGCTCAAACAATCTCAAAACAATTCTTTCTTCAATTTGAAGTATTTGAAGGCGCATTAGAACGAGATATCATGATGTTCTTTAAAGATCCACTTAGCATACTGAAACAAAATGTAGAATCAGCTCAACTTGAAATACAGGAAGACGAGCAAACATTAGCAACGTTAAGAAGCAACCCAGAAACGTATCACGATCCGTTAGCATTCTTTAAACTGCAACTATTGCAGCACAAATTTGTTTTAAGTACGAACAAAAATAATGAAGATGCCTATGCATTTAATGAGTCTCCTACGATTTAGCATAAAGTGAAACTTTAATCAGTGGGGGGCTTCATCCCCCACTGATTATTAGTTGAACCAATCGGACTTTTATGGGCAGTTGATCCCCCACCTAACTTCCTTGCTTTCGCTGAATTTTGAGGTGGGGGTCTTACTGCCCATTAAAGCGGGATAAAAAACCAAGCAAACTAAAATTTGCTTGGTTTTTTATATTAATTCATTATTTTCATATGTTCAAATGGATAATAAATTGCCGCTAATTCACCTAATACATCTGCTTTATCAATAAGTCCTAAACCATTTCTACTATCTCTGCTTATTAGGCGATTATCTCCCATAACAAAAATCTTATTTTTAGGAACTGTAATCGGTCCAAAGTCCTCTGTTAAATTCATAAGTTTTTTTTCAGCTTGTTTTCTATTACTATACAAATATTCTTCCTCTATCACTTCATGATTCACATATAATTGATCATTTCTCACCTCAATGACATCGCCAGGCAAACCAATAACCCTTTTCACATAAAAATTATCCGTCTTCACAACAATAATATCTTCTCTCCCATAACTTTCAAATTGCTTTGCCAACTTATTAACAATCACCTTATCCCCATCTTGTAACGTTGGCTTCATGGACGCTCCTTTTACAGTCGTAGGAAAAAACACAAAAATTTTCGCTACAAACACTAACAAACATGCAATTGCAATTGTTCCAAAGAATTCACGCAAACGTTTTTTCTTTTGCATCATTCCACCATCTCATCATCTTTTTACTTTTATTATAAGGACTTCAACTGTATAATTTCCACAAAATTCTGAATTATAAAATTGTAATATCACAAACTTAAAAATAACTCTCCTCATAAAGTGAAACTTTAATCAGTGGGAGTTTTCTTCATCCCCCACTGATTATTAGTTGAACCAATCGGGCTTTAATGGGCAGTTAATCCCCCACCTAAATCCTTTGCCTTCGCTGAATTTTGAGGTGTTGGTCTTACTGCCCATTAAAGCGGGATAAATTTCTTATTTTAAATACTATAATCTATATTTACTTTACTATTTGTCAGCAGTAAACCTCCCTTCTCAAAATTCGGCTGGAGAAAAATAGTAAAAAAGATACTCTTCAAATAGTCTATCCACTATTCGAAGAGTATCTTTTTATATTCCCACATATACAATACACATTTGAGCCGCTACATATGTAAACCAAATCCAAAGTGGCTCATACTTTAATTTGCGCCCTCCAATATCTGTCACGCCAATAATAAAATCAGAAATCACAAATAGTAAACCACCAAAAGCTGGTATCCACCATATTCCTGTATTCTCATAGTATACGGCGAATGCAAAGCAAGCCATTCCTCCAACCCACAATCCGTAAATTAGAGCTCCTATCGTAAACAATTTATCTTGTTTCTCATTTCGGATAAAGAAGAACCATCCTATAATGAGAAAGAGTCCGTATACGAGTAAACCAATCCAAAAACCATTCCACGAAATCCCTTTTTGCAAAAATGCTTTTACATAAAAACAATGTGCAAGCGCGAAAGTAATCATCCCTCCAATTAACCTATGACCAATCGGAATCAAACCAGCCATAAATAAATCTCCTACAGTAGATAACGTCATACCTAGTGCAACCCACGTACTATACTCTACTGATGGATCTTGTAACCATATCCAAATTGCACTTGCTGTTAAAGAAAAACTAAGAATAAGGCGCACCGCTAAAGGTAACGGCATATTATTTCTTGTCTTTTCTGTCTGCCCTATTGCGTACATTGCACCAATTAGAAAAAGAATGATTTGTGCAATTAACACCATATAAAGTAGATTCATAACATGTTCTGCTACTAAAAATATAGACAAAGGCATATTCTTAGAGTATTCCTGCTTCTACGTGCCCTGCCTCGCTAATCACTTGCTACTACAGTTTGCTGTGACACTCCACAGGCGTAAATTCCGATGTAGCCCACCGTACATATATACAATCTATTTACGTTAGTATTGTATATTTTTTTGCTTGTAAAAGGTTGATAGATGCATTTAAATCTCTATCTATTACATTTCCACAATCACATGTATATACTCGGTCAGACAGCTTTAAATCCGACTTTTTTTGACCGCAACATGAACATGTTTTAGAAGATGGATAGAATCTGTCCACTTGCCGTAGTTCAATTCCATATTCCCTACATTTAGTTAATAACAATGTTTTAAAAGCATAAAAACATTGTTGCGCTACAGCTTTAGATAAATGTTTGTTCTTCATCATACCTTTCACATTCAAATCTTCTACTGTAATAAACGTTGGCTTGGTTTTCACCACATCATTTACAATAGACTTTACATACGCTAATCGAATATTTGCTAGCCTAGCATGTAGTTTTTGCACCCTAAGAATATTTTTATCTATATTCGCTCTTTTGTTAGTAACAGATTGTTCACCTCTCTTTTTTCGATTTTCAAATTTACGCGATAAAGAGCGTTGTTCACGTTTTAACCGTTTTTCTATCTTTTTTACTTGTACTGTTTTATTTATATTTTTGTGAGTTTTTCCATCGCTACGTACAGCGAAGTCTTTAATTCCCAAATCAATTCCTAGACCTACTGCATTGAGAGTTGCATTTGGTTTTCCCCCTTTCACTTCACAGAGTATAGACACATAGTATCTTCCTGCTCTTTGATATACTGTACCACTTTTTACATTTGTATTTTTTGAAATATATCCATACTCTTTTAACCTTATCCAACCAATTGTAGGAACTTTTACTCTATGTCTTTCTACTGTCCAATCTGTTTTGTTGTTTTTCGGAAAGTAGCACTTCACATCTTGCTTCTTCTTTTTTTTATATCGTGGAAACTTAGATAAACCTTTAAAAAATCGCTTAAAAGCTTTATCTCCATTCATAATCGCTTGTTTTACCGCTTTGCTCGACACTTCTTTAATCCACTGGTCACATTCTTTTGTATGAATATTGTTCAGCCATTTGGAAAAGTCATAGCCACTAAGAAATTTCCCCTCCGACTCATATGCCTCTTTATTTTTAGAGATATACAGGTTATATACATATCGACACACCCCAATAGTTTGACGGATTTTACTAACTTGTTCAGTTGTCGGTTTGATTTCTATTAAATATGCTCTTTTCATAAGTCTTCATCCTCCGACATTTTCTTTTTGTATTTTCTCAACCCATATATTCTACAGCTAAATACATGAATGATAGATATTAAATCCTGAACAAGTTCTTCTGTATAATATCTTCTTCCTTTTGGGTTTCGGTAAGCAGTTAAAACACCTTGATTGTCCCACCTTTGCAATGTCTTAACAGAGACATTAAGCATTTCTGAAAATTCTTTTGGTTTATATTGTTTCATAATTACTTTTCACTATATATGCCTACTTTTGTCTATGTTTTTGTTTACTGTTTCTTTCTCCTCAATAAATGCTTTTTGTATCCTTTTTCGTGACACCTAGTCTATTATCCTTTTTCTATATAAAAAAAGAAGAACAGCACTGTCCTTCCATTGTAATCGTTTTCTCGTTGTCTATGCTACTTGTTTTTCTTGCTCTATTTTTTGCTTAGCTGGCGTCCGATTCACCACGATAATTCCCGCAGCTACACACGCTAAACCGAATAGTACGAATGAATGAATTGCTTCTCCTAAAATCATGCTCGATAATAACACACCAAATACGGGTATAAAGAACATGTACATTGATACTTTTCCAACTTTGTTGTACTTCATAATTGTATTCCAAATGCAAAATCCTGCTGCGGATAAGAAAGATAAGTAGATAAGCATAAATATTGCATGTACACTAAATGTAAATGGCATGACTCCAACTTGCAAAGCCCCTATACATAATAACCCGATAGAACCAAAGATCATTTGGTATGCTGTCATATAGCCAACATCTAATGTTTTACTACCTTCTTTCGCCAATATATTTCCATATGAATACAACATTGCTGCGCTAAGAAGTAATAAGCTACCGATTCCGAAATGGAATGACAAACTACCATCACTCGGTACATTTACTAAAATGACACCACAAAAGCCGATAGAGACCCCAATTATTTTTCTCATATTGAGAGCATCATCTTTATATAAAAAATGAGCAAGTAAAATTTGAAAGAATGATGATGTTCCTGAAATGATAGCTCCTTCAATACCAGAACTATAACTCATTCCAATATAAAAACATATATATTGAAGAAATGTTTGAAATAAACCAATTTGTACTAACTGCTTACCCGTTCCTTTTTTGAAGCCCATATCTTTTCCTAACACTTTAAAGAATAATAAGAGCATGACTCCAGATAAAAAGAAACGATAACCAGCAAATAATATTTGCTCTCCAACTTCTTGTGGCTGAATTCCAAGTTCAGCATAACTTAATTTAATAAAAGGGAATGCGCTCCCCCATAAAAAAGTCGCTACTATCGCAGCAATTAGTACGCCAATCGGATGGGTAAAAAATTTCTCTGTCTTCACTTGTTGTCTTCCTTTCCGATCTTTTTATGAACAATATCCATATATACCAAAGGAATTGTGAAAACACAAGTTTTCAGTTTATACAAAAACAAAAACATATCATCTAACGAAAACATATGTTATACTATAGAATAATTACAACATAATAATTATTAAAATCAGTTTCAACAGAAATGCTGCTATCCATTATGGATGGCAGCTTTCGTCGTTTTATAGGGGTTTCGATTTTGATTATTTTTCTCAATAAGAATTTGGAAGGAGCGAGTAGTAATGAACTCAGAAGTAAAAACATTACAAGTACAAAAGTCTATTTCTCATCCCTCTTTATGGGATACATTAAAGAAACATCATGAACTTATATTTGCAATCGCATCTGGTATTTTCATTTTAACTGGTTGGTTATTCACAAAGAACGATGCAATGAATGTAGGCATTACTTGCTATATCCTTGCTTATATAGTTGGTGGATATGCAAAAGCGAAAGAAGGTATTGAAGATACAATTGAAGAGAAAGAGCTGAATGTCGAAATGCTTATGCTCTTTGCTGCTATCGGTGCTGCACTCATTGGCTACTGGGCAGAAGGCGCGATTTTAATCTTTATCTTCGCACTAAGCGGTGCGATGGAATCTTATACATTAAGTAAAAGTCAAAAAGAAATTTCAGCGCTTCTTGATCTACAACCTGAAGAAGCATTACGTATTTCAAATGGAAATGAAGAACATGTTCCTGTTGGACGATTACAAATTAACGACATCATTTTAATTAAGCCAGGTGAGCGCGTTCCTGCTGACGGTACGATTCATAGTGGTGAAACAAATATCGATGAGGCAGCGATTACTGGTGAACCTATTCCAAATGAAAAAAAACATGGTGATGAAGTATTTGCTGGTACTGTAAATTTACGCGGTGCTATCGAAGTTAAAATTACGAAGCCGAGCGATCAAACATTATTCCAAAAGATTATCCGTCTCGTCCAAAGTGCACAAAGTGAAAAATCACCATCACAACTATTCATTGAAAATTTTGAAGGAACATATGTAAAAGGTGTACTACTCGTTGTTGCGCTTATGATGTTCGTCCCTCACTTCTTACTGGATTGGAGTTGGAATGAAACGTTTTATCGCGCTATGATCTTACTTGTAGTCGCATCCCCTTGTGCACTCGTTGCTGCCATTACACCAGCAACGTTATCTGCGATTTCTAACGGTGCAAGAAACGGAATTCTCTTTAAAGGCGGCATACATTTAGAACGCCTCGCTTCTGTAAAAGCAATCGCCTTTGATAAAACAGGAACATTAACACAGGGAAAACCTACCGTAACAGATGTATATGTTCGAGAAAATATAACAGAAAAAGAAGTACTTTCTATTACAGCGTCAATTGAAAGCCACTCTACACATCCTTTAGCAGAATCTATCGTTAAATATGCACAACATGCGTATGACATTACATTAAAAAAACCAGAAAATGTTGAAGATGTAACTGGTTTTGGGCTAAAAGGAATATTTGAAAGCAAAGCTTATAAAATAGGTAAAGCTGATTTTATCGGTGAAGAAACAAAGACATTTCATAATGGTATTTCTGCCTCACTTGAAAAAGAAGGTAAAACTGTCGTTTATATTAGTGATGAAGAAGGCATTCTTGGACTTATCGCTTTAAAAGATACGCTTCGCCAAGAAACAATAGCTGCTATTCGCGAATTACAAAGCATTGGTGTCGAGGCAATTATGATTACTGGAGATAATGAGGAAACGGCAAAAGCAATTGCCTCTGAAAGTAATATAAAGGAATATTACGCATCATGTTTACCAGAAACGAAAGTTGAAACGATTAAAAAGCTAAAAGAAAAGTACGGGACAGTAGCAATGGTCGGAGATGGTATAAATGATGCCCCTGCGCTCGCTACCGCTAGCATTGGTGTAGCAATGGGAGAAGGAACAGACGTAGCTTTAGAAACTGCAGACGTTGTACTTATGAAGAATGAATTATCTCGACTTTCTCAAGCAATTCGTTTATCAAAACGAATGAACCGTATCGTAAAGCAAAACGTAGTCTTTTCGCTCGCTGTAATTGCAATGTTGATTTGTTCAAACTTCTTACAATTTTTAGCTCTTCCATTCGGTGTTATTGGGCATGAAGGAAGTACGATTCTTGTCATTTTGAATGGCTTACGGTTATTAAAAGGAAACAAATAAAACGGGTCCCTCATAGAGGACCCGTTTTATTTTAGTGGTAGCTATTATGTCCGTTCGCACTACTACTCGTTTTATGCTTTGGATGCGAACTGCTCTTTTGTTTATTGTTATTTTTGTTGTTGTGGTTCTTTTTATTATTACTCATGAAATATCCCCCCTGTTCCCTATTATTATGGAACAAGAGGTCATTTTTCATTACGGGAATTATTGTCACCCGTTCTATAATGATGGAGTAAACCATTAATTTCACCGCCAAGTAAAATTACCCATCCAGTTAAGTAGAACCATAACATTAAAATAATGATACCACCGAGACCACCATATGTATTGGCGTAATTCGCAAACTTATCTACATAATAAGCAAATGAGTACGATACCACAATCCATCCTACAGTAGCAAATGTCGCTCCTGAAATGACTTCTCTTCTTTTTAACTTTCGATCTGGTGCAAATGTATATAAAAAACTAAACAATGCAAATAGGACAAAGAAACTCGCTACTAACCGCGTAATACTCCACACGTAAGAGAAACTATCCGATAAACCAATTGCTTTAAATACCGCTGCCCCAATGACTTGTCCAAACACTGGAACAATTAGCGCAAAGACAATCATAAAAATGATTGCTAACGTAAACACAATAGATAAAGCTCTCGTTTTAATAAAGGAACGTGTTTCTGTTACATCATACGCACGGTTAAAAGCATTCATAACCGCATTTACCCCGTTTGAAGCAAACCATAACATCGATAATAAACCAAATGATAATAAACCACCATTTTGCTGGTTTACAACTTTATCAACGTTTACTTCAATTAAAGACATTGCATCTTCGGGTACATACGGTTCTAATAAATTGAGCACACTTTCTGTTTGAAGGTCAATGAATCCAAGAAGCGTAATTAAGAAAACAAGCCCAGGAAAAATCGCAAGCAAGAAGAAATAAGCGAGCTGTGCTGCCAAGCCCGCTACATCATCGCGCATCGTCCGGTCATACAAATCTTTACCAAACGAATAAGTACGATTTCTTCTCACCTTTTCTAAAATTTTTCTCATATATGTTTAAACGCTTTTCTTCTCTTCTTTATCTTGCTTTAACTCAATGTACGCTTCAGTTTTTTTTTCCTCTACATTGGAGTCTTTCATAAATAGTTCACGCGCTTCTTTCATACCACCATCTTCAGCAACTACTGGCTCTTCTTCTGCTTTCAGTTCATCTACTTTTGAAGATACAGCTTGAATTTCAATCGTTTCTGGCTTCTCTGCTGGTTCAACTTTTTTCTTACTAAAAATTTCTTTCGTTTCTTTTAACGTCTCTACAACAGACGGCGTTAATTTTTTAATTTCTGCTACTTTCGCTTTCACCACATTTAAATCAGCAAGTTCGCGTCCTTTATCTGTAACAGTTTGCACTTTTTCTTTGATCTTTGCATTTTCACCAATTTCAATCATCTTTGTTTTTGCTTTTTCTGCAGTATTTTTTACTTTTTCACGGTTTTCTTTCTTCAACATAGATACAGCTACACCTGCAGCTACACCAATCGCAATGTTTCGAGCAATATTATTTTTCTTTGCCATATTCCTTCACCCTTTCATTTCTTATGTTAGAAAGTATTTCTTTCTAAGCTTCCTCATATTCCTTGTTCATTTCGAATGAAAGCTAATAGCTTTGCACACCCTTCTGTTACAAGGTCATATACTTCTTGGAAATTCCCTGTATAGTAAGGGTCGGGAACGTCTGTCCAGCCACCGTCTGGAACAAAATCGGACAGCCTACCAATATAGCCTCCAGTTTTACCTAAACTTTTTAAATCTGCTATATTCTTGTTGTCCATGGCAATAATATAATCAAACTTTGTTAAGTCTTCTTTTTCTACTTGCCTTGCTTTAATTCCTTCAAAAGTGACTGCATTTTCTTTTAAAATTTTTTGTGTTCCTTTATGTGGCGGATGGCCAACATGCCAATCTCCAGTTCCTGCAGAATCAATGACAATTTTCTCTTCGAGTCCCTCTTTTACGACAAGATCTCGAAAAATCGCTTCTGCCATCGGTGAACGGCAAATGTTCCCAAGACAAACAAACAATACTTGAACCATATTTTGTTTCTTCCCTTCTTGGTGCATTTCTTTATATATACTTATAGTATAAACAACCAATTATTAAATATAAAGGAAATCCCTACTAATTTAATAGGATTGAAAAGATTCATTAACGAAAATGATAAAAAATGTTAAGATAGCCTTATGTTATTTTAAAGGGGGACACTTCGGTGGATTTATCCGTAAAGTCAGAAGAAAATGTTGAATATATGGTCGAAGCTATTAAAGAAAAATTACGTATGGTTAATGCTGGAGCGATGAGAGCTGCTAGTTTTAATGAAGAAATGTACGAAGACTTACGTGACATTTATGAACATGTTATGAAGCGTGAAACATTCAGTATTAGTGAAATGCAAGCTATTACAGAAGAATTAGGTACATTAATTAAAAAGTAAAAAAAGCCTCTCTTATATGAGGCTCTTTTTTATTTCCAACAAATTCATGACAACTCTCCTCTTTCCCTCAACCAACTGTAAAATATTGTACAATAGAAGTAGAACCTCACCTTAGATTTTTTTCTCCATACATACTACTCACAAATAATAGCAACACTACCATTGCTAACTGTTTTTACTGGAGGTGCTTACTTATGAGCAATTGGTACAGTAAGACGAAAGATCAAACATTAATCGATTTAGAAACAAACGAACAACACGGTTTAACAGATGAAATTGTAAATGAACGTTTAAAGCAATACGGTTCTAATGAATTGGCTACAAAACAAAAACGCAATTTATGGCAGCGTATTTTCGCCCAAATTAATGACGTCCTCGTATATGTCCTTATTATTGCTGCCCTTATTTCTGCCTTTGTAGGTGAATGGGCTGATGCCAGTATTATCGCGCTCGTTGTAGTTTTAAATGCCGTTATCGGTGTCGTCCAAGAATCGAAAGCAGAACAAGCTTTAGAAGCATTGAAAAAGATGGCGACACCTAAAGCTATCGTCAAGCGAAATGGTGAACTAAAAGAAATTCCATCTGAGCACGTCGTTCCCGGTGATATTGTCATGCTGGATGCAGGACGTTATATCCCATGCGATTTACGCCTTATAGAAACGGCAAATTTAAAAGTTGAAGAATCTGCTCTAACTGGTGAGTCTGTCCCTGTTGATAAAGATGCAATCTACCACCCTTCCATGCAAAGTGATGAACAAGTACCACTCGGTGATCAAAAGAATATGGCCTTTATGTCTACTCTTGTTACATATGGACGAGGCATCGGTGTTGCTGTTGAAACTGGAATGAATTCACAAATTGGTAAGATTGCTACCCTGTTACATGAAGCAGACGATGATATGACACCACTTCAAAAAAGCTTAGCACAAGTCGGAAAGTATTTAGGCTTTGTTGCTGTAGCTATTTGTATCGTGATGTTTCTCATCGGCTTTTTACAAGGACGAGATACACTAGAAATGTTTATGACTGCAATTAGTTTAGCCGTTGCAGCTATTCCAGAAGGTTTGCCAGCTATCGTTTCCATCGTTCTTGCAATTGGTGTGCAGCGAATGATTAAACAAAATGTTATCATTCGTAAACTACCAGCTGTCGAAGCTCTCGGTTCTGTCACAATTATTTGTTCAGATAAAACAGGTACGTTAACGCAAAATAAAATGACCGTTACTCACTTTTATAGTGACAACACATACGACCACTTAGAAAACTTAAATGTAAATAATGATGCGCAACGTCTATTGGTAGAAAATATGGTGCTATGTAATGACGCGTCTTACAGTAACGAATCACAAACCGGAGACCCGACTGAAATTGCTCTTCTCGTTGCTGGAAGCACTTTTAACATGCAAAAAGATCATTTAGAAAAGATACATGAACGCGTTAATGAGCTACCTTTCGATTCAGATCGTAAAATGATGTCAACGGTGCATACATACGATGAAAGCTACTATAGCATGACGAAAGGTGCTATTGATAAACTCTTACCTCGATGTACCCACATATTTAAAAACGGTAAAATCGAGGTTCTAGCAGATGCTGATAAAAATCAAATATTAGAAGCTGCCGGGTCAATGTCTCAAGAGGCTTTAAGAGTACTTTCATTCGCATTTAAACAATACAATTCAAACGATGTGGATATAGATCATCTTGAAGAAAACCTCATCTTTATTGGTCTTGTCGGTATGATTGACCCACCGCGAACTGAAGTAAAAGATTCCATTGCAGAATGTAAAAAAGCCGGTATTCGCACAGTTATGATTACTGGTGACCATAAAGATACCGCCTTTGCCATTGCCAAAGAACTTGGTATTGCCAAAGAAATATCTGAAATTATGATTGGAACTGAATTAGATAACATTCCAGATACAGAACTAGCAAATAAAATTAATCACTTAAATGTATTCGCCAGAGTCTCTCCAGAGCATAAAGTAAAGATTGTAAAGGCATTACGTGCAAAAGGAAATATCGTTTCTATGACTGGTGATGGTGTCAATGATGCTCCATCTTTAAAGCAAGCTGATGTTGGCGTAGCGATGGGCATTACAGGAACAGATGTTGCAAAAGGGGCAGCAGATGTCGTGTTAACAGATGATAATTTCTCATCTATTGTGAAAGCTGTTGAGGAAGGTAGAAATATTTATCGTAACATAAAAAAATCAATTCTCTTCCTACTCTCTTGTAACTTCGGAGAAATTATCGCTTTATTTTTAGCCATTTTACTCGGCTGGGCAACACCACTACGACCTATTCACATTTTGTGGGTCAATTTGATTACAGATACATTGCCTGCATTATCACTTGGAGTTGATCCTGAAGATCCAGATGTGATGAAGGAAAAACCACGACATGCGAAAGAAAGCCTATTTAGTGGGAGCGTTCCGTTTCTTATTTTCAATGGAGTTGTCATTGGACTTTTAACGCTAACAGCCTTTATCATAGGTGCAAAATTCTATACCGGAGATACAAATTTATTCCCTCTCTTCCCAGAGAAAATTGATGAAGATGCTCTATTACACGCTCAAACGATGGCATTTGTCGTTCTTAGTTTTTCTCAGCTCGTTCATTCATTTAACTTGCGTTCAAGAACGAAATCCATTTTTTCAATTGGGATTTTTACAAATAAATATTTAGTCTTCTCCCTTCTTATCGGTGTTCTTATGCAAGTTTGTATCATCTCCATCCCATCTCTTGCAAATATATTCGGTGTGCACGCATTAACGATGCGAGATTGGGGATTTGTTCTCTTATTAAGTATCATTCCGCTTGTTGTGAATGAGATCATTAAATTAGTAAAGAGAAACTAAAAGGCAATGAGGATTATTCCTCATTGCCTTTTCATTTATTTCACTAGTTGTGAGATATGTCCCCGTTGTTTAAAGTTTCACTTTATCCTTGTAATTCTTTTTTTATGTTCTCTGTTAACGTAGCCATACGCTTGCGGCTTTCTTCACGCTCACGTTTATTTTGCTCTTCAATTTGTTGTGTTTCTTGCATACCTCTTGAAATAATGTTCCAAGTTTCCTCAAGTGTTTCCATCTTAATACTAGAAGAACCTGATAATCTCGCTACTTCCACACTTTGCGTTGCGATATTTTGTGCATTTTTCTTAAGTAATTCATTTGTACGGCGATCAAGTTCAGCCATAGAATCTGCAACAAGCTTTTGACGTTTCGCATTTACCGCTTGAATGATACCATTTTTAAAGATAGGAATCGTTGTAATAAATGCTGTATTGATTTTACCAATTAATTTATTATTACCACGTTGAACCATACGAATTTGTGGTGCTGTCAGTAGCGCAACCATACGTGCTTTTTCTAAATCATCAATACGTTGCTCTAAAATTTCAACAGAGTTTTTCAGTGATTCTAATTCAATACCTGCTAATTGGTCATTGTTACGCACACGCTCTTCGTACATCGGAACGAGCTCTGTATTTAAACGCTCTAATAACATTTCCCCTGCTACTACATACTTTTCTAAGTCTAAATAATATTTTAAATTTTGCTCATATAAACCATCTAACGTACCGATTGATTTTTTCATTTCATCTTGATACTTTGTAATTTCTACGTATACTTTATCCATTTCGCGACCCATTGTTTGGTACTTACTAAAGATCTGTTCAATCATTTTATCAGCTTTTTTGAACATACGTGAGAAGAAACCGCTTTTCTCTTCCGCAAAGTCTTTACTATCAAATCTATCCATAATTTTACCAAGCTGTTTTAATAATTCTCCAGAGTCTTCTATTTTTGATAAAGACATTGTATGTAAAATTTGATCAGCGAAACGTGAAATTTCCATAGATGGTTCTTTTCCAAGCTCGATTAATTCTAACTGATCTTTAATATCTACTGCATTATAAATACGTTGTACTTCTGCATCTTGTCTAAGTTGTAAACGAACATCTTGTGCCGTTTGCTCATTTAATTCTGTTTTCGAATCTAGTATGACTGGGTTATTCATATGGCATTCTCCCTTTCCTTATAAAAATGGACGAAATAGTCCTTTTATTGTTTGTGATAAATTTTTATAGGCTGATGAACCATGAAACTCAAGATCGAAATTAACTTCTTCAAGCCAATGGGAATCAAATGCTCCTGCCTCAATATACGGTTCAATATCATTTCTTCCCGTTGGATTAAAGTGGAATACATCTACTCCAATTTGATTTAAAAATAGTAATAAAACAGCATCCGAACGGCTTAATTCTCCGCTCTTCTCATTATTAAATATAACAATTTTCGGTACTTCTTGCGAGTAATCAAATTTCTCAAGTTGCTCTAAAATGTTCGGCGGTATTTGAGAAAGCTGCGCGAAAACATACAGTGCTACATCTTGTTTCGTCTCTTTCGCAACGGGTTTACACATTTCACTTTGGCACGTATGAATGATCGCCTCTGCAATACCATGTTGTAATCCTTCTGGCAAACGCTTATGTGGCCACCAATGACTATTCATAATTAAATCAGCGTGTAATTTACCCCCGCGGTCTAACGCATCTCGGTAATGATATTGGAAATTTGCTTTTTGTTCTTTCGTAAACGGAAATGTATTAATTAATAAACTGTTATCAAATGATGTAATAGCCTTTAATCGCTGAAAATATTCTTTATCATTTTTTGAGACACCTGATATTTTCGCAAATAAAGAAGGGATATAAATGTGTTTATTTTCAACAAAGAACGTTGGACGCACAAATGCCTTTTCTTTCGTAATTAAAAAGAGTTCATCATACGTTGTTTTGAGCGTACGAGCTACAGGCGTATAGGAACGAAATTGCCACGGCTTGTATAATAGTGAATTATCGTGGTGAAGTACTTGTTCAATTTCTTTTGAAGCCTGATATGCTACTGTAGCAACACGTTCGCGGCGGCGATCTGGAAATGGCTCAAGAGAAATCCGACTTGGATGAGACACAACAAAACTTCTTCCTTCCCCATCAACATTCTCAAATCCATCTTTTCCTTCTGGGTGGTAATAAAGTACATCACAGCCGAGCATAATAAGAAAGTATAAGAAATATATACGGCTTTCCTGTGCATCACCGTACCAAACGATACGCGGCATTTGTTTCTTATAATTAATCGTAGAGAACCACTTCGCTACGTAATTTTCACTTAACTTAATCATATCGATTAAGAAACGACGGAATCCTTCTGTTTTTAATGATTGGTTATGTTGTTTTTCATACAATTTCAATACAGAGATAAACGTCGTATGTATATAATGCTGTAAGTGAGGATTGTCTACTTGTGGTAATAGTTGTTTCCCAGACAAATGGGCTACAAGCCTATTTACTGTCAGTCCATTCGGTGCTTCTTGATGTAATGTAAAAACCTCTTGAATATGGCGCAGTTTTTCGGGATCAATCACCTTATTTAAATTTTGTTCATGCAAAACCTCAATCCCTTTTACTTGACTATAATCAAATAGCTCATTGAAATATTCATCTACATCATTAGGAACACCAAGAATACGAGTTGCTATATAACTAAACTTCATCTCATTCTCTGTCAGTTCATATTGTGGGCGTTTTTCTAAAAGCGCTTCAAATTGCTTTAAATCTGATTCGTCTTTTAATGCACATGGTTGAAGTGTAAAACGTGAAAACACAACAGTTCACCTCCAAAAACATTTACTTTTTTTATAAAGTCTCTCTTCTATTATAAACTATTTTTGGTTATAAAAAATGGGCGCTCGTAAAACGAGCAAACCCATTTCAATTATTTATGATTATTTTTAGTAGCTGCAACTTCTTCTTTAGCTTGTCCAGAATACTTCATATAGTGAAGTATTAATGTTGCTCCAAATGCAACAACTAAAATAATGAAGAACACTGTATGACTTACTTCAATATGAATAACAGACAGTAACATTTTTGCTGCAATAATTAAAATTAAAATATATGCTGTCGTTTCAAGTTCTGGAATACGTTCTAACAATTTTAAGAATACACCAGCGATACCGCGCATCATTAAAATACCGAGCATTCCACCTAATAATAGAATCCAAACTTTATTTGATACACCAAATGCAGCAAGTACGCTATCTACAGAGAACGCAATATCCATTAATTCAACCATCGCAACAGTTCCCCAGAAGACACCAAACATTCTGAAGAGAATACTATTTTGGTTCATACCATGAGCTTCCTCTTCTTCTGCATTACCTTTTCTTTTATCAATGAAGTATTTAATTGATAGCCAAGCTAAGTAAAGTGCACCTAACACTTTTACCCACGCTAATTTAATTAAGAACATTCCGATTCCAATCGCAATAAAGCGGAATACATACGCTCCAATAAGTCCATAGAATAATGCTTTTTTACGTTGCTCTTCCGGAAGGTGTTTTACCATTACTGCTAATACAAGTGCGTTATCAGCAGATAACAACCCTTCAAGTACAACAAGTGTACCTATTAATCCCCAAGATACTGGATCTTGCAACACTTTAATCCACATGTCCAAGTCGAAAAACTGAGCATACGTATCAAGGATTCCTTGCAAAATACTCATCTTACCTTTATCTCCTATTCTTTGCTAGATTTATAGAAAGGTCAAAAAAAGGAAACGAATATCGTTTCCCTTCTTATGCATCCAAGCCATACGCTCTTACAAGCGCACCTAAACCACCTTGGAATCCGCTTCCTACTGCATTAAACTTCCACTGTCCATTATGACGGTATAATTCACAAAAGACAACTGCTGTTTCGATGGAGAAATCTTCCCCTAAATCAAAACGAAGAACTTCTTCATTCGTTTCTTCATTCGCTAAACGAACGAATGCATTTCCAACTTGTCCAAAGTTTTGATTACGGCCTTCTCCATCATAAATCGTAACTGTAATAGCAATTCTGTGCACATCTGCTGGAACTTTCTTTAAGTCCACAACAAGTTGTTCATCATCACCATTACCTTCACCTGTGCGGTTATCTCCTGTATGTAGAACAGATCCACAAGGAGACTGTAAATTGTTATAGAAGATAAAATCAGTTTCCTTCGTACACTTTCCGTTCGCATCTAATAAAAAGGCAGATGCATCTAAATCGAAATCTGATCCACCATCATAAGATTTAATATCCCATCCAAGGCCAATTACTGCTTTTGTTAAACCAGGGCTTGTCTTTGCCAAGTCAATTTTCTGTCCTTTTTGTAATTGAATAACCATGTATATTCACCTCTATAATTTAATGTTTAAAAATAAATCCACCAGTAAGCATACGCTTCACTGATGGATTTATTAACCTATTACTCTACATCTAAACCAAAGTTATTACATAGAGAACCTAATCCACCTTGGAATCCACTTCCAATTGCATTGAACTTCCAGTCACCTGCATGACGGTATAGTTCACCTACTACAACAGCTGTTTCAATAGAGAAATCTTCTCCTAAATCGTAACGAATTAACTCTGCATTCTTTTCTTCATCTAAAATACGTACGAAGGAGTTAGAAACTTGTCCGAAGTTTTGGCTACGACCTTCTCCATCATAAATTGTAATTGTGAAGCAAATACGTTCAATATGTGCAGGTACATTTTTCAAATCTACTTTGATTGATTCGTCATCGCCTTGACCTTCGCCAGTTCGATTATCTCCTAGATGCTCTACAGCACCATTCGCGCCTTTAGGGTTATTATAGAAGACGAAATCCTCTGCACCTGAAACTTTACCGTTAGCACCTACTAAGAAAATACTAACATCTAAGTCGAAATCGTTTTGTCCGTCATAACGATTCGTATCCCAACCAAGTCCTACAAGAACTTTCGAAAGACCTGGATTCGTTTTTGTTAAGTCTACCTTTTGTCCTTTTTTCAATGAAATTGATGCCATATGCAATTCCTCCTCGGTTTATTTTATTGATAACGTGATACAATCTCACTTAAGTTTTTATCTTGTGTGCCTTCTCCAACAGCTGAAAACTTCCATTCACTTCCGTGACGATACATTTCACCTGCAATTAAAGTCATTTTGCCAGCATAATTATCCGATAAATTATAGCGTGCTAATTCTTCACCAGTTTGCGGGTTTTGAATACGAATATATGCATTACGAATCATCCCGAAATCTTGACGACGATTTACACCGTCATAAATATTTACAACGAATACTAAACGATTAATACGGCTCGGAACTTTATGTAATTCTACGAAAATTGTTTCGTCGTCACCAGCACCTTCACCTGTTAAATTATCTCCTGAATGAATAATACTACCACAATTAGAAAGCTTGTTTCCGAAGTAAACTAAATCGTTTTTGTTTAAAAAACGATCTCCTTCTAACATAACAACAGATGCATCACAATCTACATTTGGTTTACTTCCAAATAATGAAGACAGAAACCCACCTGATTGTCCAATTGGATCCCAGCCTAAGCCAACCTGTAGTTTTGCTACTTTTGGTTGTCCTTTCGTTAAATCGATCTTTTGACCTTTTTCTAAAATAATAGGCATGAAGTTTCTTCCTTTCTACAAAGCATTTTCCAAAGCGGAAAATATTGTATTCTTCCCTTACATTGTAGCATTATTTACCTAGTGATAAAAAGGATAAATTCTCAGTTATATGAAAACATTCATATAACTTATTTATGCTAATGTAAGAAGTGGTAAATAGCACCAATCACTCCTGCACAATTACCGTTTTGTGCAAGTTCAATCTCGCAATTACTATAAATCTCTTTATTTAAATATTTTTCTACCCCTTCTTTTACTTCTTTTACTTCTTTTAAAAACTTATTTCCCCTATCAGTAATTCCTCCACCTATAACAATCATTTCTGGAGTGAACTACCCCCACTTAGTATCTCTTACGAGCTTACCCCGAGTGGGGACTTCTCGGTTCATCGCTACTTTTGATAGCTAACGAATTTGTCCTATGACAGCCGAGCTAACTCCCTTGTTCCAAAGGTTATTTCTTACGATTTATATCAATGCTAATAACCGCATGGCTTCCTTTCTAATATTGATCGCTGCGTTATAGTCACGACTGATTGTGAGTCCACACGAACACACATACGTGCGTTCACATAATGATATTTCTTTTTTGTTTCCACAACGGCTACACATCTTTGTAGAAGGAAACCATTTATCTATTTTCACAAGCTGTTTTCCTTGTTCTTGTAGCTTATATGCTAAAAATGTCGTGAACATCCGCCAACCGTTATCCGCTACACTCTTACCAAATCTAAGTGCTCGTGACATTCCTTTCATATGTAAATCTTCGATTGCTACAACATCAAAATTCGCAGCTAATTCTTTAGACTTATGATGAAGGAAATTCTTACGTTGATTGGTGACCTTTTCATGCAACTTCGCTACACGAATGCGTTGTTTATTCCAGCGCTCTGAATCTTTTACACGTCTTGCCAATACTCGTTGCGCTTTTGCTAATCTATCTAACATCTGACGATAAAAGCGAGGATAATTGGCTTTCTCATCTTCGCTACTCACGTACAATTCAGCCATTGCGAAGTCTAATCCAACTACACGTTCTACTTCTTTTGGAGTGATTTCTTTTTCATATTCGGTCAAAATAGACACGTAATACTTACCAGTTAGTGTCATCGAAATTGTGCACGACTTGATGATATGGTTTTGCGGTATCTCTCTATGTTGCTTCAGTTTCACCATTTTCAATTTTGGTAATTTGATATAACCATGAAATAACATAATATTTCCGTTTACTCGATTCGTTGTATAGGATTTTCTACTCTTTTTACTTTTGAATGTAGGAAAATCACTTTGACCACTAAAAAAATTCTTATAAGCAGTTTGCAAGTTTAATTGAGCGTTGGCCAATGCCAATGAATCAACTTCTTTCAACCATTCATACTCCACTTTGTATTTTGCAGGAGTAGGAAATTTTTGCTTCTTCAGTTCTTCCTTATTCGCTTTGTGTTTTATATATATTTCCTTTCGTTCAGTCAGCATTTTATTATATACAAAACGTACACACCCGAACGTTTTACGTATGAGATGTGCTTGTTCTTCTGTTGGATACAGACGAAACTTGTACGCCTTATTCTGCTTTGTCATATCCATTCACCTCACTTTTCGCTTCATTTCCCATAAGCTATGACGGTGATCCCAAGACCTGAACACTACATGATTATTATCTACTTTCATTGTTATACCAAACTTTACCTCTTATAAGACTGATTATATCAAGGGCGAAATAAATAGGAAAACCAAATGTTTGGCTATGCCAAACCAAAATTCATCTCCCACCTACCGCTAGACTATCGTCTTTCACACGCCCCAGGAAGGTAATTTTTTTCGGATAATGCGTTAAAAATATAAGCAAGGTTACTAATTCCAATCGCTAAGTGCTTAAAGAAAACCTCAACTGCCTGCTTAACTTCCCTATCGCCTTTATCATACAGTTCGAAAATCTTTTTTCCATTCCAATCGCTTTCACCTTTATATTTTCGCACAAGACGAATTAACCCTGAAATGGAAGCGACCTCTTCAAACGGCTTTCCTTCTATTAACATATTTCCCCACTCACCAGCACTAAAAGAATGTCCTCTGTATAACTCTTCACCTATAAAAATTGCTCCTCCAATACCTGTTCCAAGAGTGAGCATAATAAAATTTCTTTTTCCGTTTCCAATCCCTTTCCATGTCTCTCCCAAAACTGCGCAATTCACATCATTTTCAACGGACACAGGAACTTGTAATACTCCTTGCAATCTATCAATAATAGGAATAGTCGCGTAGTTCGGAATATGCTCCACCCCTCCCGTTACAACCCCTGTATAAATATTAACAATTCCCGCAGTACTAATGCCAATTCCAGAAATCGTATGTTTATTCATTAATTATTTGGATAGAAGAATAAGTTTTTGAATGATTTGTTCCCCACCCAAATGAATTTCTGTTGGAACTGTTTTATGCTTTAGTACTGTGCCTGTTTCTGAAACAATTCCATATTTAATTTGTGTACCACCAATATCAAATGCAATATATTCTTTCATCTGCTGTCACTTCCTCTACTGTAATGAGTGTAAAACTTCCACCACTCTACTATTATAAAGAATTTACACTAACTCTTTTCTCTCTTCAGAAATACACCACCTTTTTCTATATATAGTTTTTTTGCATAAAACTCTTTTTCCTAAGAAATATTACAAAGGGATGTATTTTAGATGGAATATTAATTTCTTAGGAGGAAAACAATGACGAAAATCTTCATTTTAGCATCAACTCTTTCTTTATCTTTTTTTAGTGGTTTAAATATCGGTAATGCAGCAACGGAAAACTTCTCTCCAGCAACAAACGCAATTGTACAAAATAACGATCATTTAGCAGAAGGTAACTCAAAAGATAATAATAAACCACCAGGAAACAATGGTTCTCAGGACGATAGTGGTTCTGGTGGTAACGGTTCTGATGGCAGTGGTTCTGGTGGCAATGGTTCTGGCGGCAATGGCTCTGGCGGCAACGGTTCTGATGGCAGCGGTTCTGGTGGCAATGGCTCTGGTGGCAATGGCTCTGGTGGCAATGGCTCTGATGGCAGCGGTTCTGGTGGCAATGGCTCTGGTGGCAACGGTTCTGGTGGCAATGGTTCTGGTGGCAATGGCTCTGGCGGCAATGGTTCTGGTGGCAATGGCTCTGGTGGCAACGGTTCTGGTGGCAGCGGTTCTGGTAACAACGGTTCTGGTGGCAACGGTTCTGGTGGCAATGGCTCTGGCGGCAATGGCTCTGGTGGCAACGGTTCTGGTGGCAGCGGTTCTGGTGGCAGCGGTTCTGGTGACAACGGTTCTGGTGGCAACGGTTCTGGTGGCAATGGCTCTGGCGGCAATGGCTCTGGCGGCAACGGTTCTGATGGCAGTGGTTCTGGCGGCAATGGCTCTGGTGGCAATGGTTCTGGTGGCAATGGTTCTGGCGGCAACGGCTCTGGCGGCAGCGGTTCTGGTGGCAGTGGCTCTCAAGGCGGTAACCGCGTTAAAGGCGATAGCAGTTCTCAAGGGGGCAATGGCTCTCAAGGCAGTAACCGCGTTAAAGGCGATAGCAGTTCTCAAGGGGGCAACGGTTCCCAAGGTGGTAACCGCGTTAAAGGCGATAGCAGTTCTCAGGGGGGCAACGGTTCCCAAGGTGGTAATGTAAAAGATAATGCGAAAAAACAAGGCGATAAGTTACCTAATACTGCAACACATTATCCTGCATCTATTTTAATGGGACTTTCAACATTCCTAATTGGTATGTTACTATTTATTCGCCGTAAAAAAGTAAAATAAAAACACATCCTTCCATCTAAAAAATACATGAAACACATTGAAAAACTAAAAGGACTTTGGATTGCATTTTATTATGCAGCCCAAAGTCCTTTTTATCACCTATCAGAAAGAGTATTAATACGCTTTTCCCCAATACACCATTTGCTTCGCTTCTTTACCACAACAAATACATTCTTCAGCTAAATGCTCTTGCTCAAAAGGCATACAGCGTGAAGATACACCAACTTCTTCTTTTAGTTTCTCTTCACAAGCTAATTCTCCGCACCACATCGCCTTAATAAACCCTTGCTTTTCATCAGCTACTTTTTTCATCTCTTCGAAATTCGTCGCACTATACGTATTCTCATCGCGAAATACTTTTGCCTTATTAAATAAAGAATTATGAATTTCCTCAAGTAATGCTGGAATACGTTCTTCTATTTGATCCATTGATATAAACTCTTTTTCCTTCGTATCTCTTCTTACAAGTACAACTTGATTCTTTTCAATATCTTTAGGCCCAACTTCTAATCGAATTGGAATGCCCTTCATTTCATACTCATTAAATTTCCAGCCTGGTGTTTTATTACTAGCATCTATTTTCACGCGTGCAACCTTTTGAATATGCCCTTGTAACTCTGTTGCTTTCTCTAAAACTCCTTCTTTATGCTGAGCAATCGGTACGATAACAACTTGTACTGGTGCGACTTTAGGAGGCATTACAAGCCCATTATTATCACTATGAACCATAATAAGTCCACCTATCATTCTTGTTGATACTCCCCAAGATGTTTGGTGTACATATTGCCACTTACCGTTACGATCTAAAAACTTAATATCAAATGCTTCTGAGAAGTTCGTTCCAAAGTTATGGGATGTTCCTGTTTGAAGTGCTTTCCCATCATGCATTAAGCTTTCAATTGTATAAGTTGCCTTTGCACCCGCAAATTTTTCTTTTTCTGTTTTTTGTCCTTTAATTACTGGTATCGCTAAGTAGTCTTCACAGAAAGAAGCATATAGATTTAAAATATGTAACGTTTCAGCTTGAGATTCTTCTGCCGTTTCATGAATTGTATGACCCTCTTGCCATAAGAATTCCGTTGTACGAAGGAATGGCCTTGTTGTCTTTTCCCAACGAACTACTGAACACCACTGATTATATAGCTTTGGCAAATCATTATAGGATTGCACAATTTTTGAAAAATGCTCACAGAATAAAGTTTCAGATGTAGGGCGTACACAAAGTCTCTCCGCTAACTTTTCATCCCCGCCATGTGTCACCCATGCTACTTCAGGAGCAAATCCTTCTACATGATCCTTCTCTTTTTGCAATAAACTCTCTGGGATAAACATTGGCATATACACATTTTCATGACCTGTTGCTTTTAACTTCTCATCCATAACTTTCTGCATATTTTCCCATAAGGCATAACCGTACGGACGTAGAATCATACATCCTTTTACACTTGAATAATCAACAAGTTCTGCTTTTTTTACAATATCTGTGTACCACTGTGCAAAGTCCTCTTCCATCTTCGTAATCGCTTGTACTTGTTCTTTTCCCATAGTCAGTCTTCCTCCTTCTAGAAAATACAAAAAAGCCCGTGTCCCTAAATAGGGACCGAGCTTTGCCGGCGTTACCACCCTGATTCATGCACAAAAATTGCGCATGCTCTCTTTTTGATAACGGGAAATTCCCGCTGCATATGCAGAACGCAAAGGTAGGTTCCATATTGCCTTTTTAAGAATCTTTCAGCCTGCTGGATTCTCTCTCTGCTAAAAAGGTTGAACATGTACTAATCCTTTTTCATCGTTATAACGAAATAAATTTGTTGATTATCATAATACAAATTCTTTTTTAAAACAATAGCTAATTTTCTCATTTTTATATATTCTTTTCATTTTCTGCAGTTTTATACGTAGCTTTTTCTCGTGATTTTTACAAGTTGATGTGCAATCATACCGATAAGTGTACCAAGTAGAACGAAAAAACCAATAAATCCATATCCCATTCCTTCCCATCCACCAATCACCATCATTGTAACCGGGAAGGATGCTAAACAAAGAAGTATTAAACTAAGTGCAAATATAATATCAAACTGCTTGTCTGGAAACCGTTTCTTTAGTAAATACGAAATAGCAAATACAAGGATAATCGTAATTCCGCCAATGATGTAAAAGATACTAAATCCATCTAGCCAATCCATAGTGTTTCCTCCTTCCATTCATTCCCTTATACTTAATTATATGTTTAACTTTTCTGAAAATAAACAATAAATTTTCACCTCAAAATATATTTTTATCACTAGGTATTAATAGTAATATATAAGAATAGGTTTTATATAATCAGGAGGGAACTTTATGGATAAAGCATTAACAAACCGCGTCATTATTTTATCTTTCGATTGCTTATCAGCTTTAGATTTTCCTATATTACAAAAACTTCCTAATTTCCAAACATTGATAAACAAAGGCGCAATTGCGAAAAAAGTGGAACCGATTTATCCTTCTGTAACATATCCAAGTCACTCAACAATCGTTACTGGAAACTACCCTAATAAACATGGCGTAGTTAGCAATACGTTACTTCAACCTGGACGCGAGTCACCAGATTGGCATTGGTACCGAAAATCTATTAAAGGAACAACGTTATATGATGAAGCACATAAAGCAAATTTAACGACGGCTGCCCTTCTATGGCCTGTTACCGGCAGAGCAAATATTGATTACAATTTGCCAGAAATCTTTCCAAATAGACCGTGGCAAAATCAAATTTTAGTTTCATTATTTAGTGGTAGCCCGCTATATCAATTAGATTTAAATCAGCGCTTTGGTCATATACGAAATGGACTGTCACAACCTGAACTCGATGATTTCGTACTTGCTTCTGCTGTACATACAATTCAGACGAAAAAGCCGAATGTCATGTTTGTACATTTCACCGATTTAGACACTCAAAGACACTATCACGGCTTTGAATCAAAAGAAACAGTAGCTGCAATTCATAGACACGATGAACGGCTAGGGAAAATTATTCAAGCTTTAAAAGACAGTGACCTATACAAAGAAAGTACAATTATCGCTCTCGGTGATCATAGCGCTTTAAGTGAAAACAAAGCCATTCAATTAAATGTACTATTTCATCAAAAAGGGCTTATATCTATAAATTCAAAAGGAAAATTAGTAGACTGGAAGACCTATTGCCAAAGTTGTGACGGATCTGCCTATGTATATGTGAAAGACAAGAACGATACCGATACAATTCGAGACGTACAACTACTACTTGAAGAACTACTTCAAAATAAACAAAACGGTATTGAATTTATATTTCATGATGAAGCTGCAAAAGACTGTGGTGCAGATGGTAATTGTTTATTTATGTTAGAAGCGCGAGAAGGATATTATTTCACTGAAAACTATACAGGAGATTTTATAAAAGAAATTACTGAAAAAGATGTTACGCCTAGTAAAAAATATACATTTGGTACGCATGGATACTCTCCAACAAAACCTAACTATGAAACAATTTTTATCGCTGCTGGGAAAGGGATAAAAAGCGGCGTTACCATCCCGTATATGAGACTTATTGATGAAGGTCCAACTATCGCTAGACTACTCGGTTTACACTTAGGTGAAACAGACGGATCAATTGTAGAGGATTTACTCCAATTGTAAAGAACTGTGTATATATGTAAAAGTTATGTAAAAATCATCACTGTTTCTCTTTTTATAATTTTTATTTTTGTACACTGTTAGTAGAACTAATTTAAGGGGGAACACTATATGAAAAAAATGTCCAGACAAGAAAAAAGCTGGATATTATACGATTGGGCGAACTCCGTATATTCGCTCGTCATTACAACTGCATTATTCCCAATTTACTTTAAGGCAGCTGCAAAAGAAGCTGGACTATCTGGTGCAACTTCAACAGCATATTGGGGATATGCAAACTCGTTCGCTACACTTTTAATTTCTATACTTGCTCCTATTCTCGGCACAGTTGCTGATTATAAAGGATTTAAAAAACGATTTTTCACATTCTTCTTTGGACTCGGTATCGTATTTACAAGTATGCTAGCAGTCGTCCCAACATCTCAGTGGTACTTATTACTAGGATGCTATATGCTCGCATTAATCGGTTTTGCGGGGGCAAACATCTTTTATGATGCATTTTTAGTAGATGTCACTTCTGAAGATAGAATGGATCAAATTTCTACGCGAGGTTTCGCATTAGGCTATATTGGGAGTACTATTCCTTTTATCGGTTGTATCGCTCTTATTATTCTTTCTCAAAAAGGAACTATCCCTTTATCTGTTGGTATTGCTAGTCAAATTTCATTTGCGATAACAGCTCTTTGGTGGGGGTTATTTACGATTCCAATGCTAAAAAACGTAGAGCAAACGCACTATATTGAACGTCACCCTAGACCAATTACAATGAGCTTCAAACGCCTTGCTGCTACTTTTAAAAATATTAAAGAATATAAAACTGTATTCATGTTCCTAATCGCTTACTTTTTCTATATTGATGGGGTCGATACAATTATTACTATGTCCACCGCTTACGGAACAGATCTCGGTATTAGTGCAACGAATCTATTAATCATCTTATTCGTCACACAAATTGTAGCTTGTCCATTCGCTTTATTATACGGAAAATTATCAGAAACATTTACAGGTAAAAAGATGCTATATGTCGGTATTATTATTTATATCATTATCTGCACATATGCTTATTTCTTAAAAACGACACTCGATTTCTGGATTTTAGCAATGTTAGTTGCCACTTCTCAGGGCGGGATTCAAGCGCTGAGTCGATCCTATTTTGCAAAACTAGTACCTAAAGAATCTGCAAATGAATTCTTCGGATTTTATAATATATTTGGTAAATTCGCGGCAATTATGGGTCCCGTATTAGTCGGTGTTACAACGCAATTAACAGGAAAAACCAACGCTGGTGTCCTTAGTATCATTGTACTGTTCGTTATCGGTGGATTCTTACTAACTAGAGTTCCAGAAAATGATACATCCGTTACACCACCTAGTCCAAAAACGAAAACGCTATAAGAAAAGATCCTCTTCACATAAGAAGAGGATCTTTTCTTTATTTTATCGATAACGCCTTACAATTAAAAACTCAACAGCTGGCTTTACAACTATAGCAGCACATAACGCAAACAATAGCGGTATATTATGAAAATCAATCCATTTATTAAAGCCTACCGATGCGAAAAATAAACCAAAAATCAATACAACTAATACATAATATGTAACATTTGCACTCGCTTTTAATACATGTTTTTCTAAATCTTCGTTCTCCTCCATTAGTGCATCACCATTATGCAATACCAAACTTTTAAACATATAATGTAATGCGATACTACAAATAAATAGTGCATACCAGTTTACTTGAAGTTCAGTTAACCAGTAGTAAAGTGCAAACAATAGTGTACTGACAGCTACTACGGCCGTAACGAACAAGCTTATTTTCTCTTTCCCCAACAACTACTCCCCCTACTGCTTGTACAAAAATAGTTTATCAACAGTTGTTCCTAATACTTCCGCTAAACGAAAAGCTAATGCTAAGCTTGGATCATATTTATTATTCTCAATTGCATTTATCGTCTGTCTAGAAACCTTACATTTATCAGCTAATACGCCTTGTGAAATATTATTTTCAGTGCGTAATTCATAAATTTGATTTTTCACACCATTTCTCCTAACCTGTAAAATCGTTTTTACATCACCAGTATATAGTTGGGACATTTCATTGTCAAAAGAATGCCACAAGAAAAGGGAGCAATTCTGCTCCCTTACAGTGGTTATTTCGAGGCTAACGAATTTGTTAGTTCCTCTTTATTAGCGACATCTTCTTTATTTATTTGCATGCGTAGAACTGGTCCAATCGCGAATAAAATAAGTAACATTGCTATACAAAATACAGTAACTAGTGAGGTCATCTCCTTCAACCCTCCAGCTAGTGAAGTTCCGATTAACATTGCCCCCATAAACAGTGGTAAAATTGTTCCATTTACTCTCCCAATCATATTTTCTGGTACAAGCTGGATCATAAGCGTACCGACAACGATATTAACGCAAGCTAAACAAATACCTGTTCCAAACCTCATGAAACTAGTAATCCAAAATGATGTAGATAGCCCTTCTACTAAAAATGATATAGCTAATATGCTCATACCGAATACAAACATCTTTTTCGGATTTACCTTTGAAGCGAAAACTGCAGCAACAATACCACCGATCAACATACCGATTCCATCAGCTGCGGCTAAATATTGAACTGCTTCTTTTTCCATTCCAAGACGCTCTATTACAAGAAACACTTCTAATGGATTCGTTAGTCCAACAGCTAAGCCCATAATGGTGAAAGTGATTGTAATCATACGTAAATTTTTCGTATGAAGAACGTATTTCCACCCTTCTTTTATATCATTTTTTAATGAATCTCTCGCCACTTGCTCTTGTTCCACCCATTTTGGTAAAAATGAAAGGGCGATAGCAGATAACAAAAATAAAATGATTAAGCTATATAGTGACGTAAATAAACCAAGTTGTGTGTACACAAGCGATCCTACCACTGGTCCAAAAATCATAAATAATGACTGTAATGTTTGGTTAAATGCAATCGCATTTGCTACCTGTTCTTCCTTTACATAGCGTTTAAATATACGCGAAGATGACGGCTGAGAAAACTGGCCTACAATAGCGGAAATGAGTGTTGCAAAAAATATAGCCTGCCAATAATCCAGCTTTAACAACAAGACAATTCCTATAATAGACAGTACGCTTAATATATCTCCAGCGATCATTGTTCTTTTCGGATTCCAGCGATCAGCTAGCGCACCACCGATAAACGAGAAGATAAAGATAGGTGCATATTCCATAACTGATAACAATGAAACAGAAACTGGATCATTATTCGTTCGCTCCATTATGAAATACAAAAGAGCCATATTTCTGATCCAAATTGCAAACTGTTGTAAAATATCAGATGCCATAACGAGCATAAATGCTCGGTTTTTAAATAAAGCGTTCATTTTCATTCCCCTTCCACAAACCGACCGTTCGGTCTAATTTATTTGGTGAGAAAAGCAACTGACTTATTACTCAGTTGCCATTCCTTTTAACAGTACATCTATTGCCTTTTTATAAATACGTTTCAGCTCTTTATAATCTAACTCGTAATAAAGTACTCCAAGCCCTGATAATAATCCATTCACAATATACATAAGGTCGCGCGTATTATCTTCACGAAACTCTCCAGACTGTATGCCTGCTTCAACTAATTTCTCAACCATAACATATGATTCTCTAGTTAAAGCCAATAGTTCATCCAAAATCTCTTTACTTACAACTTGGCTCATAGAGAATTCCTCTATTGCATTTGAAATTGGTTGCTGTATATCCTCTACATAATATTCCGCGAGACCATATAGTTTTTCAGTACTAGTACTATACAACTTCTCTTTTTCATTCCATTTTTCAAGCCAATCATACGTATGCTGTCTCACTACAAATAAAAATAACTCTTCTTTACTTTTAAAGTGATAATAAATGCTTCCTTTACTTCGCTCTGTAATTTCACAAATCTCTTCCATAGATGTAGCTGCATAGCCCTTCTGTGAAAACAGACTTTCTGCTTTATATGCAATTTCTTTCTTTATCTCTTCTGCGCTTCTTCTCATATTTACACCTCTTTAAACCGACCGTTCAGTCTAATAATAACAAATAAAAAACCTCTATCGCAAGAGGCTATATTCCTTATTTAGAAAACGTACTTTCAAACCACGTTCGAATCATATGTATTATTCCAATTTTAAACCCTAATTTAACAAGAAATACGCCTCCCGCAGCTAATAAAAATAACACTACTTTCCCCTTATTTTTCACTTTCGGTTCCCTTTTCATTTCTATTCCCCTTAGTACATTAAAAATATTAATCAAACGTTTGTTTAACTGTTTTTATGCATATGTAAGCCAACTAATCAAACGTTTGTTTAAAAAGAAATACGCCTTTATAAGGCGCATTTTCATCAATCACCGCCACCTCCACCACCGCAGCTGCCTCCACTATCTCCACCAAAAGAACCTCCGCAATCATGTGAACCTCCATCGTGTGAGCTATCATTATCAGATCCAGCAAAGAAAAATAATGGTGATGAGTTGTTAGATGAATTATGAATGTTGTTTTGTTTCGTAAGATTTACCTTCTTTTTGTTTGATCGAACTGCTGTTACAATTATTCCAACTACAACAAATAATAGTATGAAAATAATAAATTCCATATAAAAACCTCCCTTAATCTTCGAATAATTGAATGGTTCTTTCTAGATTTTCAAGTGAAATAAAGCGAGATTCACGAAGGATCTCTTTTCCATTATAAAATAATAAAACTGTTGGCCCTGTAAATACTGCATATCGCCCCGCAATTTCTTGCATGTCTTGTAGTAATATTTCTACTTTCTCTACGTAATCATAATTCTCTAATATACCATTTACTTTTCTTAACATAACATCACAAACACCACAATTTTCTGTTTTAATAAGCAGAAGTACTAATTGTTGTTCTTCAATATATGTCGCTAATTCTTCTATCGTTTCAAATGTATTCATCTTATCCCTCTTAGCGTAATTTACGAAATACTTTACCTTGGTACATACGAAAAGCTGAACTATCTTTAATTTTCCTCTTTTCCATTACCTGCTGAAAACGCAGCGTTTTTGCTGTTAACTCTTCTTGTAATTTTTTTCTCTCTGCTTCATCATAACAGCACGCAATTAAGTCTTCTATTTTTAATATATCTTTTTGTAGTTCCATTTCTGGTGGAATCATACCCGCATTTTTTAAGATTTTATAACTCATTCTAAGTTCTGGAGGTACCATTGAAAGGTCTTCTAATTGTAGTGGTTTTCCTTTTCCCGGAATATGATCAAGGTCTCCATTCCGTATTGCTTGTCGAATTTTTTCTTCAGCAATGTTCAAAAAGACATCCACACCATTCTCTCCTTTACATATTTTTACTATTATTTTACATGATATTTTCTCATCTTGCTACGCTATTACAAATTGACCTCATACAATTTTTTCTCAAATTTAATTCCAAGAAGCCCTTTCCCCCCTAATCAATATTTTATTTTCATGTGTAATCTGTATTAGAGCCATTTCATATTGAGAAAGTCTTTTCGAATCAAATAAAGCGTTTACACCAAATCTTACATTTGCTACGATTTAATCACCCCAGCTCCCTTGTATAGACTTCGTGATGTCTGATCATTTTTATCTAGACGTTTCATTTTGGTTTATTGGCGCATGCCTTTAAATATATCTTTTATTTTGAAAGGAGAAATGACTATGAAATCAAAAAAATTCACGCTGCTATTACTATCCCTACTACTCTTCTTACCTCTTTTTCTCACAAACTTTATTACTCCAAATTTCGCATTAGCAGATTCACCAAAGCAAGGTCAAAAAATTGTTGGGTATTTTCCTTCTTGGGGCATTTACGGACGTAATTATCAAGTTGCAGACATTGATGCATCAAAGCTAACTCATTTAAACTATGCTTTCGCTGATATTTGCTGGAATGGAAAACACGGAAACCCTTCTACTCACCCCGATAATCCAAATAAGCAAACGTGGAACTGTAAAGAATCTGGTGTACCACTGCAAAATAAAGAGGTTCCTAATGGTACTCTCGTACTCGGCGAACCATGGGCTGATGTCACAAAATCTTATCCGGGATCAGGTACAACTTGGGAAGATTGTGATAAATACGCCCGTTGCGGAAATTTCGGAGAACTGAAACGATTAAAAGCTAAGTATCCTCACTTAAAAACAATTATTTCCGTTGGTGGCTGGACTTGGTCTAATCGCTTTTCTGACATGGCCGCCGATGAAAAAACAAGAAAAGTATTCGCTGAATCTACAGTAGCTTTTCTTCGCGAATATGGATTTGACGGTGTTGATTTAGATTGGGAATACCCAGGCGTTGAAACAATTCCTGGTGGTAGTTATCGTCCTGAAGATAAGCAAAACTTCACCCTACTCCTTCAAGATGTTCGAAATGCATTAACGAAAGCTGGTGCAGAAGATGGGAAACAATATTTACTAACAATCGCGTCAGGTGCAAGCCAACGTTATGCGGATCATACAGAGCTAAAGAAAATCTCTCAAATACTGGATTGGATTAATATTATGACATATGATTTCCATGGTGGATGGGAAGCTACTTCTAACCATAATGCAGCTCTATACAAAGACCCGAATGATCCAGCAGCGGATACGAAATTTTATGTAGATGGTGCGATAGACATTTATATAAATGAAGGGGTTCCAGCGGATAAAATCGTATTAGGTGTACCTTTTTACGGACGTGGATGGAAAAGTTGCGGAAAAGAAAATAACGGCCAATACCAACCTTGTAAGCCAGGTAGTGATGGAAAACTCGCTTCTAAAGGAACTTGGGATGATTATTCTACCGGTGACACAGGTGTGTACGATTATGGTGATTTAGCAGCTAATTATGTTAATAAAAATGGTTTTGTTCGCGGATGGAACGATGTAGCAAAAGTACCTTATTTATATAATGCGACTACAGGAACGTTTATTAGCTATGATGACAGCGAATCTATGAAATATAAAACAGACTATATAAAAACAAAAGGTTTAAGTGGCGCAATGTTTTGGGAACTAAGCGGGGATTGCCGTACAAGTCCAAAATATAGTTGTAGTGGACCTAAATTACTTGATACCTTAGTAAAAGAGTTACTTGGTGGACCTATTACTCAAAAAGATACCGAATCACCAACAAACGTAAAAAACATTGCTGTTACAAATAAAAACTCAAACTCCGCTCAATTAAACTGGACTGCATCTACTGATAACGTAGGAGTTACGGAATATGAAATTACTGCCGGAGAAGAGAAATGGAGTACAACTACAAATAGCATTACAATTAAAAACTTAAAATCTAATACAGAATACACATTTTCAATAATAGCAAAAGATGCTGCTGGGAATAAATCACAGCCTACTTCTATTATTGTAAAAACAGACGATGCTAACACAACACCTCCTGGTGGAAATGGGAATGCTACTTTTTCAGTCACTTCAAATTGGGGAAGTGGTTACAACTTCTCGATTGTAATTAAAAATAGTGGAACGACCCCTATTAAAAACTGGAAATTAGAATTTGATTACAACGGCAATTTAACACAAGTTTGGGATTCTAAAATTAGTAGTAAAATAAATAATCATTACGTAATTACGAATGCAGGATGGAATGGTGAAATTCCTCCTGGAGGATCGGTTACAATTGGAGGTGCAGGAACAGGCAACCCTGCTGAACTTGTAAATACATCCATTAGCGAAAACTAAACGTAATTTCCATTAATTATTTCACTAAAGTTTGAATTTAGGTTTGAGTGCTCTATCCTAAATTCAAACTTTTAATTTTATGAAAAAGCACAAACAAACATTATAATAACCTATTATAGTCATATTTAGTTTATAATATGAAGTTCGTGTGAAGTTCATCTGAATTTTACATGAATTTCCTTTGAGTTCTATTGTCTTCCTATACCAATCACATTATCCTTTACATATAGGAATTAATTTTCATTCCATTTCAAACTATCTATATATACAAAGAAAGATAGTCGCCTATTAGGGAAAGGCATCTAGTATTATTATAAATATAAACATAACAAAAGAAAAAGCACGCTTATAAGCGCACCATAAGAGTGCTTCTTCATACAATTCTCATGTAAGAGTTCTCGAAAATCATGTTAATCGCAAAGAAAAGGCATTAGCTTATACAAGCTAATGCCTTTTCTTTATTCATATCGTTCAGCGTTCCATTCTTCTATATTCCATACTTTTGTTATCCACGCTTCATAGAAAGAAGGCTCATGTGAGACAAGTAAAACTGTTCCTTTATATTGCTGTAACGCTTCCTGCAAAGACTTCTTTGTTTCTATATCCAAATGATTAGTCGGTTCATCTAAAATTAAAACATTGCTTTTCGTTACGATAAGTTCACATAAACGTACTTTCGTTTGTTCCCCGCCGCTTAATAAACGAATAGGTTTTAATACATGTTCCTCTTTCAATCCACACTTTGCTAATGCTTGGCGTACTTCTTTCTTTGTCATATCTGGTCGTTCCGCCCAAACTTTCTCTAATGGTGTTGTTTCTGATGCAAACTCTTCCTGTGCAAAATAGGCAGGATTTACTCGTTCTCCAACGGAAATTGAACCACTTAGCGGCTTTATTTGACCTAATAACGTTTTTAACATTGTCGTTTTTCCAATACCATTATGACCAACGATCGCTATCTTTTCTCCTTTTTTCACTTGCAAATTCAATTCTGGACATAACGGATCACTATAACCTATCGTTAATTTCTCAGCTTGCAATATACGACTCACTGGCTCCTCATAAACATTGAAATCAAAACGGGATCGAGTTACATGAGTAACCTTTTCAATCCTTTGCATTTTCTCTAATACTTTCTCTCGACTTTTAGCCTGTTTCGCTTTTCGAATTTTATTTTTTTGGATAAATGTTTCTAACTGAGAAATTTCTTTTTGTTGTTTCGCATACGCCGATTGTAATTGTTTCTTTTGCACTTGAAAACTTTGTACAAACTTTTCATAATTTCCTACGTATCGCTTCACTTTCCCTCCTTCTAGATGATAAATAACATTCGTAATACTGTTCAAAAATACTTCGTCATGTGAAATGATCACATAAGCTTTTTCATACAGTCTCAAATACGATTGCAACCATTCTATATGAGCTGTATCTAGATAGTTTGTTGGCTCATCTAATAATAAAACATCAGCTTTTTCTAAAAGGAGCTTCCCAAGTAATAACTTTGTGCGCTGTCCTCCACTTAACTTTGAAACATCCTTTTTCAACCCTATTTCAAATAACCCTAAACCGATTGCTATTTCTTCAATTTCTGTATGAATTTGATAGAAATTAGAGCTTTCCAATATAGCTTGTAATTCCCCATATCTTACTAACAGTTTTTCTATTTCTTCTGCTCCATCCATTTCTTCTGCAATTTTTAACATTTCGCGTTCAATCGCATACAAATCCGAAAATGCACTTTGTAAATATCCTTCAATGGTGATCCCCTCTTGTAAATCCATATGCTGCTGTAAAAAACCTACCTTCATCTGTGGAAACCATTCAATGCTTCCGTCATCATGTATAAGTTCTCCTGTTAAAATCTTTAACAATGTTGATTTTCCAATTCCATTTTCCCCAACTAATCCAACATGCTCGCCCTTTAATAGTCGAAAACATGCATTATATAAAATGGTTTTCTCACCATACGAATGACTTAAATTTTCTACTGTTAATATACTCATTTTTTCTCTCCTCTACTTATAGTTCATAAGCTAAATAGAGAGAGCAACAGTATAAAGCCTTATTTAATTGTATATATAAAAAATGGGTAAGGTGAATACACCTTACCCATTACATATTATCGTAAAAAAGGATTAAGGTTCTTTACCTGCTGTCTTCAATTTAGCTTAATCATTAAAAATGGGCAGACTTCTCCCGTATCAAGCTAAAACCATTTGAAGAACAGTTGATAAAGTCATTTTATCCTTTCACTCCTTTAACATTTGTTATATTAAGAGTATAAACTACTCTGTTATATTCTATTCTCTATTTTTCTTTTTGTTCCTTCTCCGTTTTTTCATTTTCTGCGTAAATTTCTTTATACATCTTTTCTAATGCATATGGACTTGTAAAGATGAGCGTTAACGATTTCCACATATAAATTCTTCTTTGTAGTTCTATCCCATACTCTTTACTAACCATATTTTTCACTTCTGGAATATGCTCTTCGTTTTGAAATTGTTGTACAGATTTCAATTCCTTCGTCTTAAAATCCGTTAAAAGGCCTATTACAGTTCGTCCATGTTCCTGCGACCTTTCTTCTAAATCAAACTGAATTGAATGAACAAAACCTAAAACGTGAAAGATTTGAGCATGCAACCCGACAGCAGCACGCTGTTCCATTAAGCTGTAGCACTCTCGTTTTAACTCTTCTACCATTTCTAAAGAATTTCTATTAACTGTCCTTTTGCCGACAAACATAATTTTTACAATATGAGCGACTGACCCCATACTTTTTAATACACTCTCTAAAATTTCTACTGCATCTTCCACATAACCATTTGAAATTATAGAATGAATAAATTCATCTAATAGCGCTTGAAACTTTTTAACTAAATGTAAATCACGTAATTCTGGAACACCTTTTCTCAATTGATCCCGGCCTTGAACCCACTTTAAAACTTCTGTCATTTCTTCTTCTTTTAATTCATGATGTTCCATACCATACTTCATCAATAAAATATGATTTTTTAATAAGGACTTTCCTTCTTCAAGATTATCAGCTGTTAACGAATCAACTATTTGCTCTATAGATTTCATCTTTCTCCCCCTATATAAAAAGCCTCTTAACAGCGATTATACCAAAAACTGTTAAAAGGCTTTTTCTATTTTTTCATATAAGGAGCTAATACTCTCAAAATTTCTTCCTTATCCTTCTTTAACTCAAGTGATGTTAACATATCCATCGTTCTCGGCCTAGGTAATTTCACTTGTACCTCACCAACTATTGAGGCTGGTCTTTGAGATAAAATAAAGACGCGATCCGAAAGCAAAATTGCCTCATCTAAGTCATGTGTAACCATAACAATTGTTTGCTTCTCTTGGTGCCAAGAGTTTAAAAGCCAGCTATGTACTTCCATTTTTGTAAAGGCATCTAATTTTCCAAAAGGCTCATCGAGTAGCATAATTGGCTTTTCACATAAATATGTGCGCAAAAAACTAATTCTTTGACGCATACCACCAGACAATTCATCTGGATAATGGTCTGCATATTCATCTAGTTCAAATTGCTTTAATGCTTCCATTCCCTCTGTCAGCCTTTGTTTTTTCGGTTTCCCTTCGATTTCCAATGGAAGAACTATATTTTGCAAAGCTGATCGCCACGGTAGTAATAAATCCTGCTGCGGCATATAACTTACAACATCTTGCTCTTGTACGTGCCTATCCTTATACGTTACATTCCCACTTGTTGGGTTTTCAACATTTGCAATCATATTTAATAATGTGCTTTTCCCGCAACCACTCGGTCCTACAAAGGAAACGAACTCTCCCTCTCGTATAGAAGCACTAATATTTGCTAATACATTCTTTCCATCAAAAGCTTTTACAACCTCTTTTATTTGTAATCCACTCATTTTTCACTTGGAAGGAACTCATTTGTAAAGGCATCTTTCACATCAATTTTCTTCTTAATAACTTTGTTATCATATAAGAAATTCATGTAATTCGTCCAAACGTCTTCCTTCTGTACTCCCCACGCTTTTGCATCATCTTGATACTTCGTACTTAACCATTTTTGACTTTCTTGTACTAACTCTTTATTCACATCTGGAACTGCTTTAATTAAAATATCAGCAGCAGCTTTCGGTTCTTTAATTGCAAAATTATAACCTTCTGTCGTTGCACTCATAAACTTTTTCACAAAGTCTTTATCTTGCTTCGTATGTTTTTCACTCGTAATAATAACAGGACTATAGAAATCAAGCGCTGGGTCTAAGTCTTTCACCATAATCGTATTTAACTCTTTTCCTTGGCGCTTCGCTTCAATTCCATCCCATCCGTAATAAATCCATTCAAAGTCTGCATCACGGCCGATTGATTTAAAGAAATCGGTTTGTCCTAAGATGATTTTTTCAACTTTATTAAAATCAGCTTTATGTTTCTCCATAATTGTCTTCAACGTTGCTTCTTCTGCTGGTCCTCCCCAGCCTCCGTAACGTTTACCTTCAAAATCTTTTGGTGACGTCATATTATCTTTCTTAAGCGATGCAAAAGCTGAAGTGTTATGCTGAATAATCGCTCCTACAGATACAACAGGTATACCTTCCACACGAGCCAACGTTACATTTTCTTGTGCGCTTATTGCGAAGTCAGCTTTTCCTGAAGCTATCATTTGCTCCGCTGTCACATTATCACCTGGCTGAATAATTTCTACATCTAATCCTTGCTTTTTATAATACTCGTTCGCTTGCGCTACATATAAACCAGTATGATTCGTATTCGGAAACCAATCTAATACTACTTTTACTTTTTGATCTTTACTTGCACTTTCTTCTTTCTTCGCCGGATTACATCCAGCCACACCTACTGCTAATAAGGCAGCCAACATAACTTTTAAACCTTTTTTCATTTTCTGCCGTCCTTTCTATATATCCATGGTGCTGTTATTCTTGCCATAAACTCTACGATAAAATACAGGCATAATGTCACCATAACAATAATTGCTGCCACGCCAAATACTCGGGCTGTTAAAAAGGATTTTGTAGCCCTTGTAAGCATAACTCCTAATCCTTCGCTTGCACCGAGCCATTCTCCAATAATTGCTCCCATTACGCTATATGTAACTGCAATTTTTAAACCTGAGAAAAAGTATGGAAGCACTGCGGGAAACTTTACTTTCTGGTAAACTTGCCATTTCGTTGCCTTCATCGTTTGCAACAACTTCAACATATTTTTATCTACCGTTTGAAAACCTTCTAAAATGCTAAGCGCAATCGGGAAGAAACAAACGAGTATGACTACCATTACTTTCGGTAGCATTCCATATCCAAACCAAATAATAAATAACGGTGCAAGTACAACGATTGGAATCGTTTGCGAAATAACAAGCAACGGATTTATTAAAATACGAAATAAAGGGATAACGTCCATAATAATTGCAATACTTGTCCCAATTAAAATCGCAAAGAACAGTCCGATTAGAACCTCTTGTAACGTTTGCATCGTATTCGGTAATAGTAAATCTTTCATTCCAATTAATTCTTGAACAATGGCAGAAGGCTTCGGCAAAATCCACGGTTCAATTTTAAATAATGAAACAGATCCTTCCCATATTGCAATGAGAAGGATAAGCCAAATTGTTGTAATTATTTTAGATTGCTTCTGGTTTTGCATATTCATCACGGTACTTCCAAACCTTTTCATCTATCGTTACACCAGTGCTTGGACGATAATGGATTTTAATAGAAGTAATCACTTCTTCTGCTCCAGCATCCACACAAGCTTGTTGCGCACGTTTAATGACGTCAAGAAGTACATCTAATTCTCCTTCCAGCGTTGTTTCCATTGCCCCTACTTCATAACGAACTCCCGATTGTTGTACAACTTCAATTGCTTTATCGACAACAGAATACACATCTTTATTCTTCGCTTGTGGTACTACTGAAAATGAAATTGTAACTTGTTGTGACATAGTAAAATCCCCCTTATAAAATAAAATGTTAAAACAAGAAAAGGCTTTCCTACTGCGTAGGAAAGCCTTGTATGCAAGTTATTATAGAATAACATATGCTACATCACTTTAAGTAACTCCCTACGCTGGCATTATCCAGATCAGGTTGAGGGTCGATGTATACTTACATCCTCTCAGCCAATTGGCTCCCCGGTCCTTAATTCGTTTTCATTGTAGCATGATTTATTTTATTGAACAAACAAAAGCGTGTATAATCATTTCATTTAACTTTTGAATTCCCCAATTAACTCTTGTAACTCCTGTGAAAGCCAGCTTAAAGAACTAGCTAATTCAGCAATATCTTGTACAGACATTTCCTGTTCTTTCATACTTTCTTCAATATTACTACTACTATTCGCATACGTGTTTGCGATAAGCGATAGTTCATTTACAACACGAACTATATTTTGGCTATTTTGCAATATATCACTTGAATTGCTAGAAACAACTCTAACTTGATTTGTAACAGATTGTGCTGATTTTGAAATTTTTTCAAAGAAAGTACCACTACTTTCAACAAGTTTCATTCCAGATCCTACTTCTTTTGAAGCTTTTTGCATTGAAGCAACAGCTTCTTCCGTTTCAGCTTGTGTTTCCCCTATTAATTTCGCTATATCTTTTGCTGATGCTTCCGTCTGCTCTGCTAATTTACGCACTTCATCAGCAACAGCTTCAAATCCCTTTCCGCTTGCATCAGTACGTGAAGCTTCAATAGAAGCATGTAAAGCTAGCGAATTCGTTTGATTTGAAATACCTGTAATTACATTGACAATATCTCTAATTTCTTTTGATCTTGTTTCCAAAGAATGAATGATAGAAGATAAATCTTGTACTGCATTTTGTATTATATTCATTTGATTAATCGCCTGTTTAATAACACCATTTCCTTTTACTGAATGATGCTTCGTACCTTCAGACTCTTTCGCCATTTGTTCTGCAGCATTCTTTATCTCTTCCATCTTATCTTCCATTTCACATACAATACCTAAATACTGTGGTACTGACGTTTCTTGTGATTGAGCGCCAGCTCTTAATCCAACCATAGAACTTACGATTTCTTGAACTGCCATACTATTCTCTTTCGTACTCACTGACAATTCTTGTGAAGATGAGGAAACCTGTTCTGCTGTCTGCTTCACTTTATCTATAATTCCTTTAAACTTCTCGATGGTATTATTAAAATATGCATTAATAATACCAATATCATCTGGTCTTTCCTCTAATTTAATACTTAAATCACCTTCACCGACTTTACGCAATCCTTCACGTAAATCTCGCAATGGAGCAAGTGCGTTACGTACGATTAAGAATTGAATAACAGTGGCAATTAGAACAGAAATACAAATAAACATTAAACCTTGTATAATGAATCTTTCCTTTGTAATAGGAACAATAGAGGCATCTACATCGGCTGCAACAATTGCCACAATATTTCCGTCTCCATCTTTAATTGGCTCTAATATCGTTACCCATGTTCCTAATGCATCTTCATATACTACTGTCATGTTTGCTTTTTTTGTGTTCATTACTTTATCATATGCTTCCATCCAAAGATCTGGTTGTTTATAATATTCTCCCGGCCTTACTTCAACAACATTTGCTAACCCTGTAGACAAATCAACGATTAGTAACTCACCTTTTTCATTTTCTTTTGCTCCAACAATATAGGTTTGTCCAACACTATTCAATTCTTCCGTTGCTTCATCTAATTTCTCTGTTAACTTCTCTCTCTTTTCTCTTTGTGCCACTGGATCTTTTGTAACATCTCTCACTATTTCTTCGTCTAATTTATGTAATACCGTATCTCCTGTTTCAAAAGAATGCCTTTCAAATATAGACATCATGCTATTTTGAAACATGTTAAAACTTAACGCTCCCATAGTACCAACAAGCGTCAAAATAACTAACACAGTTAACAATACATTCTTTTGAAGAAATGATAGTTTGTGCCAATATTTTTTCATTAACATCACCTTTCTTAATTAACGTACTATAAAGTAACGCTATTAAAATATACACCCTATTAATAAACGATAACAGTTCTCATTTGTTTATAAACAAAAAAAAGACCAATGAAAAGAGCATTGGTCAAGACCAACCCTATCCGTCCGGTAACTGGCTAGCATAACCTTTCGGCCTTAGCTCCTGTAGTTTTGCGTCCTAATGTTTCCATCAGTTTGCCTTTCTCGCTGAACGAGTTGAACGATATGGGAGTTCTATGAGAATTACATTATTCTCTATCAAAGATTACAACATAAAAATTAAAATGTCTACCTATTTAGAGATGCAAATGTAAAGTTTCAATGTATTATTTTTTCGAAATAATTTAACAAAGTTCGTGAATGTTACATTTCTTGTGTTATATAATAAAAAATGTATATAACACAAGGATTATTTTGAGTATTTATTTTAATTTTCATTCAAATTAAATTATTCGAATATATCTTAACTAATGAATTTCGGAGGTAGTTTATCATGTTTTGGCTACAATTTCTTACGTTACTACTCTGTATTTTTATTGGCGCACGCCTAGGCGGAGTTGGTCTAGGAGTAATGGGTGGCGTTGGTATGGCAATACTTGTTTTCGTCTTCCACTTACAACCTACAGCTCCCCCTATTGATGTAATGCTTATGATTTTAGCAGTAATTACAGCTGCCGGTGCACTGCAAGCCGCTGGAGGAATGGACTACCTTGTTCATCTGGCTGAGAAAGCATTACGAAAAAATCCAAAGCGCATTACATTCTTTGCTCCAATTGTTACTTATTTATTTACACTGTGCGCAGGAACTGGTCACGTTGCTTATTCTGTACTTCCTGTTATCGCAGAAGTCTCTCGCGAATCTGGGATTAGACCGGAACGACCAATGTCAATTGCCGTAATCGCTTCCCAACAAGCAATTACAGCTAGCCCTATATCAGCTGCAACAGTTGCCCTTTTAGCAATGCTAGCTGACTATAAAATCACTTTATTAGATATTTTAAAAGTAAGTATTCCTTCTACCTTCATCGCTTGTATGGTAGCTGCATTTGTTGCTAGCAAAATGGGGAAAGAATTAAATGAAGACCCTGAATACTTGAAACGTTTAAAAGAAGGAATGATTCCTAAAATTGAAGAGAAAAAAGAATTTGTTGGTTTAAAAGGCGCTAAACTATCCGTTATCCTTTTCTTAGTAGGAACTTTCCTTGTCGTACTTCTCGGTTCATTTGAAGCACTTCGTCCAGGATGGATGGTCGACGGGAAGTTAGTTCGTCTTTCAATGCCAAACACAATTGAAATGGTTATGTTAACTATCGCAGCTCTTATTATTATTTTCTGCAAACCAAATGTAGAAAGCATCGTGTCTGGTAACGTCTTTAAAGCGGGGGCAACAGCAGTTGTTGCTATTTTCGGTATCGCTTGGATGGGAGATACTTTCTTTAACGGAAACTTAAATATGATTCAAGGATCAATTCAGCACCTAGTAACAAGTGCACCATGGCTATTTGCCATCGCATTATTCATTCTATCTATTTTATTATATAGCCAAGCCGCAACAGTACGTGCTTTAATGCCTCTTGGATTATCACTCGGTATTCCACCCGCACTATTAATCGCGATGTTCCCTGCAGTAAATGGATACTTCTTCATTCCAAACTATGGAACAATCGTTGCTGCCATTAACTTTGATCGCACTGGTACAACTGGCATTGGTAAATATGTTTTAAATCATAGCTTTATGATTCCAGGCCTAATCGCAACATTCACTTCTATCGGCATTGGAATGCTCTTAATATCAATTATGTTTTAAAGAAAAGCACAAACCTATAATTTAAAAGGGTTTGTGCTTTTTTAATCAAACGTTTGTTTAAATAAAGTGAAACTTTAATCAGTGGGGGTTTTCTTCATCCCCCACTGATTATTAGTTGAACCAATCGGACTTTTATGAGCAGTTGATCCCCCACCTAACTTCTTTGCTTTCGCTGAATTTTGAGGTGGGGGTCTTACTGCCCATTAAAGTCGGATAAACGAAACAACTCATTCTGCAACTCTACAAACCTATTTCGTTTCAAATAATCCCCCCTATTTCTAATAATTAATATCAAAAAAGCTATGCAGCATTTTAATACTACATAGCCTTCTTCTACAAACTCTTACTTACTTCCTCTACTAGCTTCTTCGTACTTTCATACACAGATTCCGCTAAACTAATCGCAGAAATAACGGAAACACCGTCCGCACCTGCTTCTATAACTGAAGCTGTATTTTCAATTGTAATGCCACCAATCGCGACGATTGGTATTATAATTCCTTGTTCTCTAAAATGAGCTAAACCTTTCGTTCCTTGCACTGCTTTCGTATCTTTTTTCGTACTCGTTGGAAAAACAGGGCCAACACCTAAATAATCAGCTCCGTTTTCAATTGCCCAGCACGCTTCTTCAATTGTATGTGTAGATACACCAATAATTTTATCCCCCATTTTTTCACGAACAGAAGTAATTCCTTCATCATCTTGTCCAACATGTACGCCATCTGCATCTAACTCGATAGCTAGTTCCACATCATCATTTACAATGAATGGGACACCGTACTCCTTACAAATTGCTTGTAGTTCTTTTGCGAAACAAATACGCTTCTCTCCCGTTAAAGCCCCTTCCCCCTTTTCACGGAATTGAAAAATTGTTATACCACCTTCAAGTGCATCTCTCAACACTTGTAGTGGCTCCTTCGTACAATTGTTACTTCCCATAATAAAATATACTGATAATAACTTAGACATTTCTGCCTTTGAAATACGCGACATTTATTTTCCCTCCTTACTATATAACCTCAATCTTCCCATACTTCTCTATATCATCTGAAGTCGTATTCGCTAACTGATTTAAAAATTCAATTTGGAAACTACCAGGTCCTTTTTCCACTGTCTTAGCAGCTGCCAATTCTGCCGCTACACCATAAAACGTTAATGCCGCTACTGCTGCCTTTACATAATCTTTTTCTACTGCTACAAATGCTCCTATTACAGAAGTTAGTAAACAACCAGTTCCCGTAACTTTCGTTAAAATAGGGTGACCATTTCGAATAAGAATCGTTCGCTCTCCATCTGTAACAACATCTTCTTTTCCAGTAATCACCGCAACTGTATTTAATTCATCAGCTGCCTGCCTTGCAATACTTACGACATTGCCATTTCCAGCACCGGCGTCTACCCCTTTAATTTCCCATCTCTCATTAATAACGTTCGCTATTTCTGCTGCATTTCCGCGAATAATTGCTAAATCAATTTCAGCCGGAATATGTCTCGCAACTTCTGTTCGATACGATGTTGCTCCTGCACCAACTGGATCAAACAGTACTGGTACATTGTTCACATTTGCTGATTTACCCGCGAGTAACATCGCTTCTACTTCTTCAGGACGAAGTGTCCCCATATTTAATACTAACGCTCCAGCAATGCTAGCCATTTCTGCTACTTCTTCTTTCGCATACGCCATTACAGGTGATGCTCCTAACGCTAACAAGCCGTTAGCTGTAAAATTTGTTACAACAACATTTGTAATATTATGAACAAGCGGATTAGACTCTCTCACCAAATCCACTACTTTACTAATTTCTTTCATATTCATCCTTCTCATCCCCTAACTATAGTAATGGGAGATACACAAAAAGGCACTTTGCGCGTACGCAAAGTGCCTGAACATGTGCTTTTACACTCTCCCTACGCTGGCATTATCCAACAGGTTCAAATGGTCAATGACGGATTAGTCATACTCTCAGCTTGCATCCACAAACTCCCATGTGCTTATTATTCTTCTACTTCAAAGTCTACTCTTATTCTAGTAAAATAACAAGTTCTTTACTTTTCTATTTAAATAGAAGCAACTAATAAGACAATAAGCATAATAACTATCTATTTCTCACAGTCTCATCATGGTGCATATTATGTTCTGTCGCCATCATTCTCTTTCAAACGGATGTTATCCCACTAAAAAACGTTCAAATCTGGAGCGAAACTGAATCTCAAGAAGATGTATGCTATAGTTAACGTATGGAAATTTGAAAGGATGTTTTAAATATGTCAAAAAGCGTTGTAATCGCTGAAAAGCCTTCCGTTGCACGTGATATTGCTCGCGTACTGAAGTGCGATAAAAAAGGAAACGGCTACCTTGAAGGTAGTAAATATATTGTAACTTGGGCTTTAGGCCATCTCGTTACATTAGCAGATCCAGAAAGCTATGATGTGAAATATAAAAAGTGGAATTTAGAAGATTTACCGATGCTACCTGAGCGTTTGAAATTAACGGTTATTAAACAAACTGGTAAACAATTTAATGCTGTGAAGAGTCAGCTTCTTAGAAAAGATGTAAATGAAATTATTGTAGCGACAGACGCTGGGCGCGAAGGAGAATTAGTCGCTCGCTGGATTATCGATAAAGTTCGAGTTAACAAACCGATCAAACGTCTATGGATTTCATCTGTTACTGATAAAGCAATTAAAGATGGCTTCGCTAATTTAAAACCAGGTAAAGCATATGACAATTTATACGCTTCGGCAGTTGCACGTTCAGAAGCTGATTGGTATATCGGTCTTAACGCGACTCGCGCTTTAACGACTCGCTTTAATGCCCAGCTAAATTGCGGCCGTGTGCAAACACCTACTGTAGCTATGATCGCTAATCGTGAAGATGAAATAAAGAACTTCAAAGCTCAAACTTACTACGGCATCGAAGCACAAACGACGAATCAGTTAAAACTAACTTGGCAAGATGCAAACGGCAATAGCCGCAGTTTTAATAAAGAAAAAATTGATAGCATCGTAAGAGGTTTAGATAAACATAATGCTACTGTTGTGGAAATTGATAAAAAACAGAAGAAGTCATTCTCTCCTGGTCTTTACGATTTAACTGAATTACAACGTGATGCAAATAAAAAGTTCGGTTACTCTGCGAAAGAAACGTTAAACATTATGCAGAAATTGTATGAGCAACATAAAGTGCTAACGTACCCTCGTACAGATTCACGCTATATTTCATCTGATATCGTTGGAACACTTCCAGAACGTCTAAAAGCATGTGGCGTTGGAGAGTACCGTCCTTTAGCACATAAAGTATTACAAAAGCCTATCAAGTCTAATAAGTCATTTGTTGATGATAGTAAAGTAAGTGATCATCACGCAATTATTCCGACAGAAGGATACGTTAACTTCTCGGCCTTCACAGATAAAGAACGTAAAATTTATGATTTAGTTGTAAAACGTTTCTTAGCCGTTTTATTCCCGGCATTCGAGTACGAGCAACTAACGTTACGCACAAAAGTTGGTAATGAAACATTCATTGCACGCGGAAAAACTATTCTGCATGCCGGTTGGAAAGAAATATATGAAAATCGCTTTGAAGATGATGATGTAACGGATGACGTAAAAGAACAACTTCTACCTCACATTGAAAAAGGCGATACATTAACTGTAAAGTTAATTATGCAAACATCAGGTCAAACAAAAGCACCTGCACGATTTAACGAAGCTACTTTACTTTCAGCAATGGAAAATCCTACGAAATATATGGATACGCAAAATAAACAACTTGCTGATACGTTAAAATCAACTGGTGGATTAGGTACTGTAGCAACGCGTGCTGATATTATCGACAAGCTATTCAATTCATTCTTACTTGAAAAACGTGGTAAAGATATTCACATTACCTCAAAAGGCCGTCAGTTACTTGATTTAGTGCCAGAAGAGTTAAAATCACCTACACTAACTGGTGAGTGGGAACAAAAGCTTGAAGCAATTGCGAAGGGTAAACTGAAAAAAGAAGTATTCATTTCAGAAATGAAGAACTATACGAAAGAAATTGTTTCTGAAATTAAATCAAGTGATAAAAAATATAAACATGACAACATTTCAACGAAGTCTTGTCCAGACTGTGGTAAACCAATGCTGGAGGTAAACGGTAAAAAAGGAAAAATGCTCGTTTGCCAAGACCGTGAATGTGGTCATCGTAAAAATGTATCTCGTACAACAAACGCTCGTTGCCCACAATGTAAGAAGAAGTTAGAATTACGTGGTGAAGGTGCAGGACAAATTTTCGCATGTAAATGTGGCTATCGCGAGAAATTATCGACATTCCAGGAAAGACGTAAAAAAGAATCTGGAAGCAAGGCTGATAAGCGCGACGTTCAAAAATATATGAAACAACAGAATAAAGAAGAACCATTAAACAACCCGTTCGCAGAAGCATTAAAGAAATTAAAATTTGATTAAACAAAAAGGTTCCTACCTCTATCGGTAGGAACCTTTTTGTTTAATGGATAATTTTACTTCCTTTTGCATTCTCAACAAACTTTTCACTCGATTTGTTAATTGGTGTTTTCAATAATAACGCAGCAATAACGATGACTACTACGAAAACACTTAATACAAGTAAATCTCTAATAACTATATCCCAAAGCATTCCACCTACTGTTTCACGAATTGCACTAATTGCATATGTGAATGGTAAGAACGGATAAATCGCTTGGAAGAATGGTGGTGTCATTTGAATTGGGAACGTACCACCCGATCCTGCTACTTGAAGCACAAGTAAAATGATTGCCATCGATTTGCCAACGTTTCCGAAGATAGAAACAAGTGAGTACACGATACAAACAAATACTCCGCCAATAAATAAACTAAATAACACAAACCAGAATTTATCGACTACGTACGTACCGAGTAAGAATATATCCCCCATCGATACGATAAACGCCTGCGAAAGACCTATCGTTAAGAATGTTAATAAACGTCCAAAGTATATTTCATGGCTCTTATAATTCGCGCCCTCTTCATGTACTTCTACCGTTAATAACGAAACCATTAATAGTGCGCCTACCCATAATGCAAGCACTGTGTAGAATGGTGACATTGCTGAACCGTAGTTCGGCATTGCAAATAATTTATTCTCTTTTAAATTTACTGGATTCGCGAAATAATCACTTTGCTTTTCAACATCATTTTTCAATAAGCGTATAATGTCTTTTATATCCTCTTCTGATTCAAAATCACGAATTTTATTTGCTAAGTCTTTAATCTTTTTCTCAGTTTCCGGCATTTCAGCTTTAATGTCTGCTAATTTCTTTTTACCGTCTACTAAGCCTTTTGATGAATCTTCTAGTAATTTTTTAACATCTGGAAGCTTTTTGTCTGCTTCTTTTAAAATTTGAGATGTGTTTTTAGACATCTCTTTTGTACGAGCAATAGCTGCATTGAAATTTGGAGTGATTTCAGAATCATATTTAGCTAAGATGTCACCTATTTGGCCCGAAACACTTTTAGATACTTTGTTAATACTCTCAATAACATCTGCTGCTGGTTTTTGGCCTTTATTAATAGCATCAATTCCTTTATCAGTTAAATCCATTCCTTTTTGCAAACCATCTTTTGCTTTGTTTAACTTAGTAATTGTACCATTAAGGTTTTTATCACTATTCACATCCGCTAAAACCTTATTTGTACTTTCCAGAACCGGAATCATATCATTAACTAAATTCCAACTTGCTTTGAACTGCCCATTTAAATCATTTAAGGCTACTTTTGTAGAGTCTAAACCGTTAACACCTTTATTACTTAAATCTGCTTTTGCCTTTTCGAGACTAGTTTTTAGTTTTGCGTAATCCGCTACAGCCTGATCATAGTTCTCTCTACCATTGTTTAATATCTCATTAGCTTTGTTTATATCTTGATTTAAATTACCTCTAAGTTGCTGCGCATTTCCCTGCACATTTTCAGCCTTATTTTTCAGTTGTTCAGCTGTACTTACTGCTTTTTCAAAATCAGCTACAAACGTTGCATTATAATCCTTTTCAGCTTGATTTACTAAATTATTTACTGCATCTAATTTTTGATTTACAGCATCACGTACATCTTGTTTAACTTCTTGTCCGGAACTAATTAAATCTCCTACATGCTTTACTCTATTATTAGCATCCTCCATAGAATTTTTAAGCACTGTTAAACTTTCCACTCTGTTCCCAAAGAACTGTTTACCGAAGTCCGTTGAAGCTGATTCCTTAAAAGCTGTAAAGAAATCAATCAAATATGAAACACTATCAATACGCTCTTGAAGGAGCTTTGAAGCATCCTGCACATTTTTCTGTGCTACAGCTGGATCCACACCCTTATTTTGAAGACCATCCATAACACTTTTTACATATGCCGTTCCAACACGAGTAGAATTGAAAACATTGTTTACAGTTTGATCAATATTTTTAGCAATGTTTTTATACCCCTCACCATTCACTTGTGGTAAGGCTGGAATCTCTGGTATTTGTGGAATAGTTATATTAGGTAACTCCGGTAATTTGGCTGGATCTGGCAATGTCAGATTAAAGTCAAATGCCGGATTTTTTAAGTAATCCGTAATTTCCGCTGCAGCATCCAACCCCTGCTTCATTACGGTTAAATTATTTTTAATAGTTCCCGGAGCCCGATTCAGTGTTTCATCATTTCTCGCAAAGAATTTATCTAAATTCCCTAACGCTTCTTGCCCATCATTAATAACACTTTCTACAACCGGCAACTCTTTTTGCGCTACTTTCACAATATCCTCTGCTCGAGTCGCATCATCTAACGCCTTATCCATCAGTGTATTCATTTCTGGGAACTGCGCTTCTAACTTAAAGACAAGATCCTTTACCTTCTCAATACTTGGCAAGTTCGTTTCTAAATCGATTCCAAGATCGTTGAAGATTTCAAAAATCTCGCCGTTTGCTGTTTTAACAAAGTTTTTACTAATCTCTTCTGTAAGACCCGATGCACCTTTAGCTGTAATCTTCGGCGCAATGGCATTTACCTTTTCATTTACGTAATAATCAATTTCTGGTTTCTGTGGATTTTCATTCAAGACTGTTGCAATCTTTTCTGAAAAATCTTTTGGAATAGTAATACTTGCAGAGTAATCTCCACGCTCTACCCCATAAATTGCTTGCTTTTCATCAACAAACTTCCACCCAAAATTTTTGTCCTTCTTAAGTGAATCTACAATTTCTTTCCCAATGTTAATATCTTTTCCTCTTAAATTTGATCCAGCATCTTGGTTAGAAACTGCAATCTGGATTCCTTTCGTATTTCCATAAGGATCCCAGGAAGCTTTAATGTTAAACCATGCATATAACGATGGTAAAATCATTAACCCTAAAACAATAACAATTGCAGCCCAATGTTTAGCTACATTCCGTAAATCTGTCTTATAAATACGCCAAATTTGTTTCATAGAAGTTATCACCTAATTATATATTTTTCCTTCTTTAGAAAATGATACATACATTTTGCAATTATATCACTTTCTACATCGTGGATTAAACGAAAACACACTATTTTTCCCATTAAATATTTCACTTACTTCATTATATAACGAAGTAAAAAAAGTATGCATACAAAATGACCAAATTAGTTTTACATTCAATAATAACAAATATATAGGAAATGTCATAAAAAATACAAGTATTTTCTCTTGGAAATACTTGTATTCCTAAAAAAATCCTCACAGCTTTTCATCATCTGTGAGGATTTCTTCTATTATATATCTACTTTTACTTCTACACCGAAATGATCTGAAATTACCTTTCGGTTTGTACCATTAAAAATGACTTTTGAAGAACGAACTTTTTCGCTTTGGTTACACAATATTAGATCGATTCGTAATTTATGTTTGTTTTCATCCCACCCAGCAATCTCACCTTGGACAGTTGTTCCTTCATCCTTCTCTATTGCTAGTTCATATGTGTCATACAAACCTTTTTGCATCATATATTCATAACCTTCGCCTTGCAAACGAGCATTGTTATTAAAGTCACCCATTAAGAAGGAAAGTTCATTACGATTTACACGCTCCATTAAACGATCAACTTGACCTTTGAATGACTCTTCTTCATCATTCCACCAACCGAGGTGACAAGAGTAAAACGTGATGTTCTTACCATTATAAGCAATTGTTGTACTTATAATTTTGCGCGTTTTCCAATACGTTGTATCCTTATTTTCTGAAATAAAGAACGTATCTTCTTTTACAACATTATGTTTCGTTACAATCGCTAATCCTTCTTCATACACATCATAACCAATATGAGAGAAATCCCAAGTAATATTGTAATCTTTTACATGTAACGCTTTTAACTCTTCTAATAGTAAAAGTCCAAAATTATCTTCTTTCTTGTTACCGCATACATTTTCAGCTTGTATCGACTGACTTACTTCTTGCAATGCGATCACATCATACTGTTCTTCTTGAATGACTTTAGCAAGATATTTTATCTTTTCTATTTGATTTTCTTCTTGCCAAGAGTGACAGTTTAAAGTTAGCAATTTCATATTATTACGCACCTAACATATCTTGAATGTCTGACTTTAATACGTCAGCTTTCGGACCATATACTGCTTGTACACCTTTATCTTTTACGATCAGCCCTAAAGCACCATTTTGTTTCCACTGTACTTCTGGTGCAACAACATCTAAATCTTTTACTGTTACACGTAAACGTGTCATACAAGCATCTACGTCAGCAATATTTTCTTTTCCACCTAATAAATCAATAACTTTTGTTGCTAATGAACCATCCTGTACATTTCCTGTTCCTTCTGATGACTCATCTTCATTATCAATATAGTTACCAGCACGTCCTGGTGTTGGTAAGTTGAACTTTTTAATTAAGAAATTGAATAATGTAAAGTTCAGACCGAAGAATACTAATGAAACGATAACGAAATTGATTAAATCCCTAGTTAGTCCTGCATTAACCATCATCGGTGTACGAGTAATTAATTCAATAAATCCAAATGCGTGAACACGTAAGTTAATTAAATCTGCTAATGCAAATGCAAGTCCTGTTGTAATTGCATATACAACATATAATACTGGAGCAATAAACATGAACATGAATTCAATTGGTTCTGTTACACCTGTTAAGAATACTGCTAATGCTGCTGATAAGAACATTGGTTTATATTTTGCACGTTTTTCTTTATCAACATTACGGAACATTGCGAATGCAATACCCATTAACGCTGCTGTTGAACCGATAACTTGTCCAGCTTTGAATCGGGCTGGTACAACATTATTTAATAGATCGTTATATGCTTTTGTATCTCCATTTGCTAATAAGTTATTTAAATCTGTAATCCATGCAAGCCATAAAGGATCTTGTCCTGCTACAACTTGTCCAATTTTTGAGCCAGTTAACATCGTATATGTTCCGCCTAGCTCTGTGTAGTTCATCGGAATCGTTAACATATGATGTAAACCGAATGGTAATAGTAAACGCTCTAACGTTCCATATACAAATGGTGCAACAACTGGTGCACTATCCTTTGAAGCTGCAATCCAGCGACCAAATTCATTTAATCCACTTTGGATGAATGGCCATAAAAGTGATAATACAATTGCAGTAACTGTAGACCAAACAATTACAACGAATGGTACGAATCGTTTTCCGTTAAAGAATGCTAATGCCTGTGGCAGTTTGTTATAGTTATAATATTTGTTATATAGAGTAGCTCCTAAGAAACCTGTGATAATCCCTACGAAAACTCCCATGTTTAATGCTGGTGCACCAAGTACAGAAGTAAAGTAATCTTTTACAACTAAATCTCCTGCTAATACTGAAGAAACTTTCGCTTTTGAATCCGCTAACATTTCAGCGTTTACGCCAAATATAGCTCCTGTAATTCTGTTTGTTAAGACGAATGCTAATAGTGCTGCAAATGCACCACCTGCGCGATCTTTCGCCCAAGATCCCCCAATTGCTACTGCGAATAAGATGTGTAGATTTGTGATAATTGCCCAACCGATGTCTTCCATTACGCGAGCGATTGTATGAACTGCGTTAATATCCCCAGCAGACATCCCAATTAACTTACCAATAGAAATCATTAAACCAGCTGCTGGCATTACAGCTACAACAACTAATAATGCTTTCCCGAACTTTTGCCAAAAATCAAAAGACGTAATTTTCATCTGTTCTTCCTCCCCTTTATTTATAATAACGTAATGATTTAAATTATAATTTCTGTTTCTATTATGAAAACGATTCCTTATGTTACTTTATTTTTATCTTTACGCAACCGTTTTCATAAATCTATTTTAATAAAAGCGTTTTCACTTTGCAATAGAAATTTATTTTTTTTCATAAAAAAAGATGCTCTAAGAGCATCCTTTTTTATTATGAAATGCGATAAACCCTTGTTTCATAAGGCTTTAACGTGATTGTAGTTACTCGTTCATGTTCCGCAACTTCATAGTTATTTAAAAGCAAACGTTTGCGTTCTAGTTCAAATGAACCCTCATTATATACAGCTTCCTCTTTTGAGATATTACTAATTACAACGATTTTTTCATCATTTAATGTACGAGTATACGCATAAATTTGTGGATCATCTTCTAAAAGTAAATCGTACGTACCGTAATTCAGTACATCGTGCTCTTTTTTCAAGGCAATCATTTTCTTATAGAAATTGAAAATAGAATTCTCTTCATTCTTTTGCTTTTCAACATTAATTTCTTTATAGTTTGGATTCATACCAAACCAAGGTGCACCTGCTGTTGTGAAGCCAGCATTCATCTCATCGTTCCATTGCATAGGTGTACGTGAATTATCGCGGCAAGAAGCCCATATAATCTCCATCATCTCTTGATGTGATACGCCCTCTGCCATTTTCTCTCGATATAAATTTTTAGTTGCTACATCATCGTAATCTTCAATATTTAATAATTGAACATTTGTCATCCCAATTTCTTGTCCTTGATAAATAAACGGTGTACCGTGCATAAAGAAATACATTGCTCCTAGAGCTGTTGCACTTTCACGCCAATATTGTTTATCATCTCCCCAAGTTGAAACGATACGTGGCTTATCGTGGTTCTCAATATATAAAGCATTCCAGCCTTTATTTTCTAACCCTTTTTGCCATTTCGTTAATACTTTTTTCAGTCCTACAACATCAAGATCTTTCTTCTTTTCTGCATCCCATAAGCTTAAATGTTCGAATTGGAATACCATATTGAACTTACCTTGCTGTTCTCCAACCCAAAGCTCAGCATCTTCAATCTTAACGCCATTAGCTTCACCAACAGTCATAATATCGTACTTAGAAAATGTATTTTCTTTTAACTCTTCTAATAAAGGTTGAATACCATCCACATTCATATGTTTATCAAAAGATGGTACATACTTTAATTCTTTTGGATTTGGCATATCTTTGAAGCCATCTTCTTTTTTAATATGGCTGATTGCATCCACGCGGAAACCATCAATTCCTTTATCAAGCCACCAATTAACTGTATCGTATAACACTTCGCGAACTTCTTTATTCTCCCAGTTTAAATCTGGTTGTTTACGCGAGAATAAGTGTAAATAATATTGTCCTGTTACTTCATCATATTCCCATGCCGAACCATTAAAAATACTTTCCCAGTTGTTTGGTTCCGCACCATCTTTACCATCATGCCAAATATACCAATCACGCTTCGGATTGTCTTTAGATGAACGAGACTCAATAAACCATGGATGTTCATCACTTGTATGATTAATAACTAAATCAATAATAAGCTTCATATCACGCTTATGAACTTCATCTAGTAAAGCATCAAAGTCTTCCATCGTACCAAACTCATCCATGATATCTTGATAATCACTAATGTCATAACCATTATCATCATTAGGTGACTTATACATTGGACAAATCCAAATTACATCTATACCTAAATCTTTTAAATAATCCAGTTTCGCAATAATACCCCGTAAATCTCCAATACCATCACCATTTGAATCCATAAAGCTACGTGGGTAAATTTGATAAGCAACCGCTTCTTTCCACCATGTCTTATTCATAGTCATTCTCTCCTTTTGCATCCCATCGGAATTTTTATGCAAACGTTTTCGTAACACTATCATAACAAAATATAAATAGTTTGCAACTGTTTTCATTGAACTCTATGTAGATTCCTTATTCTTATGCTTTATTTATTTCTCACAAAAACAAATCTCATTTCTCACCTGCTCTTGTCCACGCACGTTACATACGCTTTTCATATATTAATAAAAAGCACTGCTTGTTTTAGAAAGGAGTGATAAATTGAAACAAACAAAATTAACAGGTCGTATCGTCGTTCCCTCAGATCCTAACTATGACGTAGCCCGAATGAATTTAAATTTAAGTATTCCAAAACTCCCTTGTATTATTGTTTTTTGCCAAAATAAAAATGATGTCTGTAACGCCTTAAAATGGGCACGCGAACGTCATATACCATTTCGGTTAAGAAGTGGGCGTCATAGCTACGAAAATTTCTCCCTTTTAAATCGTGGACTTATTGTTGATGTGAGTGAAATGAATCAAATTACTGTTAATACCCAAAGTTTAACCGCAACAATTGAGGCCGGTGCAAATCTCGGCACTGTCTATAAAGAACTTTGGAAAGATGGTTTTACAATACCAGCCGGCACAAGCGCAAGTGTTGGTATTGTTGGATTGACACTTGGCGGTGGCATCGGTATGCTTTCACGCTTATTCGGATTAACATGTGATCAATTAGTAGAAGTTGAAATGGTACAAGCGTGCGGTAAGTTTGGGGCAAAAATCATTCGAGCAAACGAACATGAAAACCATAACTTGTTTTGGGCGTGCCGCGGCGGCGGCGGTGGAAACTTTGGCATTGTTACTTCCTTAACTTTTCGAGTCCATCCTATAAAGAACGTATCGATTTTCTCACTGACATGGGAATGGGAAGATTTTATTGCTGCATTCCAAGCTTGGCAAAGCTGGGCGCCTTATATAGACGAACGTCTCACTTCATCAATTGAATTATTTTCGAAACAACAAAATAAAATTGAAGTAAAGGGTGAGTTTGTTGGCTCTCCGTCTGAACTCCATTCCTTATTATCTCCTCTACTTGAAACTGGTACTCCCTCTCTTTTTATAGATGAAGTTCCGTATATAAAGGCTGTTCAATTTTTTAATAGCGGTAATATCCCTGAAAATTTTAAGCGCTCTGGTTCCTATGTATATAAACCTATTCCCCTTAAAGGAATTCAAATCATGCAATATTTTCTTTCTCATGCACCAAATAAAGATGCGAGTATTTGGCACCAATCACTCGTAGGTGCTGTTGAAAATATTACGCCTACTGAAACAGCTTATTTCCATCGTAAGGCAATTATTGCGCAAGAATACATTATCTCTTGGAAATGCGACGATGAAGAAAATCGTAATATACGCTGGGTTAAAAATTTACGAGAAAGCTTAGACCCTTATACACTAGGTGACTATGTCAATTGGCCCGATATCGACATTAAAAATTGGCAAACTAGTTATTATGGCCCTAACTTTCAAAGATTGCGTAAAGTGAAAACCATATATGACCCTTGCAATGTTTTTCGTTTTCAACAAAGTATCCCACCCTTTCATACGTAAAAAAGGAAGAACAGAATACTGTTCTTCCTTTTTACATTGAAAATCGTTCAATTGTTTGTTTCAAATCCGCTGCTTGCTGCTCTAAATCCTTTAACAATTGATCGATTAGTACCATATTTTTAGATTGTTGTAACGTTACACGTGCTACTTCTTGTGAACCAGCTGATGTTTCCTCAGCAATTGCTGCTACAGCCTTCGTCTGTGCTCCTGTTTGATGAATGTGACTCACTTGTTCGTTCATATAGCTACTAATTTGCTTCGTTGCATCGGCAACCTCCATAATACTCGATGACATTTCTTTTAAAATTAATTCTGTCGCTGCCCCGCGTTTTGCTTCTTCTTTAGCAGTTTTCACTTGCTCCGTCATTTTCAATGCGACTTGTTGCACTTCCTCTTGCATATTACGTAATAACTGCGATATATTTCTTGCAGAATGATCGCTTTCATCGGCAAGCTTACGTACTTCTTCAGCTACAACTGCAAAGCCCCTTCCATGCTCTCCAGCACGAGCTGCCTCAATCGAAGCATTCAGTGCTAATAAATTCGTTTGACTAGCAATCTCACTCACAACAGAAACAATATGTTCCACTTGTTTCATTCGTTCTTCTAACTTCTGTACATTTTGCATCGAATTTTCATTTTCCTTTGCCAATGTTTGAATACCTTGAATTAAAGAAGTAAAGACTCGTGTACTTTGCCCTAAAGCTTGAACCATTTCTAAAGACAACTCGTCAGACTGTTTTGCTTTTTCTTCTACTTCACTCGCAATGGAAGTTGTTGTATCAACAGCCGAAACAATCGCCTGAATGGAAGCTGCTGATTGCTCAGCGCCAGAAGAAATCTCTGCAAGAGTTTCAGACACACCTCGTGCTTGCTTTGTTGCTTCTTCTGTTTGTCTTCTAATTTGCTGAACTTGATTATTTGTATACGAAAATGTAGTATCAATATTTTTTACCATACCTCTTAAGTTCCCTAGCATCATATTGAATGCAACACTTAAAGATTTAATCTCATCATCTGTTTTTGGTAACGGGACATCTTCACGAATATCGCCATCGGCCGCTTTCCTTGCAGCCTCCTCCAATTTCCGAAGTGGTGTAATTAAAAAGATTGCTGCTCCATACGCTAAAATTCCAGACCATACTACACCTAATAACATAACGATAATATTATAAACAGTTTGACTTACATAACTTTGAAAATAATCGTATATCACGTAAATAAAAACTATGCTTGTTGAATATGTAATAAAAGCTAAAACTGTAGTAAATAGCATAAGTTGTGTACGTAAACCAAAGGAAAAAGTTTTCTTCTCCTTTTCCATTTCTCATTCCTCCTCATAAATAATATACATACTATCTATATATCATTATCCATATTTTCCTTATAGAAAGATATATTGATTTTAATTTTTTATTTACATATTCATTACATTACTTTTTCTGTATATAAATAAAAATAATGTATAATTTTATTTGGATGCCAATTATATATTCAACTAAATAATGTAAGGTTAGGTGATTCTATGTTAAAGATTTTAAATCGTTTAAACGTTATAAATAGATTGATATTGTTAGTGGCAGTACCCATTCTTTCCATACTAATTATTAGCGTTGTAAATTATATAAATTTACAACAAATGCACAAACAACTTCAAACAGTATATGTGGATCGTCTACTACCTATTAAATGGCTAGGCTCTATCGAGAGCAGCATGTACCAAGAGTCTAGTTATGTAAAGGAACTCATTATTACGGAAGATGAAAATCGACGAACTACAATTTTAAATAAATTAAATGATACAAATAAAGAAACCGAAAAATTACGAGCTCAATATGAAAATACATATGTAACAGGCGAAGAAAAAAAGTTCCTCAACCAATATAAAGAAAAGCTTACAAACTATAAAAAACATCGAGCTCAAATGCTCGATCTCATTAAAGAGAATAAGCTGAATCAAGCATATTCATTCTACCTAACTACAGTTGACCCTAATTTATCGGCTACAGTAGACGCTTTAAAGAATCTTAGTGATTATAACGAAAAGCTAGCTGAAAGTGTGTATAGCGACAGTGAACACTCTTATAAGCAAGTGATAAGCGTAACAATTATTTTATTCATTGCATGTTTAGTTCTTTGCATTCTCATCTCCTTATTTACTGCTAAATCTATTATCAATCCAATCAATTCATTACGAAGCATAATGAATACAGCTGGCAAAGGCGATTTAACTATTACGGTACCAAAACAATACCATCATGAATTTGGTCATATGTTTAATAGTTTTGATCAAATGATATTAAATTTACAGCAAATTATTAACAATGTAATTCAAACAAGTGCAAAAGTAAAAGGCTCTACAAACCAATTACAAATATGTCTCTTCAAATGCAAAAACTTGTTGAAGAATTAGAAACGTTCGCCACTCAATTTAAGATTAAAAATTAAAAATTAAAAATTAAAAACTTGTAAACATCGGAAAGATCACCTAATTTAGGTGGTCTTTCTATTTTAATTGCACATTCAGATTTGTTTATATAAGAACTGTCCTCCGAAAAAAATGAAGGATTCTGACAATTTGTGGCTAATAACAGAAATAAGGGGCAACATTTGTAAAATATATTTTTGACTGGGGGTTTTGTATGATTCAGGTTCGAAATCTAGTAAAATCATTCGGCTCACTTGATGTTTTAAAAGGAATTGATTTACAAGTAAAAGAAAAAGAAGTTGTTGTTTTAATTGGTGCCAGTGGTTCCGGTAAAAGTACATTACTTCGCTGTCTTAACTTTTTAGAAATGTACGATGAAGGTGAAATTCACTTACAAGGTGAACGAATTGATCCAAAGCATTCAAATTTAAACAAAGTCCGTGAAAATGTCGGTATGGTTTTTCAGCACTTTAACCTCTTTCCCCATATGACCTCACTAGAAAACATCATAGAGGCACCTATTCATGTAAAAAAATTAGAAGCAGCAAATGCAAAGGAAATTGGAAATCAGCTTTTGCAAAAAGTCGGTCTACAAGATAAAGCAGATGTAACCCCCCACCTCCTGTCAGGTGGTCAAAAGCAGCGCATTGCCATTGCACGAGCCCTTGCTATGAATCCTAAAATTATGCTATTTGATGAACCTACCTCAGCCTTAGACCCTGAACTTGTTGGAGAAGTATTGCAAGTTATGAAAGAACTTGCTGAAGAAGGAATGACCATGGTTATCGTTACTCATGAAATGAATTTCGCAAGAGATGTAGCTGATCGCGTCATTTTTATGGATGACGGAAAGATTGTAGAAGACGCTCCGCCAGCGCAATTCTTTTCAGCTCCATCACATGAACGAGCAAAACAATTTTTACGCAACGTTTTATAGTGTAACTTCTGTTTCAAACGAAAGAAATACATTCATACGGTGCACAACTAATCATCTAAATACAATATCTCAATACCATACTTAAAACCATCCGTATGATCAATATATAGGAGGGGTTTTATGAAAAGAAAACTATTAACCATTGTTGCGAGTATTACATTATGTACATCCTTCATACTAGGAGCCTGTAGCAAGGAAAGCTCTACTACTTCTTCAAATGGTGAAAAAGAATTTCGTTATGCGATGAGTGGCTTATATAAACCTTTTAACTATAAAGAAAATGACGGAAAGCTTGCCGGTTTTGATGTGGAAATTGGTGAGGCACTTGCGAAAAAAATGAATATGAAACCAACTCCTATTACAAATCCGTGGGAAACGCTAATCCAAGGTCTCAAGGCAAAAAAGTATGATGCAATACTCGGCAGTATGGCAATTACAGAAGAACGATTAAAAGCTGTTAATTTCTCCAATCCTTATTATCGTTCTGGTGCCCAAATTTTTGTAGCTAAAAAGAATACATCTATCTCTTCTCCAGAAGATTTGAAAGGTAAGAAAATTGGTGTTGTTAAAGCTAGTACCTTTAAAGACCTTGTTGCAAAACATACAGATCAAATTACAGAATACGATAGCGATATTACTGCACTTATGGACTTAGAGCCTGGACGTATTGATGCAGTAATCACTGATCAAATGGTTGGTTTACGCATGATCAAAGAAGGTAAATCAAATATAAAAGAAGCTGGAAAACCATTAAATCTTGATGAAATGGGAATTGCTATCCGTAAAGATGATAAAGAAATGGTTGAGAAAGTAAATAAAGCTTTAGATGAAATTATTAAAGATGGTACGTATGAAAAGATCAGTAAAAAATGGTTTGGACGTAATATTCTTGGTGAAGAGGAAAAAACGAAGTAAATTAGCTATTCAAATGTTTCATAATTTATGCCCCACTTTTTATCCCGCTATTTTCTGGGCAGTAAAACTCCCAATTGGTGCGAGATAATAATCAGTGGGGCATTTCATTCCCTACCAAAATCCATACAATATGAGGTGACACATATGTTTGAAATTTTTATGTCTACTTATCCCACACTCTTAAAGGCTACTATTATCACATTACAACTAACATTAACATCCCTATTACTCGGTTCACTAATTGGATTACTATTCGCTTTTTTTCGAATCTCTAACAATAAAGTTTTAAATAGTATAGCTCATGTATACATCGCCATTATTCGTGGTACACCTTTAATTGTTCAAATTGCCATTCTCTATTTTGGGATTACATCCGTTGTTGTTTTTACTCCCTTTTGGGCAGGAGCAATTGCTTTAGCAATCCATAACGGTGCATATATTACTGAAATTTTCCGCGGATCCATCCAATCTATCGACCGTGGACAATTGGAAGCTGCTCGCTCTCTAGGCATGCCGTATCCTTTAGCGATGCGCCGTATCGTATTACCACAAGCATTTCGTCAATCTCTTCCTCCTTTAGGAAATCAATTTATTATTGGATTAAAGGACTCTTCTCTCGTTGCATATGTAGGGTTATCTGAATTATGGGGATCAGGTTTATCAATTGCTGCAAGTAACTTCCAACAATTAGAAACATACATAATCGTTGGTTTATATTACCTCGTACTTGTTCTTCTATTTACTTATTTTGTTAATCTTTTAGAGAAACGACTACAAAGAAAAGAAACAAATTCAGTTCAAGTTAGTACAAAGAATAAAAAAGAAGTCTCTTTATAAGAAAAAGCAAGCCTGAGATGGCTTGCTTTTTCACTGCAAAAATATATCAATTTTTACTGATTTACTTTTTTTATACTCTCGTCTTCCTCTATATGTTCCTCACGATATGAAATATTATGAGGATCTAGTCCATTTCCTAAAGAACCATAGAAATGCTCTCTATGCGGATCCACTAATTCACTTCCGTGATAATACACACGTGGTGTATTCCATAGCGCTGCCAAAGCTTTTGTCATCGGCATCTCGTGATAGCGTTCCGGCCACATTTCTTTAATTTTCTCTTTTACTAACGGATAGTATTTAGAGCTCATAGCAGGGAACAGATGATGTTCTGTATGGTATGAGAAATTGAAATGTAAAACGTCTACCCAGCGCGGCACTGTTACTGATAAACAGTTTGCTAACGGATCATTTACTGGAACAATTGGATTTAAGCGGTGATTTGTTGCGATATATGCCATTACAATAAAGTTAGCAATTAACAACGGAATCACATATGCAAATAACCATTTTGCCGGTCCCATAATAAACAATAAACTAATCCAAACTGTCCAAGGCAAAAGAAGTTGAAGCCATACAGATTTTTGATTGGATGACTTAAATTCTTTTATAAAATGAAAGAACATTCGAGTCGAATGCAATGTAAATTGAATGGTTAATGACAGAAAACTAAAGAATGAACGTACATGAAGAGGCATACGATATACCCAGCTCAAAAACTTACTCTTCTTAAGCTTCTCAAGTGTCGGCCATGCATCTGGATCATTCTCTTCATGTTGTGTATGAACGTGATGCGTTGCATTATGCCACTTTCTCCAAAGTTTAGGACCTGTTGATAACGGCATAAATGCAATTGCTCCTAAAAAATCACGAAGCCATGCCTTTCTCACAACAGTTCCATGTAAAATTTCATGCCCTAAAAAACCAAGTGAAGCAAAACATAATCCAAGAACGATCGCAATTCCTAGATTTGCCCACACATTCAATTCAAATACACCAATCGAAATTAAACCCGCCAATGCCACAAGCAAATAAGCCAGTCCACCAAATAAACGAGTAGGCACTGGTTTAAACGCTTTTTTTGGCAAATGTGGTGATACACGTGCCGCATACCACCCAAACGTATGAAGCTCCTTCATCCTTTTGCCCCTTTCTTATGCCGCGCCTTGCGCAACTTACATATATCAATTCTTGCTTCCAGATTGATTGTACTAGGTGATTAAAAAAGCATCTATTATAAGGAAAATATACTCACTCTATCGTCACTTATTTTTCGCTTTTATTATCAATGAAAAACATTTCTCTTTTTACTCTCTATCAACCTTTCCACATGATGAATCATATCAATAGAATTTCCATATTGTCAACAACTTTTATGACCTAGTAATAAAAGTTGGTTATATTTTTATAATTACACTTTATTTCACTAAAGAAAAAACATAGATTTTATAAGGTTTTATCCGTTATGCATATACACACACTGGCATACTATAGATTCTATATTATTCAAGAACTCTCTGTATAAATAGCAAATAACCTCACCTGAATCTAGCTTTACACAACTCTTACTTCTTCATACCGACAATATCAAATAATTATATTGAAATAATTTTATCTTTCTTTTAATAAAAATAGACTCCTTCTAAAACAACACACATGAATTTCATATGATATGGAAATATTAAAAGGAAAATTGTTCTAAAATCGGGAGGTTTCTATAATGACAAGCGATACATTTCCACAATTGCCATTATCCTATTGGATTGAATCTACTCAGGTCCCTGCTTTTCCCCATTTATCTGAAGATACAAAGACGGACGTTGCTGTTATCGGAGCTGGTATTACAGGCATTACGACTGCCTATTTACTTGCAAAAGAAGGTATGAACGTTGTTTTAATTGATTCTGGTCTTATTTTAAATGGAACGACTGGGCATACAACTGCAAAGGTAACAGCACAACACGATCTTATTTATGATGAATTAATAAATCATTTCGGTTTAGAAAAAGCGAGGCTTTACTATGAATCAAATAATCATGCTCTACAGTTCATAAATGAGACGGTGCAAACATATAAAATCGACTGTAATTTCTCAAATGAAGATTCATATTTATATACAACTACTGATAATGGATTAAGAAATTTATCAAAAGAATATGAAGCTTATCAAAAATTAAATATACCTTGTGACTATGTTCAATCTCTATCGATTCCAATTCCCGTACAATCTGCACTTGTCATGAAAAATCAAGCACAATTCCATCCCATCCTTTATTTGAAAACACTTTTAGAAAAGTTTGTTGAGATGGGTGGAAAAGTCTATGAACAAACAACAGCTATTGATGTGGAAAAGGGTGATTATCCACAAGTCATTACAAAGGGCGGACATCGCATCACTTGCAAATATGTTGTCTCTTGTTCACATTTTCCTTTTTATGATGCGAATAGCTTTTTCTTTACGCGAATGTATGCTGAACGCTCTTATGCTCTTGCCATTAAAGCAAAAACAGATTATCCAGGTGGCATGTATTTAAGTATTGATGATCCAAAACGTTCCTTACGCTATACAACAAACAATGGTGAAAAGTTAATTTTAATTGGCGGAGAAAGTCATAAAACAGGACAAGGAATAAACACGATGCTTCATTACGAAGCACTGTATTCTTTTGCGGAAGCAACGTTTGGAGTAGATGAAGTTTCTTATAGATGGTCAGCACAAGATTTAATCACACTAGATAAGCTACCTTATATCGGACATATTAACGAAAGAAATCCAAATATATTTGTTGCAACTGGATATCGTAAATGGGGAATGACAACTGGAACTGCTGCTGCTCATTTACTGAAAGATTCCATTCTAAAAGTACACAGTCCATATAAAGAACTGTATGCACCATCACGCTTCCATGCAAATCCAGATATAAAAACGTTCTTCTCCCAAAACATTGATGTTGCGAAACATTTAATTGAAGGAAAGATTGAAACGGCATTACGTAAGCCAGAAGATCTCGAAATTGGTGAAGGATCTGTCGTACATGTTAACGGGAAACGAGCAGGTGCTTATAAGGACAAAGATGGAAAATTACATCTTGTCGATACAACTTGTACACATCTCGGCTGCGAAGTTGAATGGAATAATGGCGATTGTACTTGGGACTGTCCTTGCCACGGTTCCCGCTTTTCAATTGAAGGAGATGTAATTGAAGGTCCAGCAGATCAACCGTTAAAACGAGTTGATAATGAGTAAACAAATAAAGAAGTTCACCAGGTTTCCTGTTGAACTTCTTTATTTGTTATAAAACCTTTTCAGATAAATTTCGATACAAGAAGGAAAATATTAACATAAAATAAAATAATATATTCATCTACAAATTAAAAGGGGGGAATATTATGCAACCTTCAGCTCCATCTCATCTAGAATCTACAGAAACTATCTTTTCGAGCTCTATTACAAAACTTGTTGTTTTTATTTGTTGGCTAGCCATTCTAGCTGATGGATATGATTTAGGTATTTACGGTGCCGTTCTGCCAAAGCTCCTAGAAGACAAAAGCTGGGCACTTTCACCGGCACACGCTGGTACAATTGCTAGCTATGCTTTATTTGGGATGTTTATTGGCGCTATTCTAGTTGGAACCATTACAGATCTAATTGGGCGAAAATGGACACTTATATGCTGTTTAGCACTTTTTTCTATCACAATGGGTCTAGCTGCACTTGCGCCTTCTCCCGAATTATTTGGTTTATCTCGGTTTATCGGAGGAATCGGATTAGGCGGTGTTATTCCAACAGCTTCAGCACTTACCGTTGAATATTCACCAAAAAAGCGTCAATCTTTTATTTATGCCCTTATGTTTACTGGCTATCCTTTAGGTATCGTATTAGGCGCTATTTTGTCTATGTTTATGTTAGAAGATTTCGGATGGAGAACTATGTTTGGCATCGGAATGATTCCACTGCTCCTCATTCCTTTCATTATCCGTTATTTACCTGAATCCATTCAATTTTTATTATCACGTAATCGCCAAGAAGAAGTAGACAAAATCCTTCATCGTTTTCAAATTGAATTCCATAAAAACGATGAAACTCATCAACCCCCACCTAATATACGAAAGAAAAATGGATTCCTTACTTTATTCTCAAAAGAATACATAAAAGCAACGCTACTTTTTTGGATCACTTATATAATGGGAATGTTTTTAATATATGGTTTAAATACTTGGTTACCTCAGATGATGCGCCAAGCAGGATACCCTCTTGGATCTAGCTTATCATTTCTACTTATGCTAAACATTACTGCCGCTATCGGTGCATTATTTGCTGGAGCAATCGCGGATCGTATTGGAGCTAAAATTATTATTAGCATCTCTTATCTTATGGCAGCAATATGTATTGGACTATTAACAATTAAACCATCTGTTACAATTATCTATCTTTTAATTGGTCTTGCTGGAATTGGATCAGTCGGCATTACTCAAATATTAAATGCATATGTAACACAATACTTCCCATCCCATATTCGGGCTACTTCCTTAGGCTGGGGACTTGGACTTGGCCGAGTTGGTGCAATTGCTGGTCCTATTCTTGTCGGTATTATTATGACAATGCAATACGACTTAGCATGGAATTTTTACTTATTCTCATTTGCCGGTCTTCTTGCAGCAATATCTGTTTTCTTTATTCCTACAAAATAAAAAAAGAGCACAAACTTACTTGTGCTCTTTTTCATATACTGCAAACAACATATCTCGAAACAATGTATTTAAACTCTCAATCTCGATCCCTGATCCCTTTTCAATTCCTTTTACATATTGCCTATAGTAATGAATTTGTTCTTCTAAAAATTGATTCAAAACCTCAATTTTTAATCCAATATCTAATTCAGTACCTGCCTTTTTCTTTATTAACAACTGTTCAATTTCATCTAATACGCTACGTTCTAACGATAATTCTGTAATCAATCGATTGAATTCTACAGGAGGCAAAGTTGTTTTTTCCTTTAGCCACTTACAAGCTAAAATAGGACGTAATACGTAGAAGTACTTTTTCAGCTTTACATTCTCACCTTGCAAAAATTCCCGATAATTTTTTGATGCCATATGTAAATAATGATATATCGTTGCTTTTGGATCAAAATCCTTTTCACTCATTTGTTGAAGTTGCTCTGGAAAATGAGAGTTTTTCGAATAAAAAATTGGTGATCGAATCCATTCAAGTAAAGCTGGGTTTGACTTTGCGAATAGTTGTAATGCCTTTTTAATATCCCATCCGCTTATATCTAAATCATCACTAATCGGATATTCAATTACATCTCGTTTATCATGAATTGATAAATACCATTCGACCGGGTGCATATAAACGAATCTAACATCATAATCACTATCTTTCGATGGAAATCCCCAAGCCCGACTCCCTGATTCCACTGCAAATAAAATTTTCACTTCATTCTCTTTTTCAATTCTTTCTAGCTCTACTCTAATTTTCTCTCTCATTTCATACCCTCTCCATTTTTTGATTATTTCCTTGGAAATTCGACAAATATACTACTAATTTTACTACATACTAAAATAACTGTCAGAAAACTTCTGACAGTTTGAAACGCCCTATTTTTTCTTTTCAATTACAGTAGTAGCAATTCGTTCAAACTCTTTTTGAATCTCCTCTTTATATGCGTCTACTTTTGAAAAATCCATAGCAGCAATATAAATTCGTTCTAATTTATCACGAACTGATTTTGCTTTCGCTAAGAAAGACATCGCCTCATTCATTTTTGCTTTATATTGAATGGAGACGTCGCGAATCTCCGCCTCGTACTTCTCATCTGTCCCTGGTGTCACGATCAGGGCATACATATCTATAATCTCATCACCTTCGCGGCTCGGAAAATATTCATGTGGCGCAGTGCTATCAAAAATTGCAAACCCTAATTCTCTTACGATAACCATATCAAGACTATTTGGATCAAATCCACAATGATATACTTCAACTTCAAATCCTTTTTCTTCTGCTGCCTTAGCTAATTTTTTGAGCATTGTTGATTTCCCAGAGCCTGGGCGTCCTTTTATAAAATAACGATGTGGTAATCCTTCTGTTAAATTCGGAACAAAATCAACTGCTCCTTTCGGTGTAGCTGCTCCTAAAAACCGATGTTTCACAAGCGATTGTTTCCCGCCTTTATCTGTAAATAACTTCTGAATTAGCTGATTGGTTAGTTCATTCGCTTTATTAAAATCAATATTACTAATATATATTTTCTCCCACTCATCATGTATAATCAGCGCCTCATGGAAACGAGCGTAAGCCGCTTGAAAAGCTTTGCTTGCTTCTGAAACAAATCGTTCAATTTCCACCTTCTGCTTTCTTAATTTATCTGAGTCCCAGGCAACTCCTAAATTGATATACTCCTCGACAACTCCTGGCATTTTCGGCTCAATAACATGCGGTGATGTTCCATCAACAATTCCTACTTTTAACTTCGGGATAATGACACCATCAACCGATTTATTATCAGAAGAACAGTGTAAAAATTCAATATCATATCCTTTTTCAACCCACTCACGACCTATTGACTTGATTAAAGAAGATTTCCCGGTTCCAGGGCCCCCTTTTAAAATAAATAATCTGTTGAGTCCTTTTAAGTTCTCTTCGTATAAATTATGAAACCCTCTAGCTGTATTTCCACCAGCATAATAATTCAGTACATTCCCTGTCACTGCACTCACTCCTTCGCAGCATTCTATTTACATAAGCTACAATATGCGAGTAGCTTTATTTGGGTGAATACCTATTTGTTATTGCACAAAAAAAGGAAATGAATTACAATTTAATTGTAATGAATATTCAGAATCCAAAACTTAATATATCTTTATCAAGAGAGGCAGAGGGACCGGCCCTTTGAAGCCCAGCAACCTCAGTTTATATAAACTGAATAGGTGCTAATTCCTGCAAAATGCACTGCATTTTGAAAGATAAAACGTAACTATTGTGTGCAAAACTCATCTGTCTTGATTATGAAAGGTGAGTTTTTTATATTTCAAAACATATATTGGAGGTATTTAAAGTGAAAGTAATTGACCTATCACAAACATTTGAAAACAATATGTCTCAATTTCCTGGCACACCAAAAATCAATTTAGAAGCCATTACAAGTGTTAAAGAAACAGGTTATCAAGTTACAGATTTTCATTCTGTCGTTCATGTTGGTACGCATTGCGATGCTCCTGCCCATTTCATTTCAGGCGCAACGACTATTGATCAATTACCCCTAGATCAATTTGTAGGTGAAGCTGTTCTTATCGATGTAACTCATATTCAAGAACGAAAGTTACCTAAAGAAGTATTGCACAATGCTGACATAAAAGAAGGTGATATTGTCATTTTCCATTCCAATCTATCTACTAAATGGAATACAGAGGCGTATGAGAAAGAAGCATTTTATCTTTCTGAAGAATTAGCTGAAGAACTAGTTCACTTAAAAGTAAAATCAGTCGGTTTAGATTTCATCTCTCCTGATGAGGTAACGACAGTAACATCACCGATTCATCACATACTACTTGGGAATAATATTTATTTAATCGAAAATTTAACAAACTTAGATGCCATACACACGAAGCGTTTCTTTTTTTCAGCGGCACCTTTAAAAATTAAAGATAGCGACGGTGCTTTCGCAAGAGCATTCGCTGTAATTTTTTAAACAAGCTATACAAAAAAGCAAAGATCATCATTGACCTTTGCTTCTATTTTTTTTATTTAAATTAAGAAAGAATTGCTCAACACGAGGACGTAACCAAGCTAAATAATCTTTCTCTTTCTTCTTTGTACAAGCTATTTCTTCCCCATCTACCATTTCGACAAGCTCTAGCTCTAACAGTTGCCTCGTAAATGCTAACATATTTATTTCTTCGTCAGGATACTCTTCTTTTAATTTCTCCTCAATTTCCCCCAATAAAAAACCGTCACGCATCATTGCCAATGCATCAATCCAAAGTGGCGGCATTTCATATTTTTCTCCTGTAATTGTATCTTTTACAATATAATTCTTTTGCTCTTTTCTAAATTGAATCGTGTGTAAACATACAGTCGAATTTAATGTTAATTCCATCAATACCACCTCTTTTATAATATCTGCATAGAAAAAAGGATGCGTGTGCACCCCTTCTTTTTCTAACACTACCGAACCGTTACATGAATAACAAATCTCATGTCGATATTTTCCTCCATTATAAACGAAGTATTTTATAAAAAAAACCCTTCTTGAAACATTTTATAAAATGTTTATATTTACACAACAAGAACACTTTTCTGAAAAATATTTTCTTCTAGCCCATTATACTGTCGGTAAAAAATCTCTACTTTCGTTCCTATTTCCATCTACTTGCAAATGAAATCGTACTCTATATTTTACTGCATAACTTTCCATTAGTTGTACAACATATAAAAGGATTTCCCATCGTTTAATCTTCGTCTTTAACATCCATATCTTCTGGAATTGGTTCGTTTAATATTTCTTCCACTAATTGCTTATATTTCTCCATTTGTTCTAAATGTGTATTGAATTGTTCTTTATTTAATAAATATTGCTCTCCATCAAATATTGCGCGAACTTTCTTTTGCTGAATTAGTTCTTCAATATACGACTTTGGTAAATTCAAATAATCCGCAGCTTCTTCTACTGTTATATACAACGCGTTCATTCCTTTATTATTTTTTCCTATATACTGTATCTTACTTTATTTTTGTAAACAAATAAAAAAGATTTTGTAAATGCAGCTTAAAAAGCAGGTAGATGCATTCCATATATTGTATACTAATATATAGTAAGAATTTTTTAAATATAGAATGGTATTACCCATTTACACAAAGGAGAGTTAACATATGGCTACTCGTCACATCATTACAATGTTAGAAAAAACATTACAGGTTGAAACAGAAAACACAATTTCTCATTTAACTACATCTTTATCTGATCGCATTCTTTCTCAAAGCGTAGCAATACATGAAAACAATTGTTACCATACAATTGGGGAATGGTACAGAAATCACTTTTTATTCCAACAAGATGATTTCCTTTGGGCTAAATACGCTTTCTATGACGCATATTGTGAAGCTATAAAGGAACAAGGACATCTTACAAAACGCGTCCGTCAAATATTAGAATCATTAGCTCGAATGCATGGAAAACAGTACATTGCTTCTATATTAAATATGCCATTTCCTAACGAACGAGCTAAAGGGACAGCATAATGTACTACTGTTCTGCGGCAGCAAAACATAGATTCATTGTTTTATAGATAGATTTACAAATAAAACGTTCATATTACATGAACTGATGAAACCGGTGTCATTATAATGATTGAAAATATAGTAAACAGGAAAACCCCCATTTACCTCTCTCGTCACTCGAATAGAGAAGTAAATGGGGGTATACTTGTTCCTTTCTTATTTCATCATCTGCTTAATCAATTCACGATTTCTCTTCTTAAATACTTCATTATGCGAAGAAACCATTCCGTACTCACTTGCATCTGGTTGAATAAATTGTTTCGCTTTATTTACAGCATTTCCAGCATCTTGGAATGCCCCCGCAATTAAGTGTAATTTCCCTTCATGCTTTAAAATATCTCCCGCAGCATATAATCCATCTACAGAAGACTCACTATTCGCATTACCTGCAATATAATAATTATCTATAATCGCAACGTCTAACTCACTATTTTCTAATAACGTAATGTCACGTTCATATCCATGATTAATAATAACTTCATCGATAGCTAACTGAGAAACCTCTCCTGTTTCGTGATTTGTTAATTCTACATATTCAATCGCTTCATGATTATCGCCAGCAATTAATGTTGTAATCGATGTATTAAAGAAACATTCTGCTGAACTGTTCATAAGTTGTTTTACTTGTGCCTCATGACCGGATAATTCTTCTTTTCTATATGTTAAATAAACTTTTTTCGCAATTGGTTCTAACTCATTTGCCCAATCAATTGCAGAGTTACCTCCGCCTGAGATAATGACCGTTTTATCTTTGAAACGTTTCAAAGATTTAACTGTATAATTTAAGTTTGATACTTCAAATCGCTCCGCACCTTCAATTGATAACTTTTGCGGATTCAATATACCACTTCCAGTTGCAACGATCACTGTTTTTGAAAAGTGTTCTTCTCCAGTGCTTGTTTTTAACGTAAAAATACCATCTTTATTACGAATAATTGATTCTATTTTTGTATTCAATACAACTTCCGGCTGAAAAGTTAACCCTTGTTGTACAAGTTGCTCAATTAACTTTTCACCAGTAACCGGTAATAATCCGCCAATATCCCAAATCATTTTCTCCGGATAAACATGTATTTTTCCACCTAACTGTGGTTGAAATTCTATTATTTTTGTTTTCATCTCTCTGAGTCCACTATAAAAAGCTGAATAAAGCCCTGCAGGTCCCCCGCCTATCACGGTTACATCAAACAATTCTTCTCTATTCATCCACCTTCACTCCTCAGCTACTAATCATTGATTATCATTCTCAATAAAATATAACCTGTTTCTGCAAAATTTACAATTAAAATTACTATTGACAATACAACTAGATAAAATTATATTATTTAATGAATCAGTAGTGATAATCATTATCAATTTGTTAATAATTAGCAAATTTGAGATTACATCTTCTTTTATTAATATGGTTAATACTATATTGTAGAATCTCATATTCAAGATTTTCAATAAGCATTTTGCATTACCACTACTCTCTCAAAAAGATTACAGTTAAACAAATTATTGTATACACATATCATCTATGTTAAAGGAGAAAGACAATGAAAAAGTTATTTATTTCACTAACAGTTCTTTTCGTTCTTGTTATGAGCGCTTGTAGCAATGGCTCTACAGACAAAAAGAACGATGCAAAAGGTAGTAAATCAGAAACAATTACATACCAATCTGAAAATGGTAAAGTAGAGGTTCCTGCAAATCCAAAACGCGTTGTTGTTTTATCATCATTCGCTGGTAACGTAATGTCATTAGATGTAAACCTTGTTGGGGTAGATTCATGGTCTAAACAAAACCCACGTTTTGATAGCAAACTGAAAGATGTTGCTGAAGTATCAGATGAAAATGTTGAAAAAATCGCTGAACTAAATCCAGATTTAATCATTGGATTATCAAATATTAAAAATGTTGATAAGTTAAAGAAAATCGCTCCTACTGTAACATACACTTACGGAAAAGTTGATTACTTAACACAGCATTTAGAAATCGGTAAGTTATTAAACAAAGAAAAAGAAGCAAAAACTTGGGTTGATGACTTCAAGAAACGTGCACAAGATGCTGGTAAAGAAATTAAAGCAAAAATCGGTGAAGATGCAACAGTTTCTGTTGTAGAAAACTTCAACAAACAGCTTTATGTATACGGCGAGAACTGGGGCCGTGGAACAGAAATTCTGTACCAAGAAATGAAATTAAAAATGCCTGAAAAAGTAAAAGAAAAAGCATTAAAAGAAGGTTACTACGCATTATCTACTGAAGTATTACCTGAATTTGCTGGTGATTACTTAATCGTAAGTAAGAACAAAGATACTGATAACTCATTCCAAGAGACAGAATCATATAAAAACATCCCAGCAGTAAAAAATAATCGCGTATACGAAGCAAACATGATGGAATTCTATTTCAATGATCCACTTACATTAGATTTCCAACTAGACTTCTTCAAGAAGAGCTTTCTTGGTAAATAATACAAACATGAGGAATTCTTAATTTAAGAATTCCTCTTCCTTTATTCTATGAACAGAAAAGATGTGAAACGAATGACAAAAAATCACGACAATCCACGTTCTATAGCTTTTACATACAAACTCATGTTGAGCATAATTGCATTCTTTCTTATTTTTATGGTGGCAATGGTATTAGGTGCTGCAGATACTTCAATAAAAGACGTATGGTTAGCGCTCACATCCTCCGCTAAAGGAGACAAAATATCTATTATTCGCGAAATTCGTTTACCACGTGAAGTAGCTGCTATTTTTGTAGGAGCTGGACTTGCTGTTTCTGGAGCAATTATGCAAGGATTAACACGAAATCCCCTTGCAGATCCTGGATTATTAGGATTATCTGGTGGAGCAAATGCTGCACTTGCGTTAACGCTAGCCTTCAACCCCTCCATCAGCTATCTTTACTTAACATTTGCTTGCTTTATTGGTGCTGCAATTGGCGCGATTATGGTATTTGGCATTGGTATGGTGAAAAAAGGCGGGCTGTCCCCCCTTCGAATTGTATTAGCTGGTGCTGCCGTTTCAGCATTTCTCCTTGCAATTTCAGAAGGCGTCGGCATTTACTTTAAAATTTCACAAGAGGTATCACTTTGGACTGCTGGCGGCGTAATTGGAACAACTTGGGGCCAATTGAAAATTATTATTCCAGTCATTTCAATTAGTATCTTTATCGCTATCTTACTAGCGAAAAAATTGACAGTTCTTAGTTTCAGTGAAGAAGTGGCTATTGGGCTAGGTCAAAAAATTATTGTTATTAAAACCATTTTATTTATCATTATTATCTTGCTTGCCGGTGCGTCTGTAGCGCTTGTCGGAAATATGGCATTTATCGGTTTAATGGTGCCTCACATGGTACGCCCAATTGTCGGTCCAGATTACCGATTTGTTATACCGATGTCAGCAATTGCTGGAGCTTCCTTTATGCTACTTGCAGATACAATCGGACGTACTATTAACGCTCCGTACGAAACACCAGTTGCCGCTATTGTCGCAATTGTAGGGCTACCATTCTTCCTATTCGTTGTACGTAAAGGAGGAAAAACATTCTCATGATGCAATCTATTCTAAGAAAACAACGTCTTATTATACTCGCTTTACTAATACTGACCATCACCACCATTATAGTTGGAATGGGACTTGGTTCAGCATCTTTATCTTATGATCGACTACTCCCAACATTAATGGGACAAGGGACTTTTAAAGAGGAGTTTGTTTTATACTCTTTAAGACTACCTAGAATTGTTATTACATTATTAGCTGGTATGGCTCTCGCTTTATCAGGGGCTATCTTCCAAGGAATTACTCGAAATGATTTAGCTGAACCTGGTATTCTCGGTATCAACTCTGGGGCCGGTGTTGCTGTCGCTATTTTCTTTTTATACTTTCCAATAGATGTAGGTTCATTTCTTTACTTACTACCTGTCGTTGGATTTGTCGGAGCATTTCTGACAGCTGTTCTAATTTACGTATTTTCATATAGCAAATCAACTGGGCTTCAGCCAATTCGACTAACATTAACCGGTATCGGTTTTTCATTCGCACTATCTGGAATGATGATTGTTCTTATTTCATCCGCTGATCGTATGAAAGTAGACTTTATCGCTAAGTGGATTGCCGGAAACATTTGGGGAGATGACTGGGTCTTCGTTTTCGCAATGCTCCCATGGTTAATCGTATTAATTCCGTTTGTTTTCTATAAAGCAAATCGATTAAACATTCTAGCATTAAACGAACCAGTCGCAATCGGTGTTGGAATTGAAATTGAAAAAGAACGCAGATACTTATTAGTTGCAGCCGTTGCGCTTGCAGCTGCAGCTGTTTCCGTAACAGGAGGAATTAGCTTTATCGGACTAATGGCCCCTCATATCGCGAAATCTTTAGTAGGTCCAAGACATCAAATCTTCATGCCTATCGCTCTTTTAATCGGCGGATGGCTATTGCTATTAGCAGACACAATCGGACGAAACATCGTTGAACCTAATGGCATCCCAGCAGGTATTGTCGTTGCTTTAATTGGTGCTCCTTACTTTATGTATTTGTTGCTTAAAAAGGCGTAAGAAACACCCTCAAGAGTCAAATCTTGAGGGTGTTTTTTCATTTACTGCTGTCCATACCCTTCAAACTTCTTCGCCAAATTCGCCATCTCATCTTCTGGCAATAGCTTCGGCTCTCCGACGCTTTTTGTTTGATAATAAATTTGCGCACAAAACTCAATTTCTTCCGCAACAGTAAACGCCATTTTTATGTTATTTGCACCTGCAATTAAACCGTGGTTCTCAAGTAAAACGGCACGGCGATCGATCATGCCTTCGAAAGCAGCCTCTGCTAATTGCTGCGTACCAAATGTTTCATACGGTGCACAGCGAACGTTCGGACCTGCGAAAGCAATTAAATACGATACAGCAGGAAGCTCCCACCCTAATGATGCAATTGTCTTCGCGTAAGGTGAATGTGTATGCACAAGCGCATTTATATCTTCACGGTTTCTATAATAAATAAGATGCATATCTAATTCGCTTGATGGTTTTTTCTCTCCCTCTACCACTTCACCATCTAAGTTTAATATAACTACATCTTCAGGTTTTGTTTCATAATACTCTAAACCACTTGGACTAATCGCAACAAGACCTTGTTCGCGATTGAAAATACTAATATTACCGCCTGTCCCCTTTGTTAAACCACTAGAAATCATTTTCTTTCCATACGCTACAATTTCTTCTCTTTCTTTTTGTAATAACATATACATCCCCCTAAGTATGAAGCTTATGATGACTGACTTTTTTATTCTATCTACTTATTGAAATAGCTTTTTTAAGTTCTCCGTAAACGGTGCTTTTACAATCCCTTTTTCCGTAATAATCGCTGTTACATTTTCATGTGGCGTGACATCAAATGCTGGATTATATACTTTACTTTCTTTCGGAGCAGAATATTGTCCGAAACGATTAATCACTTCAGAAGCATCTCTTTCCTCGATTGGAATTTCTTTTCCTGTCGGTGTTTTTAAGTCAATTGTCGGCGTTGGTGCCGCTACATAAAACGGAATGTTGTAGTATTTCGCTAAAATAGATACGCCTAATGTCCCAATTTTATTTGCTACATCACCATTTGCTGCCACACGGTCGCATCCAACAATTACCGCATCAATTTTCCCTTGTGACATGACCATAGCGGCCATATTATCCGTAATGACAGTAACATCAATTCCCGCTCGTTGTAGTTCTAATGCTGTTAACGTTGAACCTTGTAATCTAGGGCGTGTTTCATCCGAAAAGATTTTTAAGTCCCATCCTTTTTCTTTCGCTAAGTACATTGGAGCTGTTGCGGTACCATACTTAGTCGTCGCTAACGCACCTGCATTACAATGTGTTAATACTCCCATTCCATCATGGAATAACGTTAATGCATGCTCTCCAATTTGACGGTTAATTTCTTCATCTTCTCTATGAATCTCTTTTGCCTCTTCTAGTAATCTATCTTTCAACTGGGCGATTGATAAGTGTGCGTTCTCTGTCGCGACTGCCTCCATTCTTTCAAGTGCCCAAAATAAGTTTACTGCTGTCGGTCTTGATGTTGCTAAGTATGCACATACCTTTTTTACTTCCTCTATCAATTCTTCCACCGTATTTTGAGTAACTTCCTTGGCTCCTAAATACACACCATAAGCTACCGAAACACCAATCGCTGGCGCCCCTCTTACTTTCATTACTTGAATGGCATCCCACACACTTTCAGCTGTCTTGAAAGATTCATAAACAACCTCATTCGGTAGTAATGTTTGATCTAATAAAACTAAAGCATCATCTTTCCACTGAATTGGTACTAATTGTTCTTCCATCATCTTCTCCCCTTACTTCGCATAGTGCATGGACTGTTCTTTTAACGTTTCTACAAAGCTTGTGCCTGTTTTATATTGATTCGCCTGTAAAATAAATTCCTTCGCTACTTGAAGACAAATGCGTTCCGCTCTAGCACGTGCTTCCTCGTTCTCGATACAAGTAATATCTTTTACTTTTGCTAGCCCAACAATACGACGAATTAACTCAAGGCCCATCACTGCAGCCGTATCCTCTAATACAGATTGTAAATATACTTCGTTAAAGCCCTCTTCCTTCGCCATAATCTCTGTCACATGAATATTCCAAGCATCTAAAAACTTCTTCTTAAATAAATCAATTACCTCTACCATTGTCGATTGTAGCCAACTCATATACGTATCTTTCTCAGCCCCGGGTGACATGGTCGCATCTGCATTCACCCAAGCAAACATTAAATTCGCCATTACATTCCCAACGTCGTATCCCATTGGTCCATAAAAAGCAAACTCTGGATCAATAATCTTTGTGGAATCATTTTTCACAAAAACAGAACCAGTATGCAGATCACCGTGAATAAGCGCCTGTGCATTCGTCATAAAAGAAAACTTAAGTTTTGCTACTTCCATACGAAGCTCTTTGTCACTATAAATATGCTCTCTAATCCATCCTTCATTTAGCGGAAATAACTCGTTACGCTTATTATGATTTGTAAATGGCTCAGCGTAGACAAGGTCTTCTGTAATTTCACATAACTCAGGGTTTATATAATTTTTCACAAGTTCCTTCTTCTCTTTATGATTCATTACAACATCCGATGTTAATAGGAGTGTATTTACCAAAAAGGTCGTTACATCGTCAGCAAGCCTCGGAAATATTTGATGATTTATAAGCGCTGTGCGCAATATAGTGTGATCCGATAAATCTTCCATTACGCAGCAATTCATCACACTATCAAACAAATACACCTTTGGAACAAGCCCAGGTGCTAACTCCTCCTCTAACTGCAAAACATCTGATTCTATACGAATACGATTCGTCGACAACTTAAACTCATCTGAAATACGTGCTGTATCCCCAGCTTGCTTTACAATGACAGAAATATTCTTCTGTTCATCCCAAACGCGGAACACATAATTTAAATTACCATCGCCTATTTCTTTACACTGTAACCCCTTTGCATCCTCAAACTTACATAATTTCTCTTTCACATATACAATCACATCTTTAGCTTCCATTAAAAAATACTTCGTGAACTTAGACATGGTTTCTCCTCCACACTAATTGTAAGCGTTTTCTAAAAGCTATAAAAAATAATAGGTTAAACATCCTATATTATATCTTCTTCTTTTTGAAAGGTATATCTAGGTTTTATTATATCTTGTTAGCCCTTTGAGTCAATGCTTCTATATCCACTGCAATATACTTCCTAGTTGTATATTTGAGATGACAAAAATTGTTCAAAAAGATTTTAATTCATTTTATTTTATTTATCACACAATTCTTTGTAAAATAGAAATAAGCAATCCCTTTTCAAATCCACAACTTCTAAGAATTATTCCCTTCCTATCAATTTATACTTACAACATATCTCTAACATACACACTACGCTTTTACATACTCATTGAAAATCTATTATATGAAAACTACCTTTTCATTCCTTAACAATCTTAATTGAGAATAAATATTAATTAAATCGATATAAAGTTGGTTTATTCTCTTGACAAAATAACCAATTCTATATGATAATTAATATCGAATTAGAATTATTATAGTTAATTAAAAAATATATTTTATGAGCACACTATTTTTTGATGCTCAAAACCAACATTTAGGAGGAATTTTAATATGTTATTAATCGGCACAGAAGTAAAACCGTTTAAAGCTAATGCTTACCATAATGGAGAATTTATCCAAGTTACTGACGAAAGTTTAAAAGGAAAATGGAGTGTAGTTTGTTTCTACCCAGCTGACTTCACATTCGTTTGTCCAACTGAACTTGAAGACTTACAAAACCAATACGCAGCTCTTAAAGAGTTAGGCGTTGAAGTATACTCTGTATCTACAGACACTCACTTCACTCACAAAGCATGGCATGATAGCTCAGAAACTATCGGCAAAATCGAATACATTATGATTGGTGACCCAACTCGCACAATCACTACAAACTTCAACGTTTTAATGGAAGAAGAAGGTCTTGCTGCTCGTGGTACATTCATCATCGATCCAGACGGCGTTATCCAATCTATGGAAATCAATGCTGACGGTATCGGCCGTGACGCAAGCATTCTTGTTAACAAAATTAAAGCAGCTCAATACGTACGTAACAATCCAGGTGAAGTTTGCCCAGCTAAATGGCAAGAGGGTTCTGCAACACTTAAACCAAGCCTTGACCTTGTAGGCAAAATCTAAGGAGTTCGATCAAAATGATACTAGATGCAGATATAAAAACACAATTATCCCAATACCTTCAGTTAATGGAGAACGATATTTTACTTAAAGTAAGCGCTGGAGACGACGACGTATCTAAAGATATGTTAGCTCTAGTAGACGAATTAGCTACTATGTCATCTAAGATTACAGTAGAAAAAGTTGAATTAGAGAGAACACCAAGCTTTAGCGTAAATCGCCCTGGTGAAGACACTGGTGTTGTATTCGCTGGTATTCCATTAGGACACGAATTTACTTCATTAGTGTTAGCTTTACTACAAGTAAGTGGACGCGCTCCAAAAGTTGAACAAAAATTAATCGATCAAATTAAAAACATTCAAGGCGAATATCATTTTGAATCTTATATCAGCCTAAGTTGTCATAACTGTCCTGATGTTGTACAAGCTCTTAACGTAATGAGCGTTCTAAACTCTGGTATTACACATACTATGATTGATGGCGCTGCATTTAAAGAGGAAGTAGAAAGCAAAGACATCATGGCAGTACCAACAGTTTTCCTAAACGGCGAATCTTTCGGAAGCGGTCGTATGACTCTTGAAGAAATTTTAGCTAAAATGGGTAACGGTCCAGATGCATCAGAGCTTTCTGATAAAGATCCATACGATGTTCTTGTTGTTGGTGGCGGCCCTGCTGGTGCAAGTGCAGCAATTTATGCAGCACGTAAAGGTATCCGCACTGGTATCGTTGCTGAGCGCTTCGGTGGTCAAGTAATGGATACTATGGGCATTGAGAACTTCATCAGCGTAAAACGTACTGAAGGTCCTAAGCTAGTAGCAAGCCTTGAAGAGCACGTTAAAGAATACGACATCGATGTAATGAATCTACAACGTGCAAAACGTTTAGAGAAAAAAGAACTTATTGAAGTGGAACTTGAAAACGGCGCTATTCTGAAAAGTAAAAGCGTAATCGTTTCAACAGGTGCTCGCTGGCGTAACGTTGGCGTACCGGGTGAAGCTGAGTTCAAAAATAAAGGTGTAGCATATTGCCCACACTGTGACGGTCCATTATTCATTGGAAAAGACGTAGCAGTTATCGGCGGAGGTAACTCTGGTATTGAAGCAGCTATCGACTTAGCAGGTATTGTTAAGCACGTAACTGTTCTTGAATTCATGCCAGAATTAAAAGCTGATGCTGTATTACAAGAGCGTCTTAACAGCTTACCAAACGTAACTGTTCTGAAAAACGTTCAAACGAAAGAAATCACTGGTACTGATAAAGTAAACGGTATTTCTTACATCGATCGTGAAACTGAAGAAGTTCATCACGTTGAATTACAAGGTGTATTCGTACAAATCGGTCTTGTGCCAAACACAGACTGGTTAGGCGAAACAGTTGAACGCGCTCGCGGTGAAATCGTAACAGATAAGCACGGCGCTACAAACGTACCAGGAGTGTTTGCTGCAGGTGACTGTACAAATAATCCGTACAAACAAATCATCATCTCTATGGGTTCAGGTGCAAACGCAGCTTTAGGCGCATTTGATTACTTAATCCGTAACTAATTATATAGATGTGAGTAAAAAAGCAGGTGCCGTGGCACCTGCTTTTTTATAATCTTAATGTATAAACTAAAAACCTCTCATTCCCATTCTTCTCATAAGCCCCAGGCAATCTTACTTCTCTCTTCAGCTCAAACGCAGTCTGATTCTCCAAGAAGAAAATATAATCTTCAGAAGGATAATATAAAATAATGTCCACTTCTCTCTCCATCTCTTCTACTGAAAGCAAAATGTTATTTACTACGTTCATAAATACTTGTACAGAAAATGGATTAAAGAAATAAAACCGGTTATCACGTGGGTCAATTTCATATTCCTGCGCTAAACAGCATTCAAACCCAATTTTATCTTTGCTGTTTCTTACCTTTCTTACATAGCGCTCAAGATTATCCAACGCGTCTTTATAAAACTCTTCATTCATTTCAATTCCAACCGCTGAAGCATCACACTTATGGTGCATGTAAAAGTTTAATCGTCCTTTTCCGCATCCAAAGTCTACAACCCGGTCGCTACTTCTTATTTCATATTGATTCAATAACTCATCTAATCCGCTATATGGCGTCGGTTCATAACGGTGATAGTGCATAGACTTGTTAAAGCCCTTTTGCTCACCGACAGTTTTTATATGTAATACAGCATCGTAATATTGTTCGTTCATTCGTCTGCTCCTATTAGAAAATGGTACTTATTATTATACACCATGTAACGGAGAGGAATTTTTCATCAAATTAATTGATACGTGAAATTATATCGACGATTTTTCGGATATATCTATCGTAAATTCAAATATATCGATGGTGTATAAAAGTATGTGTAAACATTTTTAGGAAAAAAATAAGGCAAAGTACCCCCTAGGTTTATCCAGAACCTAAAATGAAAGGAGACTTTGCCTCATGCCT
>NZ_JBQAEO010000011.1:0-161281 GCF_051915365.1 Bacillus cereus group sp. MYBK79-1 | reverse complement strand
TTCCTTAGGCTTTGCTACTTCTTGTACTTTCGCTTCTTCCTTAGGCTTTGCTACTTCTTGTACTTTCGCTTCTTCCTTAGGCTTTGCTACTTCTTGTACTTTCGCTTCTTCCTTAGGCTTTGCTACTTCTTGTACTTTCGCTTCTTCTTTTGCTTTTGCTATCTTTTGTGCTTTAACTTCATCCTTAGCTTTAACCGTTTTTTGTACTTTCGCTACTTGCTTCGTTTTCTCTTCAGCTTTTTTTTCAACTGGTGCTGTACTTGATAGGAAAGAAACATTTACATAAGCTGTTTTTCCTTTATACTCAAATTGTAACCAATCGTCTTTTACTTGATGCTTTGATTCAATTACATCATCTGTTTTTAGTCTGCCAAGTATTTCTGATTCTGTACTTGCATCCGAACGGACATTTAATAAATTCGCGGTTACATAATACACATCTTTTGTAAACTCCGCACTTACAAATACTTCTTTACCATTTAAATCAATTTTGGACCATCCTTCTTCCGTATGTATAACCTTTAACTTTTCTCCTTCTTTTACTTTTTTGACAACTTTTGATTCCATAGTCGGTTTTTCACGTACGTTGAGTACATCTGCTGTTACGATTGTTTCTGCAGTAGCAACTGTGGTAAATGTCCCCATCCCAAAAACTGTTGCTGTAGCTGCGCCAAGTATTTTTTTCATAGTAGCCTCCATTACGTTTTTTGACTTCCATTATATCAAATGCTTCCATAAAATCAGGTATTTTCACAGAATATCAAAACTTTTGTAACAGTATATTAATACTACTTAATATATCATTGTTAAAAACATCCTTTTTCTTCAAGAATATCAAATTTATACATTTACGTTCTATACATAAAAAATCACCTCATCAACTATAAAATGAGGTGAGCGAAAGGATATTTGTTTAAGAATTGCTACAGTTATCTTTCTTGATTATCATAATATGTTTTATCTGCATATTTTTTATCATTACCCTTTAAATAAGCTAAGATTATTTTTGGATTTTTAACTAAAGTCCAATCTCCATATGTATCAAATCTTCTGCACGAAGTTATCATTCCATTTTTTATTGTACCGAACTTCTTATTTTGTTGTTTTCCCCATTCTTTTAACCGTTTTGCAAAATCTGCATCTTCTGCCATAAGCATATTTTCATTAAATCCATTAATCGCCATAAAATCTTTTCTATAGCACCAAAAAATCCCGACAGATATAGCCCCATACTTAAAAAATAATGGAATTATAATTAACAACACGGAAACAAATATTCCTAAAGATATTCTTTCAAACTTACCAGTTACCCCACCGCCAATATATTTACCTGAAACTAAATATTTGTCTACATTAAACAAAAAAGACTCTGTCATTTCGGTATCAGCATCTATAGTAATAATTATTTCTCCAGTAGCTATCGCGGCTCCTGCATTTCGGATTTTCGATAAATTTTTATCGTCATTTTCTAATGTAATACAGTTATACTCCTTTGCTATTTCTTCTGTTTTATCCGTACAACGATTTAAAACCACTATGACTTCAGTTTGATCTTTATATGCTTCCGCTGCCTTTGAAATGGAATCTAAACATTTTCCAATGTACTTTTCTTCATTGTGCGCAGGAATTATAATTGAAAACTTTATATCTTTCTTTAAATCGTTTCCTAAAGAGTCATTCGTTTCTTTCATAACACACCCCTTTTTATAAAATAAATTCCCACTCTATAAAACATATATTAATATTTATGAGGCTGTATTATAAAAACTAAAAATATACTAATACTAGTTCGATTAAAGTCACCTAGAATTCTTCTATCAAAACAAAATGAAACAATAGTTTTTATGCTACATAGTTATCGCGATTCCTGCCAAAAACAAACTTACGATTGCTAAAAATTTTGTGCCGACTATAGCCCCTCTTAAATGAAACTTATAATCTTTGTATCCCTTCATTCCGTCTGTACTAGGAATAACAACAAATCTTGGGGTAATCCAGCAAAAGATTAGCCAATCCAATATAAACAAATCTACTACATTAAAAATCATTAAAATACCAAAAGTATGCACATAGGCATCAATATATAATAATTTTTCATGCTTATGTAGTATATATGTAGAAACGAAAGGAGTACCGAAAAGAATAGCATTATATACGACATTAAAGTAAATCGTTTGCTTTTTTTCATGGATCGATTTTGGAAAAACTACCTTTTGAATATCTTTTGGATATTCAGTTAACGAAAGACGAGGATTATAATATAAAGATCCCAAAATCATTACGGATAGTACAATAGACATAATGACACCAACATATATCATTTGCTCAAATGAACTCATACGCACCATTCACCCTTTTCTGTAATCGCTCCATCGTACACGTACTTAATTACTTATTGTATGTACAGCATCAATCAAAAATTAATAATTCAATTTATCAATGAATTTATAATTGAAATTAATGTGTCATTTATCTTTTCTGAAGAACAATTGAAAATTAGTTTGGAGAAATAGATTTTAATTTATATTTCCAACTCGTATCAAATAAAAAAGTAATGGCGCAAATTACCGAATGCGCTATTCCGTTAGATACAGCACAAAATGACCTTACAAGGCTGTTAAATCGCAATGAAAACCATTAATTATTCGGCTCTTATAAAGTATATGATTCTATTACAAATGAGTATATTGATCTTGGACATGTTACGCTAAACAAGGATAATGTTAAAAAGGCTGAAATTGGTTATATGATTTTGCCAAAGCACTGGGGAAAAAGATATGGTAGTAAGATTGCAAAGGAATTAATGAATATAGCGAAGCAGACAGATATAAACGTACTAAAAGCAATTATCGATCCAAACAATATCCCTTCTCGCATACTTTTAATAAACGTCGGTTTCACCACTGAAAAAGTTTGCAAGATTGATGAATTGCCTAGGGCGATTTTAAGTACATATATTTAACTACAAAAAAGAAATGCTACTTTTGAACTAAAAGTAGCATTTCTTTACATATTACGCCCTATTCAACCATCGAAAATATTACTTTCTCAAGATCTTTTTTAGAAAGCATACTACCATTTATATAGATTTGATATGCATTTTTCCCTTCTTTTGCAGGAACCACTATTTTCATAGCCCGTACATTCGATTCTTTATACTCACCGAATGTTACGTCATAGCCATTTAATTTATATTTTTTTATATCTCCAGTAAAATTATGTCCTCTTTTAGAGGGTTTATCAAATGGTCTATCAAGAAAGAAATCTTTATATTCTCCCTCAACAATTTCTAATTGATGGATTGTAAAACCTAATTCTACATCTGAAGTATGTGGCTCTTTTTTTACATTACGCTTTTCATATCTCATCGTAATCAACGGCATAGGCTTGTCTAATGTCGCTTCAGCTTTGACTTCTTCAAATACTAATTGATGTCCAACCGGAATATATGATGGATGCTTGATTGGAAAACCAGTTATTTTTTCAGCTTGTTCAAATGTATAGGTAAATTGTTGATCTATTCTTTCTTCATATGTATTTAATTGTTCCATTCCCTCTCTATCTCTCATTTCTTCATCAGCATTTAGGCGATTTGTAGCAGTATATTGTCTCTCACCATTCTCTACAACACTTACTTTCTTATAGAAATGGTATGTTTCCTGCAATAAAGCTACATACTTTTCAAAGTCCTCTTCTGTAAATATACTTTTAGCAATTTCTATACGTTCCATTACTGAATTATAACCATCTTCAGTCATTCCGATATCTTGTCTTGCTTTTTCTGGTGTCCCTACAATTTTATCCATTAATGTTGTACCTGCAAAAGTACCCGTCGGTATTAAAATAACCGCGGCTACAAAGCCAAATAATAACTTTTTCTTCATAGAAGTTTTCTCTTTCTTTTTCATCTTTTCGTATTTATAAAAAGAAGCTTGTACTTTATCTTCCAGATTAGGAGAAGGCTCTATATTCGCTGCCTTTCTTTTCAATTCATTCGTTACATATTTTTCAAAATCCATTTACTTCTCCCTCTCTTATGTTTGGCTTATGCTCCATTTCAGCCCTTAATCGTTTTAGCGCAGTATGTAATCGGGATTTCACTGTACCAATAGGGATTTGAAGAAGTACAGCAATTTCCTCCATACTATACTCATGGAAGTAACGCATAATTATTACTTCACGATGTTTATAAGATAATTTTTGTACAATCTCCACTAACTCATTATGCGTTTCCTTATGTAAAATATCTTCATGCATTACGTAAGAACGATCTTGTTCATACATTTTTTTCTTTTCAAAAATCCGAAACCTTCGCCACGATTTACGACGCCAATCCTGTACTTGCTTCACAACTAGTCCATGTAACCAAAAACGAAATGAACGATTCATATCATAGTTTGTTACGGACTTCCATATTTGTATGTACACTTCATTCACTATATCGTCTACATCTTCGTTTTGACTTCCTACTAAAAATACTACTGTTTTATAAATATCTTTACATGTGTACTCATAAATAACTTGAAAGGCTCCTTGATCCCCAGAATCCATTTTATACAGCCATTCTTTTAATTGTACTTCATCCAACATTACGTTCCCCTCTCATGATCTTTCACACTATATTCGCTCGTTTCTCACAAAAGGTTCATTTTACATGGAAATTTATTTATTACAATAAAAATATAAGGTATATTTTTAAGAAAAGGAGGATTTCAAGAATGAATAAAGAGGATAAAATTCACGCTGAAAAAGTGTTAAAAAATCTATTCATCGGATCACAAGTTGATGGATTACAATTTGGTATTTCTCCAGGCGCTATAAAGATTCATTTCACAAACTTTCACGACTCAGTTGATTATGACGGACAATTATATATCAATATCGAATCAAAATGGTGTTTATTTAATAAACCTCAAAAAAGATACCCATTAAATGAAGATGAATTTGAAGATTATTCTGAGGAAGAAGAATATGAAAGAATATTTAAGATAAGAAGACAAAAAGTTACCGATATACAACTCGGCTTAGAAAGCCCTCATTTAATTATTACATTAGATAGTGGACAAATTATTTTTGTAAATGGTTTTCATGATTATTATGAATGTCGGCAAGCTGGTGTCCTATGTGAGCAATGGCTTGTAGTCGCTGCACCTGGGAATGAAATCGCCACTTGGGCTCCCGATGAGTTTATCAATAAATAAACTTTTTCACGAAGAAGAACCGAAGATATTTTATGAAGTATGATACTAATTAACTACATAACCATTTCTATTACACTTAAACGAATAATCATTTTATTTAAATAGAAATACTTTATTAAATTTGAGAGGATGATTATGATGGCATGTGTCCATGATTTTGGAATAATTGACGATTTTGATTCTCAAAAAAGTTACAATGATTATACACCAGAGAAATATCATTGTATTTCTGTTAATGATGATATTATCAATAGTTTAAGTCAAAATTTATCAATTATGAAAACCTACTTTCATACAGTCAAAAATCAGGAATATGGTTTAGCATATTGGGGTATTACAATTATCCCTCCTGAATCATTAGCAATATTCTATGAAACAGTTACATCTTCAAAATTCTTCAAAAAATCTGATGAGCTGAATGAATTAGCTTCAAAAATTGTACAAGCTTCAGTAGAAAAGAAGTACATGATTCATTATGGGATTTGAATGTAATTCAAAAAATGCTTAGGATTTCTCCGAAGCATTTTTTGTATATGAATAATAAATTTATTCCTTAGCCATTTAGTCAATACTTAACCCTATTTCCTCATCTTTTAAATGTGAGAGTGTCGCTATTACTCTAAATAAGCGTCTCATTTCCAAGATTCCAACTAAACCATCTCCCATGCCCTTCTGTTTCCCCAACCGTTTCACGATATTCGTTTCCGTTAATATAATAATCAATATGAAGGTCCCGGTCCCACATGTTGTTATACAGGTGGAATACATCACGTTTTGCACCGATTTCTTGCACTTGTTTTTCCAACTTACGTTTTACTTGTTCAGGTATTTGATTTGCGACGTGTGTATGGAAAATACAGATTACAACATCTTCACTTAATTGTTCAATAATAGATGGTAATAGCTCTACACCGTCTCCTTCTATTAATTGGACAGATTCATTTTTTACTAAAGATGCTGCTTGGTCAAACATTTCAAGTCTATCTTTATGTTCTGGCCAAATGAGTGCACGTAGCCATAAATAATCTTCATCACTATGTAAATCATTTACATGCAAGTCTATTCCGATTCTTTCTACGACAGTTGGACTTTCTTTTAGAAAATGAGGTACATTTTCCCCTCTTATTTCAGAAGTTACATGTACATTTGAATTTATATTTCCGTATGTTTCATCCGTTCCGTACGAATAGCTATATTGGTCCCAGAACAGTTGTAATCCAGAACTTGTACCAATTTCAATTAATGCTAACGTTTTTTTCACTTTATTAAATATGTAACAGAAACCTGGATATAAGTATGCACATCGTCTTACTTCATTCGTTTGAACGAGTTTCGTTTGTAACAAAGTAATGATTTCCTCTCGGTACGTTTTACAGAAATCTTTAAAATGATCAAAAGCTTGATCTAAATCTGTATTAGCCTTTTCAACTAAGCTACTATAATACGTTTTTACATGATGTTCTTTGCCTGCTAGTAATAAATAATGTACGGCGCCTAATAATAAGTTCGGGACTGGTTGGCCTACTTGAGCGTAGGAAGATAGTGTAAGTACTTCCTCATCTTCAGCAATTTGTATTGATAAGTATTCATATAAGTCACTTGACCCTTTACATTCCTTTATTGAGAAATTTCGAAATAAGTTTGCGATTTTTTCTTGTTTATGCATTGATATCCCTCCTTTAATTTCACAGAATAATCATACTATTACAAGGAAGCAAATTCCATAAAAAGGTATCCTCCCTACCAAATTATTAATGCGTAAGCTTTTTCGGGATAATTTCAAACTGTGATTTTTTTCTATTCATGAACTGAAAAGTGCTTGTTAAATAAGAATTTTGGCAAATAAAACGTTAAATAGTTTAAAATTATCAGATAACACTAGATATTTTAGTCTATTAATTATTATAATAGAGTATGAGATGGTTATATAATTGAGACAAAAAAGGTATACACCTAGGTGGGGCCTAGGCGGTGTTTTCAATTTACGGCTTAGATATAGTGAACACCTACTCTTTTTTGCCAATATAGGGGATGGAGAGATTATCATGAGCAACATGCAGCAAAAAACAGACGTTATCTTAATTGGTGCAGGAATTATGAGTGCAACGTTAGGCTCATTACTAAAAGAATTAGCACCTGAATGGGAAATTAAAGTTTTTGAAAAACTCGCAAGTGCCGGGGAAGAAAGCTCTAACGAATGGAATAATGCAGGTACAGGGCATTCTGCGCTATGCGAACTGAACTATACTTCCGAAAAATCTGACGGATCTATAGATATTAGTAAGGCTGTAAAAGTGAATGAGCAATTCCAGCTTTCAAGACAATTTTGGGCATATCTTGTAAAAAGCAAATTAATTCGTAATCCACAAGATTTTATTATGCCTCTACCTCATATGAGTTTAGTACAAGGAGAAAAAAATGTTGAGTTTCTAAAAAACCGTTTTGAAGCGCTTTCAAAAAATCCACTGTTTCAAGGAATGGAATTTTCCAATGCTCCTGAAACATTAAAAAAATGGCTTCCACTCATTATGGAAGGTCGTACATCTAATGAGCCTATGGCTGCAACGAAAATTGATTCTGGAACAGATGTTAACTTCGGTGCATTAACACGTATGTTGTTTGATTACTTACAAACGAGAAATGTCGAGCTAAACTACAAACATAGTGTCGAAAATATTAAACGCACGAAGAATGGTTTGTGGGAAGTGAAAGTACACGATATGAATAGTGGTAAGATTGAGCATCATACTGCAAAATTCGTCTTTATCGGCGGCGGTGGCGGTAGTCTACCTCTACTTCAAAAGACTGGTATCCCTGAATCAAAACATATCGGTGGATTCCCTGTAAGTGGACTATTTATGGTATGTAAAAACCAAAAAGTTGTAGAGCAACATCATGCAAAAGTATACGGTAAAGCTAAAGTCGGCGCTCCGCCAATGTCTGTACCTCATCTTGATACAAGATATATAGACAATAAAAAAGCTTTACTATTTGGACCGTTCGCAGGATTCTCTCCTAAGTTCTTAAAAACTGGCTCAAACCTTGACTTAATTGGTTCTGTAAAACCGAATAACGTCTTAACAATGTTAGCTGCTGGTGTAAAAGAAATGGGATTAACAAAATACTTAATTCAACAAGTTATGTTATCACATGAAAAACGTATGGAAGAATTACGCGAATTCATTCCGAACGCAAAAAGTGAAGATTGGGATATTGTAGTTGCTGGGCAACGTGTACAAGTAATTAAAGATACTGATGCCGGTGGTAAAGGTACACTTCAATTCGGTACAGAAGTTGTAAGTGCAGCTGACGGTTCAATCGCTGCATTACTAGGTGCATCACCGGGGGCTTCTACTGCTGTTCACGTCATGCTTGAAGTATTAGAAAAATGTTTCCCAAGCCGTATGGTAGAATGGGACGGAAAAATAAAAGAAATGATCCCTTCTTACGGCATTTCACTAACTGAAAATCCAAGATTGTTCCAAGACCTTCACACTTCGACTGGTCGTACACTTGGATTAAATGAAAAAGAAACAGTTCATAACTAATGAAGAAATTAAAAAACGTCCGATATATTCGGACGTTTTTTCGTTACTAGAAATTATATTTATCAATATTCTCTTTCGTAAATACAACCCGCTCTGGCAATACGATAATTCCGTTTCCTTCTGCCTCATAATCATAACCTTGGATAGCGTTTGGCTCTACTTTCACTTTTCCAATTCCTTTTACTTCAAAGCTATCCGCTACTTTTAACTTCTTCCCTTTTACAACAATTTCATTTGCTACATACGTTGCAAGTGCACCTTGTTGTTTTACATCCCATAAACCAAATTGTTGTACTGTTCCTCGTTTTACGTAATCACGCATAACGTTTGGTGTGGAGAACCCAGTTACAACAACTTTTTTATCCATTTTTAAGTTTTCAGCTGCTTGTGCCATCGCTGGTAGTGCCGTTGCATCCGGGCAAATGACTGCATTAATATCTGGGTACGTTTTTAATATGTTCTCCCCTACTGATAAAGACTTTTGCGCATTATTTTCACCGTATTGCGTCGTTACAATTTCCCAGTTCGGATATTTCTTTTTAATAATTTCTTTCGCTTTCGTTACCCATTGGTTTTGATCCGTTACTGTTGGACTAGAATAAAAGAAGGCTACTTTTCCTTTATCTCCAATTTATTTGTTCTACTTGTTTTGTAGCATTGTATATTCCTTTTTTCATATCTAGAACACTTTTTTCCACTTATTATTAATCGTTTCAACTGGAATAAACAAAATATACGGCACATATGTTTAAGCAGTGGTCAATTGTTGAAAGGGATGAAGAGTATGACACAGCTGAACTTTGAAGAAAATTTATTAACTAAAGTAGCTTGGTACTATTATAAAGACCAATTAACACAACAGGAGATCGCTTCACTTCTTCACATTTCAAGAAATAAAGTTGTTCGGTTATTAGAGAAGGCGCGCAGTGAAGGTATCGTTACATTTCACGTAAAAGGGACTGGTTTACACTGTTTAAGTATTGAGCGTGACCTAATGAAAAAATTCCACTTAAAAGATGCTTTCATAATCCCTACTCCAATAGACAATTATCACACTTCTCTCGGAAAAGCTGCTGCACAGTATTTAGAAACGCAGCTCCAACAAGGCGATTTACTCGGCATTGGGTGGGGTGAAACGATTAGCAAAATGCTAGAGAGCATTCATTTTGAAACTTCTATAAATCTTTCAATTGTAACGCTAACAGGCGGAGTAAATCACTATCTCCCGAGAAAACAAAACTATTTACACTACATGCAAGGCGACCTTCACATTATCCCTACACCATTTCTAGCATCTACAACCGAAATGGCACAAAGTATTCTATCAGAACCAAGTGTAAAAGATATGCTTCATGTCGCTTCACTTGCTCATACAGCTGTTGTTGGTATTGGCGGGCTATCACAAGATGCAACTATTGTAAAAGAAGAAAAATTAACACTACGTGAGATGACGTATATTCGTAGTCAAAACGGTGCTGGCGATATTTTAGGGCAGTTTTACAATACGGATGGTCATTTATTAAAGCTCCCGCATCATAATCGACTAATTGGCACGCCGCTCTCGATTCTGCGCAAAATGAAGCATGTCGTTGGTGTTGCTGGAGGTACAGAAAAGATAGATGCAATTTATGGTGCCCTAAAAGGAAAATTCATTCATACATTAATTACCGATGAGGAAACGGCCCTCTCCTTATTACGAAAGGATGGTGATTGTTAATGTCTCATTTATTAGCTTTTGATGCTGGTACAGGAAGCATTCGAGCTGTTCTTTTTGATTTATTAGGTAATCAAATTGCGGTCAGTCAAAAAGAATGGGTTCATAACACGGATCCTCGTTACCCAGGTTCTATGAATTTTGATGTAATAGAAAACTGGAAGCTAGTACAACAATGCACGAAAGAAGTTTTACAAAGAAGTAATGTCTCACCCTCTTCTATTCAAGCAATTAGCGCTACTAGTATGCGAGAAGGTTTTGTTTTATATGATAAAAATGGGCAAGAAATTTGGGCATGTGCAAATGTTGATGGGCGCGCGTCTGCTGAAGTTAGTGAACTAAAAGAAATCAGGTCACATCTTGAAGAAGATTTATATACAACATCTGGTCAAACTTTTTCATTAGGTGCTTTACCCCGCCTACTTTGGATTAAAAAACATGAACCAGACGTCTATAGCAATATTCATTCTTTTACGATGTTAAACGATTGGATTTTATATAAATTAAGCGGCGTACTGCAAATCGACCCCTCAAACGGATGTACATCCGGTATTTTCGACTTACAAAATAGAGAATGGGATAATGATGTCGCTAAGGAGTGCGGTCTAACTTTGCCATTTTCACCAACAGTAAATGAAGCTGGTACAGTAATTGGTAGCGTTACAAAAGAGTGTGCGGCATTAACTGGATTACGTGAAGGAATTCCTGTCGTTGCCGGGGGCGGAGATGCACAAATGGCATCACTTGGAACAGGAGTAGTTAGACCTAATCAAACATTAATATGCGGCGGTAGTTTTTGGCAGCAAGAAGTGAATGTTACTGAGCCAATAACGGATCCACATGCTTCCATTAGAGTAAATTGTCACGTCGTACCTAACCTATGGCAATATGAAACGATTGCCTTTTTCCCAGGCCTCGTTATGCGCTGGTTTCGAGATGCTTTTTGCCATGAGGAAAAGAAACTTGCTGACAAACTTGGTGTAGATGCTTATGCATTATTAGAAGAACAAGCAAAAGACGTACCTGTCGGCTCACATGGCATTATCCCTACTTTTTCAAACGTTATGAACTACATTTCTTGGCGGCATGCCGCACCTTCTTTTTTAAATTTAAGCTTAGATGCTGACAAATGCGGAAAAAAAGAACTATTCCGTGCTATTGAAGAAAATGCGGCCCTTGTTACACTTGGCAACTTAAAATTAATAGAAAATCTCACAGGGACATTCCCTTCTGAAGTCATTTTTGCTGGCGGTGCCGCTAAAGGAAAACTATGGCCACAAATTCTATCAGACGTACTCGGTATCCCTGTAAAAGTACCAGTTGTGAAAGAAGCAGCGGCTTTAGGAACTGCGATTGCTGCTGGAGTTGGCGCTGGCATATATTCAACTATGGAAGAAACTGCCGAACAGTTTGTACAGTGGGAGCACACATTCGAACCAGTTACTGAAAATCATGAACTATATAAAGAATTCTATGAAACATGGAAAACTGTGTATGACAGTCAACTCTCTTTAGCTGATAAAGGGCTCACCTCACATATGTGGATTGCGCCTGGTGCACTGTAACAGATTACATAAAGGAGTGAAATATATGTTAAAAGCGAATGAAAATGATTTCTCCTATCGCTTCGGTAATAACGGGCCGAAATATTTAATACAAGGTCCGAATATTGATCTTGGCCTTGTTGTCATTCAGCCTGGACAGGAGTTTCAAAATCACTATCATACGACGTGTGAGGAAGTCTTTTATGCATTAGAAGGTGAAATTGATTTCTATGTGAATAACGAAAGAGTTCCAATTAAACAAGGCGATGTGTTGCAAGTTCGTCCTCATGAATCTCACTATCTTATTAACCATTCTGACAAACCTTTTAAAGCAGTTTTTATTAAGTCACCACATTTACCAAATAAAGATACGGTACAAACGGAAAATCCAACATTAACGAAGGAGTGATTTCAAATGACTTGGGGATTTAAAAATAGATTAAATACAATTTTACCTGATGGCAGAGCGGTTATGTTAGCGATAGATCACGGCTACTTTTTAGGGCCTATTCACGGGCTAGAACAACCACTTGAAACAGTTAAAAACTTACTTCCTTATACGGATTCCCTCTTTTTAACGCGCGGTGTACTTAGTTCCTGTATTCCTGAAAACTGCAGCACACCAATGGTTATGCGTGTATCAGGCGGAGCTACTGTCGTCGGTAAAGACTTAGCGAATGAAACAATTGTTACACCTGTAAAAGAAGCAGTAAAACAAAACGCAATTGGTGTCGGTGTTTCTGTTTTCGTCGGATCCGATTATGAAACACAAACAGTTTCAAATCTCGCAAATGTAGTTTCAGAAGCTCACGATTACGGTCTACCAGTACTCGGCATTACTGCTGTTGCGAAAGAGTTACAAAAACGTGAAGCCCGCTTTCTAGCACTCGCTTCCCGCGTATGCGTTGAAATGGGGGCTGACATTATTAAAACGTATTACTGCGAAGGATTCGAAAAAATTACAAGTACTTGCCCTGCCCCAGTTGTAATCGCTGGTGGACCAAAATTAGATTCAATTGAAGACGCATTAAACATTACGTACAATGCACTGCAAGAAGGCGCAATCGGCGTAGACATGGGCCGAAACATATGGCAATCTGAACATCCTGCTGCGATGATTCAAGCGATACATGGTATTGTGAAGAATAGATTGAATGTGAAAGAGGCTCTCCAATTATACGAAGATGTAAAAAATTAAAATAAACGACAGACTATTACTCTAAAATATAAACAAAATCAATATTTACTATAAGGAAAAGCCTCTATGTTAGATTACTAAGTAACCTAATATAGAGGCTTTCTTTTACATTTTTTTGTTCTGAATTTGATCAAATTTCTACAGATCGCGTACGTTCCAAACAATCTCACCGCGTTCCCCCCACGTACTGTGATGCCGCTTAAATCCTATCTTTTCTAATACCCGGAAAGACGCCGTATTCCAAGCGCCTACAGTAGACCAGAGTCTTTGGCGACCTGTAGCAATCGCAGCCTCAAGCACAGCTGATGCTGCCTCCGTCGCATAACCCTTGCGATGAGCACTTTGGAACAATTCGTATGCAATTTCCGGCTCTTCAAGCGTGGAACGACCGATGATTAAGCCACAGTATCCGATGAAATCCCCTTCTTCTCGCCTACGAATAGTAAGAAGAGAAATTCCATTTTCAGCTGCTTTCTTGCGCATCTTAATAAGATCGCTACGAACAGATTCAACGGTTGGCATGTCCACACCACGTTCACCAATTAATTTTCTCAGCCAAACTGCATCAGATTCCTCCCACATATTCAGATCGAGTCGTTCCGTTTTTAACTGGAACGCCATATCTTTAAATACAACTGTCATAGCGGTAACCTCCTATTTATATCACTGTACTACTTATAATAGTTTCGTACTTTACCATATGGGAACCCTGCTTGATTCATACATTATTATTATTTTATGCATAAGCAATTCCTCCGCTAAATAGACTTTGTTCTCAAACTTCATTTTAAGTCTATAACATTTGATTTATGAATGATTTTAGATTTACACTTAATATTTACATTTAAAAATGTATCGCCCTTTATTTTTTGTTAAAATAAAGAAAAGGAGGAATGATTATGCAACGAATGAGTTTTGAACGCCCTACTGATTATTACGATGAAAGATTATATTCTATTGATGAAAAAATTTGTGCCCTATTAAAAGAACGGAAAGAACTTTCAGGTGGTGATCCAGGTTTTCCACATGATGAAGCGATTTATAAATGGGCAAAGCAATACGGATTTTATCCAGACTATCTAAATTCACTATTCTCTTCCATGATGGACGAAGGTGAATTTAAACCTCGTGTCGAACCTACTACATTCAAAAAACATATACCTGTTTTTAAAACGTATGAACATAAAGGTATTATGTATACCGTAACTTTTATTCGGCAATATGCAAATGCTAGTGTAGTTTATTTATATAGCGATTGGGATTCCACTGATGAAGTTTTCAATGAAAATAAGCCTCATAGTTTCTTCCAATTATCAATAGATGATACATATGACTGCTGGCCAGAAGGTGGTGGCGGCACTGATGGACATTTTAGTCATCATTTCGTTATATCTCCTGCCCTTCCTGATAATTTGTCTGGAATAAGCTTACGATTTAAAGAACACGATATGCCGTTTAAGAAAGATCAAGCTGTGCTTGAATTTGAAATTCAATTGGATTAAAAAGAGCGTAATCTAGCTGGAATTCAGACTAGATTACGCTCTTTTAGTTGCTAGTTATGCAGTATATGAAATTTATATCTACGTTTTTTTGGATATATCGATTTACCAACAAAATTAGACACTATCATTTATGTAACACCCACTCCATTAACACGATTGCCGATTCAATACGTTCTTTCGTATCCCCTAAAAATAGTTTATGAAGTAATGCCTCCAACTGGATTGGTTTATTAGGCAACGCTTGAATATACCTTAAAACAGATCCCGCTGGCGGTGTAGGTTTGTTATTAATAGCCCATATCCCTTCTAACAATGTCCAAGTTGACGTATGAATGATGTACGAAGCCTTAAACTCATCATGTGCTTTCAAAGCAGACTGAATTTTAATGAGCGAACTATGCAACCAATGAGAAATACCTTTCACTTTGTCGCTAGAAACACGATAGTTTTCAAATTCATAGGTAGCTATTTCCTTTAACCTTTTCAATTCGCCGCTTTTATCAAATAAAATTTCCCCTTCTAAAAATGAGTATAGTTCCATCGGATTGTTTTGAAAGTTTACTAGTATTTGATTAACATCTGCATACTTATATTCAACTAAAGTTTCTTCTCTCATTTCAGAATGAAACTTCTTCTTTTGTCCCCCTTCTAAAAGAATATATAAGTCTAAATCCGAATCAGGATATGCATCACCCCTTGCGACAGATCCGATAAGCATACATCCAGTTACCTTATCTATTGATAAGATTTCAGCTACTATTGTTTGTACTAATTTTTTATGTTGTTCATGTTTAATAGATGTTTGTGCTTCTAACATTTGTAACCTCCAAACATATTATTATGAAGTTATTCGTTACCTATATATAGGTTACTTCTCTCATGCCTTTAATCTTCTACATACTTATTCAACAATTGTCAGTTCATATACAATTGCGTCTTTACTGCTTTTTGTTTTATCTTGAATCGTAACAATATCTCCAGCTTTTATTTTCGAAGCATTCATTACTTTTACCATCTCTGGTGGAACATATCCTCCATTGTTTTCTTTATTTAGCGGAAACCACTTCACTGATTTATTAGTTGCTTCTAAAATTTTATATTTAATTGTACCATCATACTTTATTTCACCAACAAGATCTTTTACTAATGTAGGTGTATATTTACCCTCTTCTTTTTCTAAAGAAATATGATCACCTATATCTGGGATACCGTTTCTTACAGGGGCCTCCCATTTTGTTGGATTTAAATCATTTAAACTTACCTTCACACTATCTTCTTTATTTGAGTTAGCATCTTTTAGAAATATGTCATTATTCTTCTTATCAATAATGATATACTCCTTCCGCTCTACTATTTTTGCACTACTTTCACGTTTTACTTCCTCATTGTTAGATACTTCTTCTTCCACTTTATTATTACTACATGCTGATAATAATGTCGTCGCTAAAGCTGCCATTAGTAACATTTTTTTCACTTCATTTACCTCCATTTATAACTAAACAATTAAATATATATTACATCCATATTTTACTATAAATCAAAAAAGAGGATATTTGTTTATTAATAAACAAATATCCTCTAACTTTACATATATATTACGACTGTTGATAAGCCGCTTTCGATGATTTTACATAATAAACTGCGTGATCAACGTTAATGATATGATCTGGTTTTGGTTTACCACGGCTCGCTCTATGTCCTGCTAAATGTTCTTCACTTGTTTCCCAGTTTTTCCATGCTTCTTCAGATTCCCAGCGAATCATCACGACAACTTCTTCGTCTCCGCGTCTTACTTTTTTCACAAGAACACTTAAATCGATGAAGCCTTCAAATTTTTCAATAATGCCTTCTCCAGTGAAACGTTCTACAACTATATTTGATGTACCTTCTTTTACTGTAAATGTTTTCGTTTCGATAAACATATAATCCCACTCCCTCTTTGTAATACGAATACTAGTATTCTTCTATTATAGTTGATTATGATAATTATTTTCAATTAAAAAGTTATAATTATTTGAATTATGCTGTTTTCTCTTTAACCGCTTCATCTAAAAATTTGAAATACGGAAGTAATATTCCTATTAAAGAAGTGGTACATATAATCGTACCGATAATAAAGTATAGTGCTCTTATTCCCCACATTTCACTTAGTATACCTCCTAGTAACACACCTAACGGCATAGAAGACCGTATGAAAAATAAACGCACTGAAAATACTTGTCCTATCATATGATTTGGTACTGTTTGTTGGCATATTGTCGTGTTATGAACATTGAAAAATGAAATACAAATGCCTGCAACAACTTCAATGAACACCGCAATTACTATACTATGATTGAATCCTAGAGAAATGTATGTAAGTCCTCCTATAAACAATCCACCAAGCATAAGTATACGCCGGCTTTTATATGTTACTTTTCCGACTAGTGTAGATCCAACTACATAGCCAAACGGGAAACCAGCCATAAAATAACCAAACTCCGCATATCCCGCTGACAGCTCATCTTTTATATAAGGAAGATTTGTAACCAACGTTATCCCAACCCCAAATTGCACGAAAGTAAGAAAAATACCGAGCCACACGATGACTGGTTTTGTGAAAAAATATGTAAAACCGTGAAGAAACTGTTCTAGCCACGTTTTCCGAATGGGTTGTGTTGTTCTCTTTTCTTTTATATTAAGTAATAACGCACCACTAACAAATAGACAAATGCATACGAAAGATAATGTAAGTTCTGTTCCAATCAAATGAATGACTACTCCCCCTAATACGGGTCCAAGAAACATCATCAGACGAGCCATTCCATCAATATACGCATTCGCGTCTTGAAGCTGTTCTTTACTTACCATACTCGGTGTAATCGCTTGACTTGCAGGTGTATACAGCGGCGTTATAAGTCCGATTATTATTTGTACGACATATACGTGCCAAACTTCTATATTACTAGTAAGTATCATGACTAACGGCAATAAGAAAACCGAAGCTCGCACCCATTGCGAATAAATCATAATCCACTTCCGGCTCCATTTATCAATAAATGGGCCACTTATTAGTTGTAGTATAAGAGATGGGATAAAGTATAATAACCACATACTACTTAAAGCAGTTTTTGATCCTGTTAATTCATAAACAAGAATCGAATTACATAACGTTCCGAAAGCCCCGCCCAACTCTGAAATCGCACTACCAATCCACATGAAAAAGAACGAACGATTTTTTAATACATTTTTCAATTTCATACACCAACTTTTCTTTTATATTCCTCCCTCTATGTACATTCTCGGTGTTAATTATCTATTCAAAAACATATCTAATTCTTTCGCTAGCGACTGTACTGCTTTCTTTCTCAATACATATTTCCCGTCATGTATATCAACTAACTTCGCTGCACGTAACAATTTCAAATGATGGTGTACTGTCGACTTACCGAGTTGCAGTCTCTCTGTAATTTCCTGCAATGTTCGTTCTTTTTCAAACAACATTTTTACAATGCGTAACCTTGCTTCATCCCCAAGCGCTTTATGCTTTTGAACTAAAAAATAATTCGGTTCATACAGATCTTCAGGATGAATACTTTCGTTTGCGACTGGATAATGAAATACTTTCGTATCTTCAATATCCGCCTCAATATTCCACGGCCTGTACGTCATTTGCGGGATAAGAAGTACGTTATGAACACTTGGTTCTGGCATATAGTTCACACCGCCAGTCGCCCACTCGACAAACTCTTCTGATTTCATCTTTTTATTCATTTCATTTTTCGCTTCATAATCTCGTTTTAATATAGATAGTATTTGCTCTTCCTCTTTCTGAATAACACTCTCATACCAACCTGTCATAACAGCGATTAAATGAGATTTCAGCACTTGTACATCAACTTCACATATAAAAGGAATATACGTAGAGAAAAACGGATGATCTTGTGTCAGTTCTTTTAGTTCATGTATTGCAGTTACGTCTCCACTTGCTGCTAAATGTCTTTGCCCTTCATACTCCTCACCTAAAAACGGTAAACATATATACTTCAAACCTACTTCTGAAAGCGAATCGATTTTAGCATGAAACTGTGATAAGTCCTGAAACTCTTCCTTATACAACAACTGAAGCAACGCTTTCCACGTATTATGTTCTTCTACACACTGTAAGTGCTCTCTCATTTCTTCTGTTAATGATTCCTTCATTTCTTCCCATTCACTTTGAGACTTTTCAAGAGTATCAATTAACCTTTTATGAGTAATTGCTGCAATGCCAAGTGCACATTCGAAAAGTATCGAATATTTCACTTGAACGTTATAAGTTTCCCTCTTTCTACTCGTTATGTGATAAACCTCCATTTATATCCCCTCCTTGTTTGCTATATATTAAATTCTATTTTTATCGAATTTTACCTTCTATATTTTTAGAATTAACAAAATTTTAGTCGAAACACATTCATTCTAAATTAAGAAGAATAGGAGCTTTTTTATATACAAATAATAAGCCTCAAGGAGTTGTTGATATGCATTTTATATTAAATATGTTAGGAATTTTCGTTGTCATATTAATCGTTTTCCTATGTTCGCCTAATAAAAAACAAATAAAATGGAGACCAATCGTTATTCTAATCATATTGGAGCTCTTTATTACATGGTTTATGTTAGGTACGAAGCTCGGCAGTATTATCATTAATAAAATTGCATCATTTTTCAGTTGGCTACTAGCATGCGCGAATGAAGGTATTCGGTTTGCCTTTCCTTCCGCTATGGAAAATCAAACCGTTGATTTCTTCTTTAGCGCATTACTTCCTATCATTTTCGTTATCACGTTCTTTGATATTCTTTCTTACTTTGGAATCTTAACTTGGATTATTGATAAAGTAGGTGCAGTTATTTCAAAGATTTCTCGTTTACCAAAATTAGAAAGCTTCTTTTCGATTCAAATGATGTTTTTAGGAAACACTGAAGCACTTGCGGTTGTTCGTGATCAATTATCTGTTTTAAAAGAAAATCGTTTATTAACTTTTGGAATTATGAGTATGAGTAGCGTTAGCGGATCCATTCTTGGCGCTTATTTATCGATGGTTCCAGCTACATATATTTTCAGCGCAATCCCTTTAAACTGTATTAACGCATTAATTTTAGCCAATGTCTTAAACCCTGTTGAAGTCCCGAAAGAAGAAGATGTTGTTTATTCTCCTTCAAAACATGAAAAAAAGGATTTCTTTTCTACTATTTCAAACAGTATGTTAGTCGGTATGAATATGGTTATCGTTATTTTAGCTATGGTAATTGGTTATGTAGCATTAACTGCATGTTTAAACGGGATTTTAAGCTTTTTCGTAACAGGTTTAACAATCGAAAAAATCTTCTCCATTATCTTTAGTCCCTTTGCTTTTTTACTTGGTTTATCGGGCAGTGATGCTATGTATGTAGCTGAATTAATGGGGATCAAAATAACGACGAATGAATTTGTTGCTATGATGGATTTAAAATCGAACTTAAAGTCGTTACAACCACATACAATTGCGGTTGCAACAACATTTCTAGCCTCTTTTGCTAACTTTAGTACAGTAGGTATGATTTATGGAACTTACAATTCATTATTTGGTGGAGAAAAATCAGCCATAATCGGTAAAAATGTTTGGAAACTCCTTGTGAGCGGAATGGCTGTTTCCTTATTAAGCGCTATGCTTGTTGGGCTATTTGTATGGTAAATACTCTTTAAAATAAAAGACACTCAAACGAATTGAGTGTCTTTTATTATTATTTTCGAATCTGTCCATTCCCACGAATCACATATTTTGTAGAAGTTAATGCAGGAAGCCCCATTGGTCCCCTTACATGTAGCTTTTGTGTACTGATGCCAATTTCTGCTCCGAATCCGAATTCAGATCCATCAGTAAAACGAGTTGATGCATTATGATACAGTGCAGCAGCATCTACAGATATGAAAAATTTGCTGACGTTTTCCTCGTCCTCTGTAATAATCGCTTCAGAATGCATAGATCCATACGTATTTATGTGATGAATCCCTTCTTCTATAGAAGAAACTACTTTCACTGCTAGCGTGAGTGATAAAAATTCTGTTTCCCAGTCTTCTTCTGAAGCAAGTACAATTGAAGAATCAAGTTCCAGTACTTTCTGATCACCACGTAACTCCACGCCTTTTTCCTTCAAAGACGAAAACAACTCGCTACCATATTTCTGCGCCCACTTCTCATGAAGTACAATCGTTTCAATTGCATTACATACAGATGGACGCTGCGTTTTTGCATTTATAATAATATCAATTGCCATTTGCGTATTCGCTGTTTCATCAATGAAAATATGACAATTTCCCGCACCTGTTTCAAGTACTGGAACAGACGCTTCTCGCACTACAGTATCAATTAATTGTTTGCCACCTCTTGGAATAAGAACGTCTAGGTAATCATTCATTGTAAACAACTGCTTTGCACTATCCCGTGTTGTGTCTTCTATAAGCTGTACACTTTCTTCTGGCAAACTTGTTTCTTTAAGTGCTCGGTGAATAACGGCAACGATGGCTTTGTTAGAATGAATAGCAGAAGAACTACCACGTAATATAACTGCATTTCCTGTTTTCAAACAAATTGTGGCAGCATCTACTGTTACATTTGGCCTTGCCTCATAAATCATCCCAACTACACCAAGTGGTACACGCATTTCCTGAATAGATAGTCCATTTGGTCGTTCCCATTCACTTACACATTCTCCAACAGGATCACTTAATTCGATTAATTGCTTAATCCCCTCTGTCATATCAACAATACGCTGTTCATTCAGCATAAGACGATCAAGGAGTGAATCAGAAAATCCTTTCGCCTTACCTTCTTCGATATCACGTTTGTTTTCCGCTAAAATATAAGCTGTTTCTACAATTAACTGCTCCGCAATAGCAACAAGTGCTTCGTTTTTTTGACTTGTAGATTTAAGCACAAGTTCTCTAGCAATTTCTTTCGCCTTTTTCCCCTTTGCCAACACTTCATTCATTTTTATTTCCTCCTTTTTAACATCACTATTCTTAAAGTGAAACCCAATAATCTCTATGAATGACTTCATAATTATGCCTTTCGCCTATTGCTTGAATATGTTGGCTTTGCATACCTTTTATTTCTCTTAATTCCTCTGCGCTATATGTGCATTGTCCTTTTCCAATTACGCGTCCTTGCTTTGTCATTACTTCTACGACATCGCCAACTTTGAAAAATCCTGAAACATTTGTAACGCCAGCAGGAAGAAGACTCTTACCATGCTGAATGATAGCTGTAGCTGCTCCGGCGTCTATTTCAATTTGTCCACTAACAAGTGAATGCAAGGCAATCCATTGCTTGTTCATCTTTATTTCTTTTTGAGGAGCATTTCCCACATATGTTCCATCACCTTTGCCCTTCAAAACATCTACAAATTTCTCTTGTCCACGTCCTGTTCCGATAAATACACTCACGCCAAGAGAAAGTGCTGTCTTCGCAGCATCAATTTTTGATTTCATACCGCCAGTCCCAAGTTTGGACCCAGCATCTCCTGCAAGAGAAGCAATTTCTTCTGTAACTTCAGGAAGAAAATAATACTTTTTCGCATCCGCATTTTTCTGAGGGTTTTTGTCATATAGACCGTTCACATCCGTAAAAATCATAAGCATATCCGCCGAAACAAGCCCGCTTACTAAAGCTGACAGCATATCATTGTCACCGAACGTTAGCTCCTCTAAAGAGATAGAATCATTTTCATTAATGATTGGTAGAGCAGAACGGTTTAGTAACTCTCCTAAAGTAGCGTAGGCGTTATTATATTGTTCTTTTCTAGAAAAATCACTTCTAGTCAGCAATAATTGCGCAGTAACGATACCATACTTACGGAATTCCTCCGTGTACGCCTGCATTAACAAACTTTGTCCGACAGCCGCAGCAGCCTGTTTTCCTTTAATTGTCACAGGCCTGCTAGGATACCCTAGAGCAGAAAAACCTGCAGCGACGGCCCCAGATGTAATTAACAAAACTTCATGCCCTTCCTCTTTCAATCGAGCCAATGCGGCAACGTGATCTGAAAGTTGTTCTTTAGAAATGCCTCCGTGACTATCTGCTAGAGAGCTGCTCCCAATCTTTACAACAATTCGGTGTTTTTTCACTTTTGTATCCCCCAAGTCTAAAATCAAAGTTTTTTATAAATTACACTTTTATTCATTCGGCTTACAGCGCCTTCTATTCTTATCAGTGCTGCACCTAGCCTATTAAAGAGCAAAATAAAAATGACCGCTTCGCCCTTAATAAAATAAAAAGGACGAAACGGTCATTGTTCCGCGGTACCACCTTAATTGATATACATAGATATCCACTTGGCGCCTATAACGCAGGCGAACGCCTAAACTTTCATTTAAGACTCAGGGATAGGTTCGATATATTCTATACGAGGAATCTTTCAGCCGGTGAATTCCACTCTCTTTCGCAAGAAGACATATGTACTATTTCCCTTCAACGATTTTCAGTTTAATTTTTTATATTATGCGATATAGTTCCATTTGGTGTCAAGAGGTATTTTTAAAAATAAATAGAGCGGCAAGTTACTTGTATGAGAATATTTCCCTAATGAATGAAAATACAAATCGATATAAATTCAACTCATATTCATCAACATAAAACCTTAAATTAAAGTGTATATATTTACATAATGTCGAATATAATTGATTTTTAACTTTTGGTGTTGCAAAAAGGAATATATTCTCTTAGAATGTTTCTTTATATTGCATGTTGATGTTATTGTTATTTTAAGATAACAATTTCGAAATGATATAATTTACTATAAAAGGAGCAAGATTGAGTAATTATGGACAAACAAATTGGATTCATCGGATGCGGAAATATGGGAATGGCTATCATTGGCGGGATGCTAAACAAAAAGGTAGTGTCTGCAAATCATGTTATTTGTTCGGATTTAAACACTACAAATTTAAAACATGCTAACGAAAAATATGGGCTAACTACAACTATTGACAACAATGAAGTAGCTAAAAATGCTGATATTTTAATTTTATCAATTAAACCAGACTTATACCCATCAGTAATTAACGAAATAAAAGAAGTGATCAAAAACGATGTTATCGTCGTTACGATTGCTGCTGGAAAAAGCATTAAAAGTACTGAAGAGGTCTTTGATAAGAAATTAAAAGTTGTACGAGTAATGCCTAATACCCCTGCTCTCGTTGGAGAAGGAATGTCTGCGTTATGCCCAAATGAAATGGTGACAGAACAAGATTTAGAAGATGTGCTAAACATTTTCAATAGCTTTGGTCAAACAGAGATTGTAAGTGAAAAATTAATGGATGTTGTTACATCAGTAAGTGGTTCTTCACCAGCATACGTATATATGATTATAGAAGCGATGGCAGACGCCGCTGTACTTGATGGTATGCCACGCAATCAAGCATATAAATTCGCTGCTCAAGCTGTGTTAGGCTCTGCCAAAATGGTACTGGAAACAGGAATACATCCAGGTGCATTGAAAGATATGGTTTGTTCTCCTGGTGGAACAACGATAGAAGCTGTAGCAACATTAGAGGAAAAAGGCTTACGAACTGCAATTATTTCCGCTATGCAGCGTTGTACGCAAAAGTCTATTGAACTATCTGGTCAAACTAAAAAGTAAAACTATAAAAGAGATCACGTTAGCTATGAATTTAATTAGAAAATGGTGGATTACATACTCGCTCGCTTTCACTAAATGATAAACGGACAAACTCATATATACTTGAGTTTGTCCGTTCTTTTGGTTATATTGAGATAATTTTATTTTTATCTTCTTTTGAGATTTTTGTTTTATCCCTTCCTTATCACCTACTATGATTGTGGAATTTTATTAGAAACTAATAATTTTTCAATGCATTTCGGCAACATATCTAATAGTGTTTCAAATGCGTAATTTACATCTAAACGTTCTGTCCATTGATGTGCATCTTTTCCTACCGGCCCCATATTTAATACTGGAACGTCAAACTCTTCTAATTCCTGAAGCGGAATCGAATAACCTTTATCCCATAATGGCATATTGTCTACAAGTGAACTCATTGAATCTAGTGGGTTTTGTAAGCCCACATAACTCAAATCTGAAATTCCTCCAAAATAGTTTTGGTTTTCAAATGTAATGTTATGATTGAAGTGTGCATACTTTTCCATTTCTGCAACTACTTCTTTAATTAACGGATTGTTGCGTGAACTTACAGCTGGATAATATGGTGGAGCAAAGAAAAGTACAATCATCGGCGCCTTTTCTTTACATAAGATGGCTAATTTATCAACTAAATCAATCGTTACCGCACGATCATCCTTATCTTCTCTATTTTTTATTATACTAGATTGAATATCATCTATTTTCTCTTGCCCATGTTGTTCAATTGCATAAGCAATAAGCTCTTCATACGTTAATACATTTACTTTCATATTAGGCGGTATAAACGGATTATATTTAGAAAAACGATATGCTTGCTTCTCATATGATTCTTCTATTTTCTCTGCTACTTTCGTTACTTTTTGACGTAACAATGAAACGACATCTGTCATTGATTTTTCTAGTAAAAACAAATTAAATAATGTAACGGCACGATGCGGAATTTGGACAGAATAATCCTCCTTTAAGTCCCTTTGAAGTAAGTTAGTTGGCGGAGGGCTCGCTTCTCCTTCTACAATATCACAAAGGTCTGTATTCAACTCTAATTCTGCTGTTATTAATGAAGCCATATAACTCCCATTTAAGCCCGCAAAAGGTTCACCTACATGTGTTTCTTTACCATAGCAAAGAAATCCAGGTAACACTTTACCAATAGAACCAGTGTAAATATACTTATTTTGGTCACCAGGGTGCCTCGAAAACATAGGTTCTGAATTTAGGACTGTTTTATAATTTAAATCGTGTTCTTTTGCTAACTCTAGTAATCTTGGAACAGCAGCCCTCATCCCTACAGAGTTTACTTCTTCATCTGGAACAGCTAATAAAAGTACATTTCCATCAAATCTTCCTTCACAGGCTTGCTCAATCATTGCCATTTGTAACGTGAGGCCGCATTTCATGTCCATTGTTCCTCTACCAAATAGCCAATTTCCCTCTTCTATATCTTCACGTACTTGATCTGGTAGTTCATCTTTATGTGAATAAAACATAGACGTTAACTTTTTAGGATTGAATGCTTCTTCTTTCCACACTCCGTAATCTTGTACATCTACAACATCAAAGTGACTAACTAGAATTACGGTGTTTTTTGTACTATCACTTTTCTTTACGAGAGCTGTGACAAAATATCGTCCATCCCCCGTCGGATTTTTTTGTAAATGATGCGGGTTTTCTTTGAAGTACTGTAAATCTGATAATTGTTCCACAACAAAGTCTGGCAATATCACTTCAGCTTCTGTACCTGTAATACTAGGAATTTCAACAAGACTGCTTAATAATTGAATTAATTGCTCTTTTGATTGCCACTTTGACATATAAATCCCCCTATTTTTCCGCATTATGAAAATCAATTCCAATATATGAATAAAAAATGACGACAGCTATCAAAATTATAGTTCTGATGTACTGCCGATTTTTATTGATATTTCATGAGCAGCTTGTTTTACCTTACTAATAAGAAAAGATAGTCGATCATCATTTATACGATGACTAATTAACCCAACACTTAATGCTCCTACTACTTTATGATTAAATCCGATAATAGGTGCAGCTACTGAAGCTGTCCCTTCTGTTTTTTCACCATAACTTACCGCATATCCTTCATTTCTTATTTGCTTTATTTGCTCTAAAAGAATGCGCTTTTGTTCTGGTAAAGAAGAAAGTAAATGTTCTACAATATGTTCCATTTCACTTGTTTTCATATTGGCAAGCATTGTTTTATTTGCAGCACCAATTGAAAGTGGAATCTGTTCACCTAGATTATCAATAACTCGAATTTTTAAAGGACTATCTATTCTTTCAATGATAATAGAATGTGTTCCATTTGGAATGTTCAAATAAACACTTTCTTCTACTTCAGAAGCTAACCGCTTCATCACTTCTCTTGCAACTGATCTGTAGTCTACTTTCTCCAATTGACGTAATCCTATTTCCATCCACATTGGCCCAATTTTGTACTGTTTCGTTTCTGAAATTTGCGTAACTAACCCATGCTCGATTAGAGAATTAAGTAATCTATGTACTGTACTAACTGGGAGATGTGTTCTGTCCGCAATATCAGAAATAGCCCAATACTCTTTTTCATTAGTAGAATTTAATAACTTTATAATACTTATCGCTCGATCAATGGACTGCACCATAATAACTCACCTCAGCTTGACTTGTAATATGCTAGTACGCTCAATTACCTATCAATTTAACAAAAATTCAAAATGAAATCAATCCATTTATTCAATTTTCTAAAAATAAAATAACCACGGACAATAATTTGAAAACGCAATCAAAAAAATATTGACTTTTCTTTTTAATTATCTGAAAATTATAACAAGATTTCACATCACGGAATACATTCCACAATACGGAAAAACATCGAACTTCATTCTATCAACTACGAAAGTGAGGAAAACAATGACGCAAGTAAGTAATACAAACAATGAATTAAAACGAACGATGAAAAGTAGACACTTATTCATGATTGCACTCGGTGGTGTGATTGGAACGGGGTTATTTAACGGATCTGGTTTTATTATAAGTCAAGCTGGACCTGGTGGATCCGTACTTGCCTTTATGGCTGGTGGATTATTAATGTATTTCGTTATGCTTTGTCTTGGTGAACTTGCTGTAGCCATGCCTGTTTCAGGTTCGTTCCAGGAATATGCCACTAAGTTCATCAATCCCGCAACTGGTTTTACAATTGGATGGTTGTATTGGTTAAGCTGGGCGAATACGACCGGTCTTGAATTTACAACGGCTGGCATTACAATGCAGCGCTGGTTTCCTGATATTCCTGTCTGGGTTTGGTGTTTAATATTTGGCATTACAATCTTCACTATTAACGCATTATCTGCTCGTAGTTATGCAGAAACAGAATTTTGGTTTTCAAGTATAAAAGTATCTGCCATTATAGCTTTTATTATCCTTGGCGGCGCCGCTATGTTCGGTTTTATTGATTTAAAAGGCGACGAACCAGCCCCTTTATTATCAAATTTCGTAAATCATGGCGGTTTATTCCCAAATGGACTTGCAGCTATCCTATTAACAATGGTTACAGTCAATTATTCCTTCCAAGGTACAGAACTTGTCGGAATCGCAGCAGGTGAAAGTGAAGATCCAGCAAAAACTTTACCTCGTTCTATTAGAAATATTATATGGCGCACGATGTTTTTCTTCGTCTTAGCAATCTTTGTTCTAGTCGCTTTAATTCCTTGGGAAGAAGCAGGATTAACAAAGAGCCCATTCGTTGCTGTTTTTGATAATATCGGGATTCCCTATGCAGCTGATATTATGAACTTTGTTATTCTTACAGCTGTTCTTTCTGTCGCAAACTCTGGACTGTACGCCGCAACTCGCATGCTTTGGTCATTATCAAAAAATGAAATGGCTCCTGCCTTTTTAAAGAAATTATCTTCACGAGGAATACCTTTAAACGCTTTAATTTTGACAATTTCTATTTCTGCTTTTTCTCTTTTAACAAGCGTCGTAGCTGCTGAAACAGTTTACTTATGGTTAATTTCCATTTCTGGCGTCATTACAATCATTGTTTGGATGTCAATTTGTGTCTCTCAATTCTTTTTCCGTAAACATTATTTAGCCGAAGGTGGAAAATTACAAGACTTAAAATTCAAAACTCCACTTTATCCACTTGTACCTATTCTTGGTTTTGGATTGTATGGCATTATATTAATCAGTCTTATCTTTATCCCTGAACAACGACTTGGAATCTATTGCACTGTACCATTTATCATCTTTTGCTACACCTACTATCACTTTAAAGTTAAGAAAAGAATTGCTACTAACACTCAAAGTGAAACTAAAATTAGCGAGACTATGTAATACTATACTTATATATAAAAGACCGCACATAGCTTTCACTTTATGTGCGGTCTTTTATCCTTTTCACTTTTTCTTTGATTTCAAGTTATGCGAAGAATGATGTTTGTATCATTTCAACAGTCAATGCTACTAGCAATTTTGATTTCTTACTATTTATAAGTTAATGATTTTCCTTACTATTACTGCTTTGATATATTGAATATATAATACTTAAAAATTTAAAATAGACAGGAGTTATGTACGATGATAAAAGGTTTTGGGGGAATATTTTGGAGAACTAAAAATATTGACGTTCTAAAAAAATGGTACAGCGAAGTGTTGAAAATTGAAATAGACAATTGGAATGGGACTGTGATTAAACCACAATTAGGAAATGAAACTATTTTTTCTTTCTTTACCGAAGATGATAATTATTTTCCAACAGAACAGCAAGTGATGTTAAATTTTCAAGTACATAATATGAATGAGACTATTCAGCATCTTGAACTTATTGGCGTACCGCTTGAAAAGAAAGAAGAAATTAGTGAATTCGGGAAGTTCATTTGGATTAAAGATCCTGAAGGTCGCCTAATTGAGCTTTGGGAAAAATAGACGGTTATAATCATTTGCTATTAAGCTAGTGATTGCTTTCGTTTCACAAAATAAAAAAGTCGATTTCTTAACTCCACAGGAAATCGACTTTTTTTCGTATCCCATCGCCATAAAATGAAACTACTTCCTTTGATTAGATTATTTGCGAACATAAGATGCGAAAAATAGTTTTTTCTAGCTGCTTATTTAACTCTTTTAATTCGCTTTAAAATTATATAATGGCTTTATAATGTGCTTTATATCTATTGTTTCTTTCGTATTTTCGATAATTTCATTCATTGGCTTGTAGACCATTGGTGCCTCATCAATTGTACTTTCTACTACCGATGTTGTCCACACCTCTGTCATCGTATTTTGAAATTCCTCTAGACTCAATGATTCTTTAGCCTTCTTACGACTCATGATACGTCCTGCCCCATGCGGACCAGAAAAGTTCCAGTCTGGATTGCCTTTACCAAATGCAATAATTGAACCATCTCTCATGTTAATTGGAATAATGACTCGTTCATCTTTCTGAGCTGAAATAGCACCTTTTCGTAGAATCATATTTTCCATGTCAATATAGTTATGTATTGTAGTAAATTGATCCGTAATTCTCCAGTCCATTTTCGTAACAATTTCATCAATCATTGCTTTACGATTTAACGCAGCATACTTTTGGGCAATATTCATGTCATTCATATAATCTTTGAATCCTTGCCCTTCTAAATAAGCTAGTTCTTTACGAATCTTAGGCTTCTGAATTCCACGTAAAGTTTCTTGTATTTCTTTTGCTCTCCCCTCTTCAGTTAATCTCTTAATAATCTCGTTTTTCATTGATGTAACATCAATGAGTTGTTCATATGCGACGTTTTGGTAATACTCTGCTATTTGTTTACCTAAATTACGAGAACCACTATGAATGACAATATATACATTCCCTTTATCATCTTCATTTAATTCAATGAAATGATTTCCACCTCCAAGAGTACCTATACTTTTTTGAGCCCGTTGTAATGTAAATGGAGCTCTCACACCATCAAAATCATTCATTTTTGAGAATCGATGTTCTTTATCTCGTATACGAAAACCACTTGGAACGAATTTACGTATTGTTTCGTCTAAGCAATCGAAATTAATTTCTTCTTTTTTCTTATCAATTACAACAACTTCCATCCCACACCCAATATCTACCCCTACAAGATTAGGAACAATTTTATCTTGTATTGTCATTGTTGTCCCAATCGTACAACCTGCTCCCGCGTGTGTATCTGGCATAATACGAATTTGACTATCCTTTACGAATTCTTGATTACAAAGATCAAGAATCTGTCCAGTCGCAGTCTCATCAACGTTATTCGTAAATACTTTCGCTTCATTGTGTTTTCCTTGTAATTTCAACATCTTTCATTTCCCCTTCCTTTTGAAAGAATTATTTTATTACGTTGGTTTTGTTCTTATAATTACTATCATCTACCTTCTGCTTTCCATTATATATGTATGATATCCTTCACAATAATAAAAAATTATGATGATTTATCTTGTTTACATAATATAATTACCATATCCTTAAATTTATACCTACACATCGTCCTCGATATCAGTTATATATAACAAAAACTCCCCTTACATCAAAATTGATTAAGGGGAGTTTTATATACGATAAAATTATAGTTCAGATTTCACTCGAACAGAAACATTGTTTTTAATTATTTTTTTGAACTCTTTAAAACTAACAAAATTGTTACTTTTCTCATCCCAAAGACGGAAGCGGAGTGATCGTAAGCTTGTAGCAAGAGTAATCGTTGGTACATTTTTTAACGGAAGCGTATTATTGTGTGCCTCTTCTAGTTTATAGTTAGGTACTCTTGGACTTAAATGGTGAACATGATGGAATCCAATATTACCAGTTAGAAATTGCAAGATTTTTGGAAGTTTATAAAATGAACTTCCTTCCACTGCCGCTTTCACATATTCCCATTCTTTATCTTCTTCAAAATAAGAATCCTCGAATGTGTGCTGTACGTAAAACAGCCAAATTCCTACTGAACCTGCTATTAAGAATATCGTACCATGTACTAACAGAAACGATTGCCACCCAATTGCCCAGCAAAGTATAGCTACTACAGCAACGATTATTATATTCGTCAAATAAGTATTCATACGTTCTTTCTGTCTAGCTCCTTTTCGGTTAAATCTATTTTTAAGCAAGAAAACATAAATCGGGCCTAATCCAAACATAACGAATGGATTACGATATAAACGATATGCTAAACGAAGTCTAAATGGCGCAGCAACATATTCATCCACTGTAAGCGTCCAAATATCTCCTGTACCTCGCTTATCCAAATTACCACTTGTAGCGTGATGAATAGCATGCTCATGTCCCCATTGATCAAATGGGAATAACGTTAACACACCCATACATGTCCCTACTATTCTATTGGCAGGTCGACTTTTAAAGAATGAATAATGGGTACAATCATGAAAAATTATGAAAATTCGCGTCATAAAACCAGCAGCTAACAGAGATGGAACTAATGCTAACAGATAAGAAACAGACAAACTTTTATAAGCAAGGTACCACAAAATAATAAATGGCACGACTGTGTTAATAAGTTGCCACACACTTTTTTTAATCGTTGATTTTTCATATGGAGCAACTTGTTTTTTTAAATTTTTAGTATTTTCTAATGTCATTGTTCTAATTCCCTTCCTTTTTGTTGCTAATTCACATTATAGCATACTATTAGTATCAGGTGTTAAAAGTAGATGTAATAAATATTATATATTATAAAAATCTCTTTTTTCTTACTCATTACTTACAAATTACTTACGGCCAAAAAGGCTTCTATAATTGGACTGATGGATCATTTCATTTATAATAAAGACATCTATTTTTTCCAATAAATATATAAAAAAGCAAAGAACTTTTTCACAAGAAGAAAAGAGCTGCCGCAAGTCAGGTTTCACCGACTTATGACAGCTCCTCTTCATTTTATTTTAGCGATGGATCCAAACTGCACCTGCAGATTTGTCTTCCGCTTGACCTACTACTTCAAACTTCAATCCAAGTTTCGGCAACTTACGTCCGGCATCTGGAATAACACTGTTGATGTATTGCTTAGAATCATCAAATTTCGCAACGCCTGGCAATCCTTTATAATCAAAGATACCGCGGGTTGGCGAGTTTACTTTCCATGCTGGCGTTTGATCAAATGAGAATGCCGCATCGGCAATTTGATAACGCGTACTGCTCTTCACAGTTGGTTGTCCATTTAATGTTCCTACGATTGCCTCTGGATGAGAATCTACTACCCCAAGGAATCCTTCGCCTGGATGAACGCCTACCCAGTTATCTGTAAAGCTTTGATCCGCATACCATACAACCATTCCTGTATTAAATACTGGACCACGTGCATGTTGTAGCGCCGTGTCAGACCCAGCGTAATTTCGCCACTCGATATAGTAGTTATGTTTTTTCTGTTCAAATCCGTTAGACACAGTAAATCCTTTTAGTGTCATTGCTGACTGGCCTTCTGCATCATCAGAGAAAACAACTTTTCCATCTACAGTTAATGCTGCATTGTCTAACGCAAATCCTTTATATGCTACTGCAATATCTGTTACATACTCAAATTGTAATTTTACTTTCTTTCCTTTGAATTGGCTTAAATCATATGATTTATCAACCCACTTACCATCCGTTGTATCTATTCCGGCTTTTACATCTTTTTCGCCCATTCTATCAATTCGCGTCTTCGTTCCATCTTCTGCAACCGCATTTACGTCAAGGAAATCATACTTCGCTTCCAGTTCATAAAATGCCTTATAATCAAACTTAGCATCCGTTGCAGTCGTTAAGTCAAATACTGGTGTCTCAAGTGTTGTATGAATGTCATTTCCTTTTGTGCTGTAATAAAATTTCTTACCAAATGCTGATTCGATATTTTTTATATCTTTGTCTGGCAAGTTAACACGAACGATTCCTGGTCGTTTTGATTTTGTAACACTTTGATCTAAATATGTTGCAGTACCAATTCCCGTACGAAGTTTATCATAATCTACCTCGACGATATTCGCCCAGTTCCCCTTCATATTCTTTTGGAAAAACTCTTTATTTTGCGGTGAGAAACTTGTTGGCTCTGTTCCTGCAATTTTTCCAGCCCAGCTACCACCACTCATAAGAGACCATGATTCAACTGGTTCGCCTTGTCCTGAGTACTTTGTATCATATTCATCTGGTAAGCCTAAATCATGACCGTACTCATGTGCAAACACACCAACTGCTCCGTCTTCAGGCTCAATTGTATAATCATATGCAGCCATCTTTCCGCCCCAGTTTGATACAGTAGATTTTGTACCATCAATCGCATATGGCTTCGATCCTAGTTTTGAACGATGTGACCAAATCGCATCATCTTTCAATTTACCGCCGCCAGCTTCTTGACCCACGCCAGCATGTACAACCATTAAGTGGTCAATAATTCCATCTGGCTCGTTTTTATTTCCATCACCATCTTGATCGTATTGATCAAATTGGTCATAGTCTGCTAAATTGATACCTTTTGCTACCGCTGCTTTTAATGCTTCTTTCACAAAATCACGTGGGCCTAAAGGACCTTTATTATCATGACCAGTTCCCGCATCCGCACCATAATCTGAAGCTTTTCCTGGAACAGTAAGCCATTCGGTTACAGTGCCATCAACTGTGTAGCTTCCGCCAGATTGCTCTTCATAATATTGTTTAAAAGTGTTAATCTTCGATCCATCAAATAACGTAAATTGCTCATCACCAAATAACATTTTTTGATAATGTTCACGATTAAAGTCCTTAGAATACATGTAACCCGGCTCTTGATCAATATTATTATGCTTAAAATCGCTAAATTCTACGAGTAAAACAAGTACTTTATCTTTTCGGACAGCTCCATTGTACTCAGCTTGCTTCGCTGGTGTAGTAGGTACTTTTCCATTTAATTTTCTAGAATTCAACCCTGTATCTTGTCCAGCAACTAGTCCTACTTCAGGCTGCTGCGCCTGTTCATTTTCCTTCATTTTTGTATCTTTTACTTTTTTCATAAAATCAGAAGCTTCTTGCGTAAGACTATCGCCTGTCAAGATTTCTTTCCCAGGGTTTTCCCCTTTCTTTTTCTCAACATATTTTTCGACAGCCTTTGATGTCTCAGCTTGTGATGCAGATTGATCAATTACTCCCCGTTGTTTCAGCGCTTCTGCCAAACGCTCATCTGGTATTAAATGCTCATCTATTGGTAGAGATGGTGGCGTATCAGCATACGCTGCATGACTTCCAAAAGCAAACGTACTACTTAGCACTGCCGCTGTTGCTAATACTGATAAAGGTTTTAGCTTCTTATTCTTTTTCAATGTATTTCCTCCCCGATTGTTGAGAATCATCGTTTTTTATCGATAACAACATATTATTCGTTATAATGTGAATATTCAATATTTTATCAACGTACAATTGTTGAGAAATATTTTTATATAGGGTGAAAATATAAAATAAGAATACGCCTACTATTGCGAAATCCCCATTCAAAATAACTTATAAAACTTACAGAAAGTTTTTTGTAGAAACTACAATACTCTATACTCTTTTTCGAGTGAAATCTCATTTACACAAAAAATGTCAATTCCTAAGTACTAGCTAAGGAATTGACATTTTTTAACGAGAATGTTTTATGAATAAATGGATTGCTTCTTCTGGTACATAGAACTTACCATTGCTTTCTACAACTATGCTACCTAATTCATAATCTTTATTCTTAATACGAATTATATTTTTATTTACAAATAATTGAGCTTTTACATTATTACGTTTTACTATGAGCAACGGGTTTGCTGCATCAGTTTTGTCTATTATTACAGTTGCACCATTTTGTTTAAAGGCTGAATCACTCTCTACAAATAATTTATTTGTTACTTCTGCTAAGTTAAAGCCCATTGCTTTCGCCATCGTTTTCGCAATATCTGTGTTTTGAATCAAACCGTATGGCTTTTTAGGACCGTAAGAATATAAAAACACATCCTCACCTGTATGGCCACCTGTTGTAAAGCCTATGTTCGCACGATTGGCCAATAATGTAGTAAATATCGGACCTACATCCGATTTCTTTTTTGCTGCTTTTACTCTTTCTTTTTCATCATAAGTTAAATTTTCCAACCCGTATAATTTAGCTACATCTTCTACATTTGATAAATCAGATTTGAGTTTATTTGTAGTCCCTTCAAGTGTCATTTTCGCTTTTTTCAATGGATCAATGTATGTAGAGACCGGTGTAGTATTATATCCTTTTGTCGTATTCATATTCCCGATAGAAATACCGCTATTACCATGGTCAGTTAAAGCGATGAGCAGTGTATTGCCATCATTTTTTGCCAATTGCAACGCTTTTGCTACCGCTTCATCAAATGCCAATACATCGCTAATCATCCCAATTAGATCATTCACATGAGCTGCCCAGTCGGGCTTACTTCCTTCCACAAATAAAAAGAATCCATCTTTATCTTTTGATAACGTTTGAATTGCTTTTTCCGTCATTTGAGAAAGTGTTGGTTGCTCCGGATTTGTTGCTTCACGATCCATATCAAATGCTAAAGCATTATGTGAAAAAGAGCCCCAAATCTTCTTAGATTTAGAGTTCAATAATGCATTTTTCGTTTCAACAAAGTCGTATCCTTTGTCTTGAATCACCTTTACTAAATCTTCACCATCTTTTCTTTTTATAGGTAGGAGTGCCGCTTTTCCTCCGCCTAATACGACATCTATATTTTGATGCACTTGTTGCTCCGCAATTACGTCAAAACGTTTGCGGTTTACATGGTGAGCAGAGAATCCGGCCGGAGTAGCATGCTGAATTTCAGCTGTAGCAACAATTCCAGTTGCGCGACCAGTACGTTTGGCACCTTCTAAAACATTGGCAACTGGCCGTAACTTGTCCTCTTCTTTTATTGATTTTAAGCCAGGTGAACTTACAATTGAAGGTAATACACCTACATATCCTGAATTCGATTTATTCCCCGTCGCTAAAGCTGTAGCTGCTGGGGCTGAGTCTGTTATAGCTGATTCCGCCGAATATGTACGAACTCCTCCTGTTACCATTTCATCTAACGCCAGTGGTTTCCCTTTATACAAGCGAGCTAATGTTGTTGCAGAAGAACTCGTTCCGTCCATAACCATAATGATTACATTTTTCGGTTGCCGTTCTACTTTTTTCACTTTCGCTTCCACCGAATAATAATTCATCATGCTTTCCGTACATAACATACTTAGTGTGATTGTTCCTACTAATAGTAACTTCTTCATCAGTAAACTCAAATTCGACATTGTTGTTCCTCCGTATGTTTTACATTCATTTATATATGTTTTATTAGTCCCCAATTTTCATGAAGCTAACAATCATTACTTTCCCTTTCTATTATTAGTAAAACAACGGACATTACATATCATACCTTTTTATAAAAACGTCTTATCATTCTCTTCCCTAAATTTTATTTCTCAATAAAAATCCGATTAGAATAAATAATAATTTATTGTTAAACGATAAATTTCATGTTAAATTAAAAAGATAATTTAAAAATGAGGTGCTTTATATGAAACAAGGATCAACACTCTTTTTAAAGACAGCTATTATCCTTATCGGGATTCCTGTTTTTGCTTTGTGTATATTTTTAATTCCTAATATCGGGAATTATGCAGCAGAATTGTATCCGGATATTGCATATATAAAATATCTTATTTTAATCAATCTATATGCAACGGTTATACCTTTTTATTTTGCTCTATATCAAGCCTTTAAACTTGTAAGCTACATTGACAAGGGTAACGCTTTCTCGAAATTATCTGTTAGAGCTTTAAAAAAGATAAAACAATGTGCTGTTACAATTAGTGTATTATATGTATTAGGTATGCCACTCTTCTATCTTGTAGCAGAGAGAGATGATGCACCAGGTATTATTATAATTGGCATGATCCTTATCTTTGCTTCAATGGTTATCGCAGTCTTTGCTGCCGTTCTCCAAAGACTTTTAAAAGATGCGATAGATATAAAATCAGAAAATGATTTAACGGTCTGAGGTGAATAACATGGCAATAATAATTAATATTGATGTAATGTTAGCGAAAAGAAAAATGAGTGTAACTGAACTTTCCGAGAAGGTTGGTATTACAATGGCTAACCTTTCTATATTAAAAAATGGAAAAGCAAAAGCAATTAGAATTACAACTTTGGATGCTATTTGTAAAGCGTTAGAATGCCAACCAGGGGATATTTTAGAATATCAACCAGAAGAAAGCGAATAAAAAGAGTCCTTCTCGTATGAAGGACTCTTTTTTTCGCTATTATGGTGCAAAACTAACTCGACCAGTCAAAACTAAAATAATCGCAATAATCCAAAATATAAAGAATGATAAGGACAGTATTAATGAAAGAATAGCAATTCCCTTCTTCTCGTTTTTTTTCGTCATCGTAATGACAGAAAGTATGATACCTGCAACTGTGAGGGCGACTGTAATATAATCTCCCACTATATTACCTGCATTGGCTATCCTTGTCGGTGTTATAAAAACGAACAGAAAACATAAAACGCCGATGAGTAAAGATATGTAGCTTATTATACTGTATTTCTTTTTAGGAACTATTTCAGTTTTCATACTAACCCACCCCTTCTCTATAGCTATGTGTTCATATTAGCACGAATAACCATAATATGGTTATAATAAAAAAGCAGATAAAATGGACACAACCATCTTATCTGCCATTACATTTCTACCTAATTACTAAGCCAGCTATTTCTTCTTTATCGTTATAAGTTACGATAAAGGTACGTTGTTCCTTACTATATTTCGCTACAAGTATAACAGTATATAAACCATCTTTTTCTTCAATCGATTGTTTTTCAATTTTTTCGAACGTACCAGCTTTCTCAATTACAGGTGTAAGATCTTTCATCTTTTCTTCTGGCAACGCAGCTTTCATTTTACTATCAAATTTTTCATGTACTTCTTTATACTTTGCTTCATTTAATAGTGATACAATTTCTTCGGACTTCGGAATAAACTTTTTTGATGTACTTTCATCTACTTTATTACCGGTACATGCTGCAAGCGCGAACGCCGCGATAGCACTTATTATAATTAGTAACATTCTTCTCATTTTCATACACCCTTTCTTTTCAAAATGACACTATAACTAAAAACGAGTACAGCACAAATTGCTATTGAAACTTCTGACAAAATAATCCCGCTTTTCCCTGGTACATATAGCGATATAATGCTAGCTATTGCATTTGCAGTCCCATGGATGAGAATTGCATATACAACATAACGAAATTTCTTTTGGACGACAGCTTGCAATACAATGAAAGAAAGCCCAATATGCAATACCATCGCGAAGATACGCTCAATACCGGCGAAATAGTAACTGTCACCATTTTGAATGACTGTTTGTGACATTAATAGAGATATTACTGGAATTCCAATTATCAACACTGCCTCAATACCACCATGCCCTGCTCCAAATAAAAAACCAGACTGCCAATCTCGTTGCTTCATAAAATAACGCATTGCGATAAAACGGGCTATCTCTTCAAAAATTCCAGCTGATAAGCTAAGTAAAAGTACAAATAACACAGGCTGCATAATAGAAAACATTTGAAATTCTATGCTATTTCCATTTACATAATTCAGTATTGGTATGCGGATCAATATTTGTGATACAACAAAAGCCAATACACCTAATATATATGGAATATAGCGTTTCTTCCAAAAAGCATAGAAAAGTGCTATAAGCGGTAAACCAAAGCTAATCATCGTTGTAAAAATAAGACCATTCATCTCGCTTCACCTCTTACTTGAAGTGTATAAAAACAAGTGAAGGAAGTATGTAGTTATTTCCTATTCGGTTTCATTTTCATCATAGATGGTCATTTCATCTCTTTTAATATGAATGTTTGCGTGAAATAAGGACTTACATAAGTTGTTTCTAACGTCGCATTATTTGTTTTATTCATAATCCGTTTTAATGAGAATAGCCCGTATCCTCGAGCTCCTTCTTTACTTGAATGGTTTTTCTCATAAATTTTTTGCAAATCAATCGCTTCACTCTTTGAACTATTACGGACGATAAAATATTGTCGTGAATCCATTTCAAAGAATGCGATTTGCAATATCTTTTCCTCACTATGTACGGCTTCTTCAATTGCATTGTCTACTAAAACTGAAATGATGCGAATAAATGAAATGATCGTCATTGAAACACCTTCAATTTTCTCCGGTATATCGAGCATTACTTTTATTTGTTGCTGCTGGGCAGTGCCAACTTTCGCCCTTAATACACTTCTCACTTCAGGAATATGTACACGAGATAATTTCGCAATATCAAGTTCATGATCATTTATTGTTTTTAACGTAGGAGCGATAACGTCATAATACACTTGCTCAATTTCTTTCACATTTTTTGTACGTATGCCCTCTTCTAACGAGAGTAATACATTCATATAATCATGACGGAAACTAGCAAGCTCATCGTGCATATCCTCTAATTTCACTACATAATCTAATAACTCTTTATCTAAACGTTTTTCGTGCTCTTCTCGTAACTTTTCTTTCGATAAGTGTGAGCTTATTAGCACAATGATTAGTAATAATAAAAATACAATAATCGCTGAAATATAACTTACTTCACTGTATTGTTGATTTAATTGTGCTAATAATGCAGAAGATGGCTGAGTTAAGATTAGTTCAATAATAAATCCGGCAATTAATAATAGATAAGTTACATAGTATAGCGGACTACCTACTATATATTGAGCAATTTTTTGGATTCTTTTGCGAGCTAATAGAATACCGATAAAAGTAAGTGTCGATACGGTAAGATGAATCATGCTACCTGTCCATAAATATAAATTGAATGGCGTTAACATAAAGATTTTCATTCCTAAATCGAAAAGCAACATTTTCACTAATGTTATTATGACCATACTCACTAGTGCAAAATATACATTATGCTTAAATTTCAATTCATTTTGCATTAATCCTAAACTTATTAAAAATAACACAATCGTACTATTCAACTCTGGGTATCTCGTTACTGTTACGACAATCGCAAGTAAAATAATGAATACTGCACTTAAAGCTATTAACATTCTATATGACAATCTAGTGTACCGGATTAATTGAATGTATAAAAACGTATGGCTCATACTAGTAAGCAGTATTGCAAACAAATCATAAATATACATTACATCTCACCCTTTAACATGTTACGTATTTTACTCACTAAACGCCGTGATACTGGAATGTGTTTCCCGCTTTTTAAAACTATCATTTTCTGCTTCGCATCGTAAGAAGACAGTTGCTTCTTATTCACGATATATGATTGATGACAACGAAATAAACGTTCATCTATTAATTCAATTTCTTTTAAAGTCCCGTAAAAATAAACGATTCTATCTAACGTCACTAATGCTAAACGGTGTGGTTCATCGGTCATAACGTATTCAACTTCATGAAACGGAACCCGCACAGTCGCATTACTATTTTCAACGATAAAGTCATCGGACGGAATAATATGCTTATTACGCGCTTCATATTGAAGTAAACATTGTTCAAAAACGTTACGCCTCTCCTCGTGTGGCAACCCTTTATCAATAAAAGTTAAAGCTGATACCATGTATTGATATGAAATAGGTGCAAATTCAGAATGCGTCGTTACAAACACAATAATCCCTTGCGTATCATACTTCCTTATTTCTTGCGCCACTTGTAAACCTTTCCGTTCTTCTCTTTTAATCTCTATATCTAAAAAGTAGATTGGGACATAAGTTGCCTTAGGAATATTAGTAATGATGTTTTCGCTTTTACTAGTTACCTCAATAAAATCAAAAGGCAACATATATTTCTCGCAAATCTCTTCAACTAACCGCTTCATTTGCTGTGCTTGTATGACGTCATCTTCTAAAATGAAAATACTCATGTAATCACTCGCTTTATAGAAATCTTTTTATTTATAGATTTATCTATAAATATATAATTCAAATCGTTATACCAATCCCCTTCTAAATTCTTGAAAGTATTAATTTTCTATCGTTTTTATAAAGCATAGAAAACAACCTCTACTTTTTGCTTGAAAGTAGAGGTTTTATTTAATTTTTTATAAAATAACCTCTCTATCAATCACTACCTTAAAAAATTCCGAGTAATGCGATAAAGAATAATCCGCTACATCACAATTCCCTTGAAACATACATGTTGAAATACCTAATTCCTTTGCAGGTAGTAAATCTAATTCTCTATCACCAATAGCTAAATCAATATTGTGCTTTTTATGCAAATAATCATAAGATAGAGCGTTCGGTTTTCGAGGGAAACCATCATCAATTGTAACCATGTCTACGAAGTATTTGTCCCAGCCGTAATGATTTAATATTGATAATACTCCGGCTCTATCTTTGTGAGTCATAATTACATTTTTATCGGCAAACTTTAAAACCTCTTCCACCTTTTCAAATGGTTTTATATCTTCTATCATAATACGACTCTCTAATACATCAATTTCACTTAATTGTTTTTTAGATATTTCATAATAATCAATTGCGTGTGAAAATGAAACCTTTAACTTTGTATAGATTTCTTCTTCACTTATTTCCTTCCCTAAAACTTGAGAAAGAATCTTTGTATAAACTGGATACGTATCAAATAACGTCCCATCAAAATCCCATAAAATATTCATTCTGCTCACCTTCTATTTTCCAATCATTGTATGACTAAATCCGCCCGGTCCTTCGGCAATTCCTTTTCTAAATAATAATCCTCTGCTTTCCAATACCTATTTTGAAACTTCGAAAGTTTCTTCTGGGTCTCTCTTGGACAATCCAAATACACCATATAATGAAAGAAATCTCTCCATTCTTTTCGCTGTAGAAAAACACCTTCAATTACAATTACACCTACTATGGGAATCTGTACTTTTTTCATTTCGCATGAGTCTGCCACATCATTATAGAACGGTAATTTCAGTTTTGTTTCATTTTGTAACTTTTGAAAAAAATTCTTCTGCAAGTATGCAATATCCCATTGTAAATAATAATACTCATACCATTCTTCATATCCAGTATGATATCGTTTATTGCGCTCTACTATGTGATCATCAATATGAAAAATATGAAACGGAATACTTTCTTGTTTCATATTTTCCTTTAAGTTTGTTACAAATGTTGTTTTTCCTGATCGACTTAAGCCATCTATACCTAAAATGAACCTATTTTGTTTATGTTTCTTCATTATATTTATAAGCTCATTTGTACTCATTGTTTCTTCCACTCTTCTTTTAATAACGAGTATAAAATCGTATCATGAGCAAATCCATTTTGAATCATATGTTTTCGAAGTAATCCCTCTTCTTGAAATCCTGCTTTACTTAATAATTTTTGAGAAGCTTTATTCTCTACGTATACAACAGCAGCAATTCTTATCAGTTGCAATGTTTCAAATCCGTAAGTTAAAATCGCCTGTAACGCTTCCGTTGCATATCCTTGTCCCCAATATGTATCGTCTAATTCATAACCAATTTCAGCTCGCTTATGATGATTGTTTATGAAATGAAAACCACACGTTCCGATTAGTTGACCCGCCCCTTTTTTCTCAATTCCCCAGCGAAATACACTGCCCTCTTCATAACGATTTTTAAACGTTTGAATCGTCGTTTTCGCTTGCTCAATATTTTCGAAAGAATCCATTCCGAAATAACGTATAACAGATTCTTTTGAAAAATAACGGAACATCGTTTCTACATCTAACAGTGTTAGTTCTCTTAATTGTAAACGTTCTGTTTCTAGTTTCGGAAACCCCATATCTTTTTCCCCTTCTATTATAATGAACTGCAAATTTCAATATAATTCCCATCTGGATCGGCAATGTATGCAATTGTTTGTCCCCACGGTTTCACAATTGGTTCAACTAAAATCTTAATTCCTTGCTCTCTAAATTGCTCAATTGTTTCTTGTACATGATCAACAACGAACCCTAATTCGAAATGAGAAGATTGTAACTCGCCCTCTGTAAGTGGTAGTCCTGTTAATTCTTTTACATCTTGCCTCGTGTTCATCGCTAAAATTGTAGAACCAGTATTAAACTCAATATATGTACCATGCTCTGCTTTTATAGGTAACTGTAAAATATCTTTATAAAACCTTAAACATTCTTCAAACTTTTCTACATATAAAATAATGTACTTCATTTTTAAATTCATTTTACATCCCCCTTTGTATCCATCCCTAAAATTTCGACAAAAGTCTCATAAAAACCTTGTTTCCTATAGTAATGAGCACAAAAAAATGAGGCCGATTTCTCGGCCCCCAGCTTATTGGCATAAAACAGGAGATTTGGTTTGGACATAACCAGTTCGTACTTTTATTATATTTTATTTTTTCTGAATTTTAAATACTTTAAACACCCATTTTATATTGAGAAAGTTTTTTCCGTTGCATAAAATTAAAGAATTTAAGAAATGCTACAAATGGAGGTGTATACATATGGAACCAATGCTATGTCCAAGTTGTAAAACGAACCGTACTCGCTTTAATATTCTTGAACAACAAGTAAAACCAGTCAAGTTACATCCACAAACTGGTCAAGTAGAAGAAGAATACACAAATGAAAATATGAATGCTTTTCATATGGCCTATCAAGGACCAACTTACCGCGTTCAATGCGCTGTATGTGGACTTGTTGAAAACCCGGAACAATTTATTAAACCTGCGCAAAATCAGTCTTTTTCTTAAATATTTTAATTACCCCCTACCGATTTTTTGTAGGGGTTTTTTCCGTTTTACATAAGCAAGATAATCAATTAATGTTTACTTCAAGGTACGAAAAATTGGATGAAACATTAACTGATAGCAAATCTCTTGCTGTAGCTTTTCCCCTTTTGGATAGGTTTTCTATTTATAACTCTGTCGAGAATTCGTACTTCTCTTACTGTTTTACACCTCAAATTTAGAGTTCTTATTATATAAAAAAGAGCGAACAAAATGAAAGAATATAAAAATTAAAGTAGTTGATTCCCATACCACCAACTACTTTAATAATCCTACTTTTTGTTACAATATCTCCTTTTTCAACTTATTAATTTTCCAATATAAATTAATGAGTATATACAAATATAAGCACCCAAAAAACCCTACCATACCTTTATATAATCCAGATTCTGATATCCCAAGAAAACATAAGTAAAGTGCTGGCATTAACGTTACAAACATAAAAGCAAACAACTGTAACAACTCAGTGAGTTTTTGTATCCTCGTTTCCTTATCTGAATATATATCAGGTAACTCATTTTCCTCTTCTACTTCTTTACAAAAATAATTCCATTTCGCAAAACTCGTTACATGTTTCCAATCACAAATTTCATATATCTCAATATATTCTTTTTGTTTTTCTTTTGAATCTTTATAATCTAATCTAAAATCTGCCTTATAAATTACATCTTTCGGCTCCGTTTTCTTAAACGTATACATTATATTATACTTTTGTAGTGCCCAGCCTTGTTGATGCATCTTTCTTAAAAAAGCTTCCTCTTTTTCTAAACTCCATCCCGCAAAAAATTTAAATACCCTTTTTGTCTCCATCTTCCATTCACTCCCCTAATATACTATTTCCATTCCTTACCGATCTCTGTAACCTGTTATACTCTAGCTCTAGTACTTCTCTACCAAGTGGCGTTAACTCATAGCACTTCTTTCTATCTGTAGAGGCAACTTCAACTATTAACTTTTCTTTTAGTAACTTCGTCGTATTCCCGTATAAAGTTCCAGGACCGAGCTTTACTTCTCCATTTGTCATCTCTTCTACCATTTGCATAATTCCATATCCGTGCATTGGCTTCACTAGTGACAACAATATGTAATATGTCGCTTCAGTTAATGGAATATATTTTTGCACTTTCGCATTCATTATAACTACCCCCGATACATCGTTATCTGATATATCGACTAACGATACATCGTATATTGATATTATATAATCACATTCCAAAATATGCAAGTATACTTTAATAATTGAATATTTATTTCTTTGAATTGAAAAACCATATCAATTTTCTGAATAATTTGTTAAAATATAGAAATATCCGTTTATATTTTTGAAAGGAATGATACATATGATAAATAAATTGAAAGAAAACATAGGATCAGTTTTTGTCGGTAAAGAAAATGTTATAGATTTATTACTCGTTTCATTGCTTGCTGATGGACATGTATTACTCGAAGATGTGCCTGGTACTGGGAAAACGTTGCTAGCGAAAACACTTTCTAAAAGTATTGGTGGTAATTTTTCTCGCGTCCAATTTACACCGGATGTACTTCCGAGTGATATAACAGGTATTGAATATTTTAATCCGAAAACGAGTGAATTCGAGTTAAGACTTGGACCAGTTATGACTAATATTTTGCTTGCGGATGAAATTAACCGCGCTATGCCTAGAACGCAGTCTAGTTTATTAGAATCGATGGAAGAACGACAAGTAACGCTTGAAAAGCAATCTACTCCTCTTCCGAAACCGTTCTTTGTTATTGCGACGCAAAATCCAATTGAATCACAAGGAACATTTCCTCTTCCAGATGCACAACTTGATCGTTTTTTAATGACAATTTCAATTGGTTATCCTGATTCCAAAGATGAACTACAAATGATGCGTCGTTTCCGTAACGATACACCGTTAGAAAGCGTCAAATCTGTTATTTCTTTAGAAGACATTTTAGAAGCACAGAAACGAGTAAAAGAAATTTTCGTATCAGAACCGTTAGAACATTACATTATTAAACTTGCTCATGCTACAAGAAATCATGATTACATCGCTAACGGTGTAAGTCCACGTGCCACACTTGCTTTAGTGCGCGCAGTTCAAGCGTTAGCCTTTTTACGCGGGAGAGAATATTGTACGCCTGAAGATATACAATTTTTAGTTCCTTCTGTTTGGAATCATCGTATCGTCTTATCGATGGAAGGCGCATTACGTACGACAAAAAATGAAATTATGCAAAGAATTTTAAATGAAGTTGACGTACCAGTGGAGATTGAGCAAGCATGAATGGACAGCGCGTTGTAACTGTACCTTTATTTTTCCAACTGCATATTATTCAATTAAGTGTGCCAGGCGCTATACTATTTACATTTTTTATGCCACAACGAATCATTATGTTTTTCTTTTTCTTCTACTATTTATTTGCAATTTTCATTTATAAATATGTCGCATACATAGAGAAAAGGTTTCAAGTGATTAACGAGAAACAAACGACTCGGCTTTTCCCTGATGAATCTGGACAGTTTTTCATTCATTTAAAAAATGGAGCAAATATTCCACTCGTTAACGGTGTTTGTTATTTTCATTTAAATCCGTCCCTTCTCCCACAAAAAGATCAAGGGATTGAACAAATATCCAAAACGCTATTTTCTTTTCCGTTTTCACAACCTGGACATTCGGCGCAAAAATGGGATTTAACATTAACTGCAACGAAGCGTGGTGTATTTCAAATTGAACAGTTCGAATGTGTATTAAAGGATCCTTTTCATCTTTTAACTGTACATTTGCCCATTTTTGATAAATTACGAACTGAAATTATTGTGTACCCGTCTCCTAAAGAAGTAGCAGGTTTGCAAGAACTTCAGCAACTTTTAACAGGATCTTATCGAACAAATTTTTCTTTTTACAATGATGAAACATCTATTATTGGTATAAAACGCTATGAACGTGAGTCTTTCCGTTCTATTCATTGGAAAGCATCTGCTAAAATGCAGGAATTACAGGCGAAGCAATATGAACCTGTAAAAAATTATAGTTGGACGATTTGTCTTTCATTAGCTGCTGATCGCGGGTTTGGTTGGAAAGATAATATAGAAAATCTTATTTCATTTGCAACATACATTTGTCAATACGCAACGAAGCATCAAATACCGTTTGAATTATTTATTAGTGTATTAGCTGAAGGTGGTCCTCTGCACTTACCATTAAACGAAGGGCAAACACATTACGGAATATCTTTAGAGGAATTAGCGCGTATTTCAGATGATAGTACGTTACTTCCTAAACAAGGATTTATTCATTATGTAACGAGAAAAAGAGAACGATCATCTACAATGATATACATTGGTTTACAGAGAAATGAACTCCCTCTTCTCTCTCAGCCTATGTTTCTCATTAATAACGAAGGGATGGTGGAAAAGCTTGAAAACTTGGCTCTATCACGTTAATGACTTTTTTCTGTTGCTCCTCCTTTCGTTATTAACGGAAAGGGATGAACTTGTTTCTGTTGCTATATTTTTAGCAACAGGATATGTAGGGATACTTCTTATCCATAAATTAATGAAGAAAAAAACAACAGGTTTTGTCATACTATTACTTACTCAAATAATCGGTTGTTCTATCTTTCTCTCTTTCTCTCTATTTGGCACAATTATGTTACCGCTTTTCTTCTTTATCGTACATGTAGTTGGACCTGGGTATCCAGTTCAAAAATCGTTAGGCGGTATTATATGGTTTGGTGTTTCAGCTATATTTTATGCGCCCTTTCCATCTTTGTGGAAACTATTACTATTAGTCTTACACATTATGATTACATTTTGGTTAACTGGAGCAAATCGTAATCAACAGTTATTACGTTTCGCTTCTCTTATTACGATTGGAATAATTAGTGCTTTTCTCATTCCTATTTTCCCATACATTCGGCTTCTTTTTTCTTACGCCGTACAAGTAGTTGCTTTAGGATTTGGATACGCCATTAATCCGTTATTTTCCGCAGCTGAATCAAAAGAAACAGACGATTTTTGGTCGAATAAAGGCAATCTAAAAGACCCTCAAATTAAGGATGAGTTTGGACAACGTGATTTTGATCCAACTCTCATAAATAGCATTACCATATTAGTTTGTACAGTCATTGCTATTTACGTCGTTTGGAAAATAATAAAAAAACGAAAACAATTCAGTTTACCAAATATGCCTGTCTTCGAATCTACTATCATTACTGATAAAGAAGGCATGAGCCAAAAACGTTTGAAACGAAACAAACCGCCTCATAATGAAATTCGAAAAGAAATTTTCAAACTTGAGAGTAAGTTAACTCCTCCTTTAAATAGAAAACGAGGAGAAACTGTTGAAGCATGGTTAGGAAGAATAAATAATGAAGAAAATATATATATTCAGAGTCATATTATTATAAATGCTTATAATACAGTGCGTTATTCAAATGAGGAAAACACCGTACTGTTACATGAATTTAAGGAAGAAATCCATAAACTCTATGCATATCAGAAGAGTTTGAAGAAAAGAAAAAAATAACACAACAAAAAGACTCCTATTTTTTATAGGAGTCTTTTTGTACTTCTACGTTACTTTTTAAATTGAAGCATTCTTCCCTGCTTCAATCTCTAATGATTCTTCATGCCACCAAAGTGTTTCTTCAGGATCTTCTTTAGCAATTTGGTGTGCTTCTTTTTTCGATTCTACTGTAGGATATGAACCTTTTAGCGCACGTCCTGATGTTGTAACGAATAATACACTAAATGCGACTAATCCAATAATACTTACACCTGTTAAATAAAATGCTGGTGCTAGCGGGTTACCAGTTGCATGAACTAAGTATGAACATACGAGCGGCGTTGTACCACCGAATATCGATACAGAAATATTAAATGAGATCGAAAGTGCTCGATAACGTACATCGGTGAAAAATAGTGATGGTAATAATGAAGGTAGCGTTCCTTCATATACACTTAGGAAAAATCCTAAAATGAAAATACCTGCAAATATAGCTGCAATATGTCCATTACCTATTAGTAAAAATGCTGGAATTGCAAATACTGTTAAACCAAGTAAACCAATTTGCACGACGCGTTTATTACCAATTTTATCACTTAATTTACCGAAATAAAGTGCCAGTGGAATCATAAGTGCCATCGTAATAGAAATAATTAATAAGCCAGTTGTTTCTTTGACTTTAAGTACTTGAGTTAGATAAGAAGGAATATACGAAAGAATCATATAATTTGTAATGTTAAAGAAGGCGACAATTACTGTGCTTAATAAGAAGTCTTTTTTGTGATATTTTAATATTTCCATAAATGAAAATTGTTCGTTGTCTTCAGATTCCTCTTGTGCTTTTTCCATCTCTTCAAAGATGGGAGATTCATCTAGATGACGGCGTAAATATAAACCGACCAAGCCAATTGGTGCAGCTATTAAGAAAGGAATACGCCAGCCCCAGCTGAGCATTTGCTCATCTGTTAACAATAACGTCAAAATGGTAACAATTACCGATGCAGCAATGTAACCTGAGAGTGTTCCAATTTCAAGACCACTACCGAGTATACCACGCTTTTTATCTGGAGAAGATTCTGCGATATAAACCATTGCTCCTGAATATTCGCCGCCTGTAGAGAAGCCTTGAATCATTCGGGCAACTAAAAGTAGTATTGGTGCCCATACACCAATTTGTTCATAGGTTGGTAGTAATGCGATGAATAATGTAGAAAGTGCCATTAAAATAATAGTAGTACTTAACACGATTTTTCGGCCGTACTTATCTCCTATTCTACCAAAGAATACACCTCCGATTGGTCGAACGAGAAAGGCTGCTGCAAATGTACCAAATGTAAGTACAAGTTGCAATCCACTATTATCAACACCTGAGAAGAATAATTGACTTAAAATTACCGCTAAATACGCGTATAATCCAAAGTCAAACCACTCCATTGCATTCCCGATACCAGTAGCAACTACTGCTTTCCTGGCTTGTTTAGGATTGACAATATTAACGTCTTGAGGTTCAAAATTTAAATCATTATTTTGTTGCATATAATAAAACAGCTCCTTATTTAATTTAACTTCTTTAAGCACACCTTCTCTTATTGAATAAAATAAATTCGAAGCACTTAAGGAAAATCAGCGTCTCCTTATCTGTTATTATTGTTTCACATAATTAATTATTTGTCCAATGAGATGCTTCCAAGGTTAAGTAATTTATTAAAATAAAAAAGCTGAAGAAGGCGCTATACGAGTACCTTTTTCAGCTTTTTATTTTAATATAAAAATTTATTTTTTTACCCCTATTTTCTTCTTATTTGAATTAAAAATAAGTTTCTTTTTTAAATACTTGTAGCTGCTAAACTATGTATACAAGAGATAAATTCATTAACAAATGTATCAATTTCTTCTTTTGTAATTATATATGGAGGAAGTAAACGAATGATGTTCCCTTGTGTAACATCAACTAATATCCCATTCTCCATTAGCTCTACCTGTAATTTCTTCACATTTTCATTTGTATCATTCAAACTAATTCCAAACATCATGCCAGCATGACGTACTTCCTGAATATAATAAGAATTTTCTTTCTGAATTTCTTGCAATTTATCATTTAAATATAGTGACGTTCCATACGCTTCTTGCATTAAACCATCGTCAATTAATGTGTTTAATACCGTTAATCCTAAAGCCGTTCCCATTGATGAATGAGCAAATGTTGTGCCGTGATCTCCTGGTGCAAATACATCACATAACTTTTCACCAACAATAATTCCGCCAAGCGGTATCCCGCCTCCTGCTCCTTTACCAATTTGAATAATATCCGGTGTAATATTGAAATTTTGATAAGCAAATAGTTTACCAGTTCTCCCCATACCACTTTGTACTTCATCAACGATAAGTAGTACATTATATTTCTCACATAAGTTTTGAACACCATGTAAATATTCACTTGATAAAGGGTATATCCCCCCACTTCCTAAAACCGGCTCTAGCATAATCGCAATCGGATTTTCATGAATTATTGTTTCTTCTAATTGCTCTATATTCTCGCGGTCTACTTCATATACCGGAATCGATGTTTTAGGGAAATTTTGATATACACTTTCTTGTCTCGTAAAATGTAGTGCTCCTAATGTTCGCCCGTGGAAACTATTTTTCAGCACTACAATTCCTTCACGTTCTTCATGCGTATTAAATCTATATTTATCAATTAATTTTAACGTTGTTTCTGTCGCTTCCGTACCAGAGTTTGTAAAAAAGACTTTTCCTTTTTTTAATGAGCAGTCAACTAATTTCTTTGCATATTCAATCGCAACTGGATTTAAAAAATGAAATGGAAGATGCAACGATTTTGTAACTTGCTCCATCGTCGTTTGCACGATTTTCGGGTGATTGTATCCCAATACGTTCACTCCGACACCAGAAAATAAATCTACATACTCTTTACCATCCACATCATAAAGCTTGCACCCTTCTCCTCTTTCTATTGCAACCTTCGTACGACAATACGTAGGCATCATATATTCTTTATCTAATTGAAACCAATCCGACATGTTAAATTCCTCCTAGTTATTTTCCCTGTTTATTTCTGTTTATTCTCTATAAAGTCATGTATAAATTCATTTTTAAGATTGTAATTTTAATAGTAATTTTCTTCTCGATATCCATTTTTCCATAATTTCTTCTATTTCAACAGGTCCACTACATACGCGTTTTTTTCATATAGCGGTCTGTTACTATTTTGAACTTTGCGTGTCATACATAATCAAGGCTATGAAATCATATTTAGTAACAATGGACAAAAAAGATTTGGAGGCAATATCGATGAATGAAAACTATGATAAACAGGAGCAATCTTTACTAGGGAAAGGCTTTAATGCAAATGAAGAACGTAATGAACAAGCTACACTTCACTCTCAAACAGTTGGTTCACGTGGACCTGTTCTAGAGCAAGATAGTGTACTTCACGAGACGTTACAACAATTTATTCACGAAAAAATTTTAGAAAGACCTGTTCATGTAAAAGGATTTGGTGCGTTCGGTTATTTTCAAACGATCTATCCAATGTCTGAACATACGAAACTAAATTTTTTACAACATTCTAATGAGAAAGTTCCTGTTATGGTGCGATTTTCATTAGCTGTTAGTACGAAAGGCACTCCTGACACTTCTAGAAATGTACGCGGTTTTTCTACAAAGTTTTATACAAAGGAAGGCATTTTCGATCTTTTATGTAATCACATCCCTGTCTTTTCCGTTCGTGATCCAATGCGATTTCCTGAAACGATTCAAGCATTGTTACCTTCACCTATAAATAACTTAATAGACCCTAATAGATTTTGGAGCTTCGTCGCTAAAGCACCTGAATCCATTCATTTCGTTGTCCATTTATATTCTGATGCTGGTACGGCCAAAAGTCTGCGCCACATCCCAGGACATAGTGTTAATACATATGTTTGGAGAAATACAGAAGGCAACCGCAAATATGTAAAGTATCATTGGTACCCATTCGAAGGTGTACAATACATTACTAGTGAGGAAGCGAATAAATTGGCTGCCGAAAACCCTGATTATAGTGGGAGAGATTTATATGATGCAATTGCAAATGGTAAACCAGTAGAATACGGATTATATGTCCAGCTCATGGATCCGAAAGATGAAGAACATCTTCCTTATGACCCTTTAGATGATACAAAAGTATGGGATGAAAATGTGTATCCTCTTATACCAGTAGGCAAAATGGTGTTAAATAAAAATCCTGAAAACTATATGGAACAAGTAGAAAAAGTCGCCTTCTCCCCTTCTAATTTACTAGACGGTGCAGAACTATCAGATGATAAAATGTTGCAAGGACGCGCTAACATTTATAGTGATTCTCAAAGAAGAAGAATTGGTCCCGAATTTCGTAAATTAGCGATTAACCAGCAACAAGATTGGACACCTGCTAAGCAAATAACGAGCAGTGACGGAAGATATGTTGAAGGTAAACTTGAAAGAACTTCTATAACGAAACAGGATGACTTTACGCAGCCTAGTGAATTTTATGCGAAGTTAAAGCCGATAGAAAAAGAACATCTTGCTGAAAACTTGGCTAGTGATTTGAAAGTTATCTCCGATGATATTAGGAAGGTTGTTTTAGGGTATTTTCATAAAGTGTCTGCTGATTTGGTGAAGAGGATTGAAAGTGCGATGCAAAAGCTTTAAGTATATAAAAAAACGTCATTTCAAAAATAAAAAATGACGTTTTTTCATGGCGAAATTACTAGGAATTTCTACCACTTCATTTGCAATTATTAACGAATTTTTCCTCACTTAAAATTCCTTTATTTCATTTTAGATTATGATATTCATTTCTCTTTTTCATATAATCTTTTTCACATTGCAACGGCTTGAATTTCACTTTTTTCCCTTTCTTCTTTTTCGTCTTTACAACGAGCCATTCCCCTTTTTCAACATCTAGTTTTAGGCGTTTCATTACATTGATATTATCTTTTTCTTTATAAAGTAAAAATGCTTCTTGAGCCCTCACAAATAAGCTGGGCTGCTCGCTAAATCCACCACTATCATAAACTTTAGTTAGCGAATTATAATAAGAATCATTTTCCTTTCCACCATACATCAAATGGGCCGCATCCAGGTCTCTTTTACTTACTTCCAAAAAACTATATTCATCAATTTTTAAATTAAATGTGGATTTAATATCACTTATTATATTCTTCACATGCTTGTCATCTCGAATTTTCCTTTTTTCAAGACAATCCGAAGCTAACTCTGGTGCATCCGTTTGAGAATGTACAACTTGTTGAATAGATACACATAATACAAATACGCTTAAAATGTATAATATTTTTTTCATACTTACGTTTCACCTCAAATAATTTAGATACTATATTATTTGAGGCTTATAATATTCTTATGCTAACAATGTGAAAAGCCCTATAAATTAGACTTTTATAGGACCTTTCATATTAATATTGCTTTATCAAATTCACTGGTGAGTCTAGTACTTTACTACTTTTTACGTCATATAGTCCTATAGGCGTTACCCGTATAAAAGGCAAGTGCGTTGCAGAAAAGAACAAAATGGTAAATACCGGATCGTCATACCCGTAGCCACGCTCTTGCAATAATTTCACCAACTGTTTCTCTTCCTGTATTAATTCAGTCATTTTTAACTTAGACATAATCCCGAGCAATGGTAATGCGATTTCGTGTAATACTTCATTCTTTTCAGCTATTACCATTCCCCCGCCAAGCTCTTTTACTCTATGAAAAGCTGTAAGCATATCTTCTTTATTCTTTCCAATCAGAATGATGTCGCCGGTACCAGAATATGAGCTAGCAAGACCACCTAGTTCTTTCGCAAACCCCTTTACAACTGTATTCACTCGCCACGTACCGTCACGAGCAATCATCATAAGAAAACACTCATCATGATCTAGTGAAAGTTCATCACTGTTTAAATCAATATCAGTCGTGTATGGTTTTGTTATAACGTTATTTAATAATTGTATGCCCATTTTATTAGTAAAAATCATATCCTCTTTTTCTATAGACCAGTCTAATAATAATGGAGTTACTTTGAATTTACTCCAGTCTATAAGTAAGGATTCATTTTTATTTATTCCGTCACGCTTCACCCATTTCCCCTTTGCAATTACACTTATTGGAACCGGATTTTCTTTACTTTCCAAAATATTAATATTAGCTATTCTACCTGTCGCAATTGAGCCATGTACATGTTCCATATTGTAATAACGAGCGATATTATAGCTTGCCATATGATAAGCATCTATTACTGGCACTCCTTGTTTTATCGCGGTAGATATCATTACGTTTGTCATTCCATTTTCATAAAACGAAGGATGTGAGCCGTCTGTAGTAAGAATAAATCTATCAAACTGTTTTACTCCTAGTTCAAGCAATTCTTTCAGTAACACTTCTAAATCTGGGCGGATTGAAGAATTTCTTAAGGAAACCGTGTAACCTTGCATAAGACGAGTGAAAGCTTCCTGCCCTGTCATCGCTTCATGATCACAATCTGTACCTAACAATTTTAACTTCGCTAAAGTCATTTCAGATGCTCCTGGAAAATGTCCTTCAACTTTTTTATGTAATCGTTTCGTTTCCTGCACCCAATGTAACATTTCATCATCGCCATGTAATAACTTTGGCCACGCTGTTAGCTCGCCACCTTGAAGAACTGCTTTACGCTTAAGCCACTCTATTATTTCTTCACGATTAAATAAAGATTCCCCGTTTTGCAATTCAGTCTGTCCATCAAAACGACACCACCAATACATACTTGCTGGAATCTTTTCAAATTCATCTAATAAACGAAATGCTTCTTCACGTTGTAATGTGAAAAATAAAGTTAAATTATCATTAATAAAAGTCGTCGTCCCAAACTGCATCGCATAATTTGCTAGCGTTTCAGGATTATATAATTGATACGGATGTGCATGCGGTTCTATGTAACTAGGAACTACATACTTTCCACCACAATCAATGATTTCACATTCATGTAGTTGTGCTGGCAGTTTTTCTCCTACATATACAATACGGTCATCATAGATCCAAATATTTGCTTGCACCCAATCGCGCATATAGGAATTTAAATACGTTGCATTCTTACATAAAACGTGCGGACTTCTTTTGCCATCTATTACTTCAACATGTTCTCTTAGTTGCTTGTTACTCCATCTAAACTGATTTTCTCCCAATGAATTTCACTCCAAATCATTTTACTTTTATTTATTAAAATAAAAACAATTAACAAACTAAAGTATTATCCATTCATAATTCCCCTGTATAACCCCTATACCCTTCATTATATGGAATGAATGAAAAAATAACAATTTTCAGAATTAAAAGCACACCTCTTTGATCCTCCATAAAAAAGGATGTCGTGTAACTGACATCCTTTTTTATACTAAACTATAAGATTAAATTACAATCGATGTCATACTATGAATGCTAATACTGACCTTTACAGCAGAATGCTATTCGCTTTCTTTTCATCTATTTATTAAATTCAACTTGCATCATTTTATCAAACTGTGTAAGAATATCAACAGGACCTAAAGAGTTAACATTGACAGCAAATGTATGCTTACCTCCAATTACTCCGCCTGCAAAAGTCATAAACCCAGGGATTGCTCCTCCGTGACCCCAAACTGAAACACCTTTTGGAAGTTTAGTCTCATAGATTCCAAGGCCATATCCATCACCAACACCTTCTCCCTCTGTAGGAACTGTAGTAAGCATTTCTTTTAGCTCACGTTCCTTCAGTAACTTACCACCGAGTAATGATGAAAAGAACTTATTTAAATCGTCCGCATTAGAAATCATATCTCCAGCTGAACTACCTATACTCGGATTATAATACGTTACATCTTTCAACTCACTCGTTCCGTCAATTTTCAAATACCCTCGAGCATGATTATTGCCTGGAATAACGGTTGAATTCCCTGGTAAAAATGTGTTTGCCAAGTCCAAAGGTTCAATAATTCTCTTTTCAATTTCTTCCGCATAACTATTTCCAGTTATTTTTTCAATAAGCATTCCTAGTATTACGTATCCTGTATTTGAATATGACCAACCCTTGCCTGGTGGAAAATCTTGTGGATAAGAAAGTCCAATTTTCACTAATTCTTCAGCTGTATACGATTTTCTTGTATTCGTAAAGTCCGCGTCTTTTGACTTTAAATATTCAGCTATACCACTCGTATGATTCAAAAGTTGACGTATCGTAATTTGATTGCCATCATATCCATTTCCTTGTACGAGACCCGGTAACCATTTTTCAATTGAATCGTCAAGTTGCACGCGATTTTCTCCTACTAATTGAAGAACAGTCGTAGCAGTAAACGTCTTCGTCACACTAGCAATCCGAAAGCGATAATCTGATTTCATCGATTTCTTTGTACTTAAATCCGCGACGCCAGCATTATAACTACTAATTTTTCCGTTATTATACGTCTTAACTAATACCCCTGGCGCTCCAACTTGGATTGTTTCTTGCATGACTCGTTTCCAGCCATTCCGATTCTTTTGATCATGTGCTTCTGACGAACTAGAAATATTTTGAGTAGACTCTGCTTTCACAGTAAAACCTGGTGTGAATAAAGTAGTACCCGCTAATAAGACTGCCAAACTCGCTAACTTAATTGAAGAACATTTTTTCATAAGGCTTTCTCTCCTCTATTCATATCGTATTGATTCAAGCTATACTTTCATCCTATAGGATAAAACTCTCTTTTTTCTTATCCATTCCTTACGAAATACTTACTTTCAAAATTAGACGAACAGATGGGAAAAAGTAATGTATGAGAATAAAAAAAGAACGTGTTTTCAATTTATCAAAACACGTTCTCTTACATACTTAAAACCCTATATCAAATTTTTAATTCATTCACTTTTACCATCCTGCACTAGCGTTCATACCATTTCCTATAATATTTAGAAGTAGTGGCCACAGTACCGGTGCTAACGTAAGAAATAGATTGAGCAGTATAAGTATTCTATATCTCCCAGGAATATTATAATTTTTACGATTAACAAATACTACAAAAACTAATAATATTATGGTCGTTACAAATAAAAGTAACACTAACAACCAATACCAAACCATTAAACTGAGACTCCATGGCTGTAATAGCTCGTGTACAATACCAAAGGTGATTCCCAATACTGCAAAACTAAAAGTAGTAACTGTTGCTTTGATAAACAATTTACTCGTTTTTTTATCGTATGTATACTTACAATATAAATCTATTAACGTGTATAAAGATAAAAATGCCATTAATACACCTACCCAAGACAATAACCAGTCTCCGCCCCCTCTAACTACCATAAACAGAAACCAACACATCCCTGCTGCAGAAAAAATAAAGGAAAGAAGTATGTTTTTCAATACCGGTTTCATTCTATTTTCACACCCTTACAAAAATTTAAAAATAAATTATAATTTTTTATTTACATGCTACCCATTAATTCTTTAACTCTAGTACATCACTGTTTCATTCTATACTAATGAAACAAACATAATCTCATAAAAAATTTAACGAGCAATACTCTACTAAGGTAACCTTTTCCATTGGTAGAGATATAAAAAAGTAAGTATACATTACCACGTAATTAAGTATAAGTAAATAAAATTAATTTACAGTTAATTTTATTTACTTATATTAATGTCACCCTTTCCTGTTCCTGGTACATCCTCTAATAAAATATGCCCTCTTGCTATTAGAGCTATAGCTGCAAGTCCTATCGATTCGTCTTTTCCTATAATAACTTTCGAAACATTGTTAGTGATTTTCTTTAATGTACTCATATATTTATCTCCCACCTTATTATTCTGAAAAATAAGAATAATAAATTCCCAAATTATAACACATCACGTTAGAAGTAAATATATTCCTATCAATTTAAAAAAGATGACCCTAGCACTATAGGCTACAGTCATCTTTTTCACCATATTATTTTACTACCTCTCCATTATAAGCTTTTATATCAAGAGGAGCAGTTAAAAACTGTGCTGCTTTACTAACGAAAGATGTGAAGTGTTCACTCGTATTATGATTCGCAACTGCTGCTTCATCTTTCCATACTTCTACCATCGTATATACATTTTCTTTTTCTGTATCTTTATAAAGGTCATACGAAACATTTCCACTTTCTTCTCTTGAATTATGAATTAGCGGACGAATTTCTTCTAAAAATGATTGTTGTTTTGCTGGATCTACTTGAAATATTGCGTGAATAATAATCATGGTGTTTCTCCTCTCATATCTCACTTATTTCTGTTTTTATAAAATTACTTCCACTCAGCAACTTTTTCAACTGGAAGACGAACCGATTGGTAACCACTGTCAGCAGCTTTTCCGATTGAAATTAACATTACTGGTACGTGACGTTCTTTATCTAATCCGAATGCTTCTGCGATTTGGTCTTTTTCAAATCCGCCAATTGGACAAGTGTCATAACCGTGAGCACGCGCTGCTAGCATAAATTGCATTGCTACAAGACCACCGTCAATTAGTACTGTATCTTTCATTACGTCTGGTGTAACCATTGAGAAGTAACCTGAAAGTTTTTTCATTTGATCTTCTTTTACTTCTGCTGGCATTAAACCACGCTCTACTGCTGTACCATAAATTTCTTCTGCGTTATCAAAGTTGTTTAAATCACCAAATACAGCGATCATCGCTGAAGATGTTTCTACTTGAGATTGGTTGAATTTCGCAAGTGGCGCAAGTGTCGCTTTCGCTTCGTCACTTTCAATTACTAAAAATCTCCATGGTTGCATGTTCACAGATGATGGTGCAAGTGTTGCTTCTGTAAGAATTTCTGTCATTTCTTCTTTGCTAATTTTCACTGAAGGATCGTACTTACGAATTGAACGGCGTCCTGTTAAAATTTCGTTAAAATCATTTGTTTTTACTGAGTTAGTCATAGTTGAATTCTCCCTTTTTTATAGTTCTTTTATATTTTCTTGAATGTGATTTAACATAGTTAAAAGATTATCGCGCTGTTCTTCACTTAATCCTTTAAATGCTGAAGCTGCAAAACGTTCTTTCTCCTCTTGAAACGCCTGAATTTTATTTCGTCCCTCTTCAGTAAGAGAAACTAACGTAATTCTGTTATCATCTGGATTTTTACGTCTTACAATCATTTCATTAGCCTCAAGCTGCTTTAAATGCCTCGTTATCGCAGCATTATCAATATTCACTTCTTGCTGAAGTGCTTTTTGACTAATTTCACCTACTTCATATAACTGAAGTATAAGCTCTAATCGAGACTGGCTCATACCCGTACAACCTTCGAACTTCGAACTTACTTCTTTATTTAGAAAGTGTAATTTATATAAAATAATCGCTTCTTTTGAGCATGAACTTGTCAAATTAACCCTCCTTCACAATCAAAATAAAAATGTTTGATATATCAATAGTTGATATGTCAATTAATATAATCTATATCGATTTAGAATGCAAGCATTTTGTTTTCATTTATATTTTTCCAAATTAAGGCGCTTTGTCGCGTTACAAAAAATGTTAATTGCACTATAATAGTACTAATTTAAATGACTGGAGAGTGATTGGAATGCGGCAATACACAAATAGAAATGAGGAATTAAAAATGGAAAATGAAATGAGGATATTCACATATGACAACAATAAATATAGGGATTGTCGCGCACGTAGACGCTGGCAAGACGAGTTTGACTGAGCGTATTCTTTATGAAACAAATGTAATTAAAGAAGTTGGCCGAGTTGATAGCGGAAGTACGCAAACTGACTCAATGGAATTAGAAAGACAGCGCGGAATTACAATTAAAGCTTCTGTTGTTTCTTTCTATATAAATGACTTAAAAGTAAATGTCATTGATACACCTGGACACGCGGATTTTATCGCTGAAGTGGAGCGATCATTCCGCGTTTTAGACGGTGCGATTTTAGTTATTTCTGCTGTTGAAGGTGTGCAAGCACAAACAAAAATTTTAATGCGAACATTACAGAAACTAAACATACCAACAATAATATTTGTAAATAAAATTGATCGTAGCGGTGCAAATACTGAAAAAGTTATGAAGCAAATAAAAGATGTTCTTTCAAATGAAGCCTTCCCCTTCTATTCTGCCCTAAACGAAGGAACGAAAGAAGCCCGTATCATTGAATACAAATCATATGACGACTGTATGGAACTGTTAGTACCATATAATGAATCATTACTTGAATCATATGTAAATGACGAAATCGTACCGGACATATTATTAAGAGAAGAACTCGAAAAACAAATACAACAAGCTAATGTGTACCCGATTTTTTTCGGCACAGCCATGACAGGCATGGGTGTAACTAAACTGCTCGAAAATATTTCAGACTTAATTCCCGCTAATAAGTCGGCAGAAAATGAAATATTATCCGGTGTTGTTTTTAAAATTGAACGTGAATCTTCTGGGGAAAAGATTGCATATGTAAGAGTTTTTTCTGGTCGTTTACATGTTAGAAAATATGTTCATATACAACGTAGTGAAGCTCTAGCATATAAAGAAAAGATTAAGAAATTATGTGTATTTCATAACGGAGATGCCGTTCAAACTTCTACCGTTCCTAGCGGAGAATTTTGCAAAGTATGGGGACTGAGTGATATTAAAATTGGTGATATTATCGGTGAACGGACTGATTATATAAAAGATATTCACTTTGCCGAACCACAAATGGAAGCTGCTATTGAAGCATTATCAAAAGAACGAATTCATGATCTTTACGCTGCACTTATGGAGCTATGTGAAGAAGATCCGCTCATTAAAGTGTGGAAAGATGATATTCATAATGAACTATATATTCGCCTTTTCGGTGAAGTACAAAAAGAGGTTATTGAAACAACACTTTTTGAAAAATACAATTTGCAGGTTACTTTCTCAAATACGCGTGTCGTATGTATTGAGAAACCTATTGGCGTAGGGAATAGCGTTGAAGTAATGGGCGAAAAAGCGAATCCATTTTACGCAACAATTGGTTTTAAACTCGAACGTGGTGAACTTAATTCTGGCATAACGTATAACTTAGGTGTTGAGCTTGGATCACTTCCATTAGCATTTCATAAAGCAATTGAAGATACTGTATTTCAAACGTTAAAACAAGGATTATACGGATGGGAAGTTACGGACATTATCGTCACGTTAACCCATACAGGTTATGCTAGTCCTGTTACAACAGCGAGTGACTTTAGAAATTTAACACCGCTCGTTTTAATGGATGCTTTAAAGCAAGCTGAAACTTGTGTATATGAACCAGTAAACGAGTTTGAATTGACTGTACCAGAGCAAGCAATTAGTACCGCAATGTATAAATTAGCTGCTATTCCAGCAACTTTTAGCGAGCCTATATTAAATAATGATTCTTACCAATTAACAGGTTCATTACCTGTTGCGAAAACAGAGAAGTTTAAACGAATGCTTCATTCATTTACAGAAGGTGAAGGTATCTTTACAACAAAACCAGGTGGTTTTACAAAACTAAAGGAGCCCTTTCCTACTCGTAAACGTGTTGATTATAATCCGCTGAACCGGAAAGATTATTTGCTTCATGTTTTGAAGGCTTATTAAATAAAAAAAGAGGTGCAAATTGCATCTCTTTTTACATGTATTGATAGGTTAGTTTATCCTAACAACTTTTTTAAGTTTTTCTATTACTTTTGCTATCGCTTCAATTGAATTCTCTGTTTCATATTCCCCAACATTTACAGAATGATTTGCGTTTTTGACAACTTCAATTTGTAAATTCGTTTTATGTAACTGATCAATTTGATCTGCATTATATTGATGATCTTTATCTCCAATTACTAAAAGCCCTTCGTGATGACTATGTAGGATAGAATCAAAAATCGAATCAAAAGTTAGTAAAGGTGTAAGTAGTATCATTTTTGACTGTAAAAACTCTTCTCTCTTCATTACATCATTTGCAATCGGAATTGTTCCGAGTGACTTCCCAAAAAACATAGTATCGTTATATTGCTTACCTTTTAATACTTCCTTCATTATAGGATTAATATCATCCATCATTACTCTCGTTATTTCTTCCATTGGTTTATTCATTACTTGTTCGCCATAAGAATAATGAATATGTACTACATCTATTTTATGTTCAAGCATTAACATCGTCGCATAATAAAATAACGGTTTATCGTAATTATATCCTGAACCTGAGAACATAAAGCATATCCTATTAGAACCTTTTTCAATATGTGTATATGGAATTACTTTTCCGTCTATATGAATCACTTTTTTAGTTCCCTTCACCGTTTTCCCCTCCGCATGCATTTACTTTTGTAAAACGATATGTTCTGTATGAACTAATACATCCTTTACTTTCCCTTTTATAAATGCTGGCTGTAAGTTATATGTATCTAACTCTTCTACCGGCACCCACTTAAAGAAATACGTTCTACCTTCTTCTTCCAAAATATATTGATCCGCTCCATTCGCTGGTAATTCATGTAGCTCTACTTCATAATAAAAACTAATTTCATGAAACTTTCGCTCAGAAAGTGTAAAGAAATTTTCTACTGACCATATTAATCTCTTCCCTTTAATAGAAACACCTAATTCTTCTGCAAGCTCTCGTTTTAACGCGTCTTCACTATTTTCTAACATTTTCACTCGACCGCCTGGTACGTACCAATAATCTTCACCGTCACCTTGCAGAATAAGTATTTTATTATTGTGTTTACAAATTGCTCCGACTCGGTAATTAAAATATGTTTCCTCAACTTTAAACGTTAGGTCCACACCGATTGCCCCCTATATTTAATTTAAAAATTGCTATATAAATGTATGTGCTGTACAAATAAGATTACTAAATTTTTCTATTTCATTCAATGAGTTTTGAACTTTCTGGTAATTACACTTAATCTTTATCATTACAGGTATATATACATATGATACAATCACAGGGCACACTAGAAAAACATTATGGGGGGACGAATGGAAACATTATTAATCCAGCAAACTGAGAAATCAAATAAGTTTTGGAAAATTGTTGTGAAAGAAAAGGACTATGTTGTATTTTACGGAAAAATTGGCACAGCTGGTAGTGTGAAAGCGAAGGAGTTTGAAACAGAAGCAGAATGTATGAAAGAAGCTAACAAACTAATTGCTTCCAAACGTAAAAAGGGATATACAGACCCATGCCCTGGGGAAAATTACATAAAAGAAAAAACGATAACAGAAGAAGAATTTTGGGAACTACTTAATCGTGCAAAAACAAAAGGTGAAGATCAAGAAGAACAAATAGAATGGCTTACTTCTCATCTCGCTAAACGTACAGTACACGAAATTGTAGCTTTTGATACGCATATGCATCGCATACTAAAAGATTCCTATACGTCACGTTTATGGGCAGCAGCCTATATTATTTTTGGTGGGTGTTCAGATGATACTTTTGACTACTTCCGCGGATGGTTATTATATCAAGGAAAAGAGACATACGAAGCTTGTATTGAAGATCCAGAACGATTAATTCCTGTATTAGAAAATTTGAGTGAGTATGACGTTCCAGAAATAGAAGAACTTTCTTTATATTTCGGCTTCACTGTATACGCAGAAAAAACTGGTGACGAAGATGATACTTACTTTACACTTTACCATGTCTTATCTAATGAAGAATTCGACGATTTAGATTTTGAATTTGACTGGAATGAAGACGATGAAGAAGGTTTAAAAAAGATATTTCCTAAGCTATGGGAAATGTACGGAGAAGAACCAATTGAGTGGTAGGTTAATTATACGTAAAAAAGTGCCTTGTTTCTTTAGTAACAAGGCACTTTTTCTTGATACTATGTTTAAATTGTTATTTTTCCATTCTCCCACCACTCCATAAAAGTCTTTAAAGAAGGAGCAACCCACGTTCTACTATCATTTTCATGATTCCATACATATATATCATCTCTTTGCACGATTCCATTCAAAATGGAATAACCAAACAAATCACCATTTCCGCCATCAGCAATAAATAATAAACAGTCAAAAGGCATATATAAATCTTTGAAATCAACTATATTTCTCATATTCATATTTTCAGTTTTAATTTTTGAAGCAGACCATATAAAGTCCCCGTATTCACCTTCCACACCGTTTGTTTCCTGTAATAATTGATGTAAATCATTCGGCAACTCCACATGTAAACAGTTTTGTATATCAGTTAGTTCATCCGTCATAGCTGGTTTTTTCAAACTTAAGTTTGGTGAGATACTGTGAATGGTATTTTTCCACATCACCTTTACTCCTCCTTATGTGCAATCAATTATATTCAAAGGGCTCATCTAAATTTATTGATACCACTTTTCTAACAACTCTTTCTCCCTCTCGCCTGAAATACCTGCTTTTAATTCCCATTCACCCACACTCTTCATCCACTCATACACATCTGTAACTGTATGTTCTAACCTTCTAAAAATAAGTCCTTCTTTAACAGCACTTTCAATACTAATAGAAAAACCACCTTTCCACGGCTTTGTTTCACCTTCTAATGAAAATGTTTCTGGAAGCCATAAAGGCATCTCTGTCCAAGGCTGCACTTTATGTTCATTCATAAACGATTCATCTATCCAAACGAATGTAGCATCACTATTCGTAACCTTTTTACACGTATTTAATAGCTCTTCCATCGTTAATTCATAATTTGGGCCTGTAACATTGAATGTACCTGCTTTATTGTTTTCTGCCATGTTTAGTCCCCAGTTTGCAACGTCTTTTATATCAACTATCTGCACTGGACGGTCTTTTCTTCCTGGAACTAACACTTCTCCTCCCTTTGCTACACGCCCAATCCAGTATGGAAGCCGATCTGTATAATCAAACACTCCTGAAAGAAGTCCTGCTCTTACGTGTAATACGCGCCCTGGCCAATACTTCTCTACTTCTTTTTCACACAATACTTTCAGCGCACCGTAATACTCATAAGGAGAAACTTCACCATTCTCCACAGCCTTTATTTGATCACCCGTTGGTTCGGGTTGTAATATATAATCTTCTTTTATATGATGCGGAATCCAATCTTTGTATACGGAAAGACTTGAAATGAATATATAATGCTTTATATTATCCCGTAACACTTCTCCAACATTTCTAATGTGATGCGGAGAAAATCCACACGTGTCGACTACTGCGTCCCATTTGCGATTTACTAAACTTAAAACATCATCATTTCTGTCACCGATTAACTGCTCTACTTCAGGAAAAATTTCTTTATTCGTTCCGCGATTAAATAATGTAACTTCATGTCCTCTTTTTATAGCTTCTTCTACAAAAGCTCTTCCTAAAAATCTTGTACCACCTAGAATTAGAATCTTCATAGTTCTCCCCCATTCGTGATTAAAAATCCTTTCTTGTGTTAAACGATTTTTTGCTGTGAAAAGTTACGGGGTTAGTCTAACTTTTTCTACAAGTTCAACATATGTAATTTCCATTTCATATATAATTAAAATATCCGATATTTGATTAATCACTTATACATACTTAGGTAGGTGAACAATATGAATAGAAACATAATTTATCATTCAACATTATGTATTTATCTTCTCACATCACTTATTTATATCATCTTACTGAACATAGAAAATGGTCGTAATTATTTAGGGTTTACGATGGTTATTCCACTTTTAGCTGCTATTTTATATCAGAAATTATATAAAAAACAAAAAATAGTTCATACATTTGGAATTTCACGTCCAAAAATAAGAACTTTGATTTTCTCCATTTTATTCCCAATACTTCTAGGTCTATGTCTGCATTTCTATTTTTATATTTATAATATAAAATTCTTATTTAATCATTATAATGAATTGAGATTTCTCCTACTCATTGGTCTTACAATTGCTGCTTTGTCTGCATTTTTAGAAGAAATCATATGGCGTGGAAATTTTCATTACCATTTACGAAAAAAATATTCATTAAAACAAACAGCAATCATTACTGCATCGCTTTGGTCTTTATGGCATTTACCAGTATCAATCTTTTATAAAAATTATGAATTATGGTTTGTAGGAATATTAAGCTATCTCTCGTTATTATTTATAGTATCTATAATTTTGACGTATACGAGAGAGTATAGCCATTCTGTGATAACACCTGCAATTTTACATGGTATGTTTAATGTATTTTATTTAACAGATGGAGTAGAAACAAAATGGGATATTAGCCTAATGGAATTAATTAAATTTATCTTGCTGGTAATTGTCTTTGGCATGATGTATCTAATACATCGAAAAGTTAAAAGTACCTAAACAAATTATAAAGTACTTCAACACCTATTCAATAATCGTATAGGTGTTGAAGTTTTCTAATCTTAGTTAATACAACACTTTTTTCTATCATGAAGAACAAAAAAAGTTTAACTAAACCTTTCATTTTTGTTTTTATAAAAATAACTATATTAATCTTTTAAATAAGGAAGTATGCACTCTTTAATTAACTTCCATCTATCCTCTGCATTCGGTATGACTTCAGAAGCAATCACTACCACCAGTCCCTTCTCTGGTACGCAGCAAATCACATTCCCACCATCACCCATTGCACAGTATGAAAAGATTCCATCCTCTTCTCGTAACCACCATAAGTAACCATATTGATTTTGGTTCATTTCTGTCGATTCTTTTATCCATGATTTTGATAGTATTTGTTTTCCATTATGAATACCTTCATTCAAATACAACTGTCCAAACTTAGCCATTTCTCTAGCTGTTAACGTAAGTCCCCAGCCGCCTGTCGAAATACCATTTGGATCATGAACCCATCCCTTTACATCTTTTCCGAATAAGTCATCAAATCCAAATGCTTTCATATTGTAGTTTAGAATTCCTCTCATGCCGAGTGGCTGAAATAAGTATTCATTCGCAAATTCACGCGCACTTTTTCTTGTTGCGCTCGTTATGATCGCTGATAGTAAATGAGCTCCTGCAGATGAATATTTAAAAGATCCAATTTCTCCGCCGTTACCCATTCTATTAAGTGTATATTTTACCCAATCCTCTTGTGTACATAATTCTTCTAACGGTTCCTGCCAGTCTACGAAAGGATGTGGAGCTGTCATTGTCAACAGATGTCGTACCGTTATTTCAGATGAATGAACGTTATATTCCGAGAAAAATTCTATTATTTTTTGATCAACGCTTTTGATATAGCCTTTATCTACACATATCCCTATTAGCGCAGAGATTATCGTTTTTGTAACTGACGCTATATGAAATGCATCATTTGGACCGTGACCGTTATAATAGTTTTCAAAAATAACATTACCTTTCTGTACTACTAACATACCATTCATATTTTTATATTCTTCTTTTATAATCTGATCTAACTTTTCAGCAGTTTTCATTAATCATTCCCCTTTAACCCATGATTAAAAAGGTTCGATAGGTACATATATATCAACTATATGTTTATTTTCCAGGTGCTGCCTTGGGTCATTTTTATACATTTCAAAAGGATACGAATCTCTCGGGTTATATCCGCTATTTGGAAGCCACTCACCGTATAAGAAATCCCATGCTCCTTTATATTCATCTTGGAATATTTCAAAATGACCTACCGCATACTTTCCAGAAGGTATTACCATTAGTCCAATATCGTTCGTTTCTACTGCTGACTCATTCTGAATTGTTATACAAAGACTCGTTCTTAAATGATTGTCCTCAGTAAATTCATGATGATCGTGGTAAATGGTTAATACTTTCGTATCCTCGAATACATGGTAGTTTTGCTTTGATGCGTAATGAAATAGTTTCTCTATCATTTTTGGAAAAGCAATCGTTAACTCTTCATATGTACCGATATGCCTTATGTATGCGACGTGTATATCGTCTGCTGATACAATTTCAACATTTCCTCGAACCTTCTTACACTCATTGTATTGAGAAGTTCCGCTTACGTCTTTGCAATTCTTGCTATTGTCGTTTCGATATTGAGATGGATTTATTCCGTAATGACTTTTAAATGTGCGGGAGAAAACTGCTGAATCTGTAAAACCAAAATGGTAAGCGATATCCGTAATCGTCATATCTGTGCGATATGTAAGTAGATGTGTTGCTCTTTCTAATTTTAATCGGTTTACATACCGTGATAACGGCTCGTCTACTATTCCTTTAAAAATCCGATGAAAATGAAACTTTGAAAATCCTGCTACATTCGCTAATTCTTCAATTGAAAGTGAATCATTTATGTTTGCTTCTATATAATCTTGCACCTTATAAATGCGTCGTAAGTATTCATTTCTACTTTGTTTACTCTCCATATTTTTATCTCCTCACAACAAAAAGGCTAACGTTAAGCTAGCCTACTTTTACACATTTTTTAAAAATAATACTCTATTACTGCCGTTCCCATCATAATTTGTATGTACCGATACACCCTCTATCTCATCATCCCCAGCCTCAATTCGAAAACCAATTTCTTGATGAAACAGTATCGACTTTTTGTTAATTGGTGAAGTAATTGCTTTTACAACTTTTCGATTATTCGCACGAGCAACATCAAAGAAATAAGAATACAATGTCGATGCGACTCCTCTTCTTCTATACTTCGGATTTACACCGATAAAATGAACGTATGCTTCATCTTTATATGTTTGTGAAAAAAATCCGCATAAGAAGCCCAACGTTTCGCCACCCTCTTCAATGATAAAACTCGTTTCTTGAAAGTGAACGAAAAACAATTTTGGCAACATGGCAGCCATGTCTCTTCCGCCCCACCAATCATTTAAAACAGAATGAATCTTTACATAATCTTCCCCTTGGATGTTTCTAACTTGCATATGTTTCTCCCTCTCACTCACTTCATTTTTTCATATATTTTAATTACGGTTTCTACTAATAGAATGAATACCCAAATCCCGCAAAATATAAGAACAGACTGGAATAAAGAACCTAGCATAACAATACTTATTAGACCTAATTCTGGGCCTGAAATGGACATTTCATCAAATCCTATATTATGTATAAATGGACCGGTTGAAAAAGCCATTAAAATTGATCCTATTAAATAAATCACACTCATTATTTTTAATATTTTTATAGAAAGATACGAAGTTTGTTTTTCTTCCACTTGTGATAATTCGATTTCTCCGCTCGCAATTCCTTTTTGCAAACAGTCTTCACATAGAAATTCTTCCTTAATTTTTTTACCACCATGTATTGTACCCGTTATTTCTTTACATCTTGAACATTTTCGATTTATCATGTTGTTACCACTCCAATCTATTAAGATTATACCTATATCATTCTTCATTTACCTTAATATCCCTTTTATGTATTTTATAGAGAAAGGTCGTGTTTTATGATTTCGAAACTTACATTTGGCTCGAAAAAATCTACTGTTCATTATGTATTAAGACCTAGTTGTTATGCGATTATTTTCCATTCATCTTCTTCAATGATTGCTGTTATCCAAAATGGTGACCGTTACTTTTTACCCGGTGGCGGTATGGAAGGTAATGAAACAAAAGAAGAATGTTTGCACCGCGAACTACTAGAGGAATTAGGATGGACAATTGAAATTGATCAATATATCGGTAATGCAGCTCGATATTTTTATGCCGAAAAGGAAGATACATATTATTTAAACGATGGGTTCTTTTATATTGCAAACATGGTGCAGAAACAAACTGCAAACTGTGAGGATGATCACCTGCTAAGGTGGATGTCTCCTTCACTTGCTGTAGAACTTCTCCTTCACGATCATCAAAAATGGGCTGTTGAACGAGCGCTTTTATTACGAAATAAAAAATGATCTCCTTCTATATGAAAGAGATCATTTTTACTGTTAACTTACTTTTTTCAAATTGAGAGCTGGCTTTTTCATTCCGCCTTTTTTTACAACATATAAGCCAATGAAGATAATAAGCCCGCCAACGAGTTGCATCATATTTATTTGCTCTCCTATTGTAACTGCCGCAAAGATAACTGCGAACAATGGTACGAGATACATATAAACCATTACTTTCGTTGAGCCTATTCTACTAATACCGACATACCACATTGCTAGTCCGAAGATTGTCGCAAAGATGATTGAATATGCTAGTGATCCCCAGCTTGGCGTATCTACTGGCCATGTTAAAGAATTTACGTTGAATAAACAGTATATAACTAGCGGTACAATTCCAATTAAAGTAGACCATGATGTGACTCTCATTGCGGAGTATTTTGTAATAAGAGGTTGTGCTAATATTGGATACCATCCCCACGCAATTGCTGCGACTAATCCAATTATATTTCCGAGCCACGCATATTCATAAGTAGCTCCTCCTGTATGTCCTGTTAATAAAACGAATGCTGCACCAATAAACGCTACTATTGAACCAATTTGTACTTTCATCGAAAAGCGTTCTTGTTTGTGTAACACTGCTAATATCCCTGTAAATATAGGTGACATCGCAATTAATAATGAGGCGTTCGTTGCTGAAGTATATTTCACAGATAGCATAAACATCGTTTGATACATTGCCGTTCCAACTATACCGACTGCTACTAATCGTAACCAATCTTTTCTTTCAATACGTAATGAGCGTTCCATCATAAATGTAATAAGTAATAATACCGGTGATGCTACTAAAAATCGTAAACTATTAAATTGAATGGATGACATATATGCCACGCCATACTTTCCTATTGTATAATTTGCTCCCCATACTAATGCTACTGATACTAGGAGCCATTCCATTTGCCATCGTTTCATCCGAATCTCCCCTTCCATATTTAGCATAGTAAAATTGGCTGGATATAACACCGTCCAATTGGCTGTTTTTTTACCCAGCCAATTTGTTATACTAAATGTATATAAGAGATGCGGAGGCGTTTGTATGGAATGGAAGCTAGATAACGACAGTAAAATCCCAATTTATCAGCAAGTTGTTGACTTTATTGAGAAACGTATTACATACGGAGAACTTCCACCTGGTAGCTTCCTCCCTTCCGAACGGAAATTAGCTACGCAGTTAAATGTAAACCGAAGTACGGTTACTACTGCTTATAATGAATTACGTGCTATGGGGATTGTAGAAAGTACGACCGGTAAAGGGACACGTGTAAGTACACATATGTGGGGCGTCTCTCCAACATTAACGCCGAACTGGAGAAATTTCGTAGAAGGTGGTACTTTTTTACCAAACTTACCGTTACTTCGCCATATTCGTGCGGAAGTACAACAAAATGAAAACATCATTGATTTCGCAAACGGAGAGCTCGGTTGTAACCTCTACCCTCACGATCAACTACAAACGATTTTACGAGAACAGCCGTTAACACATTCATTAAGTTACGATCATCCGCAAGGCTATCTCCCGCTAAGACAAGCGGTCGTAAAATATATGAAGGAATATTTAAAAGTTGAAGCGACTGAGCAATCCATTATGATTACATCTGGCGCACAGCAAGCACTTCACCTTATCGTACAATGTTTATTAAATCCAGGTGATGCAGTCGCTTTCGAAAGTCCTTCACACTGTTATTCCTTACCGTTATTCCAATCAGCAGGTATTCGTATTTTCCCGTTACCTGTCGATGAACACGGTATTAATCCAGACGATGTGCAAGAATTATATAGAAAGCATCGGATTAAAATGATTTTCTTAAATCCAAACTTCCAAAATCCTACGGGAACGATGCTTCATCCAAACCGTAGAAAAAAACTGTTATCACTTTGCGCAGATTTACGCATTGCGATTGTGGAAGATGATCCGTCTAGTTTACTTACGTTAGAAAAAAAACAACCTTGTCCTACTTTAAAATCAATTGATGAAAACGGGACAGTCATTTATGTACATTCCTTATCAAAAATGATTGCACCAGGCTTACGAGTTGGCTGGCTTGTCGCTCCGCAGTCTGTAGTAGAAAGGTTATCCGACGCAAGGCACCAAATGGAATTAGGTATGAGTATTTTCCCGCAGTGGCTTATGCAACAATTTTTCGAGACTGTACCATTTCAGTCTCACATCGTACCGTTACGAAAACAACTAGCAGAAAAAAGAGACGTTATCGTTCATGCCCTAAATAAGCAACTTCACGATAAAATCTCTTTTTCAAACCCGACTGGCGGTATATACATATGGGGAAAACTAAAAGAACCGATAAACGAAAAACAACTTATTATGCAAAGTTTAAAACAAGAAATCGCCTTTATGCCAGGTAGTATTTTCGGCGCGAAAGATGGTTTTATACGTTTATCTTATGGAAAAGTGAATATCGATCAAATTGAGGAAGGTATTTCTCGTTTGCGTGAGGCTATTTTAGTTTGTGAAAAATAACTTTACATAAAGCTTTCTCGTTTGACAAAAGAAAAATCTACCATTATTATCAACACGAACCTAGTTTCCCCGCATTAACGGGCAGTAAAACTCCCACCTCAAAATTCAGCTGTAACAAAGAAGTTAGGTGGGAGATCAACTGCCCGTTAATGCCCGATTGGTTCAACTAATAATCAGTGGAGGATGACCCCCCACTGATTAAAGTTTCACTTTATAGGAGTGGTAAAAATGAAAATTTACGTTGATGCAGATGCTTGTCCTGTAAAAGATGTGATTATTTTAGAGGCTACGAATGCAGAAATCCCTGTTACCCTCGTTACTAGCTTTTCTCATTATTCTAATGCTCAGCAACCTAAAGGTGTGGAAACAATTTACGTTGATTCTGGAGCAGATGCTGCCGATTACCGGATTATGCAGTTAGCCAATAAAGAAGATTTAATCGTAACACAAGATTACGGTCTTGCTTCGCTTGCATTAGCAAAAGGCTGTATCGTTCTACACCATAAAGGCTATAAGTATACGAATGACAACATTGAACAATTGTTACAAACACGGTATTTAAGTGCAATGGTTCGAAAAAGCGGTAAGCGTACAAAGGGACCGAAACCATTTACAGCAGAAGATAAAGAGAAATTTAGAGTGCTCTTTAAAAGTATGATCGCACTTTAAAAATGAACCGTCTATTTGCAAGGAAAACTTCGCAAAAAAAGAAGAGAATATCGTAATGAACATTCTCTTCTTGAGGTTTACCCGTTTAAAATGAAGGTAAATTATCTAAGTTATTTTCTTTTATTCCATCAGGTTCACTACGTATAATATCTCTGCCATACTTATGAAATACGTCCACATGATTTAACTTCCCAGATTTCGCTTCACTAAGAGCAGTCATATAATCTAACTCTCTCCCGCTACTTGTTTTAAACGCTATTAAATCACCATCATCATTTTTACGAACGGCAACAATTTCTTCTGCTCCCGAATTGACTTCATGGTCTACTTCAAATTGAGCTTGCTCTTCTCCTTGATGCAAGTAATCATTATAAACTTTTTCAAAGTCTTTATTGTCCATAACATTCACCTCCAACACATTTTTTAGTATGGTTGGGAGGTGTTGGTTTTATGTACTTTTTACTAACTTAATAAGACTTCACTACTCCAATTAAAGAATACAGATCATTCTTTGTAACCTAATACAAATCTATTTATAGTTCCTGCCCTTTTTATTTTAAGCTAAATTTAAGTGTTAATATTTTCCTAACAACTTTATAATTTATTATATCGAAACGAAATTTGAAATGGAGAATGGTTAAGATGAATATAGATATTAATCGTTTAACTGATATTTGTTTAGAGTATCAGCAATCTAGATTTTATGTTACTAGAATCCCTAAAGATTTCTTATCAATTGCCCAAAAACGTTTTTCTATACCAACGGATGATCGAATTATTGCTTTTTTAAGTTGTAATTTATTTGGATCAGGCAAGTATGGTGTTTACTTTACGAGTTCGGGTTTATACTGGAAAAATTGGTTATTAGGTAAAGGAAATTTGAAATGGGAACAATTAAATGAAGTGCAACAAATTGAAATTGATAAAGATGGTTTCTTATCTTTTGATGCACAAAAAAGTTTCAATATTAACGGGAGTGATTATCCCCCACTGTTATTTAAAGAATTACTTATAACTCTTACGAATGCATTCCGAAATTCAAAACAACATGATATACATCCTGTTATAAAAATTAATGAGATAAAATCAATTTGCTCATTATTTGAAACGTACAATGAATTATTAGAACCTGATAACGGATTATTTGTAGACACTCATATTTCAAACAAAAAGTTAAAAGTAATTGAGGCACGATTTATCGTTCCAAAAGGAGAACAAATCATCGCTTTTTTAGATACATCTGTCCTTGGGAATATGGGGAAAGGATCTGATGGTGTATTAATTTGTGAATCAGGTATATATTTTAGAGAAACTTTTGTACACTTATATTTCCCGTGGCATGTCTTTAAAAATATCCCTATTACTTTAACTTCAGATGAATTTGAAATTGGGAAAGGAAATATATTTCATCTTCAACATGCTAGAATGCCTAGTCAAGATATTCTATTATTCATCAAGAATTTAAAACAGTATGTGAATAGTTTATATGAAGAGCATCCACAATTACATATTTAATACACTCATGTATAGTTAAGTCTAAAATTTTAATTCAACTAAAAAACCGATTATAATTGTAGAGGGCCTACAATTATAATCAGTTTTTTACTCTTATTCTTTTCTTATATTCCTCTTTTTTAATACCTACGCAAACCCTTCAAAGTCTCCAATATATCATCTGTAAAGGCTGTACTACCTTCTGTCTCTAAAACTCTGAAATAAAAACTTCTTAGGAAAGTTCTAATATTTTGTACTAAAATAGCATGCTGCGGATGTCGGATATCTTCAACCGTTGCTATGCTATGTAGCCAGTTGCTCCACTCTTCTTCAGTTAAAAGATTTTGGTTACGTAACGACATAATTGGCGCTACTAATCTCTCATCTTCAAAGTGGATATATACGTAGTCATGTAAGCGAACCTTCTGGCGAACAGCAGCTAATATTGCATATGAAAACTCACGATTTTGTATAGTACGTGCTAAAGCATCGAGTGCATCAGCAGCGTGTGCTGTAGAATGTGCCCATCCTTTTCCTTCTACGTAACCTCTTACATCTTCTTCTAAATATACATATTCCAGTACTTGTTCTGCCACACTGTACAGTTGTTCTTCAGATAACAGTGGTTCTCTTTCATGGACAGATAAAATAAGTGGCGGAATTAATACGGAGAATGCACGTTTAAATACAGAGTCTGTTCCCTTTTCACCAATTTTATAAAATAAATAATCAGGACTAATTGCTTGTAACATTAACCCTCGTAATTCTTTTTGTCTAAATACATCATTTGTAATCCATGTGTGAAGCGTACTATAAATTAAATCATCACGTAATTCAGCATCAGGTGAACCGATATAATCTAGCATCCACTGCGCATATGGATATGCATCTACGTCTTCTGGTACAGCATAATTATTATTTTTAATTTGTAGTAGTTCTTCTTTTAGTTCTAGTACTTCATTCATTATATTTCCTGTCCCCTTTTTACTTTATTAACATATTTTCGCCTTATTCCCTTTAATTTTTTTCATAAAATCAAGTCGATTTTTAGAATCGTTTTTTACCTATCTTTCTATGAACTTGATTCAATTATATAAAATTTATCCTGATAAATAAAAGGAAATACGTTAGAACATCGCAGTCTTTCACTTGTTTTACATGCATTTCCTGTCAGTTTAAGCTATAAAATACAGTATGTTTTTTCTTTTATATTCAAACGAAATTACAATTAAAAATTAAATCATTTTAGAACTTGTTTAATAAAATCTGTTTTAGCTTTTGTGTAGGCTTCTCTATCTTCTTTAAATCTTTTAGCTAAATCTTGTTTAAGGTTTGAATACTCATAAACTAATTGTGGATTCTCTCGTAAGCGGTTACGAAATAAAAGTTGTTGCTCCCATCGCTCAGTTCCTTTAACCATCAAATGCAGGTGCGCTACACGCCTATTATTCTTAACTTTCACAAAGAACCTTCTCCAAGGTCTTTCATCTAATTCTGGGCTTACATAATGCCAATTATATATGGCCAATTTCGCTGAAATATATTGTACTCTATCAAATGAGTCTATTTCAGCCATTAAATCAATGATAGGTTTTGCTGGTAAACCAGGTATGGATGTACTTCCTATATGTATTACTTTGCTTATACCGAGAGGAGCAAGCAGTTCATATAGTTGCTGTTCTTCACATCGGCCTTTATCTTGCCAATCAGGATTTGCATTAACTATCTCTACTGACTCATTTGCCCACACAGGCCAATCGTTCGGATTATCTTTTTTATCCATCCAAAACATCTCCTTTCACGATTTTTTGCTATATAAACGATTTTAAATTCCTTTAAATACAACTACGGGATTATGAAAATCACTATTCTGAAATACAACATCCGCACACTCTTTCGGATTATGCTCATCTATATACATCTTACAGGCCGCATGATATCTGTTTAAAAACATTTTCTCAGCTTCTTCATAACTTCCAAAAGCCTCAGTCTCGCGCTTTGCACCACGTTTTCTCGCAATCTCAAAATCTGTATCTACGAAAATTTTATAGTCAAATAAATGCTCTACGTCTTTTTTCAATAGAAACGTCCCATCTACTATTAGTACCATATTAGGTTGAGCCAATAGCTGCCCATTATGGACAGGTATATCCGTTATTAAGTTATGAGAAATTGTATCATATTGTAAATTCCCGTTAGGCCCTAAAGGCTTTAATAATCTTTCTTTGAAAGCTGTATAATCGTGTGCATCTTCATAATACCCTCTTGCAGATTCTTTTCCTTGCGCGTATCGAATTGCTCTCGGATTATGAAAATCGTCAATGCTGGCGCGTGTTACTCGTACTCCTTGTTCTTTTATTTCTTCCGCTATCTCGTTTGCAAATGTTGTTTTTCCTGAAGCTGTAATACCACTTACTCCAACTCTTGTTGGATGAGTTACATTTAATTTTAAAATATGATCTGCAATTTCTTTGATTCGTTGTTTTCGGTTCATGATATTTCCTCCTCACAATTAGTTTACATAACGTAATTACGAGCAACAATTCGTGTAACCTTTTGTCAATAACTCTATCCTTTGTCGAATCATTGATATGTTTGACTTACTTCCCCTTAAACCCTCGATATAAAGCAGTCCGTAATTCTTGTTTGTATTCTTCAATTTCTGGCATATCGAGTTCTTCTGCTAGTCTGATAGCTAATTCAATATCATACGGTACACGTACGAGTTGAATGGAAAAGCTTGTGGCTTCTTTTTCATTGTATGTCCCTTCAAATATTAAATAGGAAGCTTGTGTAATTTCAAGCGGGTTTCCAACACTACCAGCATTACATAACGTTTTTCCTCTGAAATTTTGAACGAATGCTTGATGAACGTCACCGTAGCAAACAACATCTGGTTTTCTTTCCCCTTCTATATTCTCTGTGAGCTCACTGTTCTCGAACATACTTATACGCTCTTCTCTTGCAGCGTGTGGTTGAATTCTTTCATATAAACTTCTAGGTGAAGCGTGGAACATACGAATTAGTTTGCCGCTCATAAAAAATTCGATTGAAAATGGTAAGCTTCTTAAATAGTCATTTTGTTCTTCCAACAATTGTTTTTGATGCCATTTTAACGCCTCAAATTCAGTCGGTTTTGTAATGAAATCATCCCAGTTCCCCATTACAACTCCTTCACATTCCTTACGAATGATTTCAATCACTTCGCTAGAATGCGGACCTTTTCCGACTAGATCTCCAAGACAAATGATGCGCTTGATTCCTCTTACTTTAATATCTTGCAGTACAGATTCTAATGCCGGAATATTACCATGTATATCTGAAATTACAGCTATTTTATCCAAATGAATCCCTCCATTACTTATTATTTATTATATCCGCATGTTGTGATTGATACCATTTTGGAATATAGGATGAAAAATGATTATGATCTTCTAAAATTCCGTTCAATCTTTCCTTCATATCATCTACTAAATGTGGCGTGCTTCGGTTTGTCCATACGATATCCGCTGGGAATGTCATTGCTGCATATAATGAATACAGTTTCCAAAAATGAAGCGATGGTTCGCCTCCGCAATAACCGTGAACTTGTCCCACCGCAAATGGTTTGCTTATTCTTGTAGTAAAAATCGCTACGTTATAGAAATCGTGTATTGGATCGCCAAAATCATATCCACCAAAATCGATAACGATAAATTCCTTATTATGGATCATACTATTTGCTGGATGGAAGTCATCGTGTAAAAAGGTAATAGGGCGATTTTCCAATAATTGTTTATGTTCCCCTACAAAGGTTAATACAGGCTTCAAATCCAGAAAGTTCACCTCATAATCTGCTAACGCTTCAACGTATCTTTCGTATTTATTCCATCGAAACGTTTCCCATTTATTACTTGCACTTTCTCTTTCTATTGAGTGGATTCTCTTTAATACTTCTCCTGCTTTTCTTCCTGCATGATACTGTTCTTCCACGGATAGCTTCTCTAAACCTTCTTCACCATTTACACCTTGGATCCATTCAAATACTTGAATACATTTATTTAATTCCTCAAGCTTTATGAAATGAATTAATTTAGGCGTTGGAATATGTAATGACTCTAATTGTTTCATATACGTATATTCTTCTTGTTTACGTTCAAAATGAACAGCATCACATACTTTCACAAAATATGTTACTCTGTTTTCTAATTCTATTTTATATTTCTCTTCATGTGAAAAACCTTTTGAAATAGCTGTACACTTTACAATACGAGGCCATTCTAGTTTTCTCTCTATCTCTCTAAGAATTTCCTTCACAACGTTCACCTCTATCAATATATGTACAAACTACCTAACACTTCATGCTCTCGTTTATTTTTCCCTTTAAACTCCGCCGCAAAAGGATATTCGCCATGATGATTCAAATGTTCTAGTACTAGCCCTTCTCCAATTGGTTCACAAAACTGTACATGAATGTCACCAAACGATACGCTTTGACACTCCGCATTCCATTCTTCATTTTTCACAACTGAGCTTGCAGTTAGCTCCATTACTTCTTTCCATTTCCTCACTGTTTCTCGAACATTTTTCACTGCGTAATGAATCGTTTCAATTTGTTGTACTTTGTTTTTATGTTCAGTGATTGTTCCTATGTTACGTAAATCGTTTCTTCTTGCTTCGTCCGTTTCATTCCACTGTATAAAGAAGGGTAATTTCGGTCTATTCTCTTCTTGCTTTACAAATAACATTTTCCATTCTAAAAGGCGGCCATCTTTCCTCATTCGTTTCCCTTCAAATGGCCCTATCGTATGTAATCCGCGTTTACTAAACTTAACTGCTAGTTCTTCAATTGCATCTGTTCGAATTGCGATTTGTAGCATTCCTTCTCCGTCTTGTAACTTCACCACTGTTTCTTGTACTAATGGATTGTCTGCTTTCTTCGCTTTTTCTTCATGCTGCACTGCTAAAAATTCGATATATGATAAATCAAAATAACATAAACTATTCCAAGTGCCCCAGTTCGCATGCTCTCCACCTAGTGCAGTATGAAATCCAAGCTCTTGCATTTGTTTTGCAGCTTCCTCCGGTGTACCATGTACTGCGTGTACGAGATGATCAAATCGTAACATGTCTTTCTCCCCTTTCTCTCCATCCTTTTATTGTATATTTTATTTTTCTTTCATTCAATTTAAAAAACTTTAAAACCTAGTTGATTTATACGATTAATATGTATTATAATGAAACAAATTTAATTATTGCTGATTGGAAAAACCAAAGGCACTTTTCTCATATGGGAAAAGTGCCTTTTTCATTTATTATTACAGGGGGATTATTTATGCAGAAATTAATTGTCTTTGCTATCATTGGATTTTTCGCTCAATTGATTGATGGGGCACTTGGAATGGCGTATGGGGTAACATCTACCTCGCTATTACTAATGTTTGGTATCGCACCAGCTGTAGCTTCCGCATCTGTTCATTTAGCTGAAGTTGTTACAACTGCCGCTTCTGGTGCATCACACATCAAATTTGGAAACGTCGATAAATATACCGTTTCCAGGCTTACATTACCAGGAGCAATAGGCGCATTTATTGGGGCATGTTTTTTAAGCAATTTACCTGGTGATGTAATTAAACCGTACATTTCCGTATTTTTATTTACTTTAGGGGTTTATATTTTATTACGATTCCTTATTCAAAAACAAATTGTCACTTCAAAAAAACGTATGTCTGCTAAACAGCTTGTTCCGCTTGGCTTATTCGCTGGATTCGTTGATTCAACTGGTGGCGGTGGCTGGGGTCCGATTACAACACCTGTGCTTTTGGCACGAGGAAATGAAGCTAGAAAAGTTATCGGATCTGTAGATACGAGTGAGTTTCCTGTTTCACTCGCTGCAACAATTGGATTTTTCATTTCACTTGGCTGGGAACAAGTAAGTTGGGTTTGGGTATTTTCTCTCATGCTCGGTGGTATCGTTGCGGCACCAATCGCTGCATGGCTAGTACGCATCGTTCCAGCACATTTACTTGGCGTATTAGTTGGTGGCCTTATTATCTTTACAAACATTCGTACACTGCTCACTACATTTAAAGTGGATCCAACTATTATTTCCCTTTCTTACGTGGCAGTTGGTCTTGTCGTTATTATTTCTATTTTCATTGCTGTTCGCAATCATTCCAATCGTTCTAACGCACCGACAGCTGGATATCCGAATGATCAAAAACAAATGCTACCATAACGATAAAAATACCGTCCGATATACTTCGAGCGGTATTTTTTATTTTTCTATTTTCCAATTAATCATCGTTTCTGTAGTGCCAATTCTCTTCATATGTAATTTCTCTAATACACGAATCGAACTATTATTTTTAGGGAGTGTCTCCGCAATAATCCTTTCTACCTCTCCTGTTTGAAAAGCCCAATTTATTAATTCTCTTACAGCTTCTGTCGCATATCCTTTATTCCAATATTTCTCAATAAATCCGTAACCAATTTCTACTGTATGTTCTTCATTTGGTTTCCCTTTAAACCCTATATCACCTAGAATGATGTCATCTTCTTTTCGAATGACATACCACGCCCCCCAAGGTAATAAAGCCTTATCTTTTTTTACATTTTCTACATGCCCTACAATATGTGGACCACTGTCATATCCTTGATCGCTAGCAACTTGCATAGTCTCTTCTGTACACGGCACTATATACAGTCTTTCTGTTTCTAATTTCATATTGATTTCCCCTTTTCAATTAAACAATACTTCAATTTTACCAAAAATAAAAAGAATATTCATTCTATTCGTTGGATTTATACTTATTCTTTGAAACGAATGTAAGGAATAATTCTCTTTTGATAGTTATGTCGAATTATATTTTCAGAATTTTCTTTTATTTTTAAAGGGTTTTTTATTATTTTTTGCGAAACATTTGTATAACAATTTCTTTCTTTATTTTTTGTTACATAACAGTAGGTTCAGGTGGAGTTTTGCAAGCGTTTCCTATACAATAACCGATATTTTTTGACTTTTCCTAACAAAATATCTTGCAATATATTCAGAAAGTCATTACAATTGCCATATATTAAAAATCTTAGCAATATATCAAATCCTCATCTATCCGATGAGGTAGAGGTTGCGACTTTTAAAAGTAACACGGGCGAGACACAGAGAATGTCACTGACTCCGTTTGAAAGGAAAAGTTGCCGAAGTTTATATTTCATCTCTGGAAATATGAGCTGGGGCTGTCTCCGAAAGGAACAGAACTGTCACGTTTACAAAATTACCGTGTAAGCGTGGGGTGCTATCTTAACGGAAGGGTATGATGGGGTGGTTATTTGTGAAACGTTCCGCCAAATTCCTTTGGCGGCTTTTTGTATTTTTCTCCCCCGTTCCTTCCTATCTTACAAGAAAAGGAGTGTTGAACATGAATAGCGCAACGAATCAAACTACCTCTGAAACGCAAACTACAAAAGGAAAAGGTGAACTAAAACGTAGTTTAAAATCAAGACACCTTACGATGATTTCTCTCGGTGGTACAATTGGTACTGGACTATTTCTTGCCAGCGGTGGTGTCATCCATTCAGCTGGTCCTGGCGGTGCACTAGTCGCATACGCCGCAATTGGAATTATGGTTTATTTCTTAATGACAAGCTTAGCTGAACTCGCAGCTTACATGCCTGTCACTGGATCTTTTAGCACGTATGCAACAAAATTTGTTGATCCATCCCTTGGCTTTGCACTTGGATGGAACTATTGGTATAACTGGGCCATTACAATTGCTGCTGAACTAGCTGCTGTAACATTAATTATGAAATTTTGGTTCCCAGATACCCCTTCCCTCATTTGGAGCGGATTATGTTTAGCTATTATTTTCCTTTTAAACTATTTATCTGTTAAAGGGTTTGGTGAATCTGAATATTGGTTTGCACTTATTAAAGTAGTTACTATTATTATCTTTTTAATTGTCGGCTTTATGATGATTTTCGGAATTATGGGCGGCGAAACTGTTGGCTTTAAAAACTTCACTGTTGCAGATGCACCATTTAATGGCGGCATTATGGCAATTATCGGTGTATTTATGGCTGCTGGGTTCTCCTTCCAAGGAACTGAATTATTAGGTGTAGCTGCTGGTGAAACTGCTGATCCAGAGCGTAATATTCCAAAAGCAATTCGTTCGATCTTTTGGCGTATTCTTTTATTCTATATCCTTGCGATTCTCGTTATCGGTTTATTAATTCCTTATACGACTGAAAGCCTTGCCGCAAGCGATGTAACAGTAAGTCCATTTACACTTATTTTTGAAAAAGCGGGCGTTGCCTTTGCTGCTTCCGTTATGAACGCTGTTATTTTAACGGCAGTACTGTCTGCTGGTAACTCTGGTATGTATGCATCAACTCGTATGCTTTGGGATTTAGCTCGCCAAGGAAAAGCACCGAAGTTTCTTGGTAAATTAGATAGCCGCGGTGTACCTGTTAACGCATTAATCGTAACGTCAATTGTCGGTAGTATCGCTTTCATTGCTTCTTTATTCGGTGACGGCGTTGTATACATTTGGTTATTAAACGCATCTGGAATGTCTGGCTTTATCGCATGGGTCGGAATCGCAATTAGTCATTACCGTTTCCGTAAAGCATATATCGCACAAGGAAAAGATTTAAAAGACTTACCATATAGAGCAAAATGGTTCCCATTCGGTCCAATCTTTGCATTTGCACTTTGCGTCATCGTAATTTTAGGACAAAACTACGGCGCATTTATGGGTGAAGCAATCGACTGGAACGGCGTACTCGTTTCTTACATCGGTTTACCACTCTTCTTAGTACTATGGTTAGGATATAAATTTACAAAGAAAACAAAAGTGATTCCACTCGATAAATGTGAATTGAAATAAAGTAGAACGAGCAAACAAATTTGTTTGCTCGTTTTTTTATTCAAATGCTTCTCCCTTCCCTATTGCTCCTGTTTTTGCAATAATAAAGGAAATATACATAAAGGTTGGGATACCATGAACATTCGCATTACTGATGAAGCAAAAGCAGCTATACATAGATTAGAGCGCGAAGACAAAAAGATCATTCGCATTAGGGGGACAATGACAAACTCTTGTAGCATTTTCGTTGATGTGGATTTAATTTTGGATACATATGATGCAAATGATGTTGTATATGATGATGCTGATTTTATCATACAAATGGATTTATTTACGAAAGACTACACTGGTAATACGGTGAAACTTGATTATAAGACGACAGGTTTTAGTATTACAACTCCGAGCGAGACTTTGGTTTACGGGTTGTCGATTAAAAAATAAAAATTGTTTTCAACTGACAATTGGGGTGAAAAAATGGGTAAATATGTTCCGTTAAAATTTTTATTTAATGAAGAATTAGCAGAAAGTATGGCTGATTCTATTTGTAAACACGATCCTACTTTCTCTAAAAGGTTGTTTGTAGATTCTGTAACATGTAAAGTTGAAAATTTAGAATTAAAGCAACGTATAGAAGTAATAGCAGATGAATTACATACTGCATTACAAAAGGATTTTAATGAAGCAATACATATTTTACTGAAAACATTGGGACCAGAAAATACAACAGAAGTAGGCACATTTACAAACGGATATATGTACATGCCTATTGCAAAATACGTTGAAAAATATGGACTTAACAATTTTGAAACCTCATGTAACGCCATGTATGAAATAACAAAAAGGAATACTGCTGAATATGCCATTCGTCCTTTTCTTGAGACATACCATGAAGACACACTACACATATTACAACAGTGGATTCATGACGAAAACAGCCACATTAGGAGATTAGTTTCCGAAGGTACAAGACCAAGACTTCCTTGGGCTAAAAAAATGGGAGCTCTAAAAGGTGATTTCAGAAATAATTTAAAGCTTCTGGAGCCATTAATGAATGACCCTTCTAAGTATGTTCAAAAATCTGTAGCCAATCACATTAATGATATTACGAAAGAAGATAATGAACTCGTTTTTAAATGGTTACGAGAATTGCTCAATAATAACCATCCTGTTAACCCTTGGATTATGAAACATGGGTTAAGAACGATGATAAAAAATGGCACTTTACCAAAAGATTTTTGTTTTTAAGTATTTTAAACAAAAACGCTTATGCTTCAAAAATGAAGTATAAGCGTTTTTTCTCTTTAAAACACTATCCCTGCCTTAATATATTTTGAAACATTTCTGGCTTACTTTGTTCAAAGCTTTCTATTAATTCTTTCCCAAATATCGTTATACTCTTCTCCCAAGGGTGGCCTAAATACCCCCACTTAAAGTCCTTCTGAATAAAGAAGTAGTAATCTCCATTCGGAAATACTGGTATAATCCACTCATCAAATTCATTTCTTTCAAACTCTAAATGTGGATTCACCCAATAACACTCATGTTGCCAATCCAATGCCATGATATATTCATTCGATGCTGTAATTTCTTGAAAAGCTTGTAGCGCTTTACTTTCCAGATCATCATATACATTTAACTGTACCGACTCTCCAAAGTAATGAGAAATATCATATGTCACAAAAGGACTTGGCACCTTAAATGATGGGAATATAGAACCACTTGGTGAAAACTCAAAATCACTATATACCCTATCCCATATTTGGTCGTACTCTTTGTCTGTAAACTCCATCCAATTTTTCATTAAACAACTGCCTTTCCTTATCATTTCGAAGGATTTCTACTCGATTATCCCGAATATATAAATAACCATTCTCACAAGGAGCGAATTTATTTGAATTTATTTGAACATGAAACGTAAAACCGTTCCACTTTAATAAGAGGTCCTCCTTTTTTCTTTTCTCATCATATCATTTACTTACAAAATAGGAGGGTACAATTATGAAACGTGATCCATTATTTTTAACTTTATTAAAAAGTGCTAATACAAATTTTAGCGGTTGGGATTTCTCTTTCATTTCAGAAACGGGTCGAATGAAGAGTGAGCCTTTATCGTGGTCGTACGGCAGCACCGCTTTCCAGCTTATGCAGCATGCAGAATCAATGGTAGATATGGGTACTGGCGGCGGAGAGTTTTTATCTATGTTACAACCGTTCCCGTCAACTATTTATGCTACTGAGGGCTATGCTCCGAATGTACCAATTGCTCGGAAGAAATTAGAAGCTTTAGGGGTTACAGTTGTAGAAGTGACCGATGATACTGCTTTACCATTTCAAGATGGTCAGTTTGATTTAATCATAAATCAACATGAATCATATGCTGCTTCTGAAGTAAAAAGAATACTTTCTACAAATGGAACATTTCTTACCCAACAAGTTGGCGGCCTTGATTGCGCGGAACTTAATGAGCAGTTTAACGCACCGCTAAATAGCGAATTTGCAAGTTGGTCGCTCGAAGCAGCATGCATTGAATTAAAGCAAAATGGATTTACTATTTTAGAAGAAAAAGAAGAGTTCCCTTTTCAACGCTTTTACGACATTGGCGCTATCGTCTATTATTTAAAAGCGATTCCGTGGCAAATCCCTGATTTTACTGTCGAAGGTTACTATGAGGAATTATATCGTATACATGAAATCATCTTACAAAAAGGATATTTTGATGTGAAGCAACATCGTTTTATGATTAAGGTGATTCGCAGTTAATCATGGAGCATATGGAAATAAAAAAGAGATGGATCTACCATCTCTTTTCCCCGTTTATTTTTAAAAATTTTGTGGTGGCTTCTAGATTGTTACGTACGTTCACGTCTTGCAATCGCATCAGCTAATGCGATAAATTGCTCATACGTTATCTTTCCTGTTACCTTCGCTTTAATAATCTTTTCCATTTCTTTTGTAATAATCCTACCCTCTATCGCTAGACTTGCTTTAGCTTCTTCGATAGCTTCATTTAGTTCTTCCTCACTTTTGAATGCCATAATTTAAGTTATCTCCTTCACATCGTTTTATTTACTCTTTCAATATGAGAAAAGTAATACCCCTTTTCATCCTTTGCGTTACTCATCATACTTTGGCCATCTATTTTACTAATCTCATTTCCTTTCTTATCATATGCATATATGTAACCACCGTCTTTCATTGCATTTAATCCAAAAGGTTATTTAAAGAAGATAAATTGAAACTTTAATAAGTGGGGTTTTGTATAACCCCACTTATTCTATGATCTTCATTTTTGAAAAAGGATAATATACAAATTCCACTTTGCCTATTATATTATCTTCTGCAATATACCCTAAGCCATTTCGACTATCTCTACTAAGTTCACGATTGTCTCCCATTACAAATAACTTATTTGGCGGGATTTTTGTCTTTTGAAAATTATAAAACACTTGCGTATTATTGAATAAATCTTTATTTGTATACGGTTCTTCTTGCTTTTTATCATTCACATATACTGATCCATTCGTTATGTTAATTACGTCACCAGGAAGTCCTATTACTCGTTTCACATAATATTTCGACTCATCCTCTTCCTTTATTATGACAATTTCTCCGTGCTCTAAATTAGAAAAATGTACTGCTGCTTTATTTACAAATACGTAGTCTTCTTCATATAAAGTCGGTTGCATCGATTTCCCTTCCACTTTACATAAAGTAAAAGAATGATAGGCTACTACCAAAACAAAAACAAAGAGTATGTATTTTCCCCATCCTCTTTTAATCTCCTCTTTCATATCCATTCCCACCTTATTTAAACGCTTTTTAACTCAAAAAATATATCACTGCACAATATGTCTCCATGCAGTGATACTATTTTTACTGGGTCTTGTTCGGTTGTTCTACTGGGACTGGATTTCCACCGGCTCTTTTCACTTTCAATTCAAAATACGCATCCAAAATCTCTTTACCAATCGCGGAATTAATTCCTGATTTGTCATCATTCACCCAAGGTACAACAACTGAAAAAGCTACTTCCGGATCAGCATCATATGGTGCATAACCGGCAAGAGTTAAATTATAACATTTTTTTCGGTTATAGTTTTCATCTCTTCCAATATCACTTTCTCCACCATATACAGTTTCAGCTGTTCCTGTTTTTCCAGCTGGTTTATACGGTAATCCTTTAAACGTTCCAGTACCTGTCCCGTCAGTCTCTTGAAAAACTCTTCTAAACCCTTCTTTTACATGATTTATGTATGAAGTGTCCATATCCACTCGATTTAATATAACTGGTTCAATAGACCTAACAACTTTTCCAATATCCTCTGGTTTATGTGGTTGCTCTCTCACTTCTTGTACAATTTGTGGTTTCATTCGGTAACCGCCGTTTGCAATTGTTGACATATATTGAGCAAGTTGAAGCGGCGTATATGTATCATACTGTCCAATCGCGTAATCAAGTAAAAAACCAGGTATGTCATCCGTTCTACCCATTTGACCAATCGATTCATTCGGCAAATCAATACCAGTCGGTACACCTAATCCGAACTGTCTAAAGTAGTAGCGCATTTTATTAAATGTCTCTTTTTTAATATCTAGTGGATTGTTTGGCACATAATTTATACCTGCCATTTTTAATGCTGTATTAAACATATAGACGTTTGATGAAACTTGTAAAGCTCTTAAATCATCAATATCTCCAAAGTCTTTCCACGATTTCTTTGGCTTAGTACTTCCTTTAAAATACATTGGTGCATCGAAGAAATGCGTATACGGCTTAATTGTTTCAGTTTGATATCCGGCTAATAACGTAGCCCCTTTCACAGTTGATCCTAACTCATAAGAACTTGTCATCGTTCCTAAAGCAAAGTCTTCTATTTGCATACCACCATCTTTATTTACAATTTTCTTTCCAGCCATTGATAAAATTTGTCCATTTTTCGGGTTCATCATTACAACGAACGCTCGATCCATCATCGGCTCTGCAGAATGAAATGCTCGTAAATTCTTTTCAAGACTTTCCTCTACTTTTTTCTGTAACTCCATATCAACTGTTAACATTAAGTTGTTACCACTTTTTCCTTCGGTCACTTTTTCAGTTCGAATAATATTTCCTGCTTTATCCGTAATATTTTTCGACTGTTCTTTCGTTCCATGTAAGGCATCTTCGTATTGTTTTTCGATGTAACTCTTACCAATGCGATCATTTCGGTTATAATCACGCACTAAATAATAATCTAACTGTTCTCTTGGCAAACCCTCATTTTCAGTAGAAACGCTACCAAGGATTGAGCGAAGTATTTTATCATTTGGGTATTCACGTTCCCAATCCACTGTCGTATCCACTCCTGGCAAACTTGCCAATCTTTCACTTACGACTGCGTATTCATTTTGACTTACATCTTTTTTAACGATTTGCGGCGTCATTTTATATCCCGCATTCATCCTACTTTTAATTGCTAGTACTTCTAAATCCTCTTTTGAAAGTTCACTTAATTCTTCTTGCGTAATTCTTTCCCTACGTAACTCTTCTACTTTTTTATCTAATTCTTTCCCTTCTATCTCTTGCTTCCTAAATGTATTCTCATCTTCTTTTGTCACTTTTGCTGCTGCTTGTTTTTCATTTAACTGCATCCAAAAATCTTTCTTATCTGTTTCCGTTAACTTAGCTATATCTTCTGGCGACATTTCTATTAGCTGAGCTAACTGTCTCGCTACTTGTAAAACTTCTTTCGAATCTACTCCTTTCATTTTCGTATATGTAACGGTTCGTAGTGGTTTGTTATTTACAATCACTTGACCTTGCCGATCAAACATTTTCCCTCTAGGGACAGGCGTGCTTACCGTTACATCTTCCTTTTTGTTCACTTCATTTCTATACGTTTCTCCATCAATGATTTGTACTTTACCTAATTGAATTATAATAGCTGAAAATAAAAGAAAGACAATAAAAAATAGTACATTTAATCGAAATGGAATATGAGTCTTTTTCTTTTTCGATTGTTTCTTCTGCTCCTTTTTCTGTCTCATTTCGCTCCCTCGCTTCATTCTATTAACATTTCTACAAAGAACCATTATGTATCAAATTTATTTATATGATATATATAGAATTTTATATTAATTACTAAAGAAATAAAAGATTTAATTTTCAGTATTTTAATTTCACAACCTATTTATTACCATTCCCTTATTAAGGAATAACATGAATTTTCTTCAAACGAAAAAACTGAGGTGTTCTCTTTACACCTCAGTTTTTTCAATAACTTATTTCATTGAAGATAACCCGTCAACAAATTCACCAATCTTATTTTGAAAAACAAAATCAAAGTTATATTCTTGCCTTGTTAACTCTTCATTTACTAAAATTGTCGTTGCCCCTATTTCCCTCTTTGCGATTTGCGGGAATGAAGCGACGGGTTGTACTTTTAATGACGTTCCCATAACGATAAGTACATCTGTTTCATATAAACGTGTTATCGCATTTTGATATTGCGGCAATGTATCTCCGTATAAAACAACGTCTGGATTTAAAATGAAATTACACTTCTGACAGCGAGGCACTTCATGATCAATCATATACTGCAAATCATATCCCTTTTTACACTTCGGACAATGTGCTGTTTGAAGTGTTCCATGTAAATCAATGACATGTTTACTACCACCTAATTGATGTAAGCCGTCAATATTTTGCGTTAAAATCGTAATATCTTTCCCTTGTTCTTCTAGTTCAGCTAAAAAGCGATGCCCACGATTTGGTTTATATTGATGAAACGTATTAATTTGAAAGATTTCCTTATAATGCTTCCAAAATTCTTTCGGACTTCTATTATAATATCCTCTTGATAAATACATCTCCACATTCGCATCAGCATACAATCCATTTGCTGAACGAAAATCTGGAATACCACTTTCCGTACTTGCACCAGCACCTGTTAACACTGTAATTTTCTTCGCTTTTTCTAAAATTGAACGCACTTCTTCAAATTGTTGCACAAAAATCACCTCTATGTATATTGCTATACTTATTATACCAGTTGTTTACAGGAGGTGTTGTACGATTCGTTTTCTTTAATGCGTCGTACCCCCAATTTCAACAATATCCACCTCAACTGTCGTCGTTACCTCAATCGCCAATTCTATCCCTTTACGAATAGTAGAAAGTGACATACTTGGTTGACCTGGATAGTTACTCGCTTGTTCTGGTAAAAACGGAATATGAACAAATCCGCCTTTTATTTTCTTATCCTGTTTCTCTAGTTCATGCATGAGACCGTAGAATAAGTGATTACAAACGAATGTACCTGCTGTTTGTGAAACGGAAGCTGGTATGCCTTCTACTTGTAGTTTTTTTACAATTGCTTTCATCGGAAGTGTAGACCAATAGGCAGCCGGCCCTTCTTCCACAACCGGTACATCTACCGGCTGATTCTCTTCATTGTCAGCAATTCTTGCATCATCGATATTAATTGCGACACGCTCTATCGTAATATCTGGTCTGCCCCCAGCTTGTCCAATACATATAATCATTTCAGGGTTTAGTTCTTCTATATACTCTTTTAATACTTTTATTGATTTATGAAATACCGTTGGGACTTGTTTACTAATAATCTTGTATTCTCCGATTGTTTTTTCATGCAAACTTTTTGCGACTTCCCAAGCTGGGTTGATGCTTTCTCCGCCGAACGGATCGAACCCTGTTAGTAATACTGTTTTCATAGTTTTCCCTCCTAATTAGAAACGATATACAAGGCCGTACATAATAAACATATTTATGATAAAGATTGAAAGAGCAATTGGTACTTGTGCTTTAATGACTGCATTTTTATCTTTTAGCTCTAAAAGCATTGCCGGAACGATATTAAAGTTTGCTGCCATTGGCGTAATGAGCGTTCCGCAATATCCAGCAAACATACCGAGCGCTGCCATAATCGCTGGATTCCCGCCGTGCATTTGAACAATTAAAGGTAAGCCAATTCCGCCAGTAATAACGGCAAATGCTGCGAATGCATTTCCCATTACGACTGTGAAGAGCATCATACCTAAACAATACGCCATAACAGCAACGAACGGATACTCTGTCGGTAATACTTGGCCGACTAAATCAGAAACAACTTGTCCAACGCCAGATTTTGCGAAAATACCACCAAGTGCTGCTAACATCTGTGGTAAAATAACAGCCCAGCCGACAGCTTGTAATAGTCTGCTACCTTCTTGAACAGGCGTTGTTATTTTCGATTTTGTAATACGCATCGCTGCAACGAATGCAAGTAATGCCCCTAGTGCTAATGCTACTAGCGTTACTTTATCTGGATCAACAAGAGATATATTCCCCCATTTGATTTTCCCTAACGTTAACGTACCGATAATTGTAAAAATAGGTATTAAAAGTGCAGGCATAAAAATTTTATTTTTTAATTTCTCAGCATGTTTCACACGTTCTTGTACTGGTACTTCTTTCTCCTCTGATTTTGTTACTTTGTTTAATGAAGCTAACACGACCATTGCGAGCACGATACAGCCAACGTAAAACGAAGAAATTACATTTCCGAATAAAAACGTAACTGCAAATAGCGCCCAAAATAAGCTAGAACCCCATCGATTTGGATGTTCACGATCAAATGCAATACGAACAGCGATAAAGGCAACGATTATACCTAATACGTAATAAATTGTATCCATTGTGATAATGTTCATTTTATATTGCCTCCTTCTCTTCTTTTTCTTTTGATGTCATCGTTTTCTCTATATATTTATCAAATCTTCTAAATCTAATCCAGCTTACAATAAGCGCCGCTATTGCCGTTGGAATACCCCAAAGTGCCATATCCCATACACCGACATGCATACCTACTGAATCGAAGAATCCTTTCATTAATAAAATAGCTCCAGTGGCGATAAATATATCCTCTCCGAAAAACCATGCTGTATTTTCCGCAGCTGCTGCGTTTGCTTTAATCTTTTCTCTTAACTTTTCAGGTAACTTACCATATTTACCTTGTGCAGCCCCTTCTGCCATCGGTGCAACGAGCGGTCTTACTGTTTGTGCATGACCACCAATATTCAGTCCAAGTGCTGCTGATGATTCTCTTATCGTAAAATATGACATTAATACTCTTCCAGTTGTTGCGCCTTTTGATTTCGTTATAAGTGCTTCTGCTCTTTCTTTTAAACCGTAACGCTCTAAAATTCCGATTACCGGTAAAGTTAGTATAATCGGCATAGACATATATCTATTTTCTATGAAAAATTTACCGAACATGCTGATCACATCATAAAAGCTTAATCCTGAAACCATACCAGTAACAATACCTGCTACCATAACTACTAAAAGTGTATTTAATCTAAATAAAAAGCCCACTGCAACAAGTAATATCCCGATTAATTTAATCATTCCAGCACTTCCCCTATTTTTTATTTCGGTGCACAAATAGAAATGTCATTAAGTTCGAATGTTCTGTATATTTTTCCCGCAAATTGCACTGCTTTCTCTCCATCACCATGCAAACAAATGGTTTGTGCGTGAACTACTACTTTCTCTCCGCTCACCGCGTTTACATACCCTTCTTTCACCATTTGTAGCACTTGCTTTATCGCTTCGTCTTCATTTTTTATGAGTGCATTTTCTTCTGTCCGGCTCGTCAACGTTCCATCTTGCTTATACGTTCGATCAGCAAAAGCCTCTTGTACGAGAGTGATATTGTATTTTTCCGCAGCCTGTATAAACGCCTCACTATTTGCTAATCCGTAAAGTAATAGATTTGAATTACTATCATAAATTGCCTTTGCAATTGCATCTGCAATTGCAGGATTAGTCGCCGCCATATTATATAGAGCCCCGTGTGGTTTCACATGATGCATCATCCCGCCAGCTGCTTTCACAAAAGCGTCTAATGCACCAATTTGATACAATACATAATCGTATACTTCACTTGCCGAAACGTTCATATTTCTTCTTCCAAATCCAATTAAATCAGGAAAACCAGGATGTGCTCCTATTGCTACGTTGTGCTGCAGTGCCTTTTCAACCGTTTTCCTCATTACAACTGGATCACCCGCATGAAAACCGCAAGCAACGTTTATAGAGGAAACGAACGGAAGAATTTCATCATCATTCCCCATTTTATAAGCTCCAAAACTTTCTCCTAAATCACAGTTTAAATCGATTGTCGTCACGATTTCCCCCTCCTATTGTCAGCTTCGTAAAGCGATGAATTTCTTTAATAGATTCATATTTACTTCTTGTTCTATGTACAATTGTTCCGCTTCTTCCAGCGTAATTTTCTCAAATGAAACATAGTCCCCTGGTTTTAGCTGGGCAAGAAGAGGTAAATCTACTGAAATGATATTTCCCATTCTCGGATAGCCACCTGTCGTTTGCCTATCTGCCATTAATATAATCGGCTGTCCACCGTTTGGCACTTGAATGGTTCCAAATGTAACGGGACTCGATAAAATCTCTTTTTCTTCCACTCTATTTAAAACTTCTCCCTCAACCCTATAACCCATACGGTCAGCGTAATTAGATACTTTATACTCTTTCGTAAAAAATGCCTTTCTACTTTCTTCTGTAAATTGATCATATTCAAAATTAGTTATGACACGCAGCTTAGGATATTTCTTATACTTTGGTAGTACACTGCTGCTAATTGCCCAGTTTGTTTTGATTTGCTCTCTCTTTTGTAAGTCTTGAATGAAACGACTCACTATTTCAGTGTGCGTACCAATTTGAAAATAATCTCCTTTTTTCAGCATCCTTCCTTCAATACCACCAATCGCAGCACGTATGTAAGTACTTTTACTTCCCATTGTACGATCAATATGTATACCACCCGCAAAAGTCACATACGCTCTGCAACCGCTTTTCACTTTTCCAAAGCAAAGCATGCTACCTTCTTTCGCTAAAATAGGACGCCATAATGGAATACGCTCCCCATTCAGTAACGGTTCCGTATTTGCTCCGCCAATCGCAAGTAAAGTCGTTTTCTTTATTAACAATTTAGGCCCCATAATCGTCATTTCGAGTCCTGCTTCATTCTCTTCATTACCGACTAACATATTGATCATCCGAAGTGCACTTTGATCCATTGCCCCGCCAACAGGTACACCGTATTGTTGATAGTGAAATCGCCCTAAATCTTGGACTGTTGTAAACATCCCTGCATGTAAAACCTCTACATCCATTCTTTAGCCCCCTCAAGTGATACGTACTCTTCCTTCGTTATTGGGATAAATCGTAAGTACATACCGCTTTGAATATATGTTGGTGTTTCTTCTTCTGGATTAAATAAAGAGATTGGTGTTCGGCCGATAATATTCCATCCACCCGGTGTTTCAAGCGGATATATACCTGTTTGATTCCCGCCAATACCTACCGAACCAGGAGGTATTTGTAACCGTGGTGTTTCTTTTCTAGGTGTTTCTAGTTCTTTTGATAGCCCTCCTAAATACGGGAACCCTGGTGTAAAACCTAACATATACACAAAATATGTTGTTTCACTATGTATACGAATGACATCTTCAGCTCGTAATCCTCTAGAATGTGCGACCTCTTCTAAATCAGGTCCATATTCTCCACCGTAGCAAACAGGTATAGAAATATGTTTCACATCTTGATTCACTTTTTCTTTATATGAATTACAAAGCTCCTGTATATACCAGCAAACGTAATGATATGATCCTTCACTTCTCTCATTTCGCTTCCACACTTCGTAAACATTGTAGTAGACCGCTAACGAAGTGAAAGACGGCACACATTCAACCATTCCTGTAAATGGATGCCGCCTCAACGCTTGAAACAATCGCTGCACTTTTTCGTATGTCTTCATTCCCATTTCTTCACCAAATGTAACAATAATTGCTTGATCCCCTAACGCAGAAAATTTCATCCCACTCCCTCTTTCTATGCCAAAAAGCCGAGTTCTTTCGAAATGCGATGTGCCGTTTCTTTCACTTTCGCAATAAAATATGCAATATTACTTTCGTTATACTCAATAGCTAATCCCGAAATACTAATACCTGCTATAACCGTTCCATCGCTTGCGAAAATGGGCGCTGCTATAGCGGCTGTATGATTTTCTAACTCAGAGTAGCTAATTGTGTGTCCTTCCTTTCTCGCCATTTGTAACACTTCTAGCAATTGTTCCTTATCCACGATTGTTCCATCTGAAAACTGTTTTAAATCCGTTTTCTCTACGTATTTCCATTGCTCTTCCTCAGAGAAATACGATAGTAAAATTCTCGGACATGCACCCGCATAAAGCGGTGCTCTTCTCCCAACCGCCGTATACACGCGTACAGGCTGAGCACCTTCCATCTTTTCCACATAAATCGCATCATTACCATCTTGAATAATTAAATTAACTGCCTGCCCTAAACTATCTCTAAGCTCTTTCATATAGGGAATCGCAATATTTCTTACGGATAATCTTTGTGAAACAAGTTGACCGAACCGTAAAAAAACGACTCCGAGACGATATTTCCCCTTCTCGTTTTTTTGTAAAAACTCCATTTCTTCTAACGAGCCAATTAAACGATAAACAGATGTTTTTGGCATATTCGTAAGCTGAACCATCTCTGTTAAACTTAACTCTTCATGCTCATAAAACAACTCTAAAATATCCATTGTCTTAACTGCTGTTTTATTTATACTCATTCTATCTCCCTCTTGTTCCGAATTTCGGAACTTAAATTCCGTTTTTCGAAACAAATATATAATTTAAAATTATAAAATATTCTTTCAATTCTTTCAATATTTTTTTAAGCGCATGACCCGATATATTTTGTCCGCTATAAAAAAACACAAATAATATGTGATTTATATAGAATGAAAGGCTCTTGGATGATTGACAGAACTTTAACACGTAAAGAACGAACTATTAGTGAATGTAATTTATATTGGAGTGATTCGCTTCCTGACAGTGAATATAAAATTAACTTTAGAAATCACGACGGTTCAATTTCCAAAGTTCACATTGCTACAAAACTATTAGAATAAAAGTTAAAATAAAAAGTACGGAAGTTTAGATTTGAAATAAAATTTGATCACCTTTCATTAATAACACTGATATAAAATAAAATATAAAGAGCATGTATTGATCAATACATGCTCTTCTCATAGCTATTCAAAGTATTCTTTTTTACATAATTGATGGTTCCTTCGTAGAACTAACAAGTCTATTAGTTACATATTATTTATTTTTCAAAATCGTTCTTTTAGCTTTTTTAATAATTCTACTAGTTGATTTTATGTCAGTATCCTTTGCCCATTCTTCACACAGGTTCATTACCCAATCCGGTTTAGTTTTACTCGCATCATTTAACCAGTTTCCAACCGAATCTTGTACATATTTTGATGGATCTGATTTAAGTAAATTAAGAATGGGAAGTGCTTTTTCAGGTTCTTGTTTTAATATTTCAATGTGTTTACTCCATACACCTCGAGGACGAATAGATTCTACAGAGAACCTGCGAATATTCTCATCTTCACTTTTTGCCCATTCTACTAACAATTCCACACTTTCTTCTATATTCTGTGAAAGATCTTCTCTAATAGACATCCAAGCAATTTCTCGAACACCAAAATGATGATCCGCCGCAAAAGGTCGAATGTACGTTAATGTATCTTTTAATGTGTTATTTGATTTTTTATTCATAAACGCTGCCCAACATCGTACACTATCTGAAATATGATCAGATAATTTTAACAGTATATCTTCCTTGTTTCCTTCATTCTCTTTGCTTATAATTTCATCCAATAAAGTTCCTGTTATTCGTATGACTTTCATTCCCGTTCCAACGTTCTGTTTTTCTAATTCAGCTACTATATATTCCAAGCTATTCTTGAGTCCTATTGAAGGTAAGACATTTTTAAGTAGTTCAATATGATTTATAGCTAGCCATTCTGTTAGATTAACACTCTCTACTTTCCCTTGCTGTAGTAATTGTAAGACCTCTTTAGGAATTTCGTTTACTTTCCTGGCTCCTTTCCTGTTTAAGATAACTTCTGCGTCTTTCATTATCATTTAAATTCCCTCCTTGCAATACTATCTTCAAATAAATAGAGGCCATTTTGAAAAATAATAATCAAAATGACCTCTGTCTTTCTTAAATGAACATTCAGTTTTACAAAAAATGTGATTTAAATCCACCGGAAGAATATTTCTCTCATATTTGTTTTATAACGCTCTTACTTGTTTCAACGGCCAGAAAACAGCTTGTCCTTTTCCGACAATCTCATCTTCTGAAATAAACCCGAACATACGACCGTCTTTAGAAACTTCTCGATTATCTCCTAAAACAAACACTTGGCCTTCTGGCACTTTCGTTTTTCCTGTAATTTGTTCTAACGTAAAGTCTGGAGTTAATACACGGCCTGCTGCTTTTTCTTTAAACTCTTTTAAATATGGTTCTTCCATCGCTTTTCCGTTTACATATAACACATCGTTTTTATACTCCACTGTATCGCCTGGTACACCAATTACTCGTTTTACTAAATCGTATCCTTCTTTACCGTGGAAGACGATAATATCAAAGCGGTCTAATCCACTTATACTATAACCGATCTTATTCACAAGAACTCGTTCGTTATTTTCTAAAGTAGGCATCATCGATTCACCTTGTACTAATGAAGGTGTAAATAAAACACCGCGAATAATAGCAATTAATACAAGAGTAAATCCTATCGTTTTAGCCCATGAGAATAATTCTTTCTTCGTATTTTCCTTCATCGTTTCTCCTCTTTCTTACGTGTTTATTGTATGATTTGAACTAATTCTTGCACTAAATTAAGATCAATTTCAGAAAAACATGATTTCCCTTCTCTTACCGCTGTACCGACATGAGCTTGCGAAATTCCAGTTTCATCTAGCAATTGCTTTATATTTTCTTTCGTCACGCCAGCTCCAGCAACAAGTTGAATTTGACCATCGCTTACCTTTTGCATTTCTGCAAGCACCGGAATATTCTCTACTATATTTCCTTGTCCACCTGAAGTTAAAACGTGAGTCACTTTATGAAATTTCTTTAAAGTTTTCATCGCTTCTACTGGATTTTCTATATCATCTATTGCACGGTGGTACGTTACGTTTATCCCATCTACCACAGATAGTAAATCCACTAATTTCTCTTCATCCACTTCATTTTGTTCGTTTAATACGCCTAATACAACACCCGCTGCACCTAACTTTTGCGCAACGATAATGTCTTCTTTCATCATTTCAATTTCTTCTTCCGTATATGTAAAAGACTTCGCATGCGGACGAATCATAACGTGAATCGGTATATGTACTGCTTCTACCGCTTTTTTAATAAATGCATAGCTCGGCGTTAAACCGCCTTCTGTATAAGATGAAATTAATTCAATTCGCTTCCCGCCAGCTCGTTCAATTCGTTTTACATCTTCTAAACATGTTGCAATAACCTCTAGCATGAGATGACCTCTTTTCGCGCTTTTTTCTTATTATAACATTAGTAAAAATAAGAAACCTAGCTTTCTCCTATAAAACTATAAAAAGAAGAATGAAAAGAAAGATTTTTTTAATTGATAACAATTATCGGCAATGGTATATTTTTCATATATTATACAATAAAAAGGAGAACACGTTATGCTTCTTACAAAAAAACAGTTCATGATTTCTAGTTCATTTATTCTCATCGCATCACTTTGCACAATTACTTTATTAACAAAGCCAAATACACAACTAGATTCCACTCCTTCTAAAGTAGAAGCAAAAGAAACGATCACTCCCTCATCAAGTGAAACAAATGAACTCCAAACATTTCGTTCGTCATCAGTTAATGATACACATACATTCCGTGGGTCAGTTGGTACCGGATTTGACTTTAGTGGTCTTGGTGATCTAAAAGTCACAGTTAAAAATATCGGTACAAATGCATTTACATATGCAATCAAATCACCAGATGAAGAGCCACTAGTAAAACATACAATACAACAAAATGAAAGTAAAACACTTACTTTGCGTTCATTAATTTCCTCTCCTCGGCCAGGAACATATTATTTATCCGCTTATAATGAAGATGGATCTGAGAGTAGCTTTGGACTTGAGGTACAGCCTGAATAACAATAAAAAAGGAGTAATCCCCTAGCACTTCTGACTAGGTATCACTCCTTTTTATTTTAATTATTTTTCTTAGTTACTTCATTATAATAGTGGCTAAACGCTTCTACTAATGCGTCAACGGAAGCGTATAATTCTTCTGGTGTATTATCTACCCCTCCCATTTCAATAAGTAATGCATTTGGAGATAGATCTTGATTATATACTCCGTTTCCGCTTTTACGATCTTTAATAAAAATCCCTCGGCTTAAACCGTAATACTTTTCATCTAAATATGAGTTTATTGCCGTTACTATTTTTTTATTTTTTTCAAAGTTAGGATTTTCTCGTCCTAAAATGAAATAAAGCCGAGCATAATTCTTTCCGCTAATATTTTTTGTTGTAATATTCTTTCGTGCATCATCTCTATGAAGGTCCATTGGAAACATAATATTTTTATCTTGCGCTAATTTATCTTGTAATATTTGACGGGACCCTTTGTAAGATTGGGCCCAATTTAAATTTTTATTTCGCAGAAAATCTCTCATATTTGTCGTATCATGTGAAACCCCTATTCCTTTTTCTTCTAGCTTTTGTTTTAAATAATTTCCAACAAACGTAATATTCACTTCATTATTTGTACTAGAGGCATCATTAGGTTTAGTAGCACCTGGAATGAGAGGAATAAACGCCTCCCAACTATGTGTATGATAAATAAAAACTTTATTTTCACCGTTATTTTGTGTATTTGAATTGTTTTCTTTCTCACTCTTTGGGTGCTCAATAGCAGTACCTTTATCTTTAATATTCTCTAGAGGAATACTGGATTCTTCAGGAATGTTCGTATAATCTGTTCCTTCCCCAGCAATTAATATTTCTGAATAAAATTGATTCATATTTGGAAGTTCCCTGGTTAATAAACTTCGAAGGTCATTTACATTAATATTTGTAGAAAGTGAAAGTAAAAAAGATTCCAAAGACGCCTGTCCTTTTTCTTTATGAAATTCTTCTGCAAAATAACGATTTTCACTTCCTATCATATACATAAGGCCTTTAGTAGAATTCGTTCCTAATAATTGATTCATATAATATGATTTAAATACGCTAGAATTACTAGAAATGAAGAATGAAGTGAGGATACATATAATCGTGAATAAAATACATATCACTACATATCTTACATTTAATACTTTCAGTTTCACTTTATTCATTTTATATCTCCCTTCATTTACTATATTCTTACGCATCATTTTTGAGTAATATGATTAATAATTTAATAGAACTGACTCAACTACTATTTTTTCATTTAACCTCTTCCTATAAAGCCAATGAGGTTAAAGTTTCCTTGCGCAAATATCATCAAAGATTTTAAAAGAAATTAAATAACCTGAGTCTATATAAATATAGAACTCAGGTTATTTAATACCGCTTACTCGACAGGAGGCACTGTATTGTGATGGACTTTTTTATTTATCCATGTCAATACCTAATTGATCTTTCAATAATTTCATACCTTTTTGTGTAAGATGGACAGCCCGACTCTTATCCGTTTTTGTAATCCATTCCTGTTCCAAAAATAATTTTGCGATTGCAGATCCTAACCAACCAGAAATATGGTAGCGTCGTTCACTCCAATCGAGACAAGGTTTTGCAAATATTCTCCTCTTTATATTTGCCGTTTCAATATTTATCCCAAAATTCAGAAACCACTGCTTACCTTGTTCCGTTACAATGTATTCTCCTTCCTCTAAAATTATAAATTCCTTATGTAGTAATTTTTCAGTTATCTCTACACCGAGTTTGCCTGCAAGATGATCATAGCAAGTTCGAGCATAACGAACTTGTTTTAGTTGATCCGATTGTTTTAAAGAACGAACTTGGACTGTTGGTGCGATTGTTCCTAACTTCTCAAGAACTTCTGCTACCTCTTGATTAGCAAGTCGATAATACCGATGTCTACCATGTTGTTCAACTACAAGTAGATTCCCCTCTACTAATTTAGAAAGATGAGAACTAATCGTTGGATGTGACACCTTTGCCATATAAGCCAATTCGCTAGCAGGTAGTGCTTGATTATTCATTAAACAATCTAAGATAATTGCTCTTGTAGGTTCAGCAATTAGTTTAGCTATATATGAGATATTCGGATATACATTCATATTTCGATGATACCCTAACTGTTAAATTGATACAATTATTTTAAGTTTAATAGTAAAGGAGAATGTATTATGAATGCAATTGATCTTAGTATCTTAAATTTGAAAGAAACGAGAAGGCGCTCAGAAAAATTATGGAATTCTCTTCCTGATAATTTCCTTAATTGGAAGCCTGATGATGAGGCTATGTCCTTCGGTGAGATGATTCGTCATGTTTGGACCTCAACTTTTTACTATCATATGATTTTAAAAAACAACGGCTCAATACATGATATACATATGCCGTATGATGACGAGCCAATTACTTGTGTAAAAAAAGAAATTGAGTTGGCTCAATCATACTTTACTGACTTCATAGCATATGTTCAATCCATAAGCATAGCCGAGCTAGATTCAAGACTTATTGATCGAAGTGATGTTGGCTATCAACGATATTTAGGCGATATGCTATTACGAATTGCCTATCATGATGCGGTCCATGCAGGGCAATTTTTACAATATTTACGAATGATAAACTTGGAAAGACCTTTAATTTGGGATTAAAAGTTTTCAAACTGTCACTGCAATAAATATTCTTTCAACCAGTAACAATCCAAAATCATGATAATCATTTATATTAAAAACCTACATCTCAACCAAATACGTCGTACACATAAAAAGCACGGGTTTGATTACTAATCAAACCCGTGCTTTCAAAACAACTATGTTGTCCATACATAATAAAATGTAAGTTTAAAAAAACTACGACCGAAACGCCGCATCCGCCAGCATAGACAGTGTTGCATCATCCATCGGCGGATTGTGTAATCCTGCTCTGACGTTTAAATAGTAACGATGAAGCGGATTTTTTTCTGATAAACTTCTTGCTCCTACGATGCGCATTGCTTTATCTACAATAGATATTGCCGCATTCGTTACCGCATATTTCACTGCCGCTAATTCTGCCTGCAGTGATAGTTTATCCTCTGCTTCATCGTACTTTTTCGCAATTTGATATAAAAAGACGCGAGCTTGCATAAGCTCAAGTTCTAATTCTCCAACTAATCTTCTAACATTCGGCAATAAACTAATAGAATGATTTAAACTATTTGGCTTGTATGATCCCGCAAACTGAACTGCATAATTTCTTGCTGCTTGTGCAATCCCTAAATAACATGCTGGTATATGTAGCAACCAGCCAATACCCTTTTGTTTCACTTTCCCGCCCAATACATCTGTAAAAAAGCGATTGTCTATCTCTACATTTTGTAAGATAAGGTCGTGACTAGCAGTCCCTCGCATCGCAACGCTATCCCACGTTTCTTCAATGGATACACCGAGTGTATTTCTTGGAATGACAAACTCACCAACTTCTTCTCGGCCTTCCATACTTGCTGAAATAATAAAATAATCAAGTATTGGCGCCATCGTTGTAAAAGTTTTTCTTCCATTTATAACCCACTTCTCGCCTTGTTGAACTGCTATTGTTTCTGGTTTTCCGCCACGCGTCGGACTTCCTGTTTTTGGTTCTGTTGCTGCCCGATTAAATAGCGCACCGTTACGCACTTCTTCGCAAAACCATTTGAACATCTCATCATTCCAAGAGCGATTTTCCGCTAGCTCTTTCACAATGCCAAGATGCCAGCCAATCGATAATGCTGTAGCCCCGCAGCCTTCTGCGATTTTCTCTTGAAATAAAACGAAGTCATATAAAGAAATCGCACTACCACCAAATTCCTTCGGTAACGTTAATTTCGTATATCCGATATCTTTCAAATCACTCATATTTTCATACGGAAATGATCCTAATTCACTTAGTTGATGCTCCCTTTCCATGAACTTCGGAATCAATTTATTTATTTGTTCAATAATGAAAGATTGTTCTTCTGTTTCAACAAATGAGAGTGCCATACTATAATCTCCTTTATGTTCGATTCATCAACCGCTCACTTTTTCATTATGATTATATGAAGCTACCTCTCTATTGTTTCACTATTCCGATAAAAATACAATGTTTTTGACAAATAAGAAAAGCTCCTATTTTAGATGGGCTCTTTTCTTATATTAGTCTCCCTTCAATGCCTTTAATGGCAAAGAGGTTACATATCCAATATACGAGAATAATTCTTTAAAGAAGAATGGAATTTCTGTATCTAGCGTTTTATATGCTGATGTCGGTGTTGGTGAAGCATATGCTTCAATATTAATATGTTTTGCGATTCTCATTGCGCGTTTCATATGAAGTGGATCACTTACAATCGTGTATGTGCGTATTCCGTTCTCTATTCCAACTTCCTTCGCATTCTTTAAATTTTCTTCAGTGAAAAGAGATTTTGTTTCAATTAAAATATCTTCTTCTTTTACACCTTGTTTCATAGCATACACTCTAGCAGTACTTGATTCCTCAAGCTCTGTCTCAAACTTCGTACCACCTGTGAAAATAATCTTTTTAATGTTGCCATTCTTATATAAAGAAATCGCATGATTTATTCTTTCTTTAAATACAGGAGATGGTTTTCCGTTCCAGGCAGCTGCCCCTAATACAATACCAGCATCCGTTTTCACGTCATCACTTGTTTTAAAGCGATAACTCCAAATATCGTAAGCTGCGTAACTTACATATAAAATAGTAGAACAAATCATTAGTAAAAATACTTGAAAGATTCGTCTTTTCTTACTCTTCTTATTTTCTTTCATTTGTAATTGCCTCCGTACATCATCCATACTTCTATAAAAAACATTTATATCAAATCGTTTTGTTTGAGTTTGTTTACAAGAAGGAATTTTACTTGTTATTTATATATAAAAGGGTTTTCATTTAAAATTGAGGATTATCAATTCATTTTTATTTGCGGTTTTCATTACATATTTTAAATTCATAAGTTTATTACCATACAACTACATTGTAACGAATTTTTTCTCAGAAGGGAACGATGAAACAAAAGTAATTAAAATAAAGTAGCGTTTTGTAAGAAAAAAGGTATATTTTTCTTACATCTCGAACAATATACCTTTCAAAACACGAATTATAACTTTTCTTTATACAATTCTAATTTTTCCAATAAACGAGCTTTCACTACTGGCCATTCGCTTGCGATAATACTATACACAACTGCATCTCTCACATGACCACTTGGCAATTTTCTTTCATTTCTAAGCACCCCTTCTTTAACTGCACCTAACCTTTCAATTGCTCGTTGTGCTTTTTCATTTCTTGCATCCGTCTTAATTTGCACCCTCAGCATATGCAGTTTTTCAAAAGCATACTGGAGAAGCATATACTTACACTCTGTATTGATACTCGTACGTTGCACACTTGGATGATACCATGTTTGCCCTAACTCGACTGTTTTATCTTCTACTGAAATATTATATAAACGTGTACTTCCTACAATCGTATTCGTCTGTTGATCCACTACAACGAAAGGGATTTGAGTCCCCTTTCCATAACTCTGTATCGCTTTTTGCACATATTGCTGCATATCTTGCGCAGTATCCATTTTAGAGATTAAATACGCCCAAATATCCCGATTTCCTTCTACAATCGAAAACAAAGTTTCGACATCATTACTATCTATTAACCGTAACTTTGCTCTTTCGTGAATGATTTCCATTTGAAAGACCCCCTTTGTTGTTACTATAACATACGAAACAGAAACGTTTTATAAGAATAATAGAATATTTTTAAAAGAATTCCTTTTCAAATATAGTCTTCTCGTATAAGGTGGGAAGGCTCATCAACAACATTTAAACAGGAAAATTTTGATAATTCCCAATAAATGCTATATAATGATGAACGGGAGGGGATAAAAATGCTAGATCAAATTACTTGGGGAACGCCAGGCAGCTTATTATGTTTAGGATTCTTTTTTGCAGGGTTAGGAATTTTCTTAAGAAGCATGACGTCATATTCAAAAAATAAATAAAAGCATCCCAAAAACAGAAAATAGTACATTTTCATGTTTTTGGATATTTGATTTTCTTAGCTTGATAGTGAAATGGGAATACCTCGCTTTTAAACAAAAGAAGCCTTTCTTTTACAGAAGGCTTCTTTTGTTATAGATTTATCTTATTAAAACTTTAAAGCAACAAATAAGCAATTGGCGTAATAATAAGTAACGTTAATATCGTTCTTTGTACGTAGAGAATAATAAGTTCCGATACTTTTAACGGAATGTCTGTCGATAAAATACAAGGAATGGAAGCTGAGAAAAACAATATAGATGATACCGAAACAACCGCAATGACAAACTTTGTTACGAGCGGTGCACTTACAACTAAAAGAGAAGGTAAAAACATTTCTGCGATACCAACGGATGCCGCTTTAGCAGCTAGTTCTGCTTCTGGAAGCTGTAAAGCCCACGTAAATGGATAGAAAATATAACTAATCCAATCAAATATTGGCGTGAATTTCGCTAAGACGATACCAATTAATCCTACTGACATAATGGATGGCAAAATTCCCATCGTCATAATAAATCCATCTTTTAAATTCACTGCGATATTTTTCATAATACTCGGTGCAGATTTCGATACTTCTAACGCATCTTCCCAAGCGCGTTCTAGCATTTTTTCTTTATACACAGGTTCTGGGAACCCTTCTTCTGTTACATATGTATCTGGTTTTCTACTAAGTGGTGGGATTCTTACGGTGATTGCAGTTACGATGAATGTTACAACGAGAGTAGTCCAAAAATAAACATTCCATAAATGCATAATGTCTAATGTTTTTGCGATGATGATCATAAAGGTTGCGGATACTGTAGAAAAACCTGTAGCGATAATGGCAGCTTCTTTTGTCGTATACTTTCCTTCTTTATACACGCGATTCGTAATAAGAAGTGCAAGCGAATAACTCCCCACAAAGGAAGCGACCGCATCGATTGCTGATCGTCCAGGTGTTTTCCATAACGGTCTCATAATCGGACGGCAAAACGTACCGATAAATTCAAGTAATCCGTATCCGACTAATAACGCTAAAAAAGCCGAGCCAATTGGAACGAGTAAACTTACCGATATTACTAGTTTTTCATACAAGAACGGCCCTACATCTTGTGCAAAGAACCAAGCTGGCCCTATTTTCAAACAATATAATACACCAAAAACGACGCCAACTACTTTTAAAATAGAAAAACAAATGTCTACGATAGATGCATTCCACTTTTTCGTATAAAATGGATAAATCGCCCCCATTATCATAACGAGTAGAGCGTAATAAGGTACTGCGCTCGGAACCGAAGTCCTGATCCATGATACGATATGATCAATCATAATGGAAGAAGCACCATTTATCGTAACTGGTACGAAAAACATAAACACCCCAACTAGACTAGCGAGTATAAACCGAAGAATAATCCTCTTCTCACTCCCTGTCTTAATTACATTCCTTTTTAATTCAATTTCACTCAAAATTCGACACCTCCTATTATCTAAATATTCTGTATAATTATGTTAGATTCCTTCTTTCCATTTCTATATTTAATCATATAAAAAAAACCTATTTAAAAAATAGGCTTTTTCTACTACCTCTCATAATCATCCACAATTACTTGAATAACACGATACGATTCTTCTGCCACTATTTTATTACTAGTCTTATTCGCATCATATGTAATTAACGCTTTCCAAAGTGCCCATCCTCTCGCTCTATTCCACGTTTCTTCATCTATGCACAATACTTCTTTAAATACGTTTCTACTACTTTTATCAAAAAACGTCCAAGCCATCGCCGCATCGCAAGCAGGATCCCCTACTCCTAAAATACCAAAATCAATTACGGCGCAAAGCTTTCCGTCCTTAACGAGTAAATTTCCTGGTGCAACATCTCCATGAATCCAAACTGGTTTACTATCCCACGTTGACTGAAGTGCTACATCCCAAAGATGCTTTAATACTGTTTCATCAAAAACATTCTTATTATTTACAATAGCACCTCTCGCCTCTTCATCATATACAGCTATAAGCCCGCCTCGGTAAAAATTATGTGCTCCAGCTATCGGTCCGTTACTCGAATCAATGGATTGCAATTCTACTAAAAATGCTCCTAAGTCCGCCGCAAATTCATTTAAGTCACGGACATTTTGTTTCGTAACCGTTTCTCCTTCTATCCACTTATTAATAGACCAAGGCCATGGATACGATTCAGATGGATTACCTTTTGCAAGTGGTGTAGAAATCGGTAAAGAAAGTTCCTTACTTAATATAGGTAGCCACTTATTTTCTTTCTCTACTTGCGGTGCATATGCTGCATCACTTGGCAATCTGACACTCATCTCCTTCCCTAGATGAAACGTTCGATTATCATGCCCACTAAACTTTACAGGCTTCACTTCTAAATGTGCCCATTTTGGAAACTGTTCTTGTACTAACCTTTTAACTAACTCTGTGTTAATTAAATTCATTCACTTACCCCCTTCTCTTTTGAAACTTACTAAGTCCATCTGTACTCCCAACATATTCAAAACCATTTTTCTTATAAAAATTATTCAACGTACGATTATGTCCCACACAATCTAGCTTCAAAAACTCTTTTTCATGTTGTACATTCTCATCTACCCACTGTAAAATCCATTCTCCAATTCCATTTCCCTTATACTTCCGTTTCACCGCAAATCTATGAATATATAATGAATTAGAAACTTCCTCTTTACCAAAAATATGTTCATCCCAATCATTTTGTTTAGGAGATGCTGTAACTGTACCGACAATTTCATCTCCTTTCGTAACCACATATGTATATTTCCCTCTTATACCTTCTAATATTTCAGCCGTAGCCTCTCCACCTAACAAATACTGCCATTGATCTACTTCTTTATGTTGTAACCACTGTGCTACTTCTTTTAATAGAGTGATGATGCTATTGCTTTCCTCTTCAGTAGCAGTTCGAATTGTATATTCTTTAACTGTGTTTCTCTCCATATTGCCGTCCCCCGTTCAAATTACTACCATACTGATAATCGCGTTCTACCGTCATTTTCGTCTGTAACGTATTCTACATAAAAACCTTGATTCCGTGCGTTTTCATACATCAGTTCCATCGCTTTTTGGTCTTTCGCATAAATGTGTATGTAATCACCATCCGCTACTAAAACGACTACTTCACACTTGCTTTCTTTAAACTCTTCATATGTTTCAATCTCTTCTAGTACTTCTCCTTTTGGATATGCTTTTAAATCTGCAAAAACAAGATAATATATGTTGTCTTTAACTAACCTTTTTAACTCTAATCCTTCCACTACACTTGGTTCTTCTGGAAATAATGCCTCATCCAATCCACCACGTGCTACCAAGTATGACTCCTCACTCCCCACCCACCAATCAAATGAAGAAATATGAATTGTCTTTAATACTTTCCAAAGTAAATTATCATATTCATTTGGAATTTCTACAAAGATTCCTCTTTTCATATGTTTACTCCTAACGTATTTGTTTTCATTTTCGTTTCATACATTATATACGAAATTTAGCTACTATATATAACTTGTATTTCATCACAAAAACCGCTTCACTACTAGTGAAACGGCTTTTCTTTTTAAGCATGTAATTCTGTTTCATGTTCCTTTATCGTACTACGCTTCAATGCCGTTGCTAGTATAATAACCATACTTACTACGCCAATCCAAACGAGCACTGTTACAGGTGTACTCCAGCTTAACCCTTTTCCGAAGAAGAATATTTCTCTCAGCCCTTCAATCATAAATCGCATTGGCAACCATGCGTACACCCAGTCTTGGTAAAATGGCGACAACATTTCAGGTGCTAATGATAATAACGGTGCCCCGAAGAATAGTAAGAGTGCGAATACACCAATTCCTTTTAACCCAACTATTGAAAGTACCGCCGATATCATTAAGAAGAAACTAAAGGACGTAATAGTTAAAAACAGTGCCGTATCAGTGAAATTAGAAATATTTAATCCTACCATTCCATCCGCAATCCATGTAAGACCGAACCCAATGACAAATGCTGCGACAGCCCCTGTTATGATTTGTTTTAGTTTTAATACGAATTTTTCTTTTCTTGTACCTACTGGCATTTTACTGATCGCAATAAAGATAATTGCTGCGCTCGCTAAACTTGCAATCCATAACGGTTGGAATAAAGAAATTGGCGAGTTACCGTTCGCACTGTTTTTGCCAATTTCATTTACATTTGTTACTTTCTTTGCAATCGGTGTGACTACATTTGAAACTTGATCTGCTGTTAACGTAACTCCTTTTGCTTTATATCCTTCTAATAGTTGCGCGCGAACAGTATTGTTCATATTATCAACTACCCCATTTAACATTTGCCCTGCCATAGTTGATGCTACTGTATTCATTCCTTGATTTATAAATATTTCTACCTCTGGCGAAGATGGCTGTGGTGTTCGTAATGATGATTGTTTTGCGCTAAAGTCTTTCGGAATGACTAATGCTGCGTAATACTCTTGATTACTTAAACCTTGTTGCACAGATTCCTTATCTTTTACTTCTACCCACTTGACCGCAGGTTCTTCCTCTAATTTTGATGTCTTTTTCATATTATCAACAATCGTTTGCCCCATATTCATTTTCGGTTGATTCGGGATTTCTACTCCTTGGTCCTCATTTACGATTGCGATTGGTAAGTTTTTCGGCTTAGGTTGAACGGTTGGAAATAACGTTAATGAAAAAATAAAAACTACGAGTAGTGCAATAACTGGTGAGAACAATAAAAGTTTATTTTTTAACATTTTCTTTTCTCCTCCTAGAATTTGATTTATAATAACCAACAACGTGTTGTTTATTTATATTTGAATTATATGTTCGAGTTGAACCTTATACAATAATCAAAAATCGTGAATGTGTCGGTTATAAGACACATCCTTGAAATGTGTTGGCTAAAATGAAGGAGAGACATGCTTTGCGCGATAGTAATTTAGATTTACGTGTCATTCGTACGAAAACTGCCATACGAAATGCATTTGTCGAACTAATTGAAGAAAAAGGCTTTGACGCCATTACAGTCAAAGATATTACAACGAAAGCAAACATTAATCGTGGTACTTTCTATGCACACTATCAAGATAAATTTGATTTAATGACGAAGTGCCAAGAAGACATTATGTATGAGTTTTCCAGCATTGCCAAAAGGAGATTTATCTTTCCAAACAAAACTGAAAGACTTTATGTGGAAAACAATATTTGAAGATACGAATGGCGCTCTCATAAATAAAGAGAATTTACTTGTCCCAAGCCAATATCTAGCTTCTTATATGGCATCTGCTCATATTGGTGTTATACAGCAATGGTTAAATAACGGACAAAAAGAAACACCTGAGGAAATTGCTCGTATTTTATCAACAATCGCTGTTCATGGGCCTTTTTATGCGGCCGGTTTAAAGAAATAAGTCAACTATATAATAAAAGATCATCCACGATAATAGCGGATGATCTTTTGTTTCATTACAACACTTCAATATACCCTTCTGTTCCATGTACCCGAATTCGTTGTCCGTCTTTTATTAATTTCGTAGCATTCTCTACCCCGACGACTGCTGGTAATCCGTATTCACGTGCGATAACTGCGCCGTGTGTCATAAGTCCGCCAACTTCAGTGACTAACCCTTTTATAGACACAAACAATGGTGTCCAGCCAGGGTCAGTAAAGGCAGTAACTAATATATCTCCCTCTTCTAAAGTCGCTTCTTCCATGTATAAAATAACGCGAGCTCTTCCCTCTATAACTCCTGAAGAAACAGGCAAACCTACAATTGCGTCAGCTGGGAGGTTTTCTCGTTTATACTTACCTGTAATAATTTCTCCATCAGACGTCATTACACGAGGAGGCGCTAGTTTTTCATATAATTTGTACTCATTTTTTTGTTTATGAATAACCTTGTAATCTAGTTTATTCGTGCGGACGACTTCGTGAAGCTCTTCAAAAGTTAGATAGTATATATCATCGACTTCATGAATGACACCGCTCCGCACAAGTTGCTCAGCTTCTTTCAATAATGCCTGCTTATATATGAAATAACGATTAATCATGCCGTATTTTGGATATTCACGATAACCGATAAAATTACGGATGTTACGAATCATCTGCTTCGTCTCTTCTACTTTTTGTGTACCATCCGGCAAATGCTGCAATCGACCTACTAATTCTTCTTCTTTTTTCAAAGCTTCTTGCAGTCCTTCTTCAAACTTCCTCTTACTCGCACCGTATTCAAAGTCTCTTATATTATTTAAAATCATCGGGATAATGGTTGTTGGCTTTTCACTCCAGCGCGTTTTCGTAATATCTATTTCTCCGCTACATCTCATTCCGTATTTTTTTAGAAAAGTTAGAATGGCATCTCGAGCTTTTTCTCCGCCTTTAAACTGAACTAGTTCATCTAAAAAGCTATCATTTTCTACATGTTGTAAATACGCAATAACTTCTGGGTATGGCCGAATCACATCTGCAACATCGAGTAATGCTAGCCCCATTTCAGATGTAATATTATTTTGTACGGATTGAGAAAGTGTGTCTGCTGCATTCTTTTCGCCTAGCCATTGCTCCATTTTTTCATTCATCCATGTTGAAGCATTCATACCTGCCATAATGACAGCCATACTTTGCGGATGAAATAATATTTTCTTTAATTGCTGAATATCTTCCAAAATAAAATCAAGTACATCCCCCCCTGATTTCATTTGCATATTTCGTTTTAATTCTTCGATTGATGCTTGATTCTTCTTTATTAAATCCGTAACGATTGCTGGATTGTTTTCGATTTGTGGTTGCGAACTTGCAGGTGGACCACTTTTACCAACGCTCTTTTCTTTTTCACCATCTGGTAACAATTTAATAAAATCATCTCGCTCGATTATAGTCGTTAATGCATCTCTTACGAGCGGATCAGATTTTCCTAAAGTGTTTATTAAGTAATCTCTGCTAGCAGGTGAAGCTAATTGTTGCGTAGCATCAACAAATAGCCTGCCCCCCGCTTTACGCATAGGAGCACTAGTCGTTAACAGGAAAAAAGATAATCCTAGTGGTTTCATCGCATCGGTCATCATTTGCTGGTGACCAACCGATACATACACATGATTCTCCCCATCATTTGCTTCAGGTATTGGATATAAAGTCGTGATTGGGCGACTTTGAACAATATAAAATGTAGCATCCACTAAACACCATTCAATATCTTGGGGACAACCAAAATAAGCTTCAATCTGTCTTCCAATCTGTGCTAGTTGTAATATTTGTTGTTCAGACAATGTTTGAGTTTTTTGCTGAGCCAGATCAATCTGTTTCGTTTCTGTTCCGCCCTCTTTCAAAGCATAAATAGCTATTTTTTTAGTCGCTATCATCGTTCCAGTAATTTTTCCTTCTTTTACTTTATAATTATCGGCAGAGACCAGTCCTGATACTAATGCCTCACCAAGTCCAAAACTGGCATCGATTGATAATACCTTTCGGTTAGAAGTAACCGGATCAGCAGTAAATAAAATTCCCGAAGCCTCAGGGAAAACCATTTTTTGAACGACAACACATATAGAAACTTGATTATGTTCAAAACCATTTTGCATGCGGTACGTAACTGCTCGCTCTGTAAATAAAGACGCCCAGCATTTTCTTACATGCTGCAAAATTGCTTCTTCTCCGATAATATTTAAATACGTATCTTGTTGACCAGCAAACGAGGCATACGGTAAATCTTCAGCCGTAGCACTAGAACGCACGGCATACGCATGTTCATTTCCGAAACGTGAGAGATAATGAGCTACCGCTTCCACTACATCAATAGGGATTTCTACTGCCATAATGACTTCCCTAATCTTCTTACTAATTTCACCAATTTTATTTCGCTCTTCCATTTTTAACTTTGTTAACTGTTGCAACAAAGTTTGAAACTTTTTATTTTTCTCGATAGCCTTTTCATATCCTACCGTTGTAACACAAAATCCTTCTGGCACTTGTATACCTTGAATTTTGGATAACTCCCCTAAATTCAAACCTTTTCCACCGACAAGTGAAAGCTGCATGTTTTCTATTTCCTGAAAATCGAGAACGAAAGAACTCAAGTAACATCTCTCCTTACTTTGCATGTATTCTTGATTGTAGCAGTAGTCAATACGAATAAACAGTCTATTTCGAACTTGATTTACATGATATAATTAAGTTAGGAAGAGATAATTATTTATTTCTCTCCCTCTAATTCACTTCAATTACCAAAGCAATATTATTAGATAAAATCTGGTTCCTCCAACATTATATAAAAGTACAGAATAAGCATATTTATTCTATAGGCGAATATCTTATTGCAGGGGCAATCTTTATTTAAATGGAGGAGTCTGCATGGGATACTTTATTACTGTAGAGCCAGGTGTAAGAATAAATGTAGAAGATGTAAACCCAAAGGGAAATAAAACAATTCTATTTATACATGGATGGCCTTTAAACCATAAGCAATTTGAATATCAATTTAATATTCTTCCTGCGATGGGATATCGATGTATAGGCGTTGACTGGAGAGGCTACGGTGATTCCGATAAACCATTCAGTGGTTACAATTTCGATAGATTGGCAGATGATATACGTGTAGTAATTGAGACGTTACAGTTAAGAGATTTCACACTTGCAGGACACTCCACAGGGGGAGCAATTTCCATTCGATATATGGCTCGACATCAAAGTTTTGGCGTATCCAAACTAGTCCTTATAGACGCTGCATCTCCGACCAGTGTTGAAAAAGAAGTGGCAAATAAGTTCATTACAGAAACACTTAATGATCGTCCTAAAATGTTGCAAGGTGTAACGGACCTCTTTTTCTTCCAGAAAATCACTGAACCATTCTCAGATTGGTTCTCCCAACTAGGATTACAGGCCGCTAGTTGGTCGACAGTTGCAATCATGACCTCATTAAGAGATGAAAATGTATACAATGATCTTAACAAAATATTTATACCTACGTTAATTATTCATGGTATCCATGATAAAATCGTTCCCTTTACCAAAGGTCAAGAAACAAAAAAACTAATAGCAAACTCACAACTTGTACCATTTCAATACAGTGGTCATGGTCCATTTTGGGAAGAACGTGATAAGTTTAACCAGCTATTAATACAATTTATTGGATAATAGAACACTCTAGATAACAGTACTTGAATTGAATAATTCATTTAAAAAGAACGTACATTTTAGACATATCTATTATATACGTTCTTTTAATTTTTCTATTTTTATTTACATGTGAAACACTTTTCAACGACTTTCCTAGCGTTCAACATGATAAAAAGTAAAATAATTGAAATTATGGTAAATAAGAATCTTTCTTTTTTATCAAATATAATTTAGTATACTTATATTTAAAGAAATTATTAATGATAGATAAAGAAAGGAATATAGAGAGTGAAAAAATTATTTCAGACAAAAAAATTGTTAATATCAGTTCTAACATTAACCATAGTAGTCAGTCTTTATTTTGTTCTGCAATCCACTACTTCACTTGCAAAAGATATAGAAAATCAAGACAATCCAATTCAACTTGTAAGTGAACAACCAAATGTGGAGTTAAGAAAAACAATTCCTAATCAGTTTAATGGTCAAGTAAGAAAAGTGGCATATCTTACATTTGATGACGGACCAGGAAAGTATACAGCCGAGCTTTTAGACATACTGAAACAACATAACGTTAAAGCAACATTTTTCTTAACTGGTAATCCTGTAAAAAAATATCCTGATTTAGTAAAACGGGAAAAAATCGAAGGACATTACGTTGGTATGCACAGCATGACACATGATTTCAAAAAATTATATACAAATGGTGACTATGTAAATGAAATGAAAGCAAACCAAAGTTTAATAGCTGACCTTATTGGTGAAAAACCACAATTAACAAGACCTCCATATGGTTCCATGCCTGGATTAAACGAAGGACTTCGTAATAAAGTTGTAGAAAATGACTTTAAAGTATGGGATTGGACAATTGACTCTTTAGATTGGAAGTATAATAACGTACCATTAGAAATAGCTTCCAAAAACATTGCTCAAAATGTACTTACTAATGCAAATAAGTCCCAAGAAGTTATACTAATGCACGACATTCATCCTCAAGCTGTTGCAGCTGTATCAGCCATTATAGTAGGATTGAAGGAAAAAGGGTATGAATTTGAAGCGTATCACGAAAGCAATCACTTCCCTTTAAATTTTTGGCAAGATCCACGCATTTAACTTTTAAAGAAAATTAAGTTGTATTTAAAAATGTTATAAAATTAAAAGCGATAAAGACTCACCAGTAATCTAAGAAACTCTAAAGGCCTCTGACTTATACACCAATACATTGTCAGAGGCCTTGTAATATACGTATTTTATGATGTGGTACTACTCTTTATCAATACACTAAAGAAAATGTAGAGCCTAAGCACACAATAACATTAGGTATCCTGTAAATTTTTAAAATTCAATATTCCTGTTACAGAAGCAAGTATGTCGACATTTATAGATACATTGTAATCATTCCAGATTTTTTTACCAAAACTAATTTTCTAAATCCTAAGCGTTATTTAACCTCTTCAACTATTTTTTTTAAGCAGTGTGTGAAACCTTCGAAAACTCTTTTATGTTGTTCTCCAATGATAAGCAAATATAATCATCACGGCACCCAAAATAGCACAAATCATATACATAAATGAATAAGAAGAGAAATCAGCTATCGGCCCCATAATAACACTACCTAGCGAAACACCTAAATCAGCCATGGCAATAAATAAACCAATTAACACATTACGACTCTTTTCAGGCAAGACAAATGTCAAATATGTTGTTAATGTAGGATAGAGAAGCGCTTGAGGTATTCCCATTAAAATTGCACCCATATAGAAAAAAACTGCTCCACCCGTTATCGAAAAGCTTACACACTGTGCACCTATTGCTAATAAAAGCATAGTTCCCATAACAAAAGACGCATGCCATTTACCATCTGAAGGAATCTTTTTTCTTAAAGAAAAACGAACGAAGACAACAGTAGCCGCTTGAAGCATGAGATAAATTCCAGCATTACCACTTTTTAATTGGGAAGCGTATAGTGGTATAAAGGTAGTTATAGCTCCAAATACAATTGAAGCAACTAACATTAACACACTACATTTGAATAAAATTGGATTTTTTACTAACTGTTTAAAAGATTTAAAAATACTTACTTCTTGCTCAGCATTATCTGAAACAGGTTGACTCTTTATTTTTTCCATTTTAGCACTATATCCAAACATTGCTGTAGAGATCGCAATTGATATTAGTACCACTATAAAATAATCCATCCCTCCAGCCTCCCAAATGCTGTATGCCACTACGGGCCCAATAATCCCTGGCATATTAGCAAATAAAGAGTATAGTGAAATCCCCTGAGAGCGATCCTTATCTGGCAGTGCATCAATTATACCCATCTGTAATGTCATTGAGAAAAAAGCTGTTGAAACTCCTTGTAAAATACGTGCAATTAAAAACCCACCTAACCCCGTAACAGTATAAAGTATTAAAGCAAAACCATTAAGGATGAGAATAATACGTAATACTTTTACCGGACCGTGCTTTTGAATAATATGACCTGCCCATGGGCGAAAGAACATAGTTGTAAATAAATATCCCCCCATAATCAAACCAATTGTTGTATTGTTAGCCCCTAATATTCCACCTTGTAGAGGAATAATAACGTTTAATATGGCATTCGCACTAAAATAAAGAAAAACTAATATATACAAACGTAAAAAAGGCCAAGACATAGCTCCATTCACAATTTCTCCTCCTAATTCTATAACTCTGAATATCGCAAGATACTTATTTTATACTTACAATATAGTAATGAAGTATTTTTATCGTTAATACTGTTAAAACGTTACTACCATCTCTAGTAATTTCCTTGCATATTCTGACCGAACATCTTTTAATTGTTCAATCTCGGCTATTTCTTCAATCTGACCATCTTTAAAGATTATAATTCTATCGCATATGTAGGCAGCAGCCTGAATATCATGCGTTATAAATATATAACTCGTGTTATATATTTTTCTTAATTTTTTTAATAAATCAAGTACTTGTTTTTGAACAGATACATCTAAAGAGCTAATCGCTTCATCTAATAAGATACATTTCGGTTCTATTGATATAGCTCTTGCAATACATACCCTCTGAATCTCTCCTCCTGATAACTCATGCGGATATTTCTCTCTATACAATGGATTTAATCCAACTTGAATTAATAAATTATCAATCTTGCTATTGTATTCTTTTCGATTCTTTTTTTGAGTTTTTAATGGCTCCATAATTGCTTCTTCAACAGTATAAAACGGATTAATGGAAGAAGTATAATCTTGAAAGACAGCGCTCATATTACCTAGATTTACTTTTCTGCTCTCTACACGCTTCCCCTCAAATAAAATTGTTCCACGATCAGGTTTTTCTATTCCTAATATCAAACGTCCTAACGTTGATTTTCCACTGCCGCTTTCTCCGATAATACCAAGGCATTCACCATTCTCACATTCAAAACTAACTTCTTTTAAGATTTTCTGTTTTTCTTTAGAAAATAATCCGCCTTTATTATAGGACTTATCAACGCGATTAACTTTCAACAATTAGAACTCCTCCCCACTATTTTCTTAAAGTTATTACTTAGTGCTAATCTAGTAGACACTAAATATCTTGTATATTCATGTTGCGCTTCTGAAAAAATAGTTTGGGTATTTCCCTTTTCAATAACTCTCCCATCTTTCATTACTAAAACGTTATCAGCAATTTTTTTTACAATACCTAAGTCGTGGGAAACAAAGATCATTGAACACCCCATTCTTTCTTTTAATTTAATAAATTGTTCAACGACCTCAAATTGTGAAATTGTATCTAATGCTGTAGTCGGCTCATCGGCAATAATAACATCAGGTTCTAATACTAATGCCAACGCAATCATAATTCTCTGTAACATCCCACCGGATAGCTGATGTGGATACTTATTCATAATCTCTATTGGAGCTTTTAACATGACACTTTCCATGGCATGTTTCATTTCTTTCTCTATTTTGCTGTTATTCCAACCAAAATGTTGAGCAAGTGTCTCTCTTAGATGGGTACCAATCACACATGAAGGATCAAATGCCCCCATGCCATTTTGTAGAATCATACAAAGCTGTTTTCCTCTTTTTTTTCTCATCTCTTTCTCAGAAAGACTATTTAAATCTTCCCCTTTAAATAGAATATCTCCTGATTGATGAACCCAAGATTTATTCAATCTCATAATTGAACGACAAGTTACAGACTTGCCACTGCCACTTTCTCCTACAATTGCTAAACAGCTTCCTTGTTTTAAATGAAACGAGACATTATCAACAATCACTCTACCATTGTTATTGTCCCAAGTTCTCAAGTTTCTAACTTCTAACAGGTTCATAAATTTATTTTGCCCCCTCTTTTTCTTTGAGCTTATTTTTAAAGATATTCCCGTTTTCTTGAGCGTGATGATTAGAAGCTCTTAGTGTCGGATCTAAAGCAACCTGGAGTGCATCCGATAAAAAATTAAAAGCCGCTACGACAATAATAATAGCTAACCCAGGTGCTAACATTAGCTCTGGTTTTGAAAACATAATCCTTCTCGCCTCATTTAACATCATTCCCCATTCAGCATTTGGAGCTTGAACTCCCAAACCTAAAAATGAAAAACCAGATATTTGTAAAATCATTGAGCCAATAGAACTACTTGAAATAACTACTATATTAGGCAATGTAACAGGAACAATATGCTTACATATAATTTGCATATCACTAATACCCGATACTTTAGCAAACTTCACATAGTTTAATCCCGAATACTGCATAACAGATGTTCTAATTACTCGAGCAAACCATGCCCATTTAATTAAAAGAAACGCGATTAATATATTCTTAAAGCCCACGCCTAAAATCCCCACAACTGCCAATGCCATAACGTACCCTGGAAAAGAAAGCATAATATCACAAACCCTCATAATAAAAGCATCTACTCGGCCTCTAAAGTAACCGGCTATAAGGCCTAAAATAGTTCCAATTAAAACAATTATCAATAGCACAACTAAAACCCATAGAATGCTAGGACGAACTCCATAAATCAATCTAGATAAAACACATCTTCCTAAGTGATCATTACCAAGTAGGTATTCCCACGATGGGTTCGCATACCTAAGTTTCATATTTACTCCCTCAGGATCATGTGGTGCAAGTAAAGGCGCAAAAATACCAGCAACAATTGTCATAACAATGACTACTAAAGAAATAATAGCTAACTTATCTTTACTTAAAGCTTTTAATATTTTCATTTAGAGATCATTCCTTAATTTAGGATTCATTACAGCATTTATAATGTCAGAAATCATATTAAACAATACAAATGCTACTGCTAGTATGAGGACATATGCTTGAATAACCGGTAAATCTCGACTTAAAATAGCTTTCACACTCAGACTTCCTAACCCCGGCCATGCAAACACATTTTCTATCACTACCGTGCTTCCTAATATAATAGGTATAGACATACAAAATATTGAAATGACAACTTGCAAAGAATTTCTTAAAACATGTAGAGTAATTTGTCTCTCTGTTAAGCCGCAAGCTTTCCCATATAGTACGTAATCTTCATTTAAATTACTTAACATTGAGCTTCTAACAATTCGAAAATAAATGCCTGCATAACTTATTGTAATAACAAGAACTGGAAGAAAATAACTTTTACAGGAATCCATCCCACTTGTTGGTAGAAGATCTAATTTCACAGAAAAATACCAAATCATAATAGCAGCAAGAAGGTATGACGGCATTGCTGTTAGGAAAAATAAAATCCCTCTTATTGATTTATCAATTCCCCTGCCTTCTTTCATTGCACAGATAACACCTAATACTATTGACAAAATAATAATAGAAACAGATGACACTAAGGTTAGTTTTAATGTATTAAGAAAAGCAGGTCCTATTAATGACCAAACTGGTTTTCCTGTGACGTATGAGTTCCCAAAATCTAATTGCAAGCAAGCTATGGTCCAATGTAAATATTGTTCTATTAATGGTTTATCCATACCTAACTTCTCTTTCGTTTGTGCAATTAATTCATTTGTTATTTCTGGAGTATCTTGTGCACGTAGTACCACTTCTGCTGGATCTAAAGGGGAAAGATGAATTAAAAAAAACGTAACCAATGAAATAACTAAAAGCAAAGGAATCGATATTAATAGCCTTTTAATGATATATCTTCCCATAGAAACTCTCCTTTGAATAAAAAATTAACCAATAAAAAGGGGGGAATCCCCCTTTTTATCCCTATTTAAAGTTCATTCTTTCAAATGGTAACTCATATTGTGTTTGCTTAAATGAGATACCTTTTAAATTTTTAGGAGAAACTACAGTAACACGTCCATATGATACTGGAATAAAGACTGCTTCATCATGAACAGTTTTTAAAATATCCGCATACAATGATTTTCGTGCTTCCTCATTAGTAGATACCATAACCTCAGCAATTTTATTGTAAAGCTGGTCTGCCTCTGCAATACCACTTGTAGTATGCAAATAAGAAGCATTGGAAGTAAAAGCAGCTATTGTGCTTTGTGGATCATACGCCAATCCCCATGTTTGATTAAATAATAAGTCATAGTCCCCAGTTGACCTTCTATTAGCGATTGAAGTGGATTCTTCACCAATAATTTTCAATTGAATACCTATACTTTTTAACGAACTTTGGATAAACTCAGCTTCTGCTTTTTGAGAAGGAGAATTACTATCATAATAAAGGTTCATTTCTAGTTTTTTACCTTCTTTCGTTCTAACGACAGCATCACCTTCCAATTTCCAGCCAGCTTCTTTTAAAATTTCCTTTGCTCTTTCTAAATCATAGCTACGCTTCTTCAATGGAACATCTGCGTAATTAACATTAGAAGAAAATAGCGTATGAGCTACCGTTTCCGTATTATTTAAAATATCCTTAGTAATTGTTTCTCTATCAATAGCGTACCAAATGGCCTCACGAATGGCCTTTTCGCTTACTGGATTATCAGTTTTACTACTATTAGCCACAATCATCTTCGTATTCATTGCTTCACTTCTAGTAATTTGATATTTACCAGAATCAATCAATTGATTCATTGCCTCGATATCGATACTATCTGCCCCTCTATCATCTGTGAAAGCAAAATTAACTTCTCCTTTTTGTAATGCTAAAAATGTTGTTTCCCCTGCTGGCAGAACTTTTGAAGTAATCTTCTTAATTTTAGGTGAGCCACCCCAATAGTTTTCATTCGCTTTAAAAGTTGCAGATTCATCGGTTTTATGTTGATCGAGAATATATGGACCTGTACCGTTATAGCCATTTACGCCACTTTTTGTGCCTCCATTAACAAAATTTTTAGGCGATATAAATACATAAGGTCTAGTCATGGATAATTCAACTAGCGTTGGATAATATGCTTCTGATAGTACTAATTCAATTGTATATTCATCTATCACATTACAAGATACTATTTTGGTTGATAGTTTAATCCAAGAATGCTTTTGTGCATTATCTTGCACAGCATCAATATTTTTCTTCACTGCTTCTGCATTAAATGGTTCACCATCATGAAATTTCACATCTTTTCTTAGATGAAAAGTATATATTTTTCCATCTTGTGATATCTCCCATGATTTAGCAAGTAGAGGCTTAATGCCTTCTTTAGTATTTTCAACTAATGATTCATATATCATTCCTTGAGCAGACATGGAACCTGTATATAAATGCGGATTCATATCATTAATATCTTTAGATACTGCATAAGTTAATGTGTTTTTGTCACTTGTTGAAATATTACTTTTCTTCTTGCTATCTGAGCTTTTTAACATTGCAAAGCAGGTAGCTAGAACGCATAAGAAAAGAAAAACTAGAGTCATGATTTTAAATCTTTTAGTCAACAAATTATTTTCCTCCTTTTGTTCTTCTTACTTTTGATATAATTTACTTCGGTTATTTAATACTGTTAGCTGTTTCAAATATATTAAAAGATTAATTGAAAACAGTAATCATTACGATTTATATATTGTAGTAAGGTCAAGTTTATTCCACTATTTTCTCTCTACTATCTTTTTCTATTTCACTACAAATCATATTTAAATCCTCCTCGAAACTTTGAGCATAATATGCATTCGATAATAATTTACCTTTACAAGATTGAGCAATCTTTTCAATTTTATTCTCATAAATCTTAATAAATTTATCAACTGTTGGACAATGTACACCTAATTTTTTTGCAATTCCCTGTATTATTTTAATACGATAATAGTCTTCCTTTGGCATTCTAGGAATATCCCAATACCCTGAACTGTTGACAAATATTTTTCTAAACGGAACAGCAGAAAAATCAAAATACTCCCCTTCCTTATTCGGTTCAGAAAAAGGGTCAATTAATAGTGAAGTATAACGAATATATAATAAATATTCTTGATGGATATTTTCTAGATGATTAAAGTTTTCTATATCATGCCGAGATAGATTTTCCAATCTTACTGGATAATTATCATCTGTCATAAATTGCAACAGATTAAGTCTTTTAATCTTCATTTTTTCTAAAACATTCATTATTTCCTTCCATTGTGCCAACATATCACGTATTAAATATTGTGTAATTGGACCCTCAGGATAAATTTTATATACAAATTTTTGCACATCGAATTCTCCGAATATCGCACTTAAAGAAAAATCATTCATAAATAATGGTGGATGAACATATAAAGAAATATTTCTCGTTTCCGCCTCAAGTGGAGATTTCATGACTTCAAGAGTAATTTCTAATTGTTTATACACCTTACAGAGTATATCTATATTTTCAGATGGACACTCTGTCGATCCTATATAAATTTTTTTCTTAACTGCTGTTGTCAAAACATGATTAGAAGGACTACCTTGTATCCATCGTGTATCCCCATAATATGTAGAAAAACTAATAATTTCTGCTTCTGGATTAATACTGTTCATATAATTACTTATTAGGCTGTTTGAACCAAAAGTCGGAGAAATTAAAACAATACACCTTACTTGTTTCAAAAAATCTTTATTAATCTTCTTTATTACTTCAATATACGCATCCGCTGTTACAGAGAAAATAATGGTATCCCAATTCCCTTTAATCGTTTCATATCCTTTAAAGACTTGATCGACGGAGCAAACACCTTCCATATTTCTATGTTTTTCATTTTGAACGCTTACATGAACTAGATGATTACTTTGCTTAATAGCTGAAAATACTTCCTCTGAACGAGCAGATTCTCTTCCAGCAATCCCAACCTCACTTTTCAATTGCCTTTTTAAATTTACAGCAAGCTGGATCGCAGTAGGGCCAGTTCCTAACACTAAAACACGCTTAAAAGCACTCATAAAACCCTCCCTTTCTCATAAGAATGTAGGTTATACTTTTCTATATAACTCAATATCAAACACATCATTTGGGCGCAATATATCATCAATTTTATTCCATTTTTGTTTATCAACTTCCCTCGAAGGATAATTAAATAGAGACTTTAACTGATTACCATATCGTATAGCTACCACTACATTATCATTTGTTAACGTATGTAATTGCTCTAGTATGTTATATTTCTCTTTCACGGTTGAACTAAAAATGATATGAGTCGCGTCTTTTGTAAAATCAAGATTTTCTACTGGTACTTTTTCCAATCTAATATTTAATCCTGTACCTAGTCTTTCTACAACGCTTACTCCCAGTTTAATAGCTTCATCATCAATATCTATGCCAACAACCTCCGCTCCAGTTCTCTGAGCAACTAATAATGGTGTCATTGGAAATGAACCTGATCCTACTAGTAATACTTTTGAATTAGAAGTAATTTGAAAACTACCAAATTCTTTTTCAATACATGATTCAATATTCTTAAAGTAATCTGTTATTTCAGCAACCCCACTTAGCAATTTCAATGCACGATATTTTTCCATAATAGCTACACAATGTGATGATTTTTCTCTTAAAGATGCTATAAGTTGATTCAAATCACAGTTTTCTTGTTGCTGCAATTTCTCCCACATTTCTTGGTTCCTTGTGTTTACAATGAAGTTTGAATAATCATCTATCAAGCTCTCTAACTCCAAATAATTATTGATAGTGTGATTATATTTTCCTGACAAAGTATTAAACTTCTCTAAATAATCATTCAAAAATTTCAAAAAAACATCTAAATCATTCATTCCTTTTTCTCTCCAATACAATGTAATAGTTAAACAGTTATAAAAGCTTTTCCTTGTGCTACTATCTCAACACCCCCTTCAATTTTAAGACTTGTTATCTCTTCTTTATGACATTTGGCGAAAACAGTAATAGTTCCACCAGGCTGTTTTACATGTGCAACCACCTCCTCTTGATTTTTCCAAGCTAAATAAGCTCCTAAAGAGGCAGTACCTGAACCGCATCCCCGTTCCCATACCATACTATTAAGATGTGGAACATAGATTAGTGGTTCTAATTCATTAGAATTTGATTTATACAATAGGATACCTACCAATTTAGTATCTAGAGTTAATGCCAATGATTTGGCTAATGTTTGGGCTTTCTTTCTCATTGCTTCACTTATTGCCTCTACTTCTATGACAATATGGATAGAATCATGATAATTTATCATAACAATGTCCAAATCATTTCCTTCATGCTTTATAGTTTTCTGTTCTATCTCTTTAGGAATAGGCATCGTAATTTGGCAATAATATTCCTCTAACTCTCTTCTCACCTGACACACTATGAGTTCGTCTGTTCCTGAAACTTCTAGTAATATTTCTGTTAAGTTATTATGTTGTGGTGCTTTTTTAGACGTAATAAAAGCAGCCAATGCCATACAAGCATTCCCACAAAACTCTCCCCCAGCCATTTTTAAGTGTGCATCAGCCTCCTGCCTTGTAGATTCCTCTATAAACCCTACTTGTTCTGCATACACGTTGTCATATGACATAATTTTTGTTGCAATCATCTTATGTTCTGTAACTGGATGATTAGTGTTTACAAGAATCGTCATATTTTGAGTTGGATTACATTTTATAAAATCTATCTCCTGTATCATCACAACTATCCTTTACAATGTTTTTTATTTCCTTCGTTTAATTTAAAACGTAATCATTACGATTTACATTACATGAGATAGATTATATCATAACGTTTAATGGCGTCAATACAATTTTATTCTTTTTAAACTATTTCTTTTTCGATTTAAAAGCAGGATTTTATACGTACTCGTATTTTACTCCTAGATGTATCTTCATCGGTTGATCCAGGTAGAAAAGTAACTGCCCTACAGTCGGGATAAAATTTCAACTTGAAATTCAATAAATTAACTATTGCACTCTCCTTTTTTGAAATCATATAGGATACATACTTCCATCATAGAAATCTACCGCAACATATTTTTTGGATTCTACATATATATGAAAAGAAAAGGAAGCAATTACTGAATTTTAATTATTGTCATCCTGTTTTATTCTTGAGTCTACAAACGCTTTTTCTTGTTGATTTCAAAAGAAATTGATACTTATGATCCCTCCTATAGTAAATAAAGCCAAGGGCAATTCCCATTATTTTATATTTTTAAACTCTCTTACCTTACTCATTTCCATTTCATTAAAAAGTCGATTCTGCTGCAATGTTGCTTATTATTTAAAACTTGAAACGTTATAACTATATGGTGGCTATAACTCTTTAAATATGAAACGAAACTTAAATATACCTTACAAACTCGTGTTTTATGTAAAAAAACATTTTGAAAAAATGTTCAAAATCGATTTATCTTCAGCAGTGTAGCGATAATAATGTTATTTAATTTCCCTCTAAAAATGTAACAACCACCTACGGATTAACAGCGTAGATGGTTTTAAAATCATTTAAAAATGTAGTTAGTATTCTATAACCAGAACTTCAAGAAAATAATAAAATCGTTTAATTCACACACTCTTCAAAATAGTACATTACTATATGAGGTACCGCCAGCATTTCGGAAAAAAACACGCTAAGCAAATTCATATAAGAAAATGGCCGCATTTTACCCCGTTAAGAGTAAATCGGCTCTTTATATCAAAAAGAAATGTGGTCATTAATCATTATAGCAATTGAATTTTATTCCTTTAATAAGAACCATTAATCCTATTATATAAGTTGTTCCCTATAATCATGAGCAAACTGCTTTAAGGTGATTGGTTTTCTTCCGAGTAACTGTTCTAAGTCTAGTGTAATTTTTTTAGCCAAACCTAATCGCGCTGTAGTATAAATGCCAATCATCACCATAATAAAATCATTTTTTAAACCTTTTTGAATCATTCTTTTTCTGAAAGTAAAAATATTAGGGTTTGTATATATGATATGTTCGTTCGTTTCCTTTGAAATAATTTCAGCAACTTCATAATATGTCAATGCTTCACTTCCAGTTAAAGCATAAGCTTTGAATCTATGTCCATCTTCAGTTAACACTTTTGCAGCAACTTCTCCAATATCCCGCACATCTATAAAGCTGGTTTTTCCTCTACCAGCAGGTACCTCAATTATTTTATCTTTCCTTAATTCATCACCATGTTGAGATAATAAATTTTGCATAAAAAAACTTGGTCTTAAAAATGTATAAGGAATTCCAGAATCTTTTATGATTTTTTCAATTTTAGCATGAGGTACGATTAGATTTTTTTCTACACCTAACAATGATAAGAATACGATATGTTTGATACCTACTTCTTTTGCAGCATCTATAACAGGTTGAAAATACTTTTTGGCATCAGCAAGATGAGGTGGACGTAGAAGAAATAATTTCGTAACACCCATTAAAGCAAGTTTTAATGATGAAGGGTTTTCAAAATCAAAATAAACACCTTTGCTTTCTTTTCTATGAGTTGCAACCTGAAAATTAGCACTTCTTTGTATTAACGCCTTTACAATCTCTTTCCCAACATTTCCTGTAGCACCTGTGACTAAAATCATTTTCATCATCCTTTATTTTCTTTTAAATTTTGAATCATATTTTTTAAAACACACATTGTTATTTCTACCTCATCTTTTGGAATATTCATTACAGCAATTTTTATCACATTATCACTTACATGCTCTATCTCATGTAGTAATGAACTTGCTTTATCAGTTAAGAATACTAGTTGTGAGCGTTTATCACTTGGATTATGCTTAGTAACAATCCAACCTTTTTGCACTAATCGTTGAATGATTCCTGTTACTGTTGGCCGATCAGCTAATAATCTGTCTGCAATCACAGCAGGTGTTGTTCCATTAGGGTAAAATGATATGTCCTTTAAAACTGACCATTGTTGAGCGGTGATATTATATTCTTTTAATTGATTTGTTAATTCTGTTTTCGTCATTACACTTATTTTGTGTAACAAATATCCTAAATTATCCATATTACCCTCCAAATAGTTAGTACACTAATTATATAATTAGTGTACTAACTATTTGATTGTGAATCAACTTAATTACATTATGTGGATTGGAATATACAAATACCTTTAAAGGGCTAGTGACATGGGTACTTTCGTAGAATGTAAGGTAAAAACATGTGTATGACGACGAAGGTAATGTTAACCGACATTATTACGAACTTGCAGCATTAACAGAGTTGCGAAATTACATAAGATCAGGAGATATATTTGTTTCAGGAAATAGACAGTATAAGGCATTTGATGATTACTTAATATCTGAAGAGGATTGGAGAAACATAAAAAATGTGGAAAATTACTTGGCAGTTCCTTTAACGGTTAAGGAGTACTTAACAGAAAGAATAACTTCGCTAAACGAACGTTTGGACTGGTTATCAAAAAACAGTGAAAAATTAGAAGGTGTTGATATCAGCCAAGGAAAACTATATGTGGAGAGGTTAGATAAAAGGACTCCAGAAGAAGCAAAAGCATTTAGTATGCGCCTACATAATATGTTACCAAGAATAAAGCTCACAGATTTACTAATAGAAGTAGCCAGATGGACTGGGTTTCATGAGCAATTTATCCATACTTCAACGAACAAATCTCCTGATCAAGAAGAGAAGAATATAGTATTAGCAACTCTGATGGCAATAGGGACCAATATTGGTCTTACAAAAATGGCAGAGGCTACTCCTGGAATCTCTTATAGACAAATGGCAAACACAGCACAATGGAGAATGTATGATGATGCTATGGTTCGATCTCAGTCTGTTCTAGTTAACTTTCAACACAGGAGACAATTAGCAACATATTGGGGAGACGGTAATACATCGTCCTCAGATGGAATGCGGGTACCTATTGGCGTTCGCTCTTTACATGCTGATTCAAACCCGCACTATGGGCCAGGAAGAGGAGCAACTATCTATAGGTTTATAAGTGATCAATTTGCTTCCTTCTATTTAAAAGTAATTAATACAAATGCCCGAGATGCACTATACGTCCTTGATGGTTTACTTTATCATGAAACAGACCTCATGATTGAAGAACCTTTTTATAACCAATCATCTTAAAATTCCTTTCTGTACATCTTTATGTTCCTTTTCAATCATACTTAAGGCATATCAAGTTTATATCAATTTGAAATGAATTTTACTTTTTAAAAATAATAAATCCGCAGTTCAATCGTTCTGTTATTAGTAGCTTCGTAATAACACAATCAGTAAACAAAAAAGGTGCGAAGCCTTAAATTAGACTTTGCACCTTTTTTGTTTACTACAACTGTATTATATTACTGTTTTCCATCCCACTTTTCTAAACGGAAGTAGAACAACACACCGTCTTCAGTGTTGGTCACACCGTATTTCGCATCATGTAAATCAAATATATTTTTTACAATGGACAGCCCAAGACCCGTTCCACCACATACTCTTTTTCTTGATTTATCGCCCCGATAGAACTGATCCCATATTTTATCTATATTCTCTTCTGCTATATGTGAACCTTTATTCTCAAACCCTATATATACGTCATGTTGTTCCTCTTTTACATCAATCACAATGATTTGTTTTGCATCTGTATAACGAATCGCATTTGCAAACAAGTTTGTTATAACCTGTTCCAATAAATTCGTTTTCCCCTTCACGCACACATCATCTATATTTAATTTGATTTGTAGTGATTTTTCATCAATTTGAACTTGCAAATCTTGTTTAGCCTTTTGAATTAAATCACCTATATTAACTTGCTCCATCTGTATTTGATATGTTCCTGATTCATATTTAGCTAAATTTAGCATTTCATCAATTAGTACATTCATTTTCTCTATTTCTTTTTCTAATGCTTCCCAATAATATTGATTCATTTCAGGTGCAATACCATCTTGCAGCATGGAAGCAGATATTTGCATCACGCTGAGTGGTGTTTTTAATTCATGTGAAACGCCTGCAATGAAATCTTTTCTTGTTTGTTCTAATTTCTTCTCTTTCTCTAAGTCCTTTTTTAACTGATTGATATACCCTTCCATTCTTTCTGAGAGCTGATTAATGTTAGAGGAAAGCTCTCCAATTTCATTTTTCGACTTGATAGAAAGTTTGTCTTTAAACTGGAATTCCATTATTTTTTTCGTTGCTTCATTAACCTTTAATAATGGCTTAGTGATAATTCTCGAGTAATAAAAACATACAATAAGCGACAGAACCAGTACAAATACTATAATATATATATAATAATCACTCATTACATCTGTTGCTTTTGTAATTGGTTGTAACGAAGATAATGTATAAATAAATTCCTTTACTTGGCCATCTTCCATAAGTGGTTTTATCGTTTCTAGATACTTGATTCCATTTATACTAATTTCATTCTGTACCCATTCTTCTCCGCGTAATTTTACTTTATCGCTAATCCAATCCGATTGAAATTGCAAAATACGATTTGCAAATACTTCATTACTATACAACGTATTATCGTTATCTACATCACTGTACTTCGGAAAGCTAATCTCTGTTACGAGTCCTTCTAAGTAATAATATTTATCACTTTCCTCTCTTGAGAAAATTTCAACTCCCTTTTTAGCACCTAACATCATATATTTTTTTATCTGATGGTATGTAGGAGCTACAAAGTTTCCATCGTATCCTTTTATCTTTAGTGTTGTAGGAACGACGATATCTTTATTTGGCCCTTTACTCACTGTATCCATGATAGCTGTTTTGGTCGTTTTATTGATTAAACTCGTAATTAAAATGCTGAAGTTAGAATCCATATCTCTCTTTGCGTTAATTAAATTATTAAATACGACTTTAGATGTTCGACTTGGATCATTTTTATCAACCGCTTTTATATAGTAATCTCCTGATGGTAATTTCTTTATGTTTGCTACCTCATCGAGCCTTGCAATCATAATACCTTGCTGATTCGCATATGATAGTTCTTTACTCTGGAGTTTATTTTCATCCTGTTTATGTTCTTCATAAAATGTATAATATTGTTTTAATTGTTTGTGAACATTTTCTTTTTCTTTATCTATATACAAGTATTTCATCACATACATTTGTCCAAAAAAGATAGTCGCGATGATCATGCAGCATAGTAAAAAGGTAAGAGAAAATAATTGAAATACAATTTTCTTTCTCATTATTTCTCTACCTCAAACTTATATCCCGTACGCACAACTGTAGTAATGTGCTTTGCTTTCTCACCTAGTTTCAAACGTACATTACGCATATGTGCAGTTAATGTTTTATCATCTCCATCATAATCATATCCCCAAATATTTGTGATTAATTGCTCTCTCGTTAATACTTGCTCCTTATGCTCCATTAAAGATTGTAAAATTTCATACTCTGTATGTGTAAACTCTACTTTTTTTCCATCTATCGAAACAGAACGTGCTGATTTATCTAAGTGAATACCACATAAATCAATGCAGTCCTGAAATTGTACATTTTGATTTGTATCTTTGAACAAACGTTTTGCTCTCGCTAATAAAATTGCAGGTTTAAATGGTTTCGTTACATAATCATCTGCCCCTAGTTCAAATCCAAGTAATGTATCATCCTCATCACTTCGAGCTGTTAATAAAATAATGGGAACGTTAGAGTTCTTGCGAATACGCCTACAAATTGACCACCCATCCATTACTGGGAGCATAATATCTAGTATGATTAAACTGATATCATGATCATGTGCAGCAAACAACTCTAATCCAATTTCGCCATCTTCTGCTGTTATCACATCATATCCATCATGCGAGAAATAATGCGCTACCGTCTCTCTTATAATTTTTTCATCTTCTATAATTAAAACTTTTTTCATTTCTATTCTCATCCAATCTACGTTCTCTTTAAATCGAAATGGTCATCGCTTGTCTTCCCATCTGAATCCAAGACTGTTCAAAATTATTTCGATTAATCGCTCTATGTTTGTCCGTCTTTAGTGGATCGTTAATATATACATATTGGTCATCATAATCTGTCACAACGACACTATGTTGATGATATGTCACTTTCATTTCCCCTGTATCTGTTCTCCATGTATAAAATTGATTATCAGGTAACCGTTTAAAACGAGCATTTGTTAATACCCATACAGGGCGACCTCGATCTATCGCTTCATAAATTTGCTCAGGTTCTTTGTGACTTAGATTCATCACTGTTTCATCTGGAACATACAACTTTGCCAATTCTAAAATCGGCTCCACAAAAACACCTAATCCAGGTTTATCAAAAGTAGCCATATCTCCGATAAAACCTTTGTGCATATTTCCCTTCAAACCATTACTTTGAAATGGTACATACTGTATCTTTGAAGCCAATTCCATTTTATCCACTTGCACTCCTGCAAATTGTAATACCATAGCGAGACTTGTTACTTCACAACCGCGCATCAATTCTGGTTTTTGTAAGATAAGCGGAACATCTAATGGCTTTATTACCTCTTTTTCTATTGTTATATTTTCCTTTTCAACTACTTCTTGTTCTTGCTGCACTTCTTGCACCATGACAGGCTGTTTTTGTTCTCTTATAGGACTTTCACTATTAGACATACCTATACATATACCTAATCCTGCGATAGTTAATAAACAAAATGTTTCTTTCTTAATATATTTCATAAATACCTCTCCTCACTTCTTTCTAAGGAGAGTGTAGCTATTTCATATTTAGATAATCTCATGTTCATAGAAAGATAAAGAGAAATCTATATCAAGATTATATAAAGTTACTTACAGTTCTGCTCATCATTCATAGGTTTAGCAAGTTTCATAAAGATAAATACTATCCTAAATAATCGTATGGGTAATACATTGTGCTTTCAAGAAGTAATATTTAACTATTTTACGTATGTTCGCCCGTAACATCACAAACACTATATTTGTACAAATCTTCTCGTGCAGATTATTGTAAGGCTAAACTCATTATATAAAAAAGAAAAATCGTACAAGGTTTTCAATCTCAAAATAAGAATATTAGTTCCTTCTATCAAACTTTAAAAATCTATTTAAGAAAAACTTAAGAAATTCCCCTCTATATTCATAAGAATCTTTTTCTATACTGAATCATGTAAATGAACAAGAGGAGAAATGATCATGAAGAAATTTGTAATTTGCATACTAGGAATAGGCCTACCTATATACTTACTACCTTTCATATTACGCGGGGATTTGGACAGATTTAATCCGATTGCTGAAGAAAAAAATGTATACGCCATAGCGAAGGGGTATGGTGTTCCCGATTATCATCATAAAGGAAGAGCTATGTACGCACTAAAAGCTGTTGATGAAGCAAGAAATGAGAACGAATATACAGTAGGAACGAATACTCCTAATGATTTCATTAGAGAAACATACTTGAAAATTCACGTAAAAGGCAAGTATGTGTATTCTTACGATGTTATTTCTGAAAAAGATATTCCGGAGAAAATAAGAGGACAATTGAAGATAGAAGATAAATAAAAGAGCCTACTCGTATGAGCTGGCTCTTGAGTGCCTCTCCCACCTATCATTAGGCTATCTTAAGGAAGAAGCATTTTTTTGATAAATTTATTAAATTCTTTATCATTGTTTTAATAACCATTGTTCAATTACTTTCACTGTTTCATCTCGTTGTGCTTTTGACGTAATTAAGCTTGCATTATCACCTTTTTGCTCACCATACATGCCGAAATGAGCATGGTTTCCGCCTTTTATCATGTGCATAGTAGTATTCTTTGACATTAACTTTTTACTGTTCTCTATTTTTTCTACAGTTGCTAAAGCATCTACTTCCCCATAAATTGATAACATCGGAATCGATTTAGTAGAGAAATCCTCTGCAGGATACGAACCTAAGAAAATGATCCCGTCTACCTTACCTTCATGTTGAAAGGCATACTTAGAAATCATAGCTCCGCCCATTGAATGCCCCGCAACATACCATTTTTGAACTTCAGGATACTGTTCCATCACACTGTCTACCGCATTGATTCCAAGTATCGCTAAGTTTAATGGTAACTTAGGCATTACTACAAAATGCCCATCTTTTGCAAGAGCTTCCCCTAAGTAACTATAAGCCTCAGCTTCTACTTTAGCTCCTTGGTAAAAAATAATCCCTACCTTAGCATCTTTCTGTCCAAATACTATATGATCTTCATCTTTTTTATCATCCACTAACAACAAAGCCTCTTTCGTTGGTTTATAAGTAAACTGAGACCAAACAAAAAACGTAATACTTCCCATAAGTAAAATACCTAGTAAAGAGTATAGAACAATTTTTATCCACTTCTTCACATATATGCCCTCCCTAAGATGTTTATATTCTATACTTTAAATTATTATGAATATACTTGTCGAATAATCTTTTATTGTTATTCAAAAAAATGATGTTAGGACAAATAATAAGAGCTCTACATGCATAATCAACCTTTTAATTGCTGTAGGTGTAGTTTTTCATTTCTCCTTTAATATCTCTACAAGATAAAATTAAGTTCATAAACAAATAAAAAGAAAAGCAAGCGACCTCAATTATTAGGTCACTTGCTTTTTCTTTCAATATAGACTTTCTAAACAACTCTATGGACTGTTCTAATTATGTGCTTCACGTTCAAATTTTTGAGTTGCCACTTTTTTAGGCATGAAACATGCAAAGATTAATGCTACGAAAGATAAAAATAACATGAATAGATACGCATCACTTGAGCCGAAAATAGAGGATAATTTCGCTAGTTGAATAGCTGTAATGTTTCCATTTTCCGAAGATAACTCCGAAGCATGTGAAGTTGCTTCAGTCGTATATATAGTAATAACAACTGCTGTTCCAATAGCACCGGCTAATTGACGAACCGTATTATTTACGGCTGAACCATGTGAACCTAATTCTCTAGGTAAAGCATTTAGTCCTGCTGTATTTAAAGGCATTGAAATGAAACTTAACCCAATTCGTAAAATAATAGTACGTACCATCAAATATATATACGTTGTGGATTCAGTTAAATCAATTACACCCCACATCGAAATAATGATAAATATTAACCCTGTAATAAAGAGTGGTTTTGCCCCGTATTTATCATACATTTTACCTGTAATTGGTGATAAGAATGCATTAATAACAGCTCCAGGTAATAGAAGTAAACCTGATTCAAATGCGGTAAAGCCTCGGCCGTTTTGTAAGTATATCGGTAAAAGAATTAAATCAGCATACATAATCATCGTGATGAGTACATTTATCACGGATGTAAGAGTAAAAATTTTATACTTAAATACGGATAAATTTAATAGTGGATCATTAGATTTTATTTGACGTAAGCAAAGTAGCGTTGTAACAATTATCCCGGTAATAATTGTTGTAATAACAATCGGATGATCCCATCCCTTACTTCCCGCACTACTGAATCCAAATAAAACACAACCAAAACCAACTGTTGATAACATGACACTTACAATATCCAAACTTGCTTTTGTCGTATCTGCAACGTTGATCAAATATTTCAGTGCAAGAATAATGACGATGAATACAAATGGAGCTAATCCAATAAATAACCATCTCCATGATACATATTCAATGATAAAACCAGATAACGTTGGAGCGATCGCTGGCGCAAAAATTATGGCAAAGCCGATGGTTCCCATAATACTCCCGCGCTTTTCACTAGGGTATAAATATAAAATAACTGTCATCATGAGCGGCATAATAATTCCTGCCCCAATTGCTTGAATCATTCTTCCTGTTAATAACATGCCAAAATTGATGGCACCGGCACATAGTAATGTTCCGACGAGTAAAAAGAACATTGAGCTAGTAAACAATTGTCTCGTTGTAAAACGTTTCATTAAAAATGCCGTAATTGGTACTAACACACCGTTTACGAGCATAAATCCTGTTGATAACCATTGTACAGTTGCAGCTGTAACATCAAATACCTCCATTAAATTACTCATCGCTACATTGAGTAATGTCTGGTTTAATGTCGATAAAAAACAGCCAGCAATTAGTACAAGTAATAAAACTTTCTTATTTCTTTCTGTTATTCCCTTCTCCATTTGTAAACTCCCTTTTTCTATAGTTGCATTATCGACACAGTGTCGATAAAATTCATAGTAACAAAGATACATATTCCTGACCATGAACAATTTTGTTGAAAATGTTCATTAATCGACATTGAAAATATGCTATGTCGAGAAAGTCAAAGAAAAATCTATAAAGGAGTTTCAAAATGTCTACATCTAAAAAAGAGGATCCTCGTACACTTCGTTCAAGAGAAATGTTTAAAAATGCCGTCTATTCCCTTTTACAAGAAGAATCCACCATTTCAAATTTAACAGTCCAAAAAATCGCAAACAGAGCTGGATTAAATCGGACAACATTTTACTTACACTATCAAGACATTCAGGATTTACTCATGCAGCTCACTAATGAAATTTTAAACGAACTTTCTAATAAAATTACTACTTTAATACACGTAAGCGATTTATCAGAAAAACAACAGTTAACACAATTGCTCGATTATTTATATATTCATCGAAATTATTTATCCATTTTATTTAATATGAATCATTTTGAAGAACAATTATTTCTATTAATAAAGCGATTAGTAGAAACGAGAAGGAATAATAGTGAGACAGAGTTACCCCCAGATTATGTCTCTATTGAGATTAAAACCGCCTCATTGGTAGGAATCATCATGTGGTGGATAAGAAATGGACTTCATTTTAGTTCAGATTATATTACAAACCAAATTTATTTCATGTACAGAGGACAATGAGGTTAGAGCATGTAAGTCCTATTTCGCTATGTAGAAAAATGCGAATTTCGTGCGCTAAGAGAATTTGAATATAAAAAATGCCCCCGATTGTTAAAATGTGCTTAACAATCGGGGTGCACTTCATGGAAATCGACTTTTGTTTTAGATATTGATTTAGCAATAAAAAATCACAATATAAAAACATTTTTATTTAATCCCTTGTTTTTCAAATCTATATTACTTCAAACTTTCATCGAACGTTTTTTCAATTTTATCAGCATCTTTTGATATTGCTAAAAGGATATAATTATCTTGTGTTTTTAAGACATGTTTTTCTATTAAGAAATACTCTTCTGGAAGATAATCTTTAAAACTTTTTGATTTTTTTTCAATCCTATTTGAAATTTTCTCTTTAATGCTTTCTACATTTTTCGTGTCTTTTACTTTCATTACAGCAATTTCATCAGCTTTAATATTTGTAGGAGCAGTGTATAGTACAAAACTTTCGACTTCATCAGCATTTATATTATATAGCTTTTGAAGTTTTTTACTATCCCCTTCTTTCATTTCTTCTAAGTTAGTAACATGTTTAATTTTCTCCCCTATTTCTGTAGCTGAAAGGCTATTAGCATTTTCTTTTTTTCCAAAACAACCACTTAAAGCTCCTAAAGTGATCGTACAAATAATAATAGTAATAACGAATTTTATATTAAAAGGTTTCAACAAATTTATCATTAGTTTACATTCTCCTTTTCGTTTATTTGGTTCAAACATTTAATTTGAACCAAGGTTGTAACGATTTATATTTAATGCATACCGCCATTAACATAAATGAATTAAACATAATTAATTCATTTATTCAGATAAATTATTTACAGATACATCTTCAAAGAAAGTATTTCCGTTATAAAGCACTAACATATCATTGATTTTATTTTTCTGTACCAGCGTATTTAAACTATCTGTATAGTACCTAAGATCGACTATATGGATTTCACTAAAATGTGGTAGTAAAAACGGCAGTAAAGAATTTGCATACGAATCTTTGACAACTAATAATTTTTCCCCATTCGTATTATCAGTTTTTATTTTTATTAATGGATGATTTCCATTGAAAAATACGGTATATTTATCTTTTTTCTTAATGTTCTCCATCTCATAAAGAGAGGTTGACGTTTTATTTTCATCTATATACTCTACTGTATATTTTGGAGCTTTCTTTTGCTCATATAATTCAATGCTATCAGGATCTATATTTTTAAAGCCTACTTTTGAATATAGGGATCCATAAAAGCTATTTGTAATTTGTTTCATGTTAAATGAACTATCTTTATTAGGAGTAAAATTCATATTTTTACCTAGCTCTTGATAGGCATAATATGCACCTTTAGTAGTCCAATGGTGATCCGTTTTATAATATATATATTCATCCTTTTTAGAGCTCAATGAAGGATATACATCAATAAAGTTTATATCCTTATTTAAAGATTGTTTTACTTTATTAATATACGTACGCTCATCACTATGAGAAACATAGTTTGGGAGTTTATTTTTTAAAATACTACTTGCTGTAGGTACTAACATGACTCGCATTTTCACATTAGGATTTGCAATATGAAAATCATTTATTGCTTCTATTTTGCTTTTTACATCTTGTTCTTTAGGCTTACTAAACTTTTGAAGTAAAAAACCGTCTTTACCGATATACACACCATTATTCTCTTTCTTGCCTAGTTTGTGGTCCATATCAGATTTCACATTTATCCAAAAATCTCTGAATGCAAACTGATCAGAAATATATTTTTCGTAGTTAGAAGTGAACTTTTTTTCTATAAGATTTTGGAAAGAGAAAGCCGGGAACTGTTCTAGCTTTCGATTCTCTTCATCTGAAAATGTTTTATTGGGAGTTAGTAAATTTATACTGAACATTCCCCCTATAAAGAATGTCAATAACCCTGCCATTGTGTGTTTATATATTTTTTCATACTGATTCAAGTAACTCACCTCTTTCAAGCTAAATACAATTTCATTGTTCTATAGCCTATCATTAAAACCTAAAGTATAAGAATGGATTATATGTGTCATTCACTAAATACGCGGTTGAAAGAACTGCAAGTATGACATACAAAACTGGAATTCCAATAGCACCTGGTAACTTTAGCTTTTCTCTCATATATACAATTACCCTTTTTGGGAATGGTGTTGAACACATTGCTAAGACAATAAACAGTATACAATTAGTTGTTACATAATATAGAGTTGTATTATCCAAGAAAACGGATTGATTAAAACCAAACATTGTTCCTATGAAATTCATTGCTACCGATAAGTTTTCAAATTCAAAAAATACCCATCCGATTAAAACGATAATAAGTGTATATATATGTCCGATAAAGCTCATTCTATTTTTAAGCCATTTTAAAAGAAATAGCTTTTCTATTGTTACAAATACTCCAAAATACAATCCCCAAATAATAAAGTTCCAGTTCGCTCCATGCCACAATCCTGTTAAGAACCAAACTATAAGTAAATTTCTAAGTTGTTTGATTAATCCTGCTCGATTTCCGCCGAGAGGAATATATACATACTCTCTAAACCATGAACCTAACGATATGTGCCATCTACGCCAAAACTCGGTTACACTTTTTGATATATAGGGATAATTAAAGTTTTCTGGAAAATCAAACCCAAACATTTTTCCTAACCCTTGAGCCATAGCTGAATATCCTCTAAAGTCAAAATATATTTGGAAAGCAAAAGCAATAATCCCAATCCATGCTGTAAGGACCGTAAGTTCTGATATAGAAGTTGTTTTTACACTTGTCCAAAGAAGTCCTATATTATTAGCTAAAAGTACTTTTAACGCAAGGCCTCTAATAAACAATTCCATTCCTTCCCCAAAACGATCAAATGTTACTTTTCTTTCTTGTAATTGTTTGTCAATATCACTGTATTTTACGATAGGTCCTGCAACAAGTTGAGGGAACATCGTAACATAAGTACCAAATGAAATAATATTTTTTTGTGCTTGTACTTTCCCTAAATACACATCAATTACATAAGACATCGTTTGGAAAGTATAGAATGAGATGCCCACCGGAAGAGGAAGCGTCTCGAACTGAATATTTAAATTGCAAAGAGTATTGATATTCTCTATTACAAAACCATAATATTTGAAGAATCCCAAAATTCCTAAGTTTATTACAATGGAGTTAATAAATATTGCCTTTTTAATACCTTTACGATCTCTATACTTATCGATAAGTATGCCATTAGCATAATCAAATATAGTGGAAAATATCATAATAACTATATAAACAGGTTCACCCCATGCATAAAAAATGAGACTGATAATAAATAACACCAAATTCCGAAGAACTTTAGGTGATACGTAATAAACAATAAGTGCTAACGGTAAGAATATGAAAAGAAAAATCAAACTACTGAACACCATTGTTTTTTCACCTCCTACAATAGTTTTATGTTGTTTATTTAAAATTTACAGTCCTTGCATAAGAACTGTAAATTTTAAATATAGTTACTACTTAACAGAACCTTTTAATTGTTCCAGTAGTATCTTGTAATAATCAGCTTTAAAATGCACACCATCTGAATCGTGTAAATCTTTGTTTTTTTCAAAGATTGAAGATAAATCAATGTACTCAACTTTTTCAGCTTTTGCTAATTTTTCAAGTGCCGAATTGTATTCATTTATATGTTTATATTGTGGCTTCTCCTCCACATTCTTATCTGTAACTGGTGTAATAGATAAAAGGTGTATCTTTACATTTGGAAGTTGTTCCTTTATTTTTTGTATTAATTTAGAATACTTATCTATTGAAAACTTAACTGGATTCTCGATAGGTTTTCCTTCAAGATCCATAGGAAGCAATAAATCATTACTTCCAAAATTCATGAAAATATGTTCAGGTTTTCTTTTTACTACATTTTCTACTTCATCTAGAGCGAACATTGTAGCTCCACCTGCTGATCCTAATACATTTTTATCATCTAAAAATTCATAATGAGATATAGCTTCTATCATTGAATCTCCAAAGAATAAACTGTTTTTAAAGGTCGATTGATACGCGCTATTTTTCGATTTTTTTTCTTGTGTAGTATTTTGCGTAACCTCATTTGATTTTTTTTCGCTCTCATTATTTACACAAGCTGCGGAGGTAATTGTAATGGCCCCCGTAAGTAGACAAACACATACTTTCTTTAACATTTCTATCTTCCTCTCAAGTCATTATTTCGTAAGCGATGGTGTATATAGCAATGTTATTGTTTCAATGCAAACCTTTCGTTTACAAAATATAGATTAAGCTTTATAGGTAAAGATGAGATGCAGATTATATAGATATAATTTAAAGAATCCACAACTTGAAAATTAGTTATGAAATAATGTAACAGAAGAATAATCTGATTGAAGAAATATGTTTAATAATCCATAAAATCGGTTGTTAATAGTCGATTTCATAGTACGGAATCTGAATTGATATAAATAAAAAAGGAAGTGAACTGTTGCTAGTTGCAATAGTTCACTTCCTTTTCATATAAACATTACACATATTAAAAGTAGTAACTTAATAATAAAAACACATTTTTATTTTAATTGATTTTTCAAATATTCTAACCAAATCGGATAAAATTCAGGCTTAAAATGTATGCCATCCTTAACATAGAGATTTGGATTTTCTTTAAATATTGGGGACAAATCGATAAAATTCACTTGTTCTTTCTTTGCAAGCATTTTAAATCCTTCGTTAAAATCATTAATATTTTTATAGCGCTCTTCTTTTTGTGTACGTTCCAGTGTAACTGGTGTAATCGACAGGATATTTATTTTTGTATTAGGTAATTTTTCTTTTATTTTTTGAATCAGTTGAGAGTATTGGGTAATTGCAAATTCTTTTGCTTCACTAAGATTACCTAATCCAAGTAGAATAAATATATGTTGCGGTTTTTGATTGGCTATTTGTTCTATATTTTTTTGAGCATCTCCAATTGATTTCCCAATACCGCTTACAATGTTTTCTTCGTCTAATATATCAACATCATGAAGGCCATCTGTAATCGAATCCCCTAAAAATACACTTGTTTTAAAAATAGATTTAAATGCCGAAGTATCTATATTAGATGAAGAAATTTGTTCTTTTCCAAAAGCTTTAGAAGTAGATTCTATTTTAGAGACTGAACTAGATGTATCTGTCTTACTATTTGGATTCCCGCAAGCTGATAGGACAATGATACTTATCAATGGGATTGTAATTATTTTTTTAATCATATATAATTTCCTTTCTTATAGTGCCTTTATATACTATAGACGTTGATCTTTCTGGAAGTTTAGACGAAAATGATCTTCATCATTATATACACCAAATTCATACCCTTGCTCTTTATAAAATTTAATAATTTCCGGAAGTGCTTGTAATGTTTGCGCCTTTTCATGCATTAAAACAACTTCTACTTCTTCTGTTGTTTGTTTCTTTACATTTTCGATAATCTGAGTTGGATTATCTTTTAATTTCCAATCATTTGAGTCTATTGTCCAATCCCAAACTTTTATTGCTGCTTCTACAATTTGATTACGAATTTCCTCCCCCTTTAACCCTGGTGCAGATCCATATGGCGGACGAACTAGTTTAGGAGTTGTACCCGTAATATTATGGATAAGAGCTAACGTTTCTTTCATCTCCGGTACAAATTGTCCTTTTTTGTATAGCTTATCACTGTTATGTGTCATACTATGAGCACCAATATAATGTCCTTCTTTTACCGCTCTTTTTACATTTTCCTGAAAACCTGTATGTTGTAAATTACTACCTTGCATAAAAAATGTCGAAGCAACATTTTGCTCTTTTAGTACATCTAAAAATTTTCCAGTTAATTCGCTAGGACCGTCATCGAATGTTAAATACACAACCTTGCCTACCGGTTTTCCATCAGGTCTTTTCTGTTTTGCCGTTGGTGTTTCTTTTTTCTTTTCTTGTTGTTGCGTATTAGCTTGATTACTACTTTCATTAGCTACTCCCTTCGCTGAGGGAGAGTTCCACCCCCCAATTAAAAAGAACATGAAGAAACTCGTTGCTAAAACAACTCCTAGAGATATGATTGCCTTCGTTACTACACTTGTTTTTTTCTTACTTTGCGATTCTTTCATTATTTTTCGATCCTTTCCCTATTCATTTTCATATTTATTATTTAAAAGCCTGAGCCTTTACTCGACTGAATCGTTAGTTTCAACCGGTGTTTACAATAAATAGATTAATAGAGATGAATAAAGATAAAATGCAGATAATGTCGAAATCAGTTAAAGAATAATAAATTGCATTCACTAATATTTGTTGCTCTAATGCAGTTATTAAGTTAATTCTTGAATTTGACAACTAGTTGTATAACGAAAAAACAGCAAAAAACCAGGATGAATTCACATATTTATCCTGGTTTTTTAAAGCGTTACATTATAACTTTTATTTTTTTATGATCGAAACTGTATCAAATGAGTTTACCTGTTCCTTCATATCTTTAGTAACCTTTTCCCATTCCCTCCATTCTTGCATAGCTTCTGCATCATCCCCATTAAACGCTATATTTTCTCCATAAGACTTATGGAAATGTAATATGTCCATATAAGTTTCTGTTCCTGGTAAGTCCTTAAATGTTGTAGCGTCTACAATCAAAATTATATCTTCATAAGTTGAAGCACGTACACGTCCTAGCGAGATATCATCTTCGTATTGTACATTGATTTTTTTATCATTTACTTTAATCTCTTTTATCTCTTTATTTCTGTTGCTGGTAAACATCACAACTTTCCCTTTTGGAATGGTTGGTAACGAGGTAATTGGACCGTCATTAGTAACACCCTGATGATCCGTCTTTCTTAATACCCCTTTCTTCATAACACCTTCTGCTGTTTTTTGATCTATAATTAATACTTGCTTCCCATCGCTTTCTGCTCTTTTTATCTTATATAAATCATTGGATTTAATTTCACTTTTATGTTGAGCTACTATATCTTTTAATCGTTGTTCTTCTCCAATAATAACAGCCCCATTCCTTGGTTCTTCTGTCTTTCCAAAAGAACATGCTCCTAATACCGAAATGGAAACGATTCCTACCATACATAATTTCATTACTTTTTTCATGTTTTATTCTCCTTGTTGTTTTATACATAAACTACATAATTTTTTTGTATAACTTTTGTAAATAACGCCTTCGGACCGTGAAGAAGTATACGCTTTGAATGGATAGAAAGGCTAAGAAAACTATGACGGACGTTTTTAAAACCGAAAAATCCACTAGCCGCTGTAACGCCATAAAAGCAACGCCGCTATGAATAGCTGCAAAGATTATTGGTAAGAAGAACATCAATATAAGCTGACGCGTTACAATTTTCTTTAATTCTTTTCTGCTCAGACCGACTTTTGCAATCATTTCATATTGCTTTTGTTCTCTTTCTAAATCTGCGTATAGACGGAAATATAGCAAACTAGCTGCAAAAGTAAAGAATACAATTCCTACCAATATACTCACAATAAGCAAAATACCATTCTTTTGTTTTGAAGAAATCCAATTAGAGTATAAAGATTCAAAAGCATGATGAGAATTTACCATTTCTGCGCTCTCTAACTGCTCTTCTAATTTTTTCGTAATCATTTTTGTTTTTTCCCAATTATCCACTACAAATCCATATTTCTTTTTAACAATAGAACCATCTTCCTCTTCCTCGTCTATGTTCGGAAATTTTTCAAATAAGGAATCAGACACTACAAGCGTGGCACTATTTTGAATAGGAAAAATGAGGTGTGGTATAGCTTTTTTCACTTTCAAAGTCATATCAGAGTTTCCTTGTACTATATCTAGTTGTGGAGGAATCCCTTTTCCTTTTGCATACTTTTCTTTTTGTGTAACTGATGTTGGTACTAAAATAATTTCTTGATCATTATCCAACTTTTCTGTTGCACGCCCAAAAAGCTTCGCAAACTGGTTGTATTCTGTTATCTTAATAAGTGTGTAATTATTCTCAGTAAATTTCGGACTTATAGCTTCAACATGATAAGAAAACTTTGATGCAGTTAACTGTTTTTTGATTTCCGCAATGTGCTCTTCTTCATGCTGATTTCCACTTGTTGAAGTATAGGTAAATGCAAATGGATTTGTCATTTCGATTAATCCCTTATTCCCCATCGCTAAACATGTACCAATTCCAGTGAAGGCCACAGCGGAAATAATCGCTAGCATAAAGAACATAGTTGCATTATCTTTCATACGATAGGCTAATTCTGAAATAGTAAGAAGATTTGTCTTATTAAAAAAGACAAGTTCTTTCTTCTTTAACATACAAATTACATACACACTCAACTGTGAAAATAAAAAGTACGTTCCTACAACCACACAAATCACCCCGGCAACTAAATAGGGCATTTCAAAGTTTCTTTCCAAGGTAAAATAGAATACGAATGCATATCCTAACCCAATTAATACAAGGGAAAATAGCGCCAGTCCTTTAGATGCTTTTGGCTCTGGTTTAGGTTTTTCCTCCGACCTCATTAGTTCAATCAAGTTATTTACCTTTACCATTTTGGAAGTAAACAACGAAATGCATAGAAATAAAATCAAAAATGCACCAGTTGTCATGAAAATCGCCTTAATTGGAATATAAAATGGCAGTCCATTATCAATTGCTAATATATTTGCACTCAGTAATAACATTAACTTTGAAAAAATCAATCCGATTAGGGTACCAGAAACAATAGATGCGATTCCAATCAACATATTTTCTAAAAATATTAACTTATTTAATTGAGAGGGAGTCATTCCATGTATCATTAATATCCCGAATTCTTTTTTTCTTGTTTTTAAAAAAGAACTAACAGAATATAAAAGGAAGAAGAATGAAAAAATAAAAATGAGATATTGAGAGATTTGCATCCCCATTGTTCCTAATTTACTCATGGTTTTACTGGTAGACGCCAGTTCCCCTTGTAAACCAGGATGAAAAAGTAATAACGCATATGTGAAAAATACCATTACAGAAAATGTACTACTTAGAAAATGCGCAGCATAGGTTCGTTTACTGCGCATGATATTATTAAACGCGAATTGTTGAAAAGTCATGCTTACGTCCTCCTAATAATGCAAGTACGTCTATAATTTTTTGGTAGAACGTTTGACGATTATCTCCACAATATACTTCATTATATAGTTCGCCATCTTTAATAAATATAACGCGGTCACAATAACTTGCGGCCATTGGATCATGCGTGACAAGCATCATTGTTGCTTCTTGTTCCTTGTTTAATCGTTGTAATAACTCCATTACATCATCAGCCGCTTTTGAATCTAAATTTCCTGTTGGCTCATCCGCAAGTAATAATTTCGGGTTATGAATTAGAGCACGTGCGATGGCGGTTCTTTGTGCTTGTCCTCCTGATATTTCATATGTCCTTTTATCTAATATGGATTGAATTCCTAATTTGTCTGCGATAACACTAACACGATGATTCATATCCTCGACTTTCGTTCCATCTAGCGTCAGAGGAAGAACAATATTCTCTTTTACAGTTAACGTATTTAGAAGATTGAACGACTGAAATACAAACCCTAATTCACGTCTTCGAAATAAAGCCAGCTCATTCGGAGATAACTGATGTGGATTTTCTCCGTTAATTAGCACTTCTCCTGATGTTGGAGAATCAATAGTAGAAACCATGTTCAATAAAGTTGTTTTTCCACTTCCTGAGGGGCCCATAATTCCCACAAACTCCCCTTTTTTGATACTTAAATTAATATTTGAAAGTGCTTCATAAGATACCTTCCCTGCATAGATTTTACTCAGGTCACAAACCTTTAATATGTCCATATTTCTCCACTCCTTATTATCTTGTTTGAATATAACCCTAGTTTAACTAAGATACTCCCTTACTCATATTGATTAACCTTTCATTTACCTAACAGGTTTGTAACCTTTCTGAAAAATTAAAAGAGATTGTTTTTAATGACTAGCATAAGGGAATATAATACGGATTTTCGTTCCTGTTCCTACTTCAGACTCTATTTCAATATCATGATTCATTCTTTCTATAATATTTTTCACAAGATACAATCCCATACCAGTGGATTCTTTAAATCTCCGACCGTTTTCTCCCGTGTAGAAAGGGTGAAATACTCTTGGAAGGTCTTCTTTCGGAATTCCTACACCATGATCTTGAATTTCAAAGACTATAGAACGCCCCTCTTCAAACGTAGCCATTGTAATGTTCTTTCTACTTCCTGCTGAATACTTAATAGCATTTGATACAACTTGATTAATTACAAATCGAAGCCATTTCCCATCCGTTTCAACTATTAGATTTGGATTTACTTTCACTTCTGGGTAGACATAACTACGGATAAATAGACGTTTATTTTCGCGGACCACTTCTTGTACAATATCCTGCAATGATACTCTTTCTACATAAAAATCCTTCTCAAATGTTTCTAAACGTGCCGTATATAATACCATTTCTAATCCATACTTCATTCGATCTACTTCTTCTACAATACTTTCAATGCTCTCCCCATTTTCTTCTTGTGTAATGAGTTCAATAACTGATAAAGGCGTTTTCATCTGATGTACCCACTGATTTAAAAACGTGAGATGTTCTTTCTGTTTATACTCCCATGTCTTCAGTTGTTTTTGATAGTAGTTGTACTGCGTTGCTAATACATCCTGAAATGCTACTGATAATGGAGTAGAGTCCATCTCTTGTATGGATTCATGTGACGTCTTTGAAGGAGTGGATAATTTGTTATATAATTTACGATGACTAAAATAGCGATATGTTAAATACCCAATTAATAAGCAAATCCCTAAAAATACACTGTATAAGGCTGTAGGTAAATTTTGATATCCATCTAGCCAATACACTGAGAGTGTGACAAATAGTTGCATAATAGAAAAACAAATAAAAGGTATTTGCTCACTTAAAAATAACTTCATTACAATACCTCATCATTCTTCCATGTTATTTTCAAACGGTACCCTGCACCCCGAACTGTTTCCAGCGCATTTTTTATTCCGATTCCTTCTAATTTTTTACGAACACGTGTAATATTTACACTTAATGTATTATCATCTACATATGTGTAATCATCCCAAAGCTTTTCAAGAATTTTCCCCCGGCTGACAATATTGGGCGCCCGTTGCATGAGAATCTCCAATAATACCGCTTCCTTTTTCGAGATCGTACAAGTAGTATCGTTTAGCTTTAACTCCATTCTTTCCGGATAAAGTGTTAAACCAGATTGTTCTATAATTCTCGCTTCTATCTTTGGAGCATATTCACCATATATACGTCGAAGATGACTTCGAACTTTCGCCATCACAACTTCATAGTGAAACGGCTTGGTAATGTAATCATCCGCGCCGTTTTCTAATGCCATAACTTGTTCCATTTCTCCACTACGTGCTGATATAAATATAATGGGACAAGTAGATACAGTTCTAATTTGACGACACCAGTAAAAACCATCAAAACTTGGTAAGTTTATATCTAATAAGACTAAATCAGGTTGAATATTCTCGAATTGTTCCAGAACGTGGTCAAAATCTTCAGTAACAATCGCTTCATATCCGTACTTATTGATATGAGATTGAAGTAACTTAGATATTTTTTGATCATCTTCTACAATCATAATTTTATGCATATATTGTGCTCCCTTTACTTCAAATTTTTTTTATTATCTGTAAGAATACGAATAATATTTTTTATCTTTGTTAGTATAAAGAAAAGATTTCATTACTCATATTGAAGAACCTAACAAATAACTAACAACTTTGTAATGTTTCTGAAAATAACAAAGATAAAACGGTTTATATTGACTATATAAAAATGATAAAAACGTGTAGAACGAAAATTCTACACGTTTTTATTTAAATAGAAATAAAATAATACGCCATCTTCTGTATTCGAAACACCATATTCTACACCATGCATCTCTAATATATTTTTTGAAATAGCAAGGCCCAATCCAGTTCCACCTTTGGAGCGTTGACGAGACGTATCCCCTCGATAAAAACGATCCCATATTTTTTCTAAATGTTCTGATGCAATATGAGCCCCTTTATTTTCTACACATACTTTTACACATTTATTTTCTTCTATTGTAGAAATAATAATATTCTCATGTTCTGGTGTGTAACGAATTGCATTCGTAATAAAGTTTGTTATAACCTGTTCTATTCGATGTTGGTTTGCAACAACTTCAATTTTAGAAAGTTGTTTATGAACATGTAATTGCTTAGCTGTTATATCCGAGATTAATTGCTCACATATGTAATCAATCATCTCATCAATATGGAAAACACCCATTTTCATTTTATATGTACCAGATTCGAATTTCGCTAACTCGAGCATATCAATAATGAGCATATCCATTTTATCTACTTCTTTTGACATTGCTTTAAAGTAATACTCCTTTTTATTACTAGCAACCCCATCCTCCAAAATTGAAATACAGCTCTTCATAATACTTAAAGGCGTTTTTAACTCATGTGAAACACCAGCGATAAATTCTTTGCGTGTATTTTCTAATTGCTTTTCTTTTTCTATATCTTGCTGCAATCGATGAATATACGAATGCAAAGCTTTAGAAAGTGTATTAATATTTTGTGATAAATCACCTATTTCATCCTTTGTAGTAATAGGGATCGTCTCTGAGAAATCTAAACCCGCAATTTTTTTTGTAGTATCATTTATTTGTAATAATGGCTTGGCGATTTTTTTTGAGTAATAGAACGATATTAAAACAATTAAAATCAGTACAAAGAGAATTAAATATACATAATAATCCTTAATCATTTGCACCGCTTCATCAACTGGTTGCAATGATGTCATAGCAAATATATAGTTTGTCTTACCATTTGCATCTTTTGTTGGCTTGATTAAAAGTTTATATTTAATATCATTTTCTTCGTAATCCATTATTTCTGTAGAAGTAACATCATTCGATTTTTGATTCAATAATAAATCAACCTGAAATTGTTTTATTGTATCTATAAGCACACGATTTCCATATATAAAGGTAGTTCCTACAGTCTCCTCCGGTAATTGCACGTTTTGAATGCTTCCTGTTAAATATAATTGTGAACTTTCTTTTGAAGATGCGGCTTTTGGCCCATACAATCTTTCTGACAGTTGCTTGTTCTCCAGCCCAACATTCTTCTCTTTTATTGTTAACATCGCAGGGACTACTATATCCCCCTTCTGTACTCCATCGATAATAATATGACTCCCTTGTTCTAAACTATATTTCATCCTTTGTATATCTTCTAAATTGATAAAACTATACAACGGTATGTGAATGGAACGTTCAGAAAACCTCTTATTTTCGTTAGAGTCTAATTGAATTTCTATAGAAAAATCATTTGCATATTTTATATTTCCTACACGATCTAACGTTGTAATCCATGTCGCATTCTCTTGATAGAAATTTTGTTCCAACTCTTGAATGGCTTTCGCATTATCTCCGGCTTTTACATATGCTTTTTCAAAGGATTGAATATTTTTTTTAATATCATTCACTTTTCGATTTGCATAGTATTGCTTAAAAAATATAGTTTGTCCAATAAAAATAGTTGCTAAAATAAGTGTGCATAATGCTGTTGTTAATATAAATAACTTTAATACAATTCCTTTTTTCATACTTGTCCCTCAAATTTATAACCAGCTCGTACAACAGTTACAATACAAGCTGCTTTTTGTCCTAATTTATGACGCAAATTACGAATATGACTATTAATAGTGCGATCATCTGCTCCTAGTTCAAATCCGAGTAGAATATCATCCTCATCTACCCAAGCCTTTAACATAATAATAGGTACATTAGATTTCTTACGGATTCGTCGACAAACCGCCCAACCATCTAATTCTGGTAACATAATGTCTAAAATAATTAAATGCACCTCATGCTCTTCAAATATAGATAATGCTTCTTTCCTATCAATTGCCTCTAAGACGTTATACCCTTCGTTTAATAAGTAATCCTTCATAATTTCACGTAAAATATGTTCATCTTCTACAATTAATGTTGTTCTTTGCATCTTTCATCTTCTCCACGATTTATTTTATTGTTAGGAAGAAATAGTTCATTTTATATGTTAACCAATTAGAAATCTTTCACTATTTCCGTCACTACTACATACAATATAGTTATATCCAGATAATAGCATGACGGTATAAAGATAAAATGCAGAGATAGCCTTACTATTGAAATTCCATTATAATTTTGTAATTGGAATGGATTTGAATCACATAAAGAACCAGAAGAAATAATATTATTTGGAGGTATCACGATGAGCCTTTTAATTAGAGCGTTAGAAACAAATGATTTAGACAATCTCCCGGATATTGATGACAGTTTTATAGTGAATGCTCGGTTAATTCTTTCTCTTTCGAAAGTAAATAGACGCATAGAATATACAATAGAAAACGTTCCGAGTTATGAAAAAAGTTATTTACAAAATGATAATGAAGAACTGGCGTACAATGAATATATAAATAAGCCCAATCAAGTAATTTACATAGCACTGTTACATAACCAAATCATCGGATTCATAGTATTGAAAAAGAATTGGAATCACTATGCTTACATAGAAGATATAACGGTGGATAAAAACCATCGTACACTCGGGGTTGGTAAAAGGTTAGTTGATCAAGCAAAGCAATGGGCAAAAGAAGGCAACATGCCCGGTATCATGCTTGAAACGCAAAATAATAATGTCGCAGCATGTAAGTTCTATGAAAAATGTGGATTTGTAATAGGTGGATTTGATTTTCTTATTTATAAAGGTTTGGATATGACAAGTGATGAAGTTGCAATTTATTGGTATTTTCACTTCGAATGAAAATGTTCTTAACGTTAAACAAACTCAAAATAAAACCCCAATCTCTCTACATTAAAATTGAGAAATTGGGGTTAAGTTATTTAAAACAGGTAACTAATTAATAATCCTGCTGATAATAAGAAGCCGAAAATCGTATTTGTCATCGCTGTCGATTTCATTGCAATACGCATATACCCAGGATCCTTTGCTCCTTTTTGGAAACTTTGAATGGCAGAGATTGGCTTTCTCAAACCTAGGAACATAACTAATGCCCAAGGGCTTATATAACCCATCAATACAATTACGACGATCCATACATAAGCAATGAAAAAGGCTACAGCTAGTGTTACTATTGCTTTTTCTCTCCCAAGGAGGATTACTAATGTCTTTCTTCCACCTTTAATATCTTCTTCGATATCTCGGATGTTATTCGACATGTTGATTGCACCGACTAAAATTCCAATTGGAATGGAAATCAATACACTTTCAATCGTTATCGTATTCGTTTGAATAAAGAAAGCAATAAGTACAAAGCATGTCCCCATCAACAATCCAGAAACTAATTCTCCAAACGGAGTGTACGCAATTGGTAATGGACCACCTGTATATAAATAGCCAACCGCCATCCCGATTAAACCAATGACGACTAACCACCAGCTGCTATTCATACAAATATAAACTCCAATAATTGCTGCTACTACATACAATAAAAGTGCAACTGTTAACACATTTTTTGGTTTCAAACCGTGACGGACAATTCCGCCACCAATCCCAACAGAATCAGCGGTATCTAATCCACGTTTGAAATCATAGTACTCATTAAATAAGTTCGTTGCGATTTGCAATGCTAAACATGCAACCATCATCGCAATAAATAAAAGCCAATCAATTTCGGCAACATAAAGTGATGCCACCGTCCCTAAAATTACAGGAGAAAACGTCGCCGTTAATGTATGCGGGCGCGTCATCTTCCATATTAATTTAGCGGAACTAATTTCTTTTTCATTCCCCATAACTCTGTTCAATCTCCCAACATTTTAAGTATAAATTACTAGCAGTATCTTTCTATCTATGTTCTGCCACGCATCTATTATATCAAAAAAAGAATTGGTGATAGAACTGTAATGCTCTTGCTTATCCCTCTATCACTCTTGAATTCAGTTTTTCAAAAGAAAGTCCGTTGCTCACATTCGAACAACGGACTTTCTTTATATGAACCATTTTAAAACATCTTCAGCAATCTCTTCCGGTCTATCCCAATGCATTAAATGCCCTGTATCTGTATAAAGCTTAGTCGTAATATCAATACGCTTCTTAAATTCCGCAATCTGCAATTCTCTTATTTCTAAATAATCATCTGGAAGATCACAATACAATAATAAAATATCATTTTTAATTTTATGAGATTCCAACGTTTTATACACCGTATATTGAAACTTAATTACACTTCTAGCGGTATCGCCAGTAGCATGCCATTTCACTTTATTATCTTCTTCTCGCATTAAATCATAAACCGCACATTCTATTAATGGTGACCACCTGCTGTAAACCATTTTTTCTGATTGGATGAATGCTTCTTTACTGTCAAAAATATATTCATCAAAATCGTTTTCGTAATGAGTAATTTCTTCTTCTAATGATCGCGGTGGACAATCTCCTTCTTTCGCATCTTTATATAGCTGCGCAAAATAATTTGCATTCATTTTACCATGATGATAACCACCATCTAACAAAACCATTTTATTCACTTTTTCTGGACATTCTGCTGCATAGTGAAGCGCAACACTTGCTCCCCATGAATGTGCTACTATATGAAATGTTTCTTTTCCTATCTGCTCAAGTAATGCTACTACCCAATTTGTTAAATGGGATGCACCGTAATCTTCATCCTTCTCAAAACTTGGTGTTTTCCCATGTCCAGGTAGATCAAACGATACAATATGATAGTTATCTTTTAAAAGTTCCGCTATTTCAATAAAGTGAAACTTTAATCAGTGGGGGTTTTCTTCATCCCCCACCGATTATTAGTTGAACCAATCGGACTTTTATGGGCAGTTGATCCCCCACCTAACTTCTTTGCTTTCGCTGAATTTTGATGTGGGGGTCTTACTGCCCATTAAAGTGGGATAAAACTTAATTTTGTACTTCCTAAACCATGAAAACAAATGATTTGAGGATTACTTTTATCTCCCCATTCACAAACACTTGCTTCATATTCGCCAAATTCTACAAAAAAGTGATTCATTTTAATCTCCTCTAATTATCAGATATAAATTAGTTTGAATGCGAAATTGTTTTTTCAGAATAAATGAATTCGACAAAATTATCCAAATCCCTTTTTCGTAAATGTTTTTTATAGAATGCGAGAGTTAACTCTCGTTGAAAGCACGAAACGCTTATCATTTAATTTAATGGTTAAACTACATCTTCACACCTATGAAATTAATATAGTTTAATAATTGTAATATACGTCTATCATATGTGTGATTTTTCAAAGTCCTATCCAGCCCATTTTTTGCTATACGTTTTCTTTCTTGTGCATGTTCCAAATAATACTCCGCTTTTTGTATAAAATCCGATGCATTATAAAAAGTTTCTATTTCAACACCTGGTATGTAATGCTTTGCTACATCAGGACGTATATCAGTTAATTGAAAAGAACCTACAGCATTAATTTCAAATGTCCTATTATTTACTGAATATGCTTGTATGTTTGCAGAATTACAATTCAATTCCTTATCATTGGGTGAACGATGTAAATTTATATTGATTTTAGTCGATACGTAAAATTGTAACGCATCTTCATACTTCGCAAGTGGCAAGACTTGTATTTTATCCTTTAATCGTTCATAATTTTTTAACTTCTCCCAACCGAACCCCACAATTTTTATGTTTTTTTCTGCTACATACTCTGAAATAGAATCAATAAAGGTAAGTCTATTTTCAAATGCTGTGCCTATAAAACTAAGATCATACTTATATGTATCTTCTTTGTGAGAAGGTTTAAACACATCTTGATTTGCTGCTAAAGGAAGATGAAACACATTATTACATCCTATCCCTCTATAAAACTTAATACAATTTAAATCTTGCGTAAATATGTAATCATAATACGGCACAAGATGTTGTGTTACATCCGTATAATAAGGATCATCTGTCAGCCAAAGTCCAGTAGTAAAACCCGCACTCTTTAGTACTGGCATGACACTAATAATTCCCTCACTTAAACCACTTAGTACCAAAATAAAATCCGGTTTCATTTTTAATGCGGTTTCTATCGCTCGTTCTGGTTTCACCATAATTGTATTACTGTTTACCTTTTGTAAACTATTCAAAATTGCTTCTTCGATCATTGGGTAATAAAAAGGAATTCCTGATTGAATAAATAAGATTTTCTTAGGAGTATTGTCTTTCATGTTGTTCCCCCTATTTCTACATAATTAAAGCGTACGAAAATTAACAGTCTTTATTCATTTTTATGCCATCTTACTTTACATGTATAAGCAACGTTTATGTCCATTATGTTGAACTTCTACTGATTCACAGACTAGCGGTGGATGATTCTTATCATATTGTTTCATCTTCTTTAGCAGCTGGTATTTCAACCAAATTATTAATAAAACATGATACATAAAAGAAAGAGCCAATTCACATGAGTTGGCTCTTTCTTACCTTATAAAATTTCAATAGTTACACTAGCTAGATTTTACTTTTGTAACCCTTTAATAATGGTATCTGTATTCCATTTCATCATTTTCAAGTAAGTATCTCCATCCTCACCTGATTTACCTAGTGAATCTGTAAAAATTGTACCTGCAATTGGTACGTTTGTTTCTTTTGAAACAGTTTCCATGCTGCGTCGATCTACACTAGTTTCTACAAATAAAGCCGGAACTTTGTTTGTTTGAATTAAACTTACAACATCTCTAATTTGATCTGGCGTACCTTGATTTTCTGAGTTGATTTCCCAAATGTATCCCGTCTTAATATCATATGCTTTTCCAAAATATTTAAATGCACCTTCACTAGAAATTAAGAAACGTTTTTCCTCTGGGATTTGATGAATTCTGTTCACAGTTTCATCATGTAGCTTTTGAAGTTCCGCTACATACTTATCAGCATTTTTAGTATAGAACTCTTTATTTTTAGGATCTTCTTTAATTAATGCTTTCTTCACGTTTTCAGCGTATACAATACCATTTTTAATGTTCATCCATGCATGTGGGTCTGGTTCTTTTTCTAATCCTTTTGTTTCTAAATAAATAGCTTCTACACCTTCACTTACTTTATAAACCGGTGCGTCTTTCTCTGATTTATTTGCCGTTTTCAATAACTTTTTAAACCATGCGCCGCCCTCTTCAAGGTTTAAGCCATTGTAAAACACCATATCTGCATCTGTCATTTTCATAACATCTTTTGGTAGTGGATCATATTCATGCGGATTAGCCCCAATTGGAACAAGACTATGAATCTCAACTTTATCCCCACCAATTTGCTTCACCATATCATATATAATAGAGTATGTAGTTACAATTTTTAATTTCCCACTACCCTCTTCTTTCCCATTTGTGTTACTAGAACACGCTGTTAATGCAAATACGAAAATACAAATTACCGATAATAAAACATTTTTAAATTTCATCTTTATCCTCCAATCAATTATGACAACTCTGCTCTATTTTTTCTAATTTTAATAGCTCTCCAAAATAAACCTTGTGACGGTGAGAAAAAGAATGCCAATGCGAACAAGAATGTTGCAACAAGAACAATCGTTGCACCTGAAGCAAGATTATAAGAGAAACTAAAATATAGCCCTACTACAGATGAAAGTGCACCAATGCCTGCTGCTAAGTAAATCATGACCCATAAACGGTTTGTTAATAAATACGCTGTAGCCGCCGGTGTAATAAGCATAGCGACAACTAAAATAATCCCTACAGTTTGAAGTGAAGCAACTGTAACCATTGTAAGAAGAATCATTAAGCCGTAATGAATCCATTTGTTCGGCAACCCATAACTTTGCGCCATCGTTGGATCGAAAGTAGACACGAGTAGTTCTTTATAAAACAGAATTACAAGACCAATAATGACAACTCCAATAATAAGTGTCATCCACATATCAGAAGAACGAACTGATAGAACATTCCCAAATAAAATATGGTACAAATCAGAACTACTCTTCATAAACGTAATTAAAATAATCCCTACAGCGAAAACAGATGTAAACATAATTCCTATCGCCATATCATGTTTAATACGACTATTTTGACTTACAAACCCAATTCCAACTGCAGTAATAACACCTGTTAAAACTGCCCCTATGAAATAGTTCATACCAATCATATAAGAAAGTGCTACCCCTGGAAGAACAGCATGTGAAATGGCATCCCCCATTAAAGCCATACCTCGTAAAATAATAAAACATCCAATTACACCGCAAATTACTCCTACCATAACGGAAGTTAATAATGCCTTCTGCAGAAAACCGTACTGCATTAATGCATCTATAAATTCTACAATCTTCATGATGAATGTACCTCCGCTGCATTATTAAAGAATATCCCTTGATTCACATACGCTTTTGACATAACAGTTGGTTCTAATACTTGCCTTACTTCTCCGTAATGAATTAAGCTCTTATTCAATAATAGTAATTTATCAAAATAGGACTCTGCTTTACTTAGATCGTGATGTACAACAACAATCGTTTTCCCTTCTGTACGTAATTCTCTAAGAATTTTAATAATTGTCTCTTCACTTGTTACATCAATTCCAACAAATGGTTCATCTAAGAAAAATATCTCTGCCTTTTGTGCTAACGCTCTCGCTAAAAAGACACGTTGTTGTTGTCCGCCTGAAAGCTCACCAATTTGACGATTTTTAAACTCTTCCATTCCGACCTTTTTTAAACATTCAAAAGCCCAATCCCGATGTTCTTTCTTCGGTCTTTTCATCATACCTAAAGATGGATACGTTCCAATTAGCACGACATCTATAACTGTGATCGGGAAATCCCAATCTATATCACTCCTTTGCGGTACATATGCAACATGTTTTCTAGCGCTCCGAATATCCTCTCCAAGAACTTGAACGTATCCCTTATCATTTGGGATTAAATCTAAAACAGCTTTCATTAAAGTAGATTTTCCTGCTCCGTTTGGACCAATAATTCCAACGAGTTTCCCTTTTTCAATATCGAAGGAAACATTTTGAACTACTTGATTCCCTTGATAAGATACATACAAATCTTTGACAATTATAGCCTCATCCATTTTTCATGCATTCCCCTTTCTTTTTTTCATCTATGTAATTATTTTGCACTAAGGCAACTTCCAAGCAAAAAAATATAATGCGAATGTAAATTCACACCAAAGTTTCCCTGAGGAAACTTTTTTCCATGAGTCAAATTATATAAGCTAGATACAAATTTGTAAACTGCTTTTTATTACTTTATGAATATATTGAGAAAAGTTGCCTCTAAAAAACAAAAATATCAAACTTTTCTCAATTCATTTCGACACACATATTAGTCAATGCTAATATGAATAAAGAATAACATATTAGTAATTGCTAATACGAATGGAGAGGATACAATTGTGCAACTCAAATGATTCAGATGTAAAAGCCAAGTTCATCCGTGGCTTTGCTGATAAAACAAGATTACAAATTCTTCAATGTATGATGGATGGTGAAAAAACAGTATCTGAAATTGTGGAAATCACTCAAGGAAATCAGTCAAACGTATCTCAGCACCTAAACTGTTTAAAAGGATGCGGAATCATTTTAGGCAGACAAGAAGGAAAATACGTCCACTATTCCTTACGCAATAAGCAAATTGAACAGTTACTCACTATGTTTGATGTCGTTTTTCATGAAGTACAAAATGAAGTAGCGTCATGTGATAAAAACGATGCTTGTTTATCTCAAAAAGGAGAAAACACTCATGACAGATAAGGACGAGAAGGAAAAGAAATGATGGTTACTCCAACACCGATGCCAAGTGCTTAATATAACCAAAATATCAATTACACTAAAAAAACAGCCATATTGATGGCTGTTTTTTAGTAATTGATTGTTGCTATTTTCTCAAACTATAAAGAGACTACTATAGACAGTCGTAAAAAGTTTATTTGTTCCATATTTTCTTCGTATTATGAAACAACCTCAAATTTCAAGGTATTTCGATTTACTACGATATATTCACCTACTGTTTTATTCATTACTAGAGAGACTTCCTTAGTATGTGTGATTTCAAAACTATCTTTTTGTATATCCACTAATAATTTTACTTCCACATCACTTTCTCCATATTTTAAACCACTATAAGATAATTTTCCCATTAATCATCATCCTTTTTTATATTAACTATCTCTATTGTATTATATATTATTGAAACCTATAAAAAAGCAACAATCTTTATAATCTGTATCCTTTGTAAAGGACATTTTACATAAATAGGTTCTTTTCATTATAGAAACGTGATAACTTAATATTCGTACCCTTTCTCAATAGCATTAGTTTTGAATTCTGTTCAATATACGGAGGTCCTGTCTTATCACTTTTCTTTAATTGAATTAATAAATTTTATAAACTCTTCCCGTTCTTTTTTCTCTGATTCAAGCATAGCGGTTAAATGCTTTAGTGATTTTTTTGAAATCTCATTTTTCTTATCCGTGAGTATATTAATCAGAGTTGACAAAAGTACAAGCATAGCGTAGTTATCTACATAGGTAATATTTAAAGCTTGACCACCCTTCCCTCCTGTTCCACCGGCTCCACCTGTAGCTGTTACGTTAGCACTAGCACTTGTCTTCCCCTCTTTATCAGCATGCTTTTCAATAAACTTTAGTTTAATTATTTCATTTATTTGGTTTTCAGGTATAAACGTTCCTTTACCATTTTGAGGTTCTTCAATCAATAATTACACCCCCCTTTTCTATTTTAAAAACTACATTGATTCTTATTAATTTTTAAAAATCAATGTAGTCACATTTATAATTATTTTTTGATTTTCGAACCCCCACCAGCACCACCTTTAGCAGCTCCACCTGTAGTGTCGCCATCAGTCGCATTGCCACCACGTCCACCTGTTGCAGCTCCACCTGTAGTGTCACCATCTGTAGCATTGCCACCACGTCCACCTTTAGCAACTCCACCTGTAGTGTCACCGTCTGTAGCATTGCCACCACGTCCACCTTTAGCAGCTCCACCTGTAGTGTCACCATCTGTAGCATCGCCACCACGTCCACCTGTTGCAGCTCCGCCTGTATTATTACCGTCTGTTGCAGCTCCACCTGCTCCACCGTTACCACCATTACCACCTGTTGCAGAGTTATTATTTGCTTGTGCATTCGCTGCGGCTGCTGCTGTTGCTGTTGCTACTACAGTTGCAACAGCACCTGCTCCACCTGCTCCGCCTGCCCCACCTATTGCAGGAGCATCGTTTGCAGCACCTGCATTTCCAGCAGCACCTGCTCCACCTGTTGCAGGGGCATCGTTTGCAGCACCTGCATTTCCAGCAGCACCTGCTCCACCTGTTGCGGGAGCATCATTTGCAGCACCTGCATTTCCAGCAGCACCCGCTCCACCTGTTGCAGGGGCATCGTTTGCAGCACCTGCATTTCCAGTAGCACCTGCTCCACCTGTTGCAGGGGCATCGTTTGCAGCACCTGCATTTCCAGTAGCACCTGCTCCACCTATTGCAGGGGCGTCATTTGCATTTCCACCATCCCCCCATCCTCCTTTTCCGCCAAATTTATTATCATCTATTTCAATTTTATTTTCTTTTTCAAATTTCCTTTCTGTCTTTCTAGCCGTTTTTCCGCATTTTTTCTCCATTTCTTACTTCCTTCCATTTTTTAGTTTACTATTTTAAAAAATTATTAAAAAACATCTTAGCAAGATCTATATTAATAGATACACCTGGGACGTTTATTTTAATAACATTTTCATTCACTACGGTGCTGATATTATCAGCCTCTTCTTTGTTTTCCACTTCATTTTCACTTTCTACTTCTTCTTCGATTTCTACCAGTTCTTCACTTTCTACTTCTTCTTCGATTTCTACCGGTTCTTCACTTTCTACTTCTTCTTCGATTTCTACCAGTTCTTCACTTTCTACTTCTTCTTCGATTTCTACCGGTTCTTCACTTTCTACTTCTTCTTCGATTTCTACCGGTTCTTCACTTTCTACTTCTTCTTCGATTTCTACCGGTT
>NZ_JBQAEO010000010.1:0-195325 GCF_051915365.1 Bacillus cereus group sp. MYBK79-1 | reverse complement strand
TAAAAAACGGATAAAGGCAAAATTAAAAATGAGCCCGGTGCAATACCGGACTCGTTTGGATCAAGTAGCCTAATGAAATAACCGTGTCTAACTTTTAGGGGTCACTTCATTTTCGTTGGCTTTTTCATATGCAATGGCTCCTTTTTCTTTTGCCAATTGCTGAAATGATTTTTTCGACTTCACAATCCATACTTTCGTTCCAATTGGAATGCGATCAAATAAATACTCCACATCGTTTTTCTTCATTCTTATACATCCTTGTGAAATATACTTTCCAATTGAACTAGGTTGGTTTGTTCCATGTATTCCATATTTACTCCCATCAGTTCCTCTTGCATTAAATCCAATCCACCTTGACCCAAGTGGATTTTTCGGTGATCCACCTGGAATATCCTTCGCAATATAATATGGATCCTTTGCTTTCATTACAACATCAAAAGTTCCCTCTGGAGTTAATTCATTTGTTTTCCCTGTCGCTACTGGAAAAACCTTTTGAATCTTTCCATCGTCAATATAAGCTAGTTTATTCGTCGCTTTATTTACAATAATAAAAGGATCTCCGGCACGTGGATTATCACCAAGAGGCCAAATAGGCGATAAAGAAAGACATAATATGAAAGAGAGAAGATACGGCATAAATAATTCCTACCTTCTATATAAGTTCTTTTATATTATCCTTTCCCTTAAAGCGGCTTTTAATGAGTAAATATTGCTCCATTTCATATACAAGTTGAACAAGTTTCGCACGTATCTCAAATTCTTCACGTGTAACGGGCAATGGCATGTCTCTAAATAATTCTCTCATTTCTTGCAGCTGCCTTAAGGAAATAACCCCAGTACTCTCAGGGCTAATAGCATTCCCAATGTTTTCAACCACATCCGCAATCATGTCAGCTTGTTCATATGTCCATGATAAAGAAGCTGCTAATGGTATCATCCGCTCTAAAATTTCGAATTGTTGCATACGCATATTAAAATAACGATAGTAATAGCCATCTTCTCGCATAAATGCATTCTCAAGTTTCTTAAACGATAAATCCCTTGCTTCATTTAGCATATTTTCAGTTTCAATAAGTTCTGACCCGCTCCAACTACTTTCTCTGTTTCGTAAATAAACGACCATTTCAAACAAAATCGTTTTAAAATTACTTTCTATTGTATCCTGATACTCTTTTAGCTTATTTTCACTACTTGGCATATACATATTCACTAATAAAGCCACACTAATCCCTATCGTTAATATTGCAATTTCATTTCCAACAATAAGCCATGTAATTTGTTTCAGTGAATATAGATGCATCACAATAACTGAACTTGTGACGATACCTTCTTGAATTTTAAGCATAACTGCAGTCGGAATAAATGTAAGCAATAATATACTAATTGCAAGTGGTGTATAGCCAATTGTTTCAAAAATACAAAACGCGAATACCATTGATAATACACAAGCTAAAAAACGATGTAACGACACTTGAAGTGATTTACGTTTCGTATTTTGTACACATAATATAACTAAAATACCCGCTGAACTATAAAATTCTAATCCTAATAACTGAGCAATAAAAACTGCTGCGCCTGTCCCTATTGCTGTTTTTACTGTACGGTATCCAATTTTGAACATAGCATTGCTCCTATATGTATAAGTGTATTTACAGTTAGTGTCAACTACCCCACTGAGATGAAACGCTTCAGTGGGGCTTGAGTTAGAACGCTAGGTCTTTTCATCTATCGCTAGAAGGTTGACGCTCTAGCATTCATGCCACCTTACAGTAACACCTCAAGTATGTTTTTGGTTGGTACTAGAAACGAACAATCGTTTTTCCACTTGCACCACCCTTTCGAAAAAGAGCAATTCTTCCTTGCGGAAGAAGCCACCACTCAGATGACTCCGGCGTGTGCTACAAGCCCCGACAAGTCGAGTACACATGGATGGTTGACTCACCCACTAAGCTATGCGCGAAGCAACAGCCTTACGTTTTTGCACTTCTAATAGAATCGGTGTTTTCACTTTGAGATTGTCATCCAATTGTACCACTTTTGATTTTTGCAATGTATTCAATGCACCATTAATATCAGCATGGATACATATTCCTGCTCTACTTTGGTACAGACCACGATTGATTCGTTTGCCACTAAAGCGATAATGCTTCCTATCATCCTTAGACCAAGCTGGAACCCTATCTTTATCAAGAAAACTAGCTTTTGAAGTATAGCTTTCTTCTTGTTTTAAAAATCGTATACCTTCTTTTACACATTTATTCTCAATCGCTACAATCAGTTTATGAAATGGGATTTGCACAAATTTTTGATTATTCTTTTTCCCCATATCAGATTTTTGTTTCCAACCAGCGTTATACCCTACGACAACCGTATCTATGTTACATGCTTTCATTTTTTTGAACAACAAGCCTACAGTTTGTGAAATGTAACCATTTATTTGTCTTTCTCTTTTATGCCAAAGTGTAGTCATTTGATTTGTTACAATACGTTTTGAAATTCCATTGTCCATATTTTTCTGTTGTAGATTACGTATCATTTTATTGAAGTACTGGTTAATGGATTTTAATTTTTTTCCATCAATTAAGAATGTATCACCCGTATTTGTTACACAACTTAATAATCTGTCTACACCTAAATCGCAACTCAAAGCGTTACTAGTAGTCGTGGATGGCTTCTTCATTTGAGAAACGTGCATTTCATATGTGTAATGCACCTCAAAGAACCGACCTTTTTGCTTTGGTACAATCTCAATGTAGGAGATTTTTTTATTTCTTAAGTTTTTAGGCATACGTATTTTAATGGAACCGAATTTTTTTCTAAATGCAACATTCATCGGAATGATCCAATACCCGTTCTCATCCACTTTTGGCACTTGATAGATTTCAATGATTCGTTTGTCAGTGGAACGAGAATAATTTGGAAACTTCGGACGACCTGTGAACTTCCCAGGATTTTCCTTACACTGTTCCAATGCTTTAAAAAAGCTCTTCACTTCTGTAAATAAGGCTCTACGAATCGCTTGAACAGAATTTGATTGAACGCCCGAGTAGTTCATATCGGCTTGCATGGCAGTGTCCACTTCTTTTACAGTAGCCATTTTGTTATTGTTCAAGTAACTTTGTTTAATAATGTACAATCCAACATTTCGCAAAGCTTTTGAACTATGCGACATGCGTTGCAGTAAACGAAATTCTTTAGCCGTAAGGCAACCTCGTCCGATATTTTGTTTCTGCGTGAAGCGTTGCAGGATTTCTCTTTTCTTTTGTTTTCGTAATACTTTCACTGCTTTCTTTTTAGTCATTGGTTTCACCACCTTTCTTAAAGAAATAATTTTGTAATTGTTAATTACTTTTGACCAATCAATATTTGGAACGAAACGGAACAAAATGTGAACATGGTCTTCATCATAATTACTTTTAGTTCAAGTGACCGAATGATGATTATTATCCAATTTCGTTTCCTTACGATATATTCCCTCCTTATTTACGACAGATTATATCGTAGATAAGGAGGGAATATTCGCCCTCAAAAAATTGTTATGAACGAAACAAAAGTGTTTGGTCTACCTTCTGACGACAATTCATCTCCACCTGAATTGTTGGGTTTCACCCGTAACACAAATCAGATGGAGTCTTCTTGCCGGAAGGGATAAAAAAAGGATGACACAATGTCATCCTTTTCTACTTATTATTCACGTAACCTTTACAGATTACAATATTTTTTGTAAAAATTGTTGCGCACGTTCACTTTTCGGTGCTGCAAAAAATTCCGCTGGCGAACTATCTTCTACAAGCTTTCCACCATCTAAAAAGAGAATACGATCTGCTACTTCTTTTGCGAATCCCATTTCATGTGTAACAATCGCCATTGTCATTCCTGTCGTAACTAATGATTTCATAACTTCTAACACTTCTTTTACCATCTCTGGATCTAGTGCTGATGTTGGTTCATCAAATAACATCACTTCTGGTTCCATCGCTAACGCTCTCGCAATTGCTACACGTTGCTTTTGTCCTCCCGAAAGACGATTCGGATACGTATCTTTTTTATCTAATAAACCGACCTTTTCTAAAAGTTTTTCGGCTTTCTTTTCAGCTTCTTGTTTCATTACTCCTTTTACATTGATAGGAGCATACGTAATATTTTCTAATACAGTCATATGAGGAAATAGATGAAAATGCTGAAATACCATTCCGACATTTTCACGAACGTGCATAATATTCGTTTTCGGATTCGTTACTTCTTCCGTTCCGATCCAAATGTGACCATTTGTCGGTGCTTCTAGCACATTCATACAACGTAAGAATGTTGATTTCCCTGATCCAGACGGTCCAATAATTGCTACTACTTCTCCTTTTTCAATCGTTGTTGTAATTCCTTTTAATACTTCGTTTTTTCCAAATGATTTATGAAGGTTTTCAATTTTAATCACTTTTCTTCATTCTCCCTTCAATTGCCTTCCCGACTAATGTAAGAATAATGACTAGCATATAATAAATGAGTCCAACAAAAAGTAATGGTTCAAGATATTTAAACGTCTCACCGCCTACAATGTAAGCACGGCGCATTAAATCCGTCGCTCCTATTACTGTTACTACAGCCGATTCTTTCGTAAGTGTCGCAAACTCGTTCACAAGCGCTGGTAATATATTTTTTAATGCTTGAGGGAAAATGATATTTCGCATCATTTTTCCGTAAGGAATCCCTAAAGCCATCGCTGCTTCTGTTTGTCCTTTATCAACCGCTTGAATGCCCGCGCGGATTACCTCTGACATATATGCACCTGAATTTAAGCTAAATGCTAATACAGCTGCTACGAAGGCTGGTATTTCATAACCAATTATTTGCGGGACACCGAAATAAATAATCATTAATTGCAATACAAGTGGTGTACCACGGAAAATTGATGTATAAAGATCTGCCGCTATATTTAACGCTCGTATTCTAGCAATTTTGCAAAGTGCTAATAACGTTCCTAAAATAAATCCTACTAACGCTGATACTGCTACAATTTTCAAAGTAACTTCTAAGCCTTTTAGTATATATGGTATCGAAGGCGTAATCGCCGAAAAATCTAAGTTCATTCTTTTCATTCCCCTCACAGAAAAGTGAAAGGCAGCTTATTTTTCGCTGCCAAACCATTTCTTCACTAATTTATCCATTTCTCCATTTTCTTGCATTTTTTTAATTACTTTATTAAATTCAGCTGTTTTATCACTGTTTTTCGGAAGAGCAATTGCTGCTCCAACTTCTTCTGGTGCTTCTTTAATTTCAATTCCTTGTAATTCTTTCATTTTTTCTAAATAATTTTTAGCAACTGTATCTTCTATAATTGCAGCGTCAAAACGACCTGCTTTAATTTCTTGTACGATTTCTGGTATACGGTCACGTCCCTCAACTTTGAAATCTACTTGTTTTTTAAATTCTGCTGCTTTCTCTTCTTGAATAGATCCTGTTTGTACCCCTACTTTTTTCCCTTTTAAATCCTCTACAGATTGAATGTTTGAATCCTTTTTAGAAACGACCATGTTTTTCGCAACGAAATAAATATCTGTGAAATCAACATTATTTTTACGCTCTGCAGTTGGCGTCATACCTGCCATTACGAAATCAACTTTTCCTGAGCTAAGAGATGCTAATAAACCACCAAAATCCATATCTTTCACTTTCACTTCATAACCAAGTTCTTTTCCGATATATTTAGCAACATCAACATCAAAGCCGATAATTTCATCACTTTTTGAAGCTTCTACGTATTCATATGGTTTATAATCTGCTGAAGTCCCCATAACCAATACTTTTTTATCTTTTCCAGTAACCTTTTCTTCCCCATTACTACAAGCGCTGAACATACTTACAACTAAAATAAGTGCAAACGATATTGATAATAACTTCTTCATCTTTCTTCCCCCTAATGATGTATATTTAAAAGTTTAATAGAATATTTATTCGATGTTTGTATTGTATCAGCACTTTTATTTTTATGCAATATATAAAATAAAAATAAATTAAATAACAATATTAATAATGTTTGTTATGTATAAAATGATGCATAAAACAACATAACTATGCATGTCCCATAAAGTGAAACTTTAATCAGTGGGGGTTTTGTTCATCCCCCACTGATTATTAGTTGAACCAATCGGACGTTTACGGACAGTTGATCTCCCACCTAACTTCTTTGCTCCAACTGAATTTTGAGGTGGGAGTTTTACTGTCCGTTAACGCGGGATAAATTTTAATACTAAATAAAAAAGGCGGTACACCCACTTAATTGTGGACGTACCGCCTTTTTATTTATTTTTATAGCTCTTCGCAATTCTCTTCGAAATAAGATTGTAGTTTTGCAATAACTTGCATCGGTTCATGACCTTCAATTTCATGACGCTCTACCATCGTTACAATTTTTCCATCTTTTAATAAAGCAAATGATGGAGAAGAAGGTGGATACCCTTCGAAATATTCACGAGCTCTTGCTGTTGCTTCTTTATCTTGACCTGCAAACACCGTTACAAGATGGTTAGGACGTTTATCATAATGTACAGAATGCGCAGCAGCAGGACGAGCAATACCACCTGCACAACCACATACAGAGTTTACCATTACAAGTGTTGTTCCATTTCTTTTAAACGCTTCTTCTACTGCTTCTGGCGTCGTCAGTTCTGTATATCCAGCAGAGACAATCTCTTCACGCGCTTGGCGGACAACATCATTCATAAAAAAATTAAAATTAATCAATCTTTTCCCTCCTCTAAAACTACCTATTTGTATCTTACCAGTTAATGTTTATGAAATACAAGTAAGTTTACTTGTATTTGGGTATAGAAAAGGTGTTAGAACTATTGCTCTAACACCTTTTCTTAATGACCACGATGCTTTTGCTTTGCTTTTTGTACTTTAATTAAACGCCTTCTTTGTTTTTCAGCTTCTCGCTTCTCTTTAGACCGCACTTTCTTTTCTTGTTTATGCAGTTCATAAGATAAGCTAATTGCCTCTTGTGCCTTAGTAAAACGTTTTTCATTTCCTTCTTTTGCCGCTTGTCGTATGATACGTTTTATATTTTTTGGACGTTTTTTTTCTTTCACTTCCACACCGCATTTCGCAACGTGCTGGAAATACGCTAACATTGGACCATTCACAAATAGAAGTACTTCTTCATCTGAAGGTTCCAATCCAAAAATATACCTTGCTCCATACAATTTCCCTTTTTCTTTATGTGTAATAATTCCTACGAAAAATTGGCCATCGTGATATACTGTCAAATCCATTGACAGCCCCTCCTTTAAAAAAATTAGAAATACTGGACATCCCGGAGGGGGAAGGTTACTGACATGAAATCATGCGTCTGGACTACCGACCAGAACTGTGTTTTTGTATCTCTTTCATTGTATTATATCTTATTTCCCATAATTTTTATATACTCTGTAATCATTTTCTTATGCGATCCTACAATATAGTCAGGTAGTTCTGTTAGTGGGAAGAATGTAAGCTGAACCGCTTCTTCTTTATTCATAACTAAATCTCCATCGTATTCATCCGTATAATAAGCGGTCGTTACAGATTGAAATTCATCACCGTTTGCTAATTTTGTAAAATAATTCGCCCCAGAAAACACATTGATTAATCGCAGGTTCTTCACTTCTATTCCTGTTTCTTCGTATACTTCACGGCAAGCTGTTTCTTCTGGTGATTCACTAAGTTCCATTAATCCGCCAGGCAGCCCCCATTTTCCGTAAGGCTCTGTTCTTTGTTGTAATAATACATATCCATTTTCATTTATAACGAGTACAACAGCACCAACTAAAATTAAAGGGCGATGACCAACTATTTTTCGTAATTCTTCTACATATCCCATCGTATCGCTCCTTTTTCATTGTCCACACTATTGTATCATATGTATGAAACGACAAAATGCGTATATTTTTCATTTTTTCAACAAAATATTTATTTTATGTGCTTCATTACATCCCAAACTACAAGTCTATTATAGTTTGAAACGTTTAAGAGCATATAAGTAAAAAAGCTGGTTCGTATTTACACGAACCAGCTTTTTTACTTAACAGAGAACATATACTTTTTATACGTTTTTCGTACCGACAATATGAGCCCCATCATAATCATATTCGAGAACAAGGAACTTCCCCCATACGATAAGAAAGGTAATGCAATCCCTTTTACAGGCATTAATCCAACGATCATACCTATGTTTTGGAATATTTGAACCGTTAATATTCCAATTGCTCCAGCACATAATAATGTACCGAATAAATTATCAGCAGAATAACCGATAATAATTGTTCGATATAGTAGTAATAGGAACAAGAATACAACTAACGCGGCTACGATAAATCCACCTTCTTCGGCAATTGTAGCAAAAATAAAGTCAGTATGCTTCTCAGGGATATAGACGTTCCCTTCGCCAAATCCTTTCCCTTCCATACCGCCACTACCTACAGCTAAAATCGATTGCTGTGTTTGATAACCTTGATCTGCATTTTCAAATGGATTTAACCAACCTACAATACGTGATTGTTGGTGAGGTTTTAGTAACGTAACTAAATTATTAAAGAAGAAATCCTCATACCTTACGTAAATAAATATTAACGTAGATAATACGGTCACCGGAATAACTGTACATAACGCTATCAATTTCTTCTGAATACCTGACATAAATAAAATACATGCAATTGCAGCAGCGTATAAGAACACCATCCCTGTATCCGGTTGGCTATATACAACGGCCATAGGCGGGAGGGATACTAGCACAATTTTACCTACTAATTTTAAGTCCGTTTGGAATGTCCTTGCCATATACTGCGCATTATGTTTCACTGCTATACTTGCTACTACAAGAAGCAATGAAATTTTGAAAAACTCAGATGGTTGAATTTGTCCGACTAACGGAAACACGAACCATCTTTTTGCACCTAATTTTTCAGGTGTGAAAGTGGAAATCGGTAGTATTTTCAACAGAATAAGTGACGCAAATCCAACGATATAAAGTGGCCAAGACAATTTTTGTAATTGATCTAAGTCAATGCTTGCAACAAGCAATAACAATACAACCCCAATTATGTAGTTCAAACCCTGTTTCATCGCAAAGTTTGCCTCTCCATATTGGCCAGTTTGCTGACTGCTATATATAGCAGCTATACTCGTAACACATAATGCAAACAAAATTAATATTAATTTTACATCTAAACTTTTTAGAAACTCGGTACTTCTTTTCATGACATCCTCCTGAAACATTGTTACAGCAAAATAAAAAACCAGGAGTCAACATTCTTCATGTTTTGACGACTGATTACACATTATCTATAAAACACTTATATAGAATAACTCTCTTTTTCATACAATACAATATATTATACTACAGTTTCATCAGTAAGATTTGCCAAAAAAATTATTCTTTTCTTATTTTATATCTATATACCATATATCAGCAATGTATTTTCGTAAATTCCTAATACATACTCGTTCATTGTAAGATTGCTGGGAAAAGTGATGTACATATAGTAGGATGAAAATGAAGAAGTAAGATGATAAAAAGCTCGCATAAGCGAGCTTTTTATTAATATACAGATGTATTATTTTCTGACGTATTTTCTAAAATTTCTTTTACACGTCCTAAGAACTTACCACAAATTAAGCCATCTAGTACACGGTGATCAAGTGATAAACATAAGTTAACCATGTCACGAGCACCGAACATACCATTATCCATAATTACTGGACGTTTTACAATTGATTCAACTTGTAAAATAGCCGCTTGTGGGTAATTAATAATACCCATAGATTGAACAGAACCGAATGATCCTGTGTTATTAATTGTAAATGTTCCGCCTTGCATTTCGTCCGCTTTTAACGATTTCGTACGTACTTTTCCTGCAAGTTCTGTAATTTCACGAGCGATACCTTTAATCGTCTTCTCGTCTGCGTGTTTAATTACTGGTACAAATAGTTCGTCCTCTGTTGCAACAGCGATAGAAAGGTTAATATCTTTCTTCTGAACGATTTTATCGCCAGCCCACATTGAATTGATTTGAGGATACTCTTTTAACGCTTGTGCTACTGCTTTTACGAAGAAAGCAAAGAACGTTAAGTTAAAGCCTTCGCGCTTTTTGAAATCACCTTTAATTGAATTACGGTATGACACAAGGTTTGTCACATCTACTTCAATCATCATCCAAGCGTGTGGCGCTTCGTGCTTACTACGTAACATGTTGGCTGCAATTGCTTTACGCACACCTGTTACTGGAATTTCGATATCGCCAGGCATTGTTGGTACAGAAACTGGTTTTGCAGCTTCTACTTTTTGTGCTACTGGCGCTGCTTTTGGTGCTTCTGGACGAGCTTCTACTACTGCTGCTACCGCTTCCTCTTTCTTCGCACCTGCTTGCGGAATATTTCCAGATTCCACTAGCTTTAAAATATCTTTACGAGTGATACGGCCATTTGCTCCCGTACCTTCTACTAAATCTAAATCAACATTATGCTCACCCGCAAGTTTTAAAACAGCTGGTGAAAAACGTGGTTTTCCATCAGTTGGTTGTTTTGCTTTCGGTGCTTTTTCAGACGTAGCTACTTCTGCCTTTGGTTCTTCTTTTGTTTTTTCCTCAACAGCTGTCGCAGCTACTTCATCTGCGCCTTCTACTTGAATAACACAAACTACTTCACCTACAGCTAACGTCTCACCTTCACCAGCGATTAATTCTTTCACAATACCAGTGAAAGAAGATGGTACTTCAGCATTTACTTTATCAGTCATTACTTCTGCAAGCGGATCATACTTGTTTACGTGATCGCCAACATTAACGAGCCATTTACTAATTGTACCCTCTGTAACGCTCTCCCCGAGCTGAGGCATTGTGATATTTTCTACAGCCATGTATAGTCCCCCCGATTAAAATTCCGCAAGTTCACGCATTGCTTTTTCAACTTTATCTGGATTTACCATAAAGAATTTTTCCATTGTTGGTGCATATGGCATTGCTGGAACGTCTGGACCTGCAAGACGTGCGATTGGCGCATCTAAATCAAACAGACAGTTTTCAGCAATAATTGCTGCCACTTCACTTATAATACTTCCTTCTTTATTATCTTCTGTTACAAGAAGAACTTTACCTGTTTTAGAAGCTGCTTCAATGATTGCTTCTTTATCTAATGGATATACAGTACGTAAATCAAGAACATGTGCAGAGATGCCATCTTGCGCTAACTTTTCAGCTGCTTGAAGAGCAAAGTGAACACATAATCCGTACGTGATAACAGTAATATCATCACCTTCGCGTTTTACATCTGCTTTTCCGATTGGTAATACGTAATCATCCTCTGGCACTTCACCTTTAATTAAGCGATATGCACGCTTATGCTCAAAGAATAATACTGGATCTTCATCACGAATTGCTGCTTTTAATAAACCTTTTGCATCATATGGTGTAGAAGGAATAACAATTTTTAAACCTGGTTGGTTTGCAAACATCGCTTCCACAGATTGTGAATGATACAATGCACCGTGAACACCGCCGCCAAATGGCGCACGAATTGTAACTGGACAAGTCCAATCGTTATTAGAACGATAACGAATTTTTGCTGCCTCAGAAACAATTTGGTTTACTGCTGGCATGATGAAATCAGCAAACTGCATTTCAGCGATTGGACGCATACCGTACATTGCCGCACCAATTGCTACCCCAGCAATTGCAGATTCTGCAAGCGGTGCATCAAGCGCACGATCTTCACCAAATTGATCATATAAACCGTGTGTCGCTTTAAATACGCCACCTTTTTTACCAACATCTTCACCTAAAACGAATACTTTCTCATCGCGTTCCATTTCTTCGCGCATTGCTAATGTAATAGCATCAATATAAGACATTACAGCCATGAAACGTTCCCCCCTATTCTGCGTATACGTGCTTCAATGCATCTTCAGGTGCTGCATACGGAGCATTTTCTGCATATTCTGTTGCTTCATTTACGATATGCATAATTTCGTCTAACATTTGTTTTTCAGATTCCTCAGTTAACACGCCAGCTTCTTTTAAATAAGCAGCAAATGTTATAATTGAATCTTTTTTCTTTGCTTCTTCTACTTCTTCTTTATCACGATAAACACGATCATCGTCGTCACTAGAATGTGCTGTTAAACGATATGATACTGTTTCAATTAAAGTTGGGCCTTCACCACGACGCCCGCGGTCTGCAGCTTCTTTTACAGCTTTATATACTGCAAGCGGATCGTTTCCGTCTATTGTATATCCAGGCATACCGTAACCAATTGCACGGTCTGATACATTTTTACATGCTAATTGTTTTTCAACTGGAATAGAGATTGCGTATTTATTATTTTCACACATGAAAATAACAGGTAGTTTGTGTACACCAGCAAAGTTTGCCCCTTCATGGAAATCACCTTGGTTAGAAGAACCTTCCCCGAATGTAACAAACGTTACTAAATCTTTCTTTTCCATTTTTCCAGCTAATGCAATACCAACTGCATGTGGTACTTGCGTTGTTACTGGAGATGATCCTGTCACTATACGATTTTTCTTTTGACCGAAGTGACCAGGCATTTGACGACCACCAGAGTTTGGATCTCCAGCTTTCGCGAAAGCAGACAACATAAGCTCTTTAGCTGTCATACCAAACGCTAGTACAACACCCATATCACGGTAGTATGGTAATGCATAATCTTTCGCTCTATCAAGAGCGAATGCCGCTCCAACTTGTGCTGCCTCTTGTCCTTGACAAGAAATTACGAATGGAATTTTACCAGCGCGGTTTAATAACCACATACGTTCGTCGATTTTACGTGCAAGTAACATCGTACGGAACATTTCTAATACTTGCTCATCACTTAAGCCAAGCTCTTCATGGCGCTTTTCTTTTACTTCTGCCATTTTTCATAACCTCCTAAATCCACATTTTTATGCGTGTAACGCTTTTCCATCTACAGCTAATGCTGCTTCACCAATCGCCTCAGATAATGATGGATGCGGATGAATTGTATGTGCTACTTCCCACGGTGTTGCATCAAGTACTCTTGCAAGACCAGCTTCAGAAATCATATCTGTTACATGTGGTCCAATCATATGAACACCAAGAATGTCATTTGTTTCTTCATCAACTACAAGTTTTACGAAACCATCTGATTCGCCGTATACAAGTGCTTTTCCGATTGCACGGAATGAGAACTTACCTACTTTTAACTTATAGCCTTTTTCTTTGGCTTCTTGTTCTGTTAAACCGACAGAAGCAACTTCCGGACTGCTATATACGCATTTTGATACCATAGAGTAATCAATTGGTGTAACTTCTTTACCAGCAATATGTTCTACTGCAGCAATTCCTTCATGAGAAGCAACGTGAGCAAGTTGTAAGCCACCGATTACATCTCCGATTGCGTAAATATGAGATTCTTTCGTTTGATAAAACTCATTTGTTTGAATGTATCCTTTTTCCACAACGATATCCGTATTCTCTAAACCAATATTTTGCGTATTGGCTTGTCGTCCTACAGATACAAGCATTTTTTCTGCTTTAAATTCTTTATTCTCACCGTTATGTTCAGCTTGAATTGTTACTCCATTATCTTTTACCAATGTTTCTGGTAATACTTTTGCACCAGTTACCACTTTAATACCTTTTTTCTTGAATAGACGTTGCATTTCTTTTGAAACGTCCTGATCTTCTAGTGGTAATATCGTTTTCGCATACTCTAATACTGTAACTTCTACACCGAAGTCAGCAAGCATAGATGCCCACTCAATACCGATTACACCGCCACCAACGATAATAATCGAGCTAGGAAGCGTTTCCATTTTTAGGGCATGATCGGAAGACATTACATACTCTCCGTCTAATTCTAAACCTGGTAATGAATTCGGACGAGAACCTGTTGCAACAAGTACATTTTTTGGAATTAACATTTCATTCTCTTCTCCACTTGCAAGTTCAACTGAAATTGTCCCTGGCATTGGAGAGAAAATAGATGGGCCAAGAATACGACCGATACCTTCAAACACATCAATTTTACCTTGTTTCATTAAGTGTTGAACGCCTTTATGAAGTTGCGTTACAATCTTCTCTTTACGCTCTTGCACTTTCGCAAAGTTTAGTTCTATATTACTTGCAATAACTCCGAACTCTTCGCTTTTTTTAGCAGTTGCGTATACTTCCGCACTACGTAAAAGAGCTTTACTAGGAATACATCCTTTGTGCAAACAAGTACCACCAAGATTTTCTTTTTCAACAAGTGCAGTTTTTAAACCTAGTTGTGATGCACGAATAGCAGCAACATATCCACCAGTACCGCCGCCAACGATGACTAAATCATATTCTCTTGCCATTATCTCAACCCCTAGCTACTGTTTGTTTTTCTCGTACAACATACTCTTTCGGCGCTTCTTCTTCACGTAATACACGAAGTGCTCCTTCTGCCAATGCTTGTAATTCATCTTCCCCTGGATGTACGATAACATCTGCAATCCAGTCAACACGTTCTTTTATTTCATCAACAAGAATTTTACTGTATGCAAGTCCACCAGTTAAAACGATTGCATCGATTTTCCCGTGAAGTACAGCGCTAGCTCCGCCAATCTCTTTTGCAACTTGATATGCCATTGCTTTATAAATAAGAGTTGCTTCCGGATCACCTTTTTCAACCATTTGTTCTACTTTGATCGCATCATTTGTACCGATTAGGCTTACAAGTCCACCTTGTCCAACAAGTTTTTTAACCATTTCGTCACGATAATACTCACCAGAGAAACACATCTCAACTAATTGTCCTACTGGTACTGTACCCGCACGCTCTGGACTAAATGGTCCTTCTCCGTTTAAGCCGTTATTCACGTCAATAACTTTTCCTTTTTTATGAGCACCAACTGTGATACCGCCACCCATATGTGTAACTAATAAATTTAAATCCTCGTATTTGTGATTTAATTCTTCAGCCACTTTACGAGCAACCGCTTTTTGGTTTAATGCATGGAAAATACTTTTACGTTCCATACCAGCAATACCGCTTATACGAGCAATCGGCTCCATTTCATCTACAACGACAGGATCTACTATGAATGCCGGAATATTTAATCCAGAAGCGATTTCATATGCTAAAATGCCCCCAAGGTTTGAAGCGTGATGACCGCTAAACCCATTTTTTAAATCTTCTAACATTGAATCGTTTACTGTGTATGTTCCGCCTTCGATTGGACGAAGTAATCCCCCGCGTCCACAAACTGCGTTTAACTTTGAAATATTAATACCGTGAGAATGTAGAACTTCTAAGATCGTTTCTTTACGAAACTCGTATTGGTCGATAATTCGCTTATATTTTCCAATCTGTTCTTCATCATGGCGAATAGTTTCTTCTAAAACAGGTCTTTCATTGTCAAAAACACCAATTTTTGTGGATGTACTACCCGGATTAATAACAAGAATTCGATTTAAAGACACTGTTGCTACCTCCACTAATAAATTCAAAAGGAGGTGGAAACCTCATAAGAGGTAACCACACCTTTTGTAAAAGTAATATATGAATGATTAGCGACGGCTAATAATGTCGTGACCGTTGCGTAAGTATGTGCTACGAGAGTTTTTCAAGCTTGCAATGCGCTCTTCAGCTAAACGATCTGCTGCTACATAAGTTGCAATGCCATCGCGTTTTGAAATTTCGATTACTTTTGCAATTGTGTCATAAATTGACTCAACGCGTTTTAATGCACGTTCTCTATTGTATCCATATAACTCGTCTGCTACGTTAATTACGCCACCTGCATTAATTACATAGTCTGGTGCGTATACAATACCCATTTCATGAATCATGTCGCCGTGACGATCTTCTTTTAATTGGTTATTTGCAGAACCTGCGATTACTTTTGCTTTAAGTTGTGGAATAGTTTCGTCATTAACTGTTGCGCCTAATGCACATGGTGCGTAAATATCACATTCAACACCGTAAATTTCATTTGGCTCAACTGCTGTTGCGCCGAATTCTTCTACTGCACGTTGTACAGCTTCTTTATTAATATCTGTAACGATTAGTTTTGCTCCTTCAGCGTGTAAATGTTTGCATAGGTGATATGCTACGTTACCAACACCTTGAACAGCAATTACTTTTCCTTCTAAATTATCAGTACCGAAAGCTTCTTTCGCAGCAGCTTTCATACCACGATACACACCGTATGCAGTTACTGGAGATGGGTTACCAGAAGAACCGAATGATGGTGAAATACCTGTTACAAAGTCAGTTTCTTCGTGGATAATATCCATATCATCTACTGTTGTACCAACATCTTCAGCTGTAATGTAACGTCCGTTTAGTCCTTGAATGTAACGGCCTAACGCACGGAACATCGCTTCGCTCTTATCTTTACGTGGATCACCGATAATTACTGTTTTCGCACCACCTAAGTTTAAACCAGCAGCTGCGTTTTTGTATGTCATCCCTTTTGCAAGACGCAATGCATCTTCAATCGCCGCTTCTTCAGAATCATATGTCCACATTCTTGTTCCACCAAGAGCTGGTCCAAGTGTTGTATCATGAATTGCAATGATTGCTTTTAAACCAGATTCTTTATCTTGACAAAATACTACTTGCTCATAATCATATTTTTCTAAGTATTCGAAGATTTCTAATGTCATTGTCGTTTCCCCCTAGTGTTTTACCCTATTTGGTTTATTTTGAAGCAGTCGCAACTGCCAATGCTAATGAATATACTTTTGTTTCTGCTGAATCAGCACGAGATGTTAAAACAATCGGTGCCTTTGCGCCAGCAATCATTGCTCCTACTTTTGCATCAGCAAAGTAGACGAGTGATTTATATAGCACATTTCCAGCTTCAATCGTTGGGACGAGTAAAATGTCTGCCTTACCTGCTACATCACTTACTATGCCTTTATGTTCTGCTGCAATTTGTGATACTGCATTATCTAAAGCAAGTGGTCCATCAACGACACAATTTTTAATTTGTCCGCGGCGATTCATTTGAGTTAACATCGCTGCATCAATTGTTGCTTGCATCGCAGGATTCACAACCTCTACCGCTGCAATTGGTGCTACCTTAGGCAAATCAATTCCTATTGCCTGGGCAACTTCTACAGTATTCTGTATAATAGCAGCTTTCTGTGTTACATCAGGTGCAATGTTCATCGCTGCATCCGTAACAAAAATCAGACGATCGTAATTCGGAACTTCAAATGCTGCAACGTGTGAAAGTACGCTACCTTTACGAAGTCCCCACTCTTTATTTAATACAGCTTTCAAAATATTTGCTGTTGGGATGTTCCCCTTCATAAGCACATCTGCTTCGCCATTTCTTACAGCTTTCACAGAAAGTTCTGCAGCCTCAGCACTTGACGTTGCTGCAATTACTTCAATATGTTCTGAAGTTTGTAAACTATATTCTTGTAGCATCCCCATTATTTTTTCTTGATTTCCATATAGACGAAATTGAGCTAGCTGTAATGTAATTGCTTTCGCTACAGCTTCAATTACTTCATGATCTTCAGCTACTGCTACAGCCACAGTTTTTTTAGGCTGTCCTACTGCTTGATCAATTAAGTGTTCTAACTTCATATTTTGTAACCAACCCTTTCCGTCGTCCCTCGTCTTTTTATAAAGCAAATACCGTGCCAACTTTTAAAAGTGGTCTTACCAATAATGAAAACGCATTCAAAATGCAGTAAAATCAATACTTTGGAAAATAACAAAAGATTCTGTCTTGTTTTGTCGTATTTTGTATACCACGCAATAAATTGCATGGTACGCAATTTATTGCATGCTATTTTTTGCACACTCATACTTTTCTAGCTTGTAATATAAATTTCGAACCGAAATTCCTAACGCTCTTGCCGTTTGTGTTTTATTTCCACCGAATCTCTCTAAATATTCATGAATGATATTCCCTTCAAACTCCGTTACTAAATGTTCAAGTGGCTTTTCTTCTAACTCTGGTAATAAATGAACTTGCTTTGACTCCACCTGCTCTTCGTTATGTAATGGCGGTAAATGGTGTACATCAATATAGGTCTCGTTATAATTCATAAAGATAATAGCTCTCCCCAAAATATTTTCAAGTTCCCTCACATTCCCTGGCCATTCATATGATTGCAAATATAAAATAGCTGCATCAGTGAGTCCCTCTATATTTCGGCCATAATCTTGATTAATTTTTTGAATTAATCTTTCTGCAATTGATGATATGTCCTCTTTACGCTGACGCAGAGATGGGATTTGAATTGGAATTTTATTTAATCGATAATATAAATCCTCCCTAAACTCTCCTTCTAGAATAGCCTTCTCTAAATTCACGTGCGTTGCTGCAATTACTCGGACATTGATAGGGATCGCTTTCGTTCCACCAACTTTTACAATCTCTTTTTCTTGCAACACACGAAGGAGTTTCGCTTGCGTATTTGCAGACAATTCTCCTATTTCATCTAAAAAGATACTACCGTTATTCGCTTCCTCAAAAAAACCTCGTTTTCCGCCTCTTTTTGCTCCTGAGAATGCGCCTTCCTCATAACCGAATAATTCACTTTCTAATAAATTCTCGGAAATAGCAGCACAGTTTACCCGGACGAATTTATTATATTTTCGATTACTTCCATTATGAATTGCATGTGCAAACAATTCTTTACCCGTTCCAGATTCTCCGCGTAGTAACACTGTTGCTGGTGTATTCGCCCCAAGTTTCGCCTGCTCAATAGCAGCCGTTGTTTCATCTGAGTTTCCGACAATGTCATCAAATGAATATTTCGCTTCTAACGTTCGAATAATTTGCCTTGCTCGATTCAATTCATTTGTTAACTTTTGAATTTCTGATACGTCACGAATTACACCAACGCTTCCTTTCAATATCCCATCCACTATAACTGGCGCTACGTTTACAATTACATCACGCTTCTTTTGTCCAATCTTCATATGTATTCCGCGTACCGCCCTACGCGTTCGAAGTACTTTCATATGCATACTTTCACCTTCTACAATATCGGTTGTAGCCGGTTTCCCAATAATGTCCTCTTCTGTTAAACCTGTTAATTTCGTATACGCAGGGTTAATTACTAATCCTCTTCCTTTTTCATCCACGACCGAGATGGCTTCCTCAGACGAGTTGATAATCGCCTCAAGCAACGTTTGGATCTCCTTTAAATCTGTAACTTCTTCCGCAAGATCTACAACTTCTGTTATATCTTTAAAAATCGCAAATGCCCCTTGTACCTCTCCTCCCTCTTTTAATATTGGAATACGGGTTGTAATAATTTTCTTTTCATTCTCTAATGTCAGTTCATAATTTACTTCTATTTGTTTCGTACGTATAATACGAAGCAACTTACTAGTCGGAATAACTTCTAAAATATATTTCCCTACCGCATCTTCTTTTTTATATCCGATAATGCGCTCTGCACTTTTATTAAACAGGCGAACTTGTCCCTCTCGATCAATCACAATCATACCGTCATGCGTAGAATTTAAAATTAAATCCCCTTGCTGCGTCTGTTCTTCTAACTTTCCAATTAAATCTTCCTTCTCATGTGCTAATCTCGTTACAATTTTCGCAATGTCACCTGGTATAAGAAGCGTATCTTTATGCTTTTTCTTTAATAAAACTTTATGTAAATCAGCATCACCTGTCATATCGAACATTACATCAATATCCATAGAAAGAAACGGCGTTACACTCTCTCCAATCGTAACCCCGTATTCCTTAGCCATTTGTAATCCTTTTGCTATCGGATTTATATCAATAATCCCTATAATTTGAAATATATTCGAACTTTGTAACAGATTCAGCAGTGTACTGCCACCTTCCCCTGCACCAACAATTAAAACTTTTTGTTTCATTTATTACACTTCCTCTCGAAGTATCTCTGCAAAATTTTTCACACCCTTATCTTACTCGTTCAGCCCCCTCTTGACAAACCCCCTTTTCATATAACATCATTAAAATAAACAAAATAATCTGAAAAGGAGCGTTTATATGCAGCGTTACCTTGCTCTATCATTAGCACTCATCCCTATTTCATTAGCTGTATTTGGCATTAAGTTAATGAGAGATACTGTATTCGGGATTCTATTTCCTCCACTCTCTATACTATGGTTACAATTTTTAATCGGCGCTCTCTGCTTCGGGCTCGGGTTTTATATCTTCGGGGGCTTCGTCTTACACCGAGACCGTAAACGAAATAAAGTACAAGCTCGCTTTAGAAGATAGGAAGGCCCCACTATTTATAAAGTGAAACTTTAATCAGTGGGGGTTTTGTTCATCCCCCACTGATTATTAGTTGAACCAATCGGACGTTTACGGACAGTTGATCTCCCACCTAACTTCTTTGCTCCAACTGAATTTTGAGGTGGGAGTTTTACTGTCCGTTAACGCGGGATAAATAAAAAATGAGACCGTTACACACGGTCTCATTTTTTTATTGGCAATAACGTTCTTGCTGTTTCAGGATAATCAGTAATAATCGCTGAAATATTCATATCAAAATATTTACGCATAAGCGTTTCTTCATTTATTGTATAAGGGCGAACCTCTACATCACTTTCCATCGTTAATTCGGCAACAGCATCTTGAAGATAACGATAATTAGGGTGTACTGCTGCAGCGCCCATTTTTTTCGCATACGACCACGGACTATGCAAACCTTCGCGATATAAAATCGCCGTTTGAATATCAGGAGCCATCATATGACACCTTTTCATACTGTAGTGATTGAACGAAGAAAATATAACACGATCTTCTAGATTACATTTCCGTACAAGCGTTATAACTTCTTCCTCTAAACCTCTGTATGGGATTTTATTATTTTTCAGTTCAATATTAAGTAGCAACGCTGTTTTTTCAATCCATTCTAACACCTCTTCTAAAAGAGGTATTTTACAAAACCCTACTTTATCACCAAATTTATAGCTCGCATCTAATTTACATAAATCCTCATATAAATAATTTCGAACCGCACCTTTTCCATTTGTTGTCCTGTTCACTGTTTCATCATGAATGACGACAACTTTTCCATCTTTCGTTAATTGAACATCAAGTTCAATTCCATCTGCTCCAAAAGATTCAGCTGCTTCAAATGAAATCATTGTATTTTCTGGGTACGTTCCCGCTGCACCACGATGTGCAAATATAAGAGTCATCCTCACTCCCCCAATCTTATGCTATACTATACGAAAAAGGAGGTACTTCTATGAGACCATTACAAATTTCTCCAGACACTGCAGTCCGCCTATCAAAAGCATTAGGTGTTCCACTTGAACAACTTATGCATATGCCGCAGCACATTTTAATTCAAAAGTTAGTTGAATTAGAAAAACAAAATAAAGACGAAGAATAATACAGTCCTGTTTTGCAGGGCTTTTTATTATTTTCTATTATATCACGGATGACTTCCCTGCTAAAATTCTTTAACGGATGCACTATGATTCCATGTAATCTTTTCCCAAAACATTTATATTCAATTAAATAAAACCCCCTTTTTTAATAAAAGAAGGGGGTTCTTACTACTTGTTTCAATTACTCAAATTATGCATTTTTCTTTTCTTTGTTAAAAATCATAAACAATTTATACAACCCTAAAGAAGCTGGAATATTCATAAATGCAAATGCTTCATACGTATAATGAGGAGCTGTTTCCCATAGTAACAAGAAAGTAAATACTCCTAATGTACTAATCATCGCAATTCGTATAACTTCGGATTCATTTTCATCTTTCCTTTTATAAAGAATAATAGCCGCCAGAACAGCTACATAAACGAATAATTTGATAACATACGAATATATAGTAACGATTTCATAATTCGTTGTACTATAGTTCGATACGTAATTAGTTATCGTGTCATTCTTCTGCTCAAACCATTCTCCAATACGGTACATGGAGAACTGACTTGATACCCATTCTCTAGTTATTTTTTCATTTAAATGTTGTACATAACCCGTTACACCAAGTTCACTGAAACGCTGCATTATAACTTCTTTATTGTGTTCATTCAAATCCTTCGTATTCTTTATGTTTTCATCATCAATATAATCTGTATCTGCCTGATTCCACACACCATACGTATCTTTGTTCAGCCCCATTTTCACCCAATGAGTGAATGGAATTTTTTCAATTTCATTATCGGTGCTGAGATTTAACTTTGTCGTTATACCTTTAAAACTTACAATAAGGATTAAACAAAATAAAACACTACTTAACACCTTTATAGAATATTCCTTACGAAACTTTAAAATATTTTCAATTAAAATCGCTAAAGCTACAGCCAATGCTGTTGGTCTTATAATATAAGTACAAGCTGCGAAGACCCCTAATAAAATCCATAAAATAATCTTCATTCTTTTTGTTTCCGCCGTTTTCAAGCACAAATATGTATACATCGTTGCTGAAATAAAAAATATTACTAATGTATGCGTATAGAAAACTGGTGCCTGCCAATATATAAAAATGTTTAGCACAGATAATACGATCGATATGTGAGCAACTTTAAAGTTTGTAATTTTCCTTACAATCAATACATTTAAAATAATACTACCTGTTATACAGGCTATCGGTAATATTTTTATCGCTAAATCTACACTTCCTACCAATCTAGCAAAATATCCTCCTAATAATACGATATGTGTATTATATGGATAAAATAGAAGCTGTCCCATTTCTAAGAATTGATCATCTCCATTAAACACAGAGACAATCCCTTGTTTAAGGATGGCATAATCTCCTATAACAGGGTTAAATGCTATGGAAGTAATAAATATTTCCATCATCAAAATGATTATACTACCTAAAGTAATCATAATATTTGTGTGTGTTCTTTTCATTTTATTAATAACCCACTTATAATACATAAAGAAGAGCGCAAATAAAAGCAACGTCACCGCTATAACAGCACCGACTTTTTCAGGAGTATACTCCTCAGTCGGATAAGGAAATTCACCACTCATCAAAATTGTTTTCGGGATAAAAAATTTACTTACTATCATTGAAAATACAAATAAAAACACCGTTATAACAATGATTGGGTAAGCTCGATTCACTATTTTTGTTAAATTCATTCATCCATTCTCCTATATTTCTAACTTTTCCCAATCAATGATACGCTATAGAGATTATGATGTCAAACCTACGTATTTCCTGTGCACACCCTATTTTCACTGCATTTTTTATATACATATGTATTCCTTCAAAATCCTTAAATCAAAGCAAATAAAAAGACCAACGAATTCTAACATTCATTGGTCATTAAATAAAAAGTTCATTGGTTTTAAATTTAATATCGAGTATCAATTTCAAGAATTATTAAGCTTTACTAAAACTTAAATCACTTACTAATTCTAATCTCAGCTAGCCTTATGTTCAAGTCTAAGCTTATCCGCAACCATTGCGATGAACTCGGAATTCGTAGGTTTTGCTTTTGACATGGATACTGTATAACCGAATAAAGACGAAATAGAATCAATATTCCCACGACTCCATGCTACTTCAATCGCGTGACGGATTGCTCGCTCAACACGGCTTGCTGTTGTATTATATTTCTTTGCAATATCTGGATACAATACTTTCGTAATAGATCCAAGTAATTCGATATCGTTGTACACCATAGAGATTGCTTCCCTTAAGTACATATATCCTTTAATATGAGCAGGCACACCAATTTCATGAATGATACTCGTAATGCTTGCATCTAAGTTTTTTGGCTTTCCATCTATAGTCGTTGCTGAACGGAAAGATGGCAGTGGACGTTTAATGGTAGCGTTCGCTTTACCGCTTACTTGACGAATATGACTCGTTAAATTCTCCATATCAAATGGTTTTAATATGAAATATGAAGCACCTAAGTCAACTGCTTTTTTCGTCACATCTTCTTGTCCAAATGCTGTCAACATAATTACGCTAGGCTGTCTTAACCTTTCAATATGTCGCATTTTCTCTAGTACAGCTAAACCATCTAAATGTGGCATAATAATGTCTAAAACAAGTACATCCGGCTGCTTATCATTTAATAAATTTAAACACTCTTGACCATTATAAGCAGTACCGATTACTTCCATATCATCTTGAGCAGCTACATAACTCTCTAGCATTGATACTAATTCTTTATTATCATCCACAAGACATACTTTAATTTTCTCCACAGCTTTTCCTCCCTTACCGAATCGATTCTCCGACATGTGTATCCTTCTAGGCTACATGAATTGTTCGACAATTGTGTGAAAATTCCCTTTTAAAGTTTGTTACTTTCCGATAAAATCACAAAAAAATATGTTTATCGTTCATTTATTCCCTTTCGCAACACATTCCATCATAGAAATACAACGAAACGTTCAACCCTTTTCTTTTATTTTACAACAAAAAACACCTCTTGCGGAGCTTTTACAAAATTTCAACGAATTTTTCATCAGAAAAGCGAGCTAATTAATAATTAGCTCGCTTTTCTTTCTTGTTCATAAATGTTAATTCCAGCCTCATGTAACATCCATTCAATATGAACACCATATCCTGATGTCGGATCATTTACAAATACATGTGTAACAGCACCAATTACTTTCCCATTTTGTACAATTGGACTTCCACTCATGCCCTGTACGATACCACCCGTTTTCGCTAATAAACGTTTGTCTGTTACTTTTATTACCATTCCTTTTGTAGCCGGAAACTTTTGTGGTACTGTACTAACAACTTCAATATCAAACGATTCCACTTTATCTTTATCAATAACTGTTAATATTTTTGCCGGTCCCTCTTTCACTTGATGAGATAGTGCAATAGGCATTGCTTTATCCATTACGCCATTTGTCATATCCGCATTCAATTTCCCGAATATACCAAATGGACTATTTATTGTAATATTACCAATCACTTCACGATCTGGTGAGAACCTTGCTAATTTCTCTCCTGGATTCCCATGACTACCTCTTTCAATTGATGTAACTGTCGAACGCATAATTTGTCCATCTTCGACTTGAATCGGCTTTTTCGTATCGTTATCAGAAATGACATGACCAAGTGCCCCATATTTCATAGAATCAGGATGAACAAATGTCATTGTTCCAATTCCAGCTGCGGAATCACGAATATATAAACCAATGCGATAAGACGATTCTCCACTGTCTTTTTGTGGTGTTAACTTAGTACGGATATGTTTTCCATCTCTTAACAAAACAAGATTAAGCGGTTCACCTGTTTCACCACTATTATGAATAAATGGTGCTACATCACTCATTCTTTCAATTGTTTTCCCATTAATTTCAGTAATCATATCTCCAATTTGCACACCAGCTGTTTCACCAGGAGACACTTTCCCTTTTTCAGTTTGAATTAAATGATGGCCTACAACAAGTACCCCTTTTGTGTTTAACTTCACACCAATTGATTGTCCACCTGGAATAACTTTGAAATCTTTTAATACTTTCACATTTACTTTTTTCACTGGAAAACCAGCAAGTTGAAACACCATATCTGCTTCACCATTTTGATGAGAATTTACCATAAGTCCTTGTTTTTGTTCATTTGAACTTACTGTAAACACATCACGATCTGTAGATGAAGCTTGAAATACTGATAATGAAGCTATTTCTGATTGTTGTCCTTCAAAAACAACAAGTTGCTTCGGGGATGAAATAAACGTCCGAAGCGGTTTAAAACACCCTATAAAAACTAAAGAAACAAGGAGAAAAATACCTATTATTTTGCGAAATCTTTCTAATTTCAATTTGTTCACTCTCCTCGCTCCTACCCCACATTCAGCCTCTTGGCTTCACTTTTTAATCTCTCCTTGCAGTGCTTTATTTATAACCGGAAGAATTAAGAAATCATCTTTTGAGAAAAAAAGCTATCCATTACTGGATAGCCTCTGCTGTCTGTTTAAAATGATGTGCTTGCGTAAGTAATTCTTTCGCATGTTCTGTCGTTAAATCTGTAATTTCTACACCAGAAATCATTCGAGCTATTTCTGTTACTTTATCCTCCATAGTTAAAACGGTAACTGATGTAATTGTGCGATCATTCGCTACTTGTTTTCGAATAAATAAATGCGAATCCGCCATTGAAGCGACTTGAGGTAAGTGCGTAATACAAAGCACTTGTGAGTTTACTGATACTCGATAAATTTTTTCCGCAATAGCCTGTGCGACCCGGCCACTTACACCAGTATCCACCTCATCAAAAATAACTGATGCAACACCTTGATGCTTAGAAAAAATGCTTTTTAAAGCTAAAATAATACGAGATAACTCTCCGCCAGAAGCGACCTTTGAAAGTGGTTTTAGTGGCTCACCTGGATTTGTTGAAATATAAAATTCCACATGATCGTAGCCATCCGCCGTAAGTCTTACCGGCGCTCCTTCTACAAGAGGCTCTTCAGCATTTCCTACTCGCTTCATGATTCTCACTTCAAATTTTGTTTTTTCCATATATAATTCTTTTAATTCCTGATGAATGGCATTTGTAAGATGCTCTGCAAGTTCATGACGCATATTACTTAACAACGTTGCTTCTTTCAGAATAACACTTTCTAATTCCTTTAACTGCTTCTTCGTCGTTTCAATATGAACGTCTTTATTTTCAATCGTAAAAATTTCTTGTTCAATTTTATCAGCATACGCTAAAATCTCTTCTACAGTATTTCCATATTTTCTCTTTAGCATACGAATTTCATTTAAACGCGTTTCAATTTCGTCTAAACGATTCGGATCATATTCCATCATATCGAGCTTTTCTCTCAGTTGATACGCAACTTCTTCTAATAAGTAATAGCTATTTGCAATTGAGTCATGATTTTCTTGATACACTTCATCTAAATGTGTAATACTCTCCATTTGTCCCATTGCGCTTCTTACATTATCTAATCCTTGTCCGTCCGCGCTTAATGAGCGATATGCATCGCCTAATGCTTTGTAAATTTTTTCAAAATTAGAAATTTGCAATCGTTCTTCAGTTAATTCATTTTCTTCATCCATCTTTAAATCCGCCTTACGGATTTCTTCATGCTGGAATTGAATTAAATCTAAGCGATGCGCCATTTGTTGTTCATTTTCACTTAACGATTTTAACTGTTTTTTTAACTTCTCATAATCAGCGTATACGTTTTGATATATATCCAATTGTTTAACAATACGCTCTCCATCAAAATGATCGAGCATAAATAAATGTCGCTCTTCATTCATTAAGTCTTGCGTTTCGTGCTGCCCATGAATATCAACAAGTGTTTTCCCAATTTCTTTTAATATACTAAGGGTAACTAGTTTCCCATTTACACGACATACACTTTTTCCATTTGCAGCGATATCACGCTTCAAAATAATCATGCCGTCTTCGATTTCTATGTCCAACTCTTCTGCCTTTTCAATACATGGATGCTTATCATCTTCTACATAAAATAGCCCCTCTATCTCAGCTTTTTCTGTTCCGTATCGAACAAATTCCGCTGAACCACGGCCACCTACAAGTAAACTAATCGCATCAATAATAATCGATTTTCCGGCCCCTGTTTCACCACTTAAAACCGTTAATCCTTTTTGAAAAGAAATATTTAATGCCTCAATAATAGCAAAGTTTCTAATCGATAATTCCGATAACAATGCCCCATTCACCTCGTTATAAACTAATCCCCTATTAAGGGCTTTTCTCAGTTCTTTATTCAAATAGTCATACTATATATTTGTATGTATAAATTACTTTTCTAACCGCTCCATTGTACCAAACATTCGTTTTACGGGTCAATCCACCTATTTTCTAATTTTATTCAAAGAAAATATTATATTACAATTAAGAATTCACATTTTTAACCAATAAAAATATCCTGTTCACTTTCCACTTTACAGAGGAAAGCAAACAAGATTTTTTTATTACAACATATTTAAGAAACGATCAGAGACAACACCTGTATCTTCAGGTGTACGGCAAATAATTAAGCAAGTATCATCACCACAGATGGTTCCGATGATCTCATCCCACTCTAAATGATCAATAAGTGCTCCAAGTGAATGAGCGTTACCAGGCAATGTTTTTAGCACAAGCATATGTCCTGCCGTGTCTAATTTTACAAATGAATCCACTAGATTGCGTTTTAATTTTTGTAACGGGTTAAATCGTTGATCTGCTGGCAAGCTATATTTATAGCGACCATCATGTAATGGCACTTTCACTAAGTGCAGTTCTTTAATATCGCGCGATACTGTTGCTTGCGTTACATTAAATCCCTCATTACGTAAAATATCAACTAATTCATCTTGTGTTTCAATTTCTTTGTTTGCAATAATTTCCCTGATTTTAATATGGCGCTGACCTTTATTCATACATTTGCACCTCACACTATCTCTTACCATAGTTTAAACATTGGTATACTTCACTTATTTATGTTAACTTATAATTCGTTGCTTGTACACAATTGTTTTTACAATCATTATACAATTACAACAAAAAGAGGAACAACATATGTTATTCCCCTTTTCCTTTTTGTTTTAGGACATCATGCGCCTCTGTAACTACTTGCTCAACAGAAACTGGAGATTGATTTTCACCATTCTCACGTTCACCATGCCATTTCAAATGAATTAAAAATTCAATATTACCATCCCCGCCCGTAATTGGTGAGAATGTTAAACCTTCTACATCGTATCCTTCTTTTATAGCAAAGTCGACAATCATTTCCACGACAGCCTCGTGTACTTTTCGATCACGAACGATACCTTTTTTCCCAACTTGCTCTCTTCCAGCTTCAAACTGTGGTTTAATTAACGCTGCTACATCCCCATTAGGCATAAGCATTGTTTTTAAAACCGGCAGTATAAGCTTTAATGATATAAATGAAACATCGATACTAGCAAATTGCGGTAAACCACGTTCTAAGTCTGCTGGTGTCACGTAACGGAAGTTTGTCCGTTCCATTACGACAACACGCTCATCTTGACGCAATTTCCACGCAAGCTGATTGTATCCTACATCTAATGCATAAGATAATTTCGCTCCGTTTTGAAGCGCACAATCTGTAAAGCCACCAGTTGATGAACCAATATCTATCATAACTTTATCTTGTAAATTCAGATGAAATGTCTCTAATGCCTTTTCAAGTTTATAACCACCACGGCTTACATACGGCATAACTTGTCCCTTCACCGTAATCTCTGTATCTTGTGGGATTTTCTCTCCTGGCTTATCAAGTCTCATCTCATTCGCATATACGAGTCCCGCCATAACGGCGCGTTTTGCTTTCTCACGTGTTTCTATAAGCCCTCGTTCTACTAATAGTACATCTACTCTTTCTTTTTTTGTACTCATTTGTTACGCCCTTTTTTGTTTTGATGGAATCATTGTATGAATACGGTCTACAACAGCATCTGTCGTTAAACCAATTTCTTCTAATAATTTTGTTACACTACCGTGCTCTATGAAACGGTCTGGAATACCCATTCGTTCAATTAACGCACTATGGTACCCGTTCTCAGATGCAAATTCAACTACTCCCGTTCCAAAACCACCAATTAAGCAAGCTTCTTCAATCGTTAAAATCGGTATATTGTTCCCTAAGAGATCATGTAAATATGCTTCATCCATCGGTTTAATAAAGCGAGCGTTCACTACTTTCACTGAAACTCCAGCCTTTTCAAGACGCTCAGCTGCTTCCATTGCCATTGGTATTGTCGTACCAAATGTTAAAATAGCCGCTTGTGTACCTTCTTTTAACGTTTCCCAAGTACCGATTGGAATCGCCTTTAATTCTTCATCCATATGAACACCAAGTCCATTACCGCGCGCATAACGTAATGCGATTGGTCCATCTTCATATTGCATCGCCGTATATACTAAATGTTGCCCTTCATTTTCATCTTTCGGCATCATAAGTACCATATTCGGCAAATGACGTAAGAATGAGATGTCAAATACACCTTGATGCGTTTCACCATCTGCTCCTACTAAACCAGAGCGATCGATTCCGATGAAAACATTTAGATTTTGGCGGCATATATCATGAACAACTTGATCATATGCTCTTTGTAAAAATGTTGAATAAATCGCTAAGAATGGCTTCATTCCTTGTGTTGCCATACCCGCTGCCATTGTTGTAGCATGCTGTTCTGCAATACCTACATCAATCATACGATCCGGGAATTCTTTTTGGAATTTCTCAAGTTTCGATCCAACAGGCATTGCAGGTGTAATTGCAACGATACGCTCATCCGTTCTCGCTAGCTTAAGTACTGTATCACTAACAACAGCACTCCATGCTGGTGCAACTTCTTTCGGTTTAACGAAGTCACCTGATTCAATTTTATAAGGTCCTGTTCCATGCCAAGTTCCAATAACATCACTCTCAGCTGGTTTATAACCTTTTCCTTTTTTCGTAATCACATGAACAAGCACTGGGCCTTTTGTTTTCTTTGCATATTGCAACGTTTCGAATAACTTTTCATAATCGTGCCCATCAACTGGACCTAAATATGTAAAGCCTAATTCCTCGAAAAAGACACCAGATACTAGTAAATACTTAAGACTATCTTTTATTTTCTCTGCTGTCGCAGCAACTTTCCCACCGACTGCTGGGATTTTCTTTAAGATATACTCTAGTTCATCTTTTACCCAATGGTATTTCCCTGCGGTACGTAGACGTCCAAGCACATTATGAAGCGCACCAACGTTTGGTGCAATTGACATTTCATTATCATTCAAAATAACAGTCATGTCTGTTTTTTCATGTCCAATATGGTTCAATGCCTCTAAAGCCATTCCGCCTGTTAGAGCACCATCTCCAATGATTGGTATAACATATTCTTTCGTTTTCTTTAAATCACGTGCTAGAGCCATTCCCATTGCAGCAGATAATGATGTCGAGCTATGGCCAGTTTCCCATGCATCGTGCTCACTCTCACAACGTTTTGGGAAACCACATAGCCCTTGATATTGCCTTAATGTACCGAATTCCTTTGCACGTCCTGTTAAAATTTTATGTACATAGGATTGATGTCCTACGTCCCATAAAAATTTATCTTTCGGACTATCAAATAATTTATGCAGAGCAATTGTGAGTTCTACTACACCTAAATTAGGTGCAATATGTCCACCTGTTTGAGAGAGCTCTTCAATTAAAAACTTACGAATATCCTCACTCAATCCCTCTAGTTCACCGATAGACATATCTTTCAAAAAACTAGGGTTTTGAATTTGCGTTAGATCCACATGGATCACTCACTTTCATTTCATAATCTGTCAACATGTCAAATATTATAAAAAACATTTACACAAAACAAGAAATTATCTTTTTTTATTTTTCACCTTGTCCTGCAATTAACCAGTCTATTGTGCCCTAATCCTATTATAAACCATATTTCTTTAGGCGATGAAAAAAATAGCCGCTAACACGAAGTGATAACGGCAATGTAATCTACATATATTTTTGCCAATAACAAGAAAAGAAAAACCTTTTCCTACATTTATATCATAAAATGATGAATGACTCAACAAATGGAAACGCTGTTATATTAGTTATTACGTTTTGCAATCAAATCGCAAATAGATAGTAAATATTCATCTTGTAATTGCAAGGAACCAATAGCACCTTTTGCTTTTGCAATTGTATCTTCTAAAATATCTTTTGCTCTATCTACAGTAAATAACGTCGTATATGTGCTCTTTTCGTTGGAAACATCACTACCAATCGGTTTTCCAATCTCTTCTTCGGTTCCTTCCACATCTAAAATATCATCTCGAATTTGGAAAGCTAAGCCAATATATTTTGCAAACGCAAGTAACTTTTCTTCTTGTTCTTCTGTGGCATCAGAAAGTATCGATCCTGCAAGTACAGCGAATTCAAGTAGTTTCCCAGTCTTATGCTTATGAATATACTCCAACTCATCAATCGTAAGCTGTTTCCCTTCAGCTTCCATATCTGCCACTTGTCCGCCAACCATTCCTTCTGGTCCTGCCGCTTTTGCAAGCTCAAGTACAAGTCTTACTTTTTTTTCAGCAGAGATTTCCTTTTGTTCATATGCCATAATAACTTGAAAAGCATACGTCAACAAACCATCGCCTGCTAAAACTGCCATCGCTTCACCAAATACTTTATGATTTGTGGGCTTCCCTCTTCTTAAATCATCATCATCCATACAAGGTAAATCATCATGAACCAACGAGTATGTATGTATCATTTCAAGAGCACAAGCTGCACCTATTCCAAGATTTCTTTCTTTACCAAACGCTTGTAATGTCGCAAATAAAAGTAACGGGCGGAGACGCTTTCCACCCGCTTCCAAAGAATATGCCATCGCTTCACGAAGTACATTTGGACATTGTAATTCATTTGCATAGCTTACAAGCTTCTCTTCTACGAAATTTTTACTTTCTTTCAAAAAAGTATCAAAAGCAATAGTCACTATGCTTCATCTCCTAAAGCAGTAAACGGTTCAAGCTCTCCATCTTCTCCAAGAATAACTGCCATTTGTTCTTGTACGTTCTTCAACTTCTCATCACAAAGCTTAGATAATTCCATACCCTCTTTAAAATAAGAAATTGCTTCTTCTAAAGGTACGTCACCTTGCTCCAGCTTAGAAACGAGATGCTCAAGTTGCGAAATTGCCTCTTCAAAGCTTAATTTATTTTCCATTATTCAATTCACGCTCCTCTATGCCTGATACGCTACAATCTAGTATTCCATCTTGTAATTGAACTGAAACAGCATCTCCAAGGCTGACATCTTTCACACTTTTTAACACTTGCTTCTCTTCATCATATACAAGCCCGTACCCTCTCATCATTACTTTAAGCGGACTTAACGCTTCAAGTTTTTGAGCAGCTCTTACAAAGGAAAACTCTTTCGTTTGTAATAATGTTTGCATTTCACGTTGCAATTGCTTTTGCAATGTTTCAACCGCTACCTTCGTTTGCATAATTTTTTGAGATGGGTGGTGCTTCTCTAAATAGAATGAAAGCTGTTTTAACTGATTTACCTTTTTATCAATATAGCGCTCTTTCGCTAAAACAAGCTGTTCTAACGCTCTATCTAATTGCTCTTCTTTTTGCTCATATACTTGTCTTGGATAACGGAACGCATAAGATTTTTGCAATACTTGTAGTTTTTCTTCTTTTTTATGTACTAACTCTCTCATTGCTCTTTGCAATCTTAGAGTTCTTTGTAATACCTTTTCTTGTAACTCTATAATGTTAGGAGCTGCCAGCTCAGCTGCTGCAGTCGGTGTTGGCGCACGTAAATCGGCAACAAAATCCGCAATTGTAAAGTCCGTTTCATGGCCTACTGCCGAAATAATAGGGATCTGACTCTTAAAGATTTCCCTTGCTACCATTTCTTCATTGAAAGCCCATAATTCTTCAATAGAGCCTCCCCCGCGCCCAACGATTAGGACATCTATCTCTCCCATTTCATTCGCTGTACGAATCGCTTGTACAATCGAGGGAGCTGCTGACTCCCCCTGTACAAGTACCGGAAACACAATAACATTTCCAATTGGATAACGACGTTTAATCGTTGTTATAACATCACGAATCGCTGCCCCTGTTGGCGACGTAATCACACCTATTGTTTTAGCATACGGAGGAATTGTTTTTTTATAAACTCGAGAAAACAAACCTTCTTCCTCTAAACGAACCTTTAATTGTTCGTAAGCTAAATGCAGGTTTCCGACTCCGTCAGGCTGCATGTCCTGAATATAAATTTGATAAGAACCACTCGCCTCGTAAACGGAAATTTTCCCTTTCACAAGTACCTTCATCCCATTTTCAGGTCTGAATTTAATATTACGATTATGACCCGCAAACATAACCGCTGCGATTCTTGCATTTTCATCTTTCAATGTAAAGTACATGTGGCCACGACTATGATTTTTAAAGTTGGAAATTTCACCTTTTAACCAAACAGACTGCAAATGCGGATCATATTCTATTTTTGTTTTTATATAGCGTGTTAACGCTGTAACGGTTAAATATTGTTTCTCCATTTCTCTCTCCTCATAGCCGACTCAAATTATTTACAAATGACACCTGCACGTTTAGCAGATTCAACAGTATTATGAAGAAGCATTGTGATCGTCATTGGACCAACACCCTTTGGCACCGGTGTAATGTAACCTGCAACATCTAACACGTTGTCAAAATCAACATCACCACAAAGTTTGCCTGTTTCTAAACGGTTTACACCAACGTCGATTACAACCGCTCCTTCTTTCATATAATCAGCTGTTATCATCTTAGGTCGTCCAACTGCTACGATTAAAATATCAGCTAACTTCGATAACTCTTTCATATTTTGCGTCTTAGAATGACAGTATGTGACAGTTGCATTTTCATTTAAGAACAATTGTCCCACTGGCTTGCCGACAATATTACTTCTTCCAATTACTACAACATGTTTTCCCGAGATATCAAGATTTGTTTCTTTTACTAATTCTACAATACCGTGCGGTGTACATGGAAGGAATGTATCTTGTCCCGTCATCATACGCCCCACGCTGATTGGGTGAAATCCATCTACATCTTTTTCTGGTGAAATTCTTTCAATGATAGCTTTTTCTTCAATATGTTTTGGTAAAGGTAATTGCACTAATATGCCATTAATACGGTCATCGCCATTTAAGCGATCGATTTCAGCAAGCAAACGCTCCTCAGTAATTGTTTCAGGAAGTTCAATTAGCTCTGAATAGATTCCTACTTGTTCACAGCCCTTTTCTTTTCCTTTTACATAAGAACGAGATGCTGGATCTTCTCCAACTAGAATAACTGCTAACCCTGGTACAATCCCTTGCTCTTTCAACTTCACAACTTCTTCTGTTAATTGTGCTCGTTTTTTCTCCGCAACTTCATTTCCTTTGATGATTACTGCTACCATTTTAAGATTCCCCCTTAAAGAAATTACAGTGTATCTTTTATATTAGATAAAACGCCGTTAATAAAACGACGAGATTCCTCATCCCCAAATGTTTTAGCAATTTCAATTGCTTCGTTAATTGTTACGTTGTGTGGAATTTCTTCCATGTATTTCATTTCATACACAGCTACACGTAAAATACTGCGATCAACAATACTAATACGCTCAAGCTTCCATTTTTTTAAGTTTTGACGAATCGCTTCATCAATTACTTCTTTATTTTCTACAAAACCTACTACAAGTGATTCTAGAAATTCATTTGTTTCTTCACCTTCATCTAGCGTGTTTTCCACAGCTACTTTCGGTTCTAATTCACCTGTAATATCCATTTGATATAATGCTTGCATCGCTCTTTCTCTAGCCGTCCTACGTTTCATTGTAACTCTCCTTTATGCTTCAAGTCTTTCCTTATACTTTGTTATATTATTATAATTTATAAGCCGTCAATTCACTTACTCTTACAGTTTTCATTGATTTTCCAACCTTATAATACAATGATAATAACACAATTTATCGTTTCACACACGGGTTACAAGGCTGAAAAATAATAAAAAGATTAACTTCAAGTTCCATATCTTATCACAATGTACGTTTTTTGGAAAAACGAAACATTTCCTTTTTGATTTCTGTTTTTTTGAAATAGTATAATAATTAGAGGGTTTTAATTTGTGAAGAAATGAAACGATAAAAAAGGTGCCTATGTTACTAGGCACCTTTTTCATTCTTACACTGGTTCGATTTCTGTTTTTTGTGTTTCGAATGTTACGCCAACGATGTGAACATTCACTTCTTTTGGCTCAAGCCCTGTCATTGTAAAGAGTGCCTGGCGAATGTTGTCTTGAATCTTTTGTGCAACAACTGGAATTGCTACGCCAAAATACATCACAACATAAAGGTCAACGATAATATCTTCGTTTGCTAATTCAACCTTTACACCTTTACCATGATTTTTCTTACCTAACTTCTCAACAACATCTGTAGCAAAATTACCACGCATTGCCGCTACACCTTCTACCTCAGCAGCTGCAATACCTGCGATTACTTCAATTACTTCTGGTGCAATTTCTACTTTACCAAGAGTTGTATCTTGACCCATATCTAACATATGTTCAGCCATGAAAAAAACCTCCTTTAATGTATCACTGCGTCACAAGTTCATGCTCTTCCAAAAATTTCGTATTAAACTCACCTTTTACAAAATCAGGATGATCTAGCAATTGCAAATGGAACGGGATTGTTGTATGTACGCCTTCAATGACAAACTCACTGAGTGCACGCTTCATCTTTGCAATTGCCTCTTCACGTGTTTTTCCGTGAACAATTAATTTAGCAACCATCGAATCATAGAAAGGTGGGATTGAATATCCCGGATATACAGCTGAATCGACGCGAATACCAAATCCGCCTGGCGGCAAGTACATTTCTACTTTACCTGGAGATGGCATAAATTTTTTGGCAGGGTTTTCCGCATTAATTCGGCATTCAATTGCCCAACCATTAAATTGTACTTCTTCTTGCTGTAACGATAACTTTTCTCCAGAAGCAACACGAATTTGTTCTTTAATTAAATCCACCCCTGTTACCATTTCAGTAACTGGATGCTCAACTTGAATTCTCGTATTCATCTCCATGAAATAAAAGCTTTTCGTTCTATATTCATAAATAAACTCAACCGTACCAGCACCTGTATAATCAACCGCTACCGCCGCTTTAACTGCCGCATCACCCATCTGCTTGCGAACATTTTCATCAAGTGCAGGTGATGGACTTTCTTCTAGTAGTTTTTGCAAGCGGCGCTGAATTGTACAATCACGCTCTCCTAAATGAATGGCATTTCCATGTGTATCTGCCATTATTTGAATCTCAACATGGCGGAAATCTTCAACGTACTTTTCTAAGTATACACCAGGGTTCCCAAAAGCGGTACTAGCTTCTTGCTGTGTAATTTGAATTCCTTTTACAAGCTCTTCTTCATGGCGTGCAACACGAATACCTTTTCCGCCACCACCTGCAGTCGCTTTAATAATAACTGGATATCCAATTTGATTAGCAAGCTCGATCGCTTCTTCGGTATTTTTAATAATCCCTTGTGAACCTGGTACAATCGGAACCCCTGCTTCTTTCATTGTATCACGAGCAACGTCTTTTGTGCCCATCTTTGAAATAGCTTCTGGACTTGGTCCGATAAAAATCAAGTTACATTCACGGCATAGCTCTGCAAAATCTGCATTCTCTGCTAAAAATCCGTATCCCGGATGAATAGCATCACAGCCTGTTAACTTCGCAACACTAATAATGTTCGTCAAATTTAAATAGCTTTCTTTCGAAATCGTTGGCCCTACACAATACGCCTCATCAGCAATTTGTACGTGAAGTGACTCTTTATCTGCTTCTGAATAAATTGCGACTGTTTCAATATCCATTTCTTTACAAGCACGAATAATTCGTACAGCAATTTCCCCACGATTGGCTATTAATACTTTTTTTATCATCACAAAGACTCCCTTATTACGCTTTTACAAGAAATAGCGGTTGTCCATACTCAACAAGCTGTCCATTATTAACAAGAATCTCAACAATTTCGCCATCTACATCAGCATCGATTTCGTTAAATAACTTCATAGCCTCGACAATGCATACGATAGAATCTTTCGATACTCTGTCTCCTACACTTACATATGCAGGTGTATCAGGCGAAGATGAAGAATAGAATGTACCTACCATCGGTGATGTAATTTTATGTAGGTTTTCATTTTGAACCGCTTTTTTCTCTTCTTGTTTTGGTACTTCCACTTGTGCTGCCGCTACTGTTGTTTCAACTTCAACAGGTGCTACTGGTTGCACGACTTGTTTTGCTACAGGTGCTTGCACCGCAACAACTTCATTACCACGCTTTTTCATTTTGATTGTCGTACCATCTTTTTTGTATTCAAATTCATCAATATTAGAGCTATCAATTAATTTAATTAATTCACGAACTTCTTGAATTTTAAACATGTAAAATCCACTCCCATACTCTTGTTTGTCCCGTTTTTACAGATTCTCATCACTAAAACTAGATTGACTGTAAAAATACGATGTACTCTATTAGAAAATGTATTTCATTCACTAATAGAAATAATTACTATTTCCATCTTACGATAAATTTTTTAAACATTCCAATTTATATTTCTTTATAATAAATCGAAATTCCTGTAAAAATATTATTTCAATAAAAATTTATTACCTAGTAATAATACCAAGTTTCACACAAAATTGGCAAGACCACTTCCTAAAAAACATTCTTTACTTTTTCAAAGTGCTACACAGTAAACGTTTCATTACCGCTCCACTCTTCACCTCATCTATAGTCAATAACATATTTTTACCAAATATTTTTTTTTTGTTTACACGTCGTTCATCATTCCTTCATATAAGAATAGTATGTTCAAAGTGTAGAAAATATATTGTATCGAGGTGTGGACATATGATATGGCTCATTCTCTTCTTACCTGCCGTAATGGTCTGGGCATTCGTTCTCTTCATCCACGTCAAATCTGGAAAAAGTAATCATCGTTACCATGAACCACTAATCTTTTACTCACAACGTATTTCTCCATTCCGAGTTGAGCATAATAAAAGCAACTACAAAGATGAAACAGAAAAAGGCTATCGAAAATGATAGCCTTTTCCTATTATTATTTTTATCTAACTATTTCCAAACAATCCGATTCGCAAAAAGTTAATAATCCGCGGAGGATTTCCCCGCGGATTATTAACTTTTATTTTGTTGGTGGATCAAATTTCACACCTACATCTTTTGATCCGCCTTCATTTCTTACAAGCTGTATAATTTTATTCGCTTCTTTTTGTGAATGCTTTGCTGCTTTCACAGTTACTTTAATGTCAGTTCCATCAGCTCTTACAAGGGCATCTTTATATCCTCCTTGAGACTTAATCACTGTCTCAAGTAATTCTTGCTTCGTTTCCATTGTAGTAATTGCATCAAAATTATCTTTCGCTTTACTCTTTTCTGTTGCTGAAGATTTTGCTGAATTCATCACTTCTTGTAATCTTGATTTTTGTTCACTTCGCTGATCTTCCATTTGCATACGTAACGCTGTGAAATTTTCATCACTTGATTGAACTGTTACGTTAGCATCTTTTTTACTTGTTTCTTTGTTAGCACTCTCTTTTTTGTCTGTTTCTTTATTTGATGTTTCCTTGCTTGTATTTTCTTTGTTTGTAGATTCTTTTGTTGTTTCTTTATTTGGTATTTCATTTGTTACCGCTTTATCAGTACCTTGTTTTTCTTGTCCAATCTTTTCACCTGTTGTCGGCGATGCTGTATTCATTTTGTCAGGAGTTGTTACGTAATAAACAGATAGTACAACAACTAAACTTAACATCGTTAATAGCCAAACCGTTTGTTTTTTTAACACTTTATTTCCTCCCTATCAATTTTTCGGTGAAACTGAAACGCGATGAGCTGGTACATCTAGCAGCCGTATGACAGCTTCTTTTACCATCGCTTTAACTTGTATATTATCCACTCCTTTTGCTACGACAAGAACACCTCGTACTTTCGGTTTCTCTGTTCGTAAAACAACGGGAGTTTCTTTATCACCTTCACGTATAATGACTGTCTTTTCATCAAGGGACTCATCTTCTACTTCCCTCTTACCACCTGTCTTATCTGTTTCACCTGTTGTTTGTGAGCGTTTCACTGTATTTTTTTCTAATATTTTTTCTTCAGATGAATCTAAATTCATTTTAATCGTTACATCTTTTACTCCAGCTATTTCTTCTAAGGCTGCTTTTAATTCTTGTTCATACGCTTTTTCATACTTTTCTACATTTGACATACTATCGTTATTTTTTTGTCCAAAAGTTGGTACGTCCTTTTCTTGATTTTGCGTTTTTTGTTCTTTAAATACAGGTACTTCTTCTTTTTTTCCTGGAAAGAAATTACTAGAAAACATAAGCAAAATCCCAAGTATGAGTAGGACAAGTAAAAACTTAGGTGTTACTTTTTTTCCCTTCTCATTGCTTTCTTTTTCATCCCCATTCAATAAGTTTCGAAAAAATGAGAACTTCGAATTTTTATCTTTATTGTCCATTTACTCTACCTGTCCTCCCTTCCATTTGAACTTGGATTTGTTTATTCTCTAGTTGCCACCTGCTTGAAAAGAAATCTTTCATTTCTACATTCGTTTCTTCTACTTTTTTCGGAGGTTCCTTCGTGTTAATTTCAACTGGTTTTACTGTTTCGATTGCATCATTTTTACTACGTTCTTTTTCTTTCAGCGTCACAACAACAGTTTGAATATCTTTTGCTGACTTTACTTCCGCTGTACTTTCCGCTGCGACTATTTGTATTTCAGAGACTGTCATACCATACTTTTTCTCGAATTCTTTTCCTACTTCTTTTTTCATTTTGGTAGCCATCTCTTCTAAACTATATGCACGTGTTAGAGCTTGTATTTCTTTTTTCTTCGAATCTATTGAATTTTTTACAGATCCTTCTGCTACGTACTTCTCTTCATTAAAATTTGCGATTACTTCATTCACATCTGTTTGCAGTAGTTTAAAAAGGGGTGTTAAGATTAAAACAACTAATAATAGACTTACAACGAATTTAACGTACTTTTGCAAATTTGAATTTGGAAGAATAAGATGAAGCATTGTCGCTAAGAGTAAAAAAACGATAATATTTCTAATCCACTCTGTAACAAATTGCATACTCTTCACCTCCTACCGCATCATAAGTGTAATGTTCCCCGCAGCAATAATAATTGTGATACTTAAAAAGAACATAAATGATACGATAGCTAAGCAAGCAAATACATAAATGATGCTTCGCCCGATAATATCTAAACATTGAATAATTGCTCCGCTGCCAACTGGCTGTAATACTGCTGCTGCGAATTTATAAATAAACGCGATACAAAAAATTTGAATCGCTGGAAAAGCGACAATTAAGCATAGAATGACGAGCCCGATAATTCCGACTGTGTTTTTTAATAACCCCGATGCACTAATAACAGTATCCGCCGCCTCTGTAAACATTCTTCCTACTACGGGAATAAAGTTCCCCGTTACAAATTTAGCAGTTTTCACAGCGATTCCATCAGCAACAGCTGTCGCTGTTCCTTGTACAGATAATACCCCTAAAAAAATCGTTAAAAAAATACCGATAATCCCAACGCTAACGTTTTGCAGAAGCTTGGACAATTTCGTAACTTTATATTGATCACTCATCGTACTTACAATACTTAATATCGTTGCAAGTAATAAAAGTGGTAGAACGATATAATTCATCAAAAGCCCGCTCGTGTTCATTAAAAAGATGATAATCGGATGAAAAAACGATACAGATACAACACCACCGCCAGTTGCTATGAGTGCAAGCAAGATTGGCAATAGCGCTAATATGAAATCCACCATTGTTTGTATCGTTTCTCTTGCATATGTCATGACGACATAAAAACTATTTAAAGCGAAAATAATCAATACCATATATACAACAGCATCGGCAATTTTACTTACACTACTCTTTGAAAATGCAGATTGCAGTGATTGCAACAATGCACTAAAAATTGTAAGCATAATGAGCGTTCCAAGTAGCTTCCCATTTGCAACAAGCTCGTGAAATAAATACTTTAATAAACCTAGCATCCACTCTTTTATAGAAAGTTCTTTTTCTCCCTTTACAAACTCCATAAAGCTACCTTTTTGACTCTCTGGTAAATAACCTCCATATTTTGTAACAAGCCCGTCCCAAAATTGCTTCACATCTTCAATTCCGAGCTTATCCAATTGTTGATCAACGACGTTTGTTTCTACAGGAGAAGCTTGTACAACAACCGGTAAAGAAAAGAAAAGGAAGCAAGCAAATAGCAGCTTAGCTCCAAACCCCCTCAACATTCACTCCCCCTTATCCCGTCGGTAAAAATCCGAGAATAGTTTCAATTACAACCGTCAAAATAGGAATCGCCATTACTAGAATTAATATTTTTCCAGCTAATTCAATTTTCGAAGCGATTGCACCCTGCCCTGCATCTTTTGTAATTTGTGCTCCAAACTCAGCAATATAAGCAATCCCAATAATTTTTAGCAACGTTTCTACATACACGTTGCTAACTTTCGCTTCACTCGCTACTCTCTCAATCATTTGTAAAATAGAGTGAATTTGATCAATTAAAAGAAGAAACATCACGCTACCTACGAACACAATAAATAACGACGTAATGCTAGATTTATGCTGATTCAATACAGCTGCTAAAAACGTAGCAACGAGGCCTAATCCGACAATTTGTATAATTTCGATTCGAACCGCCTCCTTTACTGGAAGAGAAAGACACTCTTAATCTTGTCGAATAAAGTATTAATTAAAAATGCCACATGAAATAAAATAACGACAAAACCGACAAGGATAACCCAATTTGCAATATCCTCTCGCTTTAATTCTTTTAGTACGGTATGAATAAAAGCTAAAACAATGCCGATTCCGGCGATTTGAAATATTAATCCAACATCAATGGACATCGCCTTTCTCCCTCCTATAGCAGTAAAATTACGATAAGTAGCCCCGCTAGTACCCCTAAGCTCTTGATCATTTTTTCATATTGCAGTTGTAACGCTTTCGCTTCTTCTTCTTCTCTCTCTAAATGTGTAATACATAAGCGAATATGTTTTTGTTGTGATTCACGATCATGTTGTCCGAGCGTTTCGCCAAATTGCTGTAAAATCTCGTACTCAGTTTGTTGAAATGCTGTTAGCTTCCAATTTTCTTTCAAACTATCTATCCAGGCTTCTCTTACTGTTTGTTCTCCGCTTTCTAGCCTTCTAGCGAAACTTTGAAATATCCAATTTAACGGCTTCGGCATTTGTTTCACTAATCGCTCGGCAGCTTCAGACAAAGGTGTATGCCCATACATAATTTCCGCCTCTAATGATTGGAGTGCCGCTTTTAATAATCTAAGTTGCCGCGGCCTCTCGCTATATTTTTTTGCGTATGAAAATCCGAAAAAGGTGCTGACTGCAACGATTAACACTGCACCAAATATTTTCACCATACGCCCTCAGCCTTTCTATGAGGTAATACCGCTTTTCCATTCTTATCTTTCACTTGCATAACTGTTCCTGGTCCTCTTGCTTTTGATAGCTCCACAAACCTATCAAATATGCCGAGCTCCAGCACCGCCTTTAGTGATGGGCGTTTCACAACATCATCGTAAGAAAATCCATGTGCACTTATAAAAAGCTGAACCCCTGCATGCACCGCCTCCATAATTGCTTCACTATCTTCTTTACGTCCGATTTCATCTACAATCAAAATATCTGGACTCATAGAACGAATCATCATCATCATTCCTTCAGCTTTTGGACATGCGTCTAACACATCTACTCGCACTCCAAAGTCATATTGCGGAATGCCTTTCACGCAGCCTGCAATTTCTGACCGCTCATCAACAATCCCCACTTTACAAGAAGGTATTTTCGAAGCACTTACACCTTGACTCATGCAACGTGCTACATCTCTTAAAAGTGTTGTTTTCCCCGTTTGCGGCGGGCCAATTACCATCGTGTTTAACCATCGTGATTCATACAAGTACGGCAAAAGTGGTTCAGCAATTCCTATTTTTTGACGGGCGATACGAATATTAAACGAAGAGACATCTCGAATCATTTTCACTGCGCTTTTTTCTGTAATAACCTTTCCCGCCAAACCGATTCTATGTCCTCCTCGAAGTGTTACATACCCACGTTTTAATTCCTCTTCCATCGTATAAATTGAGAATTGACTTAACTTATTCAATAAGTAAATAGCATCCTCTGCTGTAACGATATAGTCATAAAAAAACACTTCGCCATGAGCAATACACTCTAGCGGTCTTCCAATTCGAACACGAATTTCCTCTAGAGCATCATATTGCTTACAACTTTCCACTAGCTGCTTCATCGTTTTCGGTAAAACTTCTAATACTTCTTTCATCAGCTTCTCCCCACTATACTCGACTTACTATTTCAACAACGCGATAAAAATACAGCCAATTCCAAGCGCTAGAAAAAAGAGTTTCAAGAAAGAAATCTCACTTGCCACACTCGCTATGCCTATTGTCATTGTTAAAATTAATACGGTCGGTCCAACAAACGCCAACATACCATTTATAAACAATGCTTTCTTCGCATCATTCACATAAAGCATCAGCAAAGCGGCGAATATTTCCGCGCTACCTGAAAACAACCGAAGTAACCCCATTACGAGCACGGATGTTTCCATTGCCGCTAGCCACTGTTTCATTCTCCCACCTTCTCCCATAACGGTTACTAATACTACATTCCAAAAAAGAATATATTTGTACAACCATATGCAGGGGTTGTCTATTTCAGAAGTAAAAACATCATTTTTCTCTATCGCCTTTTTATAGTCTGAATATTCTTATTGTTAAATGGAGTATTATGGTATATTTAATAAGGATGGGGAGTGCAGACCATGTAGCATGAGAGACAGAACTAAAGTCATCTCGTTTACTACATATCGTATCGCGCCATTTTTTTAAAATTGACTATATGTACAAAATGAGGGGGAAAATATGAAGGTATTGAAAATTAGTTTAACAATTGTAATAGAATTAGCTCTTATTTATCTTTTTTCAAAATTGGTCGGTTGGTCATTTATGGAGGCCTTTTTCCTTGGTAGTTTAGCGATATTTGCAATTACGTGGCTAATTATTATGAGTAATCATAGAAACAACATTACGGATCACGCAATCAGTAAAACACTGACTGGCGTTGAGACTGGCGAGATAAAACCATTTCAAATTGTTTTGACTCCGTACATTATGGGTACCCTTTCACTTGTCTTAGTTAGCTTTGTTATAACAGCGATTTATTATCTGCCCTATTTCCTATAAAGTGAAACTTTAATCAGTGGGGGTTTTCCTCATCCCTCACTGATTATTAGTTGAACCAATCGGACTTTTATGGGCAGTTGATCCCCTACCTAAATTTTTTGCTTTCGCTGAATTTTGAGGTGGGGGTCTTACTGCCCATTAAAGTGGGATAAAAAAAGCACTCGTGATAATCACGAGTGCTTTTCTACTATGCACGAGAAACGTATTTACCTTCACCAGTGTTGATGATAAGCATTTCGCCTTCGTTAATGAAGATTGGTACTTGTACAACAAGACCAGTTTCTAATGTAGCTGGTTTTGTTACGTTAGAAGCTGTATCACCTTTAATACCAGGCTCTGTTTCTGACACTTTTAATTCAACTGTGTTTGGAAGTTCAACACCAAGTACTTCGCCTTGGTAAGTCATAATAGATACTTCCATGTTTTCTTTTAGGAATTTAAGCTCGCGCTCGATTTGGTTTTCACCAAGTTCGATTTGCTCATAAGTTCCGTTATCCATAAATACGTGAGCCTCACCGCTTGCGTATAAGTATTGCATACGACGGTTTTCGATGTGTGCTTTTTCTACTTTCTCACCTGCACGGAATGTTTTCTCTTGAACAGAACCTGTGCGAAGGTTACGTAGTTTAGAACGAACGAATGCAGCACCTTTACCTGGCTTTACGTGTTGGAAATCAAGTACTTGCCAAAGGCTATTATCCACTGAAATTGTTAAACCTGTACGAAAATCGTTTACTGAAATCATGTAAAAAAATCCTCCTGTGTATTACAAAATAATAAGTTCTTTTGGTGATTTCGTAATTACTTCATTACCTTCACTTGTTACAATGATATCATCTTCAATACGTACGCCGCCAATACCTGGAATATAAATACCTGGTTCTACTGTTACAGCCATACCTGGTTCAAGAACTGTATCAGAACGGAACGCTAAACCTGGTGCTTCATGGATTTCAAGACCGATTCCATGACCAGTAGAGTGTCCGAAGTATTCACCGTATCCTTTTTCCGTTATGTAATCGCGCGTTAACGCATCCGCTTCACGGCCTGTTAAACCAGCTTTAATACCGTTCACACCACGTAGTTGTGCTTCTAAAACGATATTATAAATTTCTTTTAATTTATCAGATGGTTCACCAACTGCAATCGTACGAGTAATATCAGAGCAATATCCTTTGTAATAAGCGCCGAAGTCTAATGTAACGAAATCTCCTGTTTCTATCACTTTTTCAGATGCCACGCCGTGCGGTAATGCCGAACGAAGACCTGAAGCAACGATAATATCAAACGAAGAAGATGTTGCTCCTTGTTTTCTCATGAAAAATTCAAGTTCATTTGACACTTCAATTTCAGATACTCCCGGGCGAATGAATGATAGAATATGTTCAAAGGCAGCATCTGCAATCTGTGCAGCTTCCTTTAATATCTTAATCTCTGAATCAGTCTTTATCAAGCGTAACTTTTCTATAAGCCCAGAAGTTGGGATAAATTCAGCATCGATCGCTTCTTTATGTGCTGAATAAGAACTATATGTAAGAGTATCTTGCTCAAAGCCAAGCTTTTGAATTCCCAGTTCCTTCACTTGCTTTGCAACTTCATCAATGATTAATCCTGCATGCTGTACAATCTCGTATCCAACCGCTTGTTTACTAGCCTGCTCTACATAACGGAAATCTGTAATAAATTGAGCACGATTTTTCGAAATCAGTACAACACCAGCTGTTCCTGTGAAGTTAGCCATATATCTACGACTATGTTCATTTGTTAACAAAATACCGTCAATACCAGCCTCATCAAATGCACTTCTTACTCTTTCGATTTTCTCCATTCCTTTATGCCTCCCTCAATTTCTCCATTAATGCAAATAACGCTAACTTATAGCCATAAAAACCAAATCCAACAATTTGTCCCGCACAAACAGCTGCTGTCACAGATTCGTGACGGAACGACTCACGCTGGTGAATGTTAGAAATATGTACTTCAATAACAGGAATCGAAATGCTCGCAATTGCATCTCGAATCGCATAGCTATAATGCGTAAATGCTCCAGGATTTAAAATGATCCCTTCATATATATCTTCCGCCTCATGAATACGATCGATAATCGCACCTTCATGATTCGATTGGAAACATTCTAACTCCACTCCCATTGTTTCTGCTTCTTGCTTCATATCTGCTTCAAGTGTCGCTAGCGTGCCCTTTCCATATACATTTACCTCCCTGACACCGAGGCGATTTAGGTTAGGACCGTTTACGAGGAGTACCTTTTTCATATGTTTAAAACTCCTTAATATTAAATATCTATACAACATTTTAACATAGGAGTCACTTATTTGAATAGTTTGTCTTCTCTTCCCCTTCTCGCTCAGCTTTACTGGTATTTACTGCGTAGGAAACAGAGTATGCTATAAACACACCATACAATATAAAAATACATATCGTCGTCACAATTGTTTCTTTCGGTAAATGGAGTGCACTTTTAATGGCAGGCGCTATTAATCCCATTCCGAAAAATAGTAACGCCCACCAAAATAGCCCATAAATCATCCCTGGAATAATCCCTTCAAACTTTGCCAAAAACGCTTTATACAAAAAGGCAATTAAAATCGAAAGTAGTCCCATACAAACAATTCCTGACACATTGCCCCATACCCCTTCTTTCCAGCTTCCAAAGGCAAATGGTAAAAGTAAATAGTTCGGTCCTGCTTCCGTAAATGAAAATATATGAAGGAAATACCATATCCCTCCCCAAAAGATTCCACCAAATAAACCAATTTGTACAAAATTCCTTGTTCCTAATTGTTCTTGACTCACATCGACACCTCCGCTCAATAGTATGCCCGAAACTATTTTGAACCATGTTTAAATACTGCGAAATTTGTCTATAAAAAGAATAAGAAATGTCCGACTCTCGTAACATTTTTCCTTGTCATATACTTGTATTTGTCGATAAAATAAAGGAAACTCGGTGATTGTCTTATTTCAAAATGACAGAACCCAGTATGACAATTGCCTCTTTTTCTACATAAGAGAGAAACAAATACAGGTTGGTGTTAACATGGCAGAAGAGTCAAAACAAATATATGGCGGGCAAGCAGTCATAGAAGGAGTTATGTTTGGCGGTAGAGAATATACTGTTACAGCGGTTCGTCGTAAAGATAAATCGATTGAATTTTATCGATTACCACGCGTTCGTAATAAAGCATTATCTATCCTGAAAAAAATTCCATTTTTACGAGGGATTGCCGCTATTGTGGATGCAAGTGCGAATGGAGCAAAACATTTAAACTTTGCTTCAGAACGATTTGATGTCCACCCAGAAGAAGACGAACAAATTGCAAATAACAAAGAAGAACAATCGAAATTAACGATGGTATTAGGAGTTGCAGCAGTTGGCGTTTTATCTTTCATATTCGGTAAAGTCATTTTCACAGCAGTCCCTGCACTACTAGCTGAATTAACAAGACCGATTTTCCCTTCTCATACAGGGCAAATCATTGTCGAAAGTGTCATTAAGCTCATGCTATTATTGAGCTATATATACTTTATTTCTTTAACCCCACTTATTAAGCGGGTATTTCAGTACCATGGTGCGGAGCATAAAGTAATTAATGCCTATGAGAATAATCTTCCAATGACTGTAGAAAATGTTCAAAAACAAACTCGCCTTCATTATCGCTGTGGCAGTAGCTTTATTATATTTACAGTCATTATTGGAATGTTTGTTTATTTCCTTGTCCCTACAGATCCACTTTGGGCCAGAGTCGTAAACCGAATTTTATTAATTCCAGTCGTTCTCGGCATTTCTTTTGAAGTGTTACAATTTACGAATCGATTACGCGATATTCCAGTATTACGCATACTTGGATATCCCGGATTATGGCTACAACTATTAACAACGAAAGAACCAACAGATGATCAAGTGGAAGTAGCCATTGCATCGTTTGAAGAATTATTACGTTTAGAAAACAAACAATAATTATTTAAAATTGGTGTTCAACTCCTTTCCTCATCGTTAATATACTAATTTTAATATATGTTTTTAGGAGGTGTCCCTTATGAACGGTCGTTCGTTTACATTCGCTATAGTTATGCTTATTATCGGATTAGCAATATTCGGCCTTGTTTCATCTGTCATTACAAATCCAATGGGTGTATTAAGAAATATCGGGTACATGTTACTTGTTGTCGGTATCTTTTATTTGCTATACAAGATGTTTACAAATTCTAGTGGTTCTGCAAATTCGCAAAGCTCTTATAAGCGTGCTGCAAAACAATCGAACCGCAAACATGGGAAACAAAATGTAGCACCCCTAAGCAATTCTTTCTTGAAATCAAACGCTTCTAATGACAAAGGTAAAAAAGGTGCTCCTTCCACTTTGAAGCGAAAAAGAAAACAATCTCATTTAACTGTCATTGAAGGCAAAAAAAACAAAAAGAAAGACCGTGCTTCCTTTTAGGAAATACGGTCTTTTTTTATACTTTGAAGCACTTCTTTCAGACTTTTATCTTCCATACTTTCAATTCGAAGATGATGATTTTCAAATGGTAAATTCCGTGTCACATCATTAGGTACAACAACGCACTTTAATCCTGCTGCAATCGCTGCTTTTAATCCGTTTAACGAGTCCTCAAATACAACAGCTTCAGTCGGATCAATCCCTAAATCTTCTATCGCAATTCGATAAAGTGCTGGATCTGGTTTTACCTTTTCAACATCTTCTCTCGTTTTAATGACTTCAAAATAATCTCGAATTTGTAGCTCTTCCAAAAAAGAAACAACCCATTCTCTAGATGAACTGGAAGCTAATGCGATTTTCAATCCCATTTCTTTCGCTTCTTCTAAATATTCTTTTACCCCATCACGAGTTTCTGGTATTTTCATTTTCTCTTTATGTAAAGTTTTCACTTTTTCTTTTAATGCTTGCTGGTTAAAATTCTCTTTTAATTGCTCATTTAAATATGCGTAAAGCACATCGTCTGTCGTTCCAATACATTTCGCAAATTCCTCTAAAGGTAACTCCCCACCGTACTCACGAACAGCGTCTCTGAAAGAGTGAAACCATATTGTTTCTGTGTCCACAATTAATCCATCAAAATCAAAAATAATTGCTTTCATAATTCTCCCATCCTTTTCAGTTGAAATAAAAAAGGAAACGACATACGTTCCCCTTAATTACTTTTCTCTTCATTTGCTTTTTGAACACCACGAAGGGTTTCCACTCGAACCTCATCTTGTTCAAAGTATTGCACTAAATCACCAATGCGGTCAATTGCTTCCCAGCTTAAATGATGTTCAATTCCTTCTACATCATTGTAAATTTTACTTTCATCCAAACCGATAATACGCATAAATTGCTCTAGCAAGTCATGACGGTATACGAGACGTTCTCCGATTTTTTTACCTTTTGATGTTAATACAAGCCCTCTATATTTTTCATAAATTAGATATTCATCTTTGTCTAATTTTTGCACCATTTTTGTTACAGAGGATGGATGTACACTAAGCGCTTCAGCAATATCAGATACGCGGGCATAACCCTTTTCATCAATCAACAAATAAATTTGTTCAATATAATCTTCCATACTAGGGGTAGGCATCGGTTTCCTCCATCCAATTTCATTTTGCTCATTCCGTACGAAGCAATCAATAAAATGATACACCAGAAAGAATAACGTGACAAGGTGAAAACAAGCCTAAATCTGCAAAAGAGAAAAGAACCTGCTTTCAAATACAAGTTCCTTTTACGTAAAATATTGAATTTCTGCGTTCGGAAAAAAGTGATGAATATATCCTCTAATCGTTTCTTCCAATACTTCCGCATCATCTTTTTTATATACGTATTTCCCGATGCCGTATCGTCCCCATTTATATTTACGCTTCTCTTCATCCATCTCAAGCTTCGTATTCGGATAACGCTCTTGAATGACCTTTTTTGCTGGTTTTGTAAAGCGATGTTGAATTAATTCAAACGTTAAATTCGGTATCGACAAATCTTTTAACGCATTGTACAGTCGCTCAAATAGTTCACGGTATCCTTCTTCCCACCCTTCATGCATATAAAGTGGCGCAACAATAAACCCAAGTGGATAACCCCCGCCTGCTACTTTACGAGCCGCTTCAATTCGTTCTTCAAAGGGTGATGTCCCTGGCTCAAAATTTTTAATCACATACCGTGAATTAATACTAAACCTGAAACGAGTTTTCCCGTTATGTTTTGCATCTAACAAATGATCAACGTGCGAATATTTCGTAACGAAACGTAAACGCCCGTATTCACTTTCTCCAATAAACTCTATCGCCCGCTTTAATGCATGTGTTAAATGATCAATCCCAACGATATCTGATGTACAAGCCGCTTCAAATCTTGTTATTTCAGGTGCCCTTTCATCCATGTATTGCTTTGCCTTCTCAAATATTTCATCAAGATTAACATACACGCGAACGTAAGGCTTACTCCCAAGTGTCGTTTGCAAATAGCAATAATGGCAATGCCCCATACACCCTGTTGCGAGCGGAATTGCATATTCAGCTGACGGTTTTGACGTATCAAACTTTAATGTCTTCCTCACCCCAACGACAAGCGTTGCCTTTGCATTACGATATTTTTGCAAATCATTTTCACCTGGCAAATTTCTAATTTGATTATGAGATGTCGTTCCACGAATTTCTAATCCCATCTTCGTAAACTTCTCATACAACTCTTTTCCAAGCGGATATTCAAGTGCCTTCGGTTCAAAGTACACGATTTTTGGCATAAATGGTTTCATACGCTTCCCTCCTCTCGTTAGTATGGGAAACACTCAAAGATTAACACGCATTAAAGTTTTCCACTTCAGTAACTTGCGTTGCAAGTTACTGAATGTTATAATTTGGATAACAGGTAGCTTGCAACGCAAGTTACCTGGGTAAAAGGTGGTGAAATCATGCACAGCCAAATGTTAAAAGGCGTGCTCGAAGGTTGCATCCTATACATCATTTCACAAGAAGAAGTGTACGGATATGAACTGAGTACAAAATTAAATAAACACGGATTTACATTTGTAAGCGAAGGAAGCATATATCCGTTATTGTTACGTATGCAAAAAGAAAAATTGATTGAAGGAACATTAAAAGCCTCCTCACTCGGTCCAAAGCGAAAATATTATCACGTAACCGATAAAGGATTAGAACAACTTGAAGAATTTAAACAAAGCTGGGGAATGGTTTCAACAACCGTAAACAACTTATTACAAGGGGAGTGATAGGGATGAAGGCACAACACATGATTGAATTGAATAATAAAAAACGTGAGCTTCTAACTTCCGAAAACGAAACTGCTTATGGCGATATGTTAGTATATCTTCGGTTATCTAATGTACCCGAACATCAAGTAGAAGAACTTTTGTTAGAGATATTAGACCACCTTATCGAAGCACAAACAGAAAATAAAAATGCTTATGACATTTTCGGAAATGATTTGCGATCTTACTGCGATGAACTTATATCAGCTTTACCCACACAAACAAAATTAGAAAAAACTTCTTTAATCGGTTTTGTTATTAGCTTACTTCTTGCTATACAGTTCGGAATGCATGCTATGGCTTCTCTTTTCATTTTTCTTTTCGAAAAGAATACTAACAAATTAGGTCCACCTTTTAGCATTCTGGGGACTACTTTGTCTATTTCAATTATCATATTAGGTATACTTTTCATTTTATATTTATTAAAACGCTTTTCTTTTGACCAAACGATGAATTGGAAAAAAAAGATTCTCTTTGGATTTGCATTCGCTACTCCATTTTGTTCCGCTGTATTCTTAAATATTTATTTCCAAAAGCAACCTTATCTCATTTACCATCTAACCTTTTGGCAAAATGCTTTAATCGCTATCCTATTTTATGCTTTATATAAATTACTATATAAAAAATCAAATTTTTAACAGCCTTCCAAAAGGCTGTTTTTCTTCTGTCTAATTTTACAAATTGAAAAATTTCATAAAGAAAATAAGAAAAATGCAAAATAATTAAAGTTAATTGTTGACGTGATGCTTTTATTATCGGTATCATAAATCTTCGTGAGCAATTATTTTTCGTTATACGATTTTTTTATTATTACTGAATTTTTGAGAGGAGAAATTAGATGTCAGTTAAGAAGAAAACGCAAGTACGCACCGGCAAAATGGTACGTGAACTAATGTTAGCAGACGAAGATGTAAATGCTTCGCTAATTATGGTATATAGTGAAAACGGTGTAAACGCAGAAATTAAAATCGAGGGCTTAACGCCGAAATGTAACGAAGAATTATTTTTGAGCGGAAACGTGGATTGGAACAAGAGTGTTATTTATAAAATTGTTGATTTCACTGGGAACGCTGAAGTTGGTAAAGTTACATTAACAGCGATGAACAAAAACAATGTTTCTCTAGAAGTTGAACGCGTTATGTGGAGCAAAGAGAATAAAGAAGCTGCTGAACAAGAAGAAACAGTTGTAGAAGCTACTCCGAAAAAAGAAGTAGTTGTAGAATCTCCAAAAGCAGTTACACCTGCTCCAAAACCTGTTACGCGAGTAGAAACACCTGTAGCACCTAAACCTACTCCGGTACCAACGCCGAAGCCAGTAAGTGTAGAAGCAGCTGCGGAATTATCTACTCCAGCACCTGTGAAAAAAGCAGTACCAACTCCAGTTACAAAGCAAGAGACAGCACCGGTCGCTCCTGCAAAACCGAAGCAACCTGCTTTGACTGAAACAAATACAAAACTACAAGAAAATTATGTGAAACTCGTGAAAAAGACAATTGAAGTTTGTCAAGATTACGAGCTTGGCATCGACATAGATGATTCTATTGAAAGCTTAAAAGAAGAACTACAAAGCCAAGGTATTAGCGTTACATTTGACAAAGAAATTATGGACGTTGTAAATCGCCTTCGTTCTTTACAAGATAAAGGAATCAAAGTAGAAAAAGTACTTAATTTACTATAAAAAATAAGAGGTGGCAATTGCCACCTCTTATTTTTTATAATTCCATTCCTTACTTTCATACTTCTCTTTTGCTAATGTTTGCACTTCATGTAATTGTTCTTCTGTTAATTCATACGGAACAAGCTCTACATCTAATCCTTTTTCAAACCCAACCTCAAACGCTTTAATTAGCTGTTCAATTGTAAACGTACGATCTGTTAATTCATTAATTGCTACCGCTTTAGAAGAGAACATACTCTTCATACGCTCTTTCACACGTTCATTCGGGAATAAAAACAGATCGTATAACTCATCTAAATCTATTTCTAACGGAATCGATCCGTGCTGCAAAATCACACCTTTTTGACGTGTTTGAGCACTACCTGCGATTTTTCTTCCTTCTACTACAATTTCATACCAAGACGGTGCATCAAAGCATACGCCTGAACGTGGATTTTTTAAATTTTCACGGTCTGCTTCTGTTTTTGGAACTGCATAATACGCTTCTAATCCTAATGCCTTAAAACCATCTAATAAACCTTGGGAAATAATACGATACGCTTCTGTAACTGTTTTTGGCATATTTGGATGATCTTCAGACACAATAACACTGTACGTTAATTCTTTATCATGTAGTACACCCCTGCCGCCTGTTTGACGACGAACGAATCCATATTTCTTTTCGTTAACTACATCCATATTAATATCTTTTTCAACACGCTGGAAATACCCAACTGTTAATGTTGGTACTTCCCATTCATAAAAACGAATGGTTGGTGGCATTTTCTTTTCACTTTGCCAATTTAATAAACATTCATCTAACGCCATATTAAATGCCGGCGAACATTGACCAGAGTTAATATAACACCATTTTTCTTTTCCCATCCTGCACCTCATATAACCAATTATTTTTCACATTCTCTAGTCTACCAAATTCGACAAAATTTGTGAAAGAATACGAAATTTCTTCTTATTATGCAAATGAATCTGTTGCATAAATACATACGGGCATTATAATATTGAAAGTAGGATAAGAAAAAAGGGAGCGATAGAACCGTGTCAACAACTTGGATTATTTTATTAGCCGTAATCGTAGCGTTCATCGGCTACACTGTATGGATGTATTTCTATCAGAGAAAATTAATTAAAACACTTTCAGAAGAAGAGTTTCGCGCTGGCTACCGTAAAGCACAGCTTATCGATATTCGCGAAGCAGACGAATATACTGCAGGGCATATTTTAGGCGCACGTAACATTCCATTATCACAAATTCGCCTTCGTCATAAAGAACTTCGTAAAGATCAGCCAGTTTACTTATACTGCCAAAGCGGATTCCGTACTGGTCGTGCAGCTCAATACTTAAAGAAACAAGGCTACAAAGATTTCTACCAATTACAAGGTGGATTCAAAACGTGGACTGGAAAAATTAAAAAGAAATAATAACATACAAAAACTAGCTGAATGATTCAGCTAGTTTTTTCATTCCATATTATTTGCAATGTATAATAAATTTTTCTTAATCACATCTTGATCATTCTCTTGTGCATTACGATACAGCAGCTGATATTCAAGCCCTTTCTCTTTCCATATAAGCGTAGCAAATTCGTCTCCTTGCCCAGAGTCATCCTTATTTTTAAAATAAGCGAATGCTCCACTATTCAATTTCATTTGTTCTTGAAATCGCTTCTCCTCCACGAGATCTGGAAAACTATAAGGAAAGTTCGCAACATTTAACTCAATATACTCATTTCTCCCCGGCTCCCGCTGTTTATATTTAATCATTAAGACAGCGTTCTTTTTTCCAATCGTTCTGACTTCTCCCTTCACATCACTCATAATGTCATACGGTAAAAACGCCGGAACTTTAAATTTCACTGGAAAATATTTTGGAAGATCCTTCAGCGGAATAGGATCCGTAACACGATCCATAGCTCCCCCTGTGGTTCCCACAAAGTTTTTTTCTTCTTGCATCGTTTGCTGAAACGAACACGAACTAAGCATGAAACTAGAAAACACGAAACAAATGATTCTTTTTTTCAATTTGTTTCCGCCCTTTCATACCGCCCTCTTAACGAACGAAGCGTTTATATGCTCTTCATATTCGCTTCGCTACCAAACTCCACCTTTGAAAACTTTCCACGTTATTCTCACACATTTTGACAAAACTATTTTGCAAACAAAAAGACCCCTATCATTCTTACGCCCAAGTGAAAAGGTTACGCGAATAAAAAGAAGCCTTATTAATACCATAGTTTGTGAAAAGCTTTTCAGGTCAAGATTTTTTCATTCTTATTATTTTCCCTTTATAATAAGAGGAAGAGGTGATACATATGGCCAATATAAAACAAATTGCAAAAACTGCTGGTGTATCCATAGCAACTGTTTCCCGCGTCCTTAATAATCACCCTTACGTAAAAGAAGAAAAACGTAAGCGTGTTCTAGATGCTGTTGAAGAATTGAACTATGCAAAAAATATAAATGCTATTCATTTAATAAAGGGAAAAACATATACGATCGGTGTTATGCTCCCTTTCATTAACCTTCCATACTTCAGTACCATTATTGAAGGAATCGGAAACGAAGCGTTAGCAGCTGGATATCACATTAATTTATGCCAAACAAATTACGATAGCCTCGAAGAGATTCGTGTTCTTGAAATGATGAAAATGAAACAATTCGACGGGATGATTATTTGCTCTCGAACGAGTTCTTGGGAACAAATTGAACCTTTCGCAAAATTTGCTCCTATTATTTCATGTGAAAAAATGAACCACCCCCTCATTTCATCTGTCTACGTAGATCATTATGAAGGCTTCCGTCTCGGCACCGCCTATTTAATTAGTAAAGGCCATGAAAAAATCGGGATTTGTTTAGCAAGAAAAACAAGTGTAAATTCCATGGAACGTGAAAAAGCGTTTGCTGATACACTTCGTAACGAAGGTAAAACGTTACATCCCGAATGGATTTTTCATCAATGCTATACAATGCAAGACGGTGCACAAATACTCCATCGTATTTTAAACATGAAAAATCGTCCAACCGCTATTTTTACAGCGAATGATCAAGTTGCAGCTGGTTTATTAACAGAAGCGCGAAAACAAGGTCTTCGAGTCCCTGAAGACCTTGCTATCCTTGGATTTGATAATCATGAAATTTCAAAGGCGTTAGAAATTTCAACAATTGAACATCCCGGTCTCGCAATGGGCTCACATGCTTTTGCTTTATTCCATAAACAGATTCAAAGCGAGCAAATTGCCGGTAACGCAGAAGAGCTTTCATTCCATTTAATTGAGCGAGATACTGTCTAAAAAAAGAGCGTTACCTATAGCGCTCTTTTTCAGCTCTTCACCTATTGACTTTATATTTTTACTCGCATATAATGAACCTAACGAACGGTAGGTAGGGGATGAAAATGACAGCAAACCGCATTAAAGCTGTAGCACTTTCTCATTTCGCACGCTACGGCTATGAAGGAACTTCATTAGCAAATATTGCTCAAGAAGTTGGGATTAAAAAGCCATCGATTTACGCACACTTTAAAGGAAAGGAAGAGCTATATTTTATATGCTTAGAATCCGCTCTTCAAAAAGATTTACAGAGCTTCACTGATGATATCGAAAATTTTTCAAATTCGTCTACTGAAGAATCGCTCTTACAGTTACTAAAGGGCTACGCAAAACGATTTGGTGAAAGTGAAGAATCAATGTTTTGGTTACGAACTTCCTATTTTCCGCCCGATGCATTTCGTGAACAAATTATTGAAAAAGCGAATGCGCACATTGAAAACGTTGGAAAACTTTTATTCCCTATTTTTAAACAGGCAAACGAGCAAAGTGAACTGCATAACATTGAAGTAGAAGACGCTCTAGAAGCTTTTCTATGCTTACTGGACGGACTTATGGTTGAACTACTATTTGCAGGTTTAAATCGCTTTGAGACTCGTTTAAACGCCTCTTGGCAAGTATTTTGGCGAGGCCTTTCAAACTGACGGATTGCTCCTTTGCAATGCGTCGTTTTTAAGCCCTTTACCTAACGACTGGTAGGAAGGAGAAATGACATATGGCATGGATTTATGTAATCATAGCTGGTATTATTGAAATCTTTTGGGTGATTGGACTTAAAAAAGCGGAGGCACCACTTGAATGGATTGGTGTTGCGTTATTAATTACAATTAGTTTCGTTTTATTATTTAGAGCTTATAAAGATTTACCTGTCGGCACTGTATACGCCGTCTTTACAGGAATTGGAGCTGGTGGAATCGTTCTTACAGAGATTTTCATCTTCGGAGAACCTTTCTCTATTGTAAAAGTGTTATTAATCGGCTTAATCTTCTTCGGCGTAATTGGTTTAAAACGAGTAACAGAAGAAAAAGAAGCGAAGGAGGCCGCATAAAATGGCTTGGGTATTTTTAATTCTAGCTGGTATTTGTGAAATTATTGGTGTACTCTTTATGAAAGTAGCCACTGAAAAGAAAGGCTGGGCACCAAAAGTTATTTTAATCGCTAACTTCAGCGTAAGCTTCTTCTTCTTATCTCTTGCGATGGACACATTACCGATGGGAACTGCTTACGCAATTTGGACTGGAATCGGAACTGCCGGAAGTGCACTTCTAGGCATTCTTATTTTCCGCGAATCAGCGGATTGGCGTCGTCTTGCCTTCCTAAGCTGCATTCTATGCGGCGCTGTTGGCTTAAAACTATTAAGCTAACGTGAGGTGAGTGTCATGTGGAAAGAAAAAGGAAAACAAATATTAACATGGATTACACTCGGAATCGTCATTCTACTGCAAATCAGTTTTCATATAATAGAATGGTTGTTTCATAGAGTCGTATCCATTCTTACATTTCTTCCTAGCATGGCACTTGAAATTGCATCTATTGTTTGGTCAGTTATTGGCTCCATTGCAATCGTCATTATATGGAGTATCGCCAAACTATGGAATAAATTATTTAAAAAGGACAGTACTTCTGAAAAAGAGTAACTGTCCTTTTTTATATTCATTCAGACTTTCTGTAGAGGTTTGATGTGATAAGACAAAGAAGACCAACTATGACAGTACTTATACCAATCCCTTTATGCAAATTAGGAAATGGTGATGGGATATCAGAATAAAAATTTGCTAATACGAGACCAATTGAAAATAAAAATATCCCTATTCTATATAACCATTTTCTTTTATTCATCATTCTCCCCCTAACATTTTTCATACACTCCTTTCTTTTGGACATACTACCTAAAAAAGGAGTGAATAATATGCAAAATTCTATACATAAGCAGATCCTATTTTTATTTTTCCTCTTTCTCATTCTCGTTATCATTTTCAGCTTTATATTACATACTCCAAAAGATGTTGTACCGAATAGCCTCTCTGTTTATAAACTCTTACTTTCATATTGTCGTTATTGAATAAGGTGCCTTACATAAGGCACCTTTTAAAATTCTCTCTTCTCATATAATTTCACTGAAACGAAGATAGATATTATGAACATGCATATCGAACTAATGAATAACATGCTGTTATATAGTTGAATTTGTTCCAAGTTGATTTGAAACAAAGTTTCTAAAATAACAATCGGCGCCATGAATATTACTATTGTAATAAGAATAGTTTTTTTATATCCCAACCAAAACGCTATTGGTAAAACAAAGCTTAAATATACTAAAATGAAGCTAATACTAGTAACCATTGTCGTTTCAATAAATTCAAATACATTAGTTCCATTACTCATTCCCATCGTGAAACAACCAATTGATACACTTATGAAAAGAATAATAATCGATACGACATATTTTGCAAATACAATTTCTTTTTTCAATATCGGTAAACTATTTACTATTATTTCACTCTCATTTTTACCATCGGCTTCAAACGTTTTTACCGTCGCCATAACTGTAAAAATAACCGACATAATTACGAATACATTTCCCGTATCTTTTAAGGCCATATAAAAGAGAATAGGATATAGTATGTACCACATTAAAAATTTCCACTGAATAATAAAATCTTTTAAAATTAGTTGTTTCAAAACTATTCCCCTCTCCCTTACAAATCACGCTCACTATACAAATTAATTGAGAGTAACATAGACATGATATATAAAAGAAGTAGCCCAGCTATAAAACAAACATTTACGACTAGACTCGTGCTCCAAACATTCTCTACATCTAACCATACACTGCTTACAATTACTCCACTTAATCCCCCAACTATAACTCCCATAAAATAAGCAGCCTGTTTCGAACTGCTATATTCTACTGAAAATTCAATTGGAAGTACGATCATGCTATAAACCAATCCTCCCGTTACTCCGCCAAGAATCGCTCCCCACAACATAAATCCTGTTATATGCTCATTTTGCAACTGAATTAGACCAACTAAAAGCGAGAAAACTACACCTAAAAGAACTAAAATACTTACAAATATGTATTTTGCTATGACAATTTCCTGACGCTGAAGTGGTAAACTATTTAATATCTTTTCACTCTTATTTCTAGCCTCATAACTCGTCGACCATATTGTTCCAAGGAGAGGTATAGTTATACTAAGCTTCAACAGAAAAGTGTCGCTACCGAAATCAACAATTGCTAGGAAAAGCAAGCATATAAAACCAACAACCCCTACCTTTCTTTGCAACATCATATCTTTTAAGACTAGTTGCTTGATCATGTATTACACCTCCTAATATGAAAATGTCCCTTCTATAACTCTGCCTCCTGAAACATTTTCATTGAGAGCAACATTGATATGACTATACTTACTAACACTCCGATACCAACAACACTCATTGCTAGTGTAGCCTCTTGAGAGTGGAGTACTTTTAACATGATTATTTCATCACCAAAAATATTGCACATAAGGCCAATCATACCTATTAAAGGAAAAATCATAATCACATTCAAGACAGTAATAGCTTTATATCCCCCCATGTAATTAGTAGGTATCGTTACTACACAATAAATCAAGGTTGCTACTATTGCTGAAAACATTGCATATCCAGGAATAACTATAGCTCTGTTCAATAAAATATTTCCTAATATTACGACTATAGAGGTTATACTCAAACCGACTATAATAAATAATGTGGTTGAAATATATTTAGCTATAACTATCTCTGTTCTCGTTATAGGCAAACTCACTAATACTTTTTCTGTTTTACTTTTCTCTTCATGATAAAAAGAAATATATATAATCGTACTACATGTCATAAATAATCCTATTGCAATCCCCATTGGTTCTACAGAATTTCTAAAAACAGATAAAATAGGTATTAAAAAATAAAAAGGAAACATCTTCTTCTGTAAGAAAAACTCCTTCAAAATCAATTGCTGCATCTAAATTCCCCTCTCTATAAATCACGTGCTCCGTAAATTTTAATTGCAAGAAACATAGAGGCGATATACACACTAACTAATATAACCGCCCAAACTATAAGCAAGAAAATGTTCGAAGGATTCATAATCCAATTACTGAGTGATGACGTTGTTTCATTCAGTCCATCCCCTATAAATATCCAAGCAATCCCACCAACTGCCATTGATACTCCTGATACTATACTTCGTGCTATCTTTGACTTTGTAACATAATAACTTGGAAAAAATGTCACAACAAAAAATACAGCGTAAACAGCTCCATTTATGACTTCATACCATGGAATTTCAATGTATAGATTAGGATGATATGCACCGATATCACCAATAACTACAATGCCTCTTATAAGAAAAACAACTAACATCGTAGAGAATATGCTGCCTACAATGAATATTGCACAGGAAATATATCTAGCAATAATGATATCCTTTCGACTTACAGGTAAACTATTTATCACAATGTCACTTTTATTTCTTTCATCCATAAAGATTAGTGTCATAACAGAAGAAAGAGTTATAAATAGACAACTCATCGAAAATAACAATTCACCACCTGGATCTAACATAAATAATACAAGGGGGACAACAAGATTTACTAACCAAGTTACCCGAAAAAAGAACAAATCTTTATATACGAGCTGACGCATAGGCACCTCTTCCTTTCGCGGTGTAAACGATGATATCATCTAATGTAGGCTTTTCTAGTACAACCTCATTTCCAAACCAATCGACAATTGCTTGTTTATCCTTCGCTAAACCTTCAAAACCAAATTTATTTTTTCGTAATCCAACAAATAGCTCTTTTCCTTCTCGGTCTAATAAATCATTACTTCCTTTTACGATTACGTAGTTCTTCATTAATTCATCTTTCTCACCAGTAAATATAATTTCTCCATCGTTGATAAACGTAATATAATCAGCGATGCGCTCTAAGTCTGTTGTAATGTGCGTTGAGAATAATACAGATACTTCATCTTCCATTACAGTTTCTTGCAGCATATCAAGTAATTCACTTCGAACAACTGGATCTAATCCTGCTGTCGGTTCATCCATAATGATAAACTCTGCGTGATGTGAAAGTGCGATAGCAATCGCAAATTTCATTTTCATCCCTTTTGATAGTTCTTTAATTTTTTTATACTTCGGAACTTGCAATCTATGCATATACGATTGATACTGCTCTTCGTCCCACTTTTTATATAACGGTGCAATAATACGTTTCATTTGTTCACACGTTAAATCTTCGTAGTAATGATTTTCATCATATACAAAACCGATATTTTGTTTTATTTCCTTTTCGGCTTTCTTATTGTCCTTGCCAAAAATTTTTATATCGCCGCTATCTTTCCTAATTAGATTCATAATCATTTTGATCGTCGTACTTTTCCCTGCTCCATTCGGTCCAACAAATCCCATAATATATCCGCGTGGTAACGTAAAACTTATATTTTTCACTGAAAAGTCTTGATAACTTTTACAAACATTTTTTAGTTCTAACATCCCTTATTCCCCCTCATATAAACACGCAATCATCTGCTGTAAATCTTCCAGTGAAAGCTGCAACGCTTTACTTTCATTCACAATCTCTTCCGCTTTACTTTCCAATAGACGAAGCCTTTGTTCTTTTAGTAGTTCATTATTTTTACGTGAAACATAAGTCCCCTTCCCAGCAACAGTTTCTATATATCCTTCTTTTTCAAGCTCCTCGTACGCACGCTTCGTTGTAATTACACTAATTTGTAGCTCCTTCGCTAAGCTACGAATAGACGGTAATTGATCTCCACCCTTTAAATCACCATTTAAAATAAGCTGGCTTAATTGTTTTCTTATTTGTACATAAATAGGGTCTTGGGAAGAATTCGAAATAATAATATTCATGTTTTCCTCCAGTGTGTATATACTGTGTATACCTTATATATACAGTATATACACAGCGCCCTATTTTTGGCAAGAAAAAAAGACCAACATTTTCCTGTTGGTCTTTCGTATATGTATCACTTTTCAAAGCGATCTAACATCTCATCTCTCATTCCGAAACTCACTACCGCAATTCCTACATACATAAACAGAAGGAACGCCGGATGAACTGTGTTGTACCAAGTGCTATCAACAATTAAATAAATCGTTAATGCCACAACAAGAACAAACGCTAAGATAAACATATAAAAGTGTCTTGTGCTACCCATAATAAACTCCTCTCTTCTCACTTCACCATTCAACAGTATATTTTATCGAATAATTCGATATGACTCAAGGTTAACTTTCTGTTATGTAATCAAGTTCCACCTTTACAATGTCCTCACATGCTATTGAAATAATCGTTCCTTGCTTATCAATTGCCGTCACTTCTCTATTATCCATTACACGATGCGCTACTCTTTCTAGTACTTTTCCTTGGTCTCGATAACAAAATTCTTTTACATCTTTAATCGTTTTTCCGTTTTCTAAATGGTATATCATTCTATAACACCGATATCCCACATTTTCACCCCCAGCTTGCTCGTTTTTTCACATATACATAAAAATGAGTCATTCCAATCTCATTACATCTTCTTAATTTCAATAAAATTCTAACAAAAATAAATACTTTTATCAAACTGACTTTTTCAACAAAATCACCTATAAAACTGCTTCTTTACACCATTATGAAACAAAAAATATAAATTTTTAACATTTTCTTCACCACTTCTGCATAAAGTGAAACTTTAATCAGTGGGGGATTTTTGTTCATCCCCACTGATTATTAGTTGAACCAATCGGACATTTACGGGCAGTTTATCTCCCACCTAACTCCTTTGCAACAGCCGATTTTTGAGGTGGGAGTTTTACTGCCCGTTAATGTGGGACAGATTCTCCATACAAAAAAAGAACCCGCATATAGCGAGTTCTTCCTTTGTTATTCTAATCAAACTTGTACAGGAGCTAGCTTTTCATAACGTAAAACTGGTTTACGTGCAGCCATCGTTTCGTCTAAACGTTTAATGACTGTTGTATGAGGTGCTTCTTGTACAACTTCTGGATTTTCTTCTACTTCTTTAGCAATTTGAATCATCTTATCAATGAAACCGTCTAATGTTTCTTTTGATTCTGTTTCTGTCGGCTCAATCATAATACATTCTTCCACATTTAATGGGAAGTAAATCGTTGGTGGATGGTAACCGAAATCAAGCAGGCGTTTTGCGATATCTAATGTACGTACACCAAGTTTCTTTTGACGACGACCTGATAATACAAACTCATGCTTACAATGTCTATCGAACGGAAGATCATAGAATGGTGCTAATCTTCTCATCATATAGTTCGCATTTAATACCGCATACTCCGTTACTGCACGTAGTCCATCTGGACCCATAGAACGAATATATGTGTATGCACGAACGTTAATTCCGAAGTTACCATAGAATGGTTTTACGCGCCCAATTGCTTCTGGACGATCATAGTTAAAGTGGTAGCCATTTTCCGTTTTCTCTAAAATTGGTTTTGGTAAGTACGGAATTAAATCAGCTTTCACACCTACTGGACCAGAACCTGGGCCACCGCCGCCGTGAGGACCTGTAAATGTTTTATGAAGGTTTAAATGCACAACGTCAAATCCCATATCTCCTGGGCGAGCTTGGCTTAATACCGCATTTAAGTTTGCACCATCATAGTATAATTTACCGCCTGCGTTATGGACGATTTCTGCCATTTCTAAAATGTTTTCTTCGAATAAACCTAATGTATTAGGATTTGTTAACATAAGTGCTGCTGTTTCTTCGTTTACAACACGTTTTAAATCTTCTAAGTCAACAAGACCATTTTCATTTGATTTTACTGTAATTGTTTCAAAACCAGCTACAGTTGCAGATGCTGGATTCGTTCCGTGAGCAGAGTCAGGAACAATTACTTTCGTACGGTTAAAGTCACCATTTGCTTCATGGTATGCACGAATTAACATTAAACCTGTCCATTCTCCGTGTGCACCAGCTGCTGGTTGCAATGTAACAGTATCCATACCTGTAATCTCAATTAAGTGCTCTTGTAAGTCGTACATTAATTCCATTGCACCTTGTACTGTCTTTTCGTCTTGCAACGGATGAATATTTGCAAATCCTGCGAAACGAGCTACATTCTCATTAATTTTCGGATTATATTTCATCGTACAAGATCCAAGTGGATAGAATCCAGAATCAACACCGTGGTTACGGTTTGAAAGTGCTGTATAGTGGCGCATAATATCAAGTTCAGATACTTCTGGTAGCTCTGCATCTTCTACTCGAATATAATCGCTCTCAAACACATCTTCTAGTTTCACTTCTTCTACATCTAATTTTGGTAGGCTATATCCTATGCGTCCTTCTTTACTCACTTCAAAGATAAGTGCTTGGTCTTGATTCTTCATTGGATAGCCCCCATTTCGTTTACAAGTGTGTCAATTTCCTCTTTTGTACGAAGCTCAGTTACTGCTACAAGCATATGGTTCTCATGCTCTTTATAATCACGGCCTAGGTCGTAACCGCCGATAATATTCTTTTGTAATAATGCATCGTTTACTTCTTTCACTGAACGCTTGCAATCTACAACGAACTCATTGAAGAATGGTCCAGCAAATGTTACTGTGAAGCCTTTCGCTTCAAATTGACGTTTTGCATATTGTGCTTTAGAAATGTTTTGACGTGCCATTTCTTTCACACCTTGTTTACCAAGTGCCGTCATTGCAACAGAAGCTGCTAATGCATTTAACGCTTGGTTTGAACAAATGTTAGACGTCGCTTTATCACGACGAATATGCTGTTCACGTGCTTGTAACGTTAATACGAATCCACGTTTACCATCTGAATCTACAGTTTGTCCGACAAGACGTCCTGGAATTTTACGCATAAATGCTTTCGTTGTTGCAAAGTAACCACAGTGTGGTCCACCAAATTGCGTTGGGATACCAAATGGTTGTGCATCACCGATTACAACATCAGCACCAAATTTTCCTGGTGGTGTTAATGCGCCTAATGATAATGGATTTGAAGAAACGATAAATAATGATTTTTGTTGATGAACGATTTTTTCAATATCAGCTAATTTTTCAACTTGTCCGAAGAAGTTTGGATATTGAACGATTACACAAGCAACTGTATCATCTACTTCACTTTGTAATACGTCTAAATCGGTTACACCATCTTTATGATTAATTTCAACAACTTCAAGATGTTGACCTTTTGCATACGTTTCAAGTACTGCTCTTGATTCTGGATGGACTGCACTAGATACAAGAATTTTCTTTTTACGAGTATGGCCAGCTGCTAGCATTGCCGCTTCAGCTAAAGCTGTACCCCCATCGTACATAGAAGAGTTCGCTACATCCATTCCTGTTAATTCACAAATCATTGTTTGGAATTCAAAGATTGCTTGTAATTCCCCTTGTGAAATTTCTGGTTGGTATGGCGTGTAAGCTGTATAAAATTCTGAGCGAGAGATAACGTGATCTACAATTACTGGAGCGTAATGATCATATACGCCTGCTCCTAAGAAAGAAGCGTACTCTTTTAAGTTAGCATTTTTACTAGCCATTTGAGTTAACTCTTTTAAAAGCTCTGGCTCTGATTTTGCTTCTTTAATTTTTAAATCCCCTTTAAAACGAACACTCTCTGGAATATCAGAGAATAACTCATCGATCGTTTGAACGCCGATCGTTTGTAACATTTCTTTTTTGTCTTCTTCTGTCATTGGAAGATAACGATGCAACATGAAATCTACCCCTCTCCCCGTTACTTTGAACGTTTATAAAATGGTGTTGGAACAACTACTGCTTTGACGCGTTTATTACGAATTTCAATTTCTACTTCTGTATCAACTGCTGCGTATTTTACATCAATTAGTGCTAAACCAATGCTTTTCTTTAACGTTGGAGATTGTGTACCACTCGTTACTTCCCCAATTTTTGCTTCTCCAATAAATACAGGATAATGCGTACGAGGAATTCCACGTTCGATTACTTCGATGCCGACTAACTTACGAGGCGCACCGTTTTCTTTTTGCTCTTTTAACGTTTCTTTTCCAAAGAAGTCTACTTCTTTATTTGGTTTTACCGCAAAGCCAATTCCAGCTTCAATCGGTGTAATATCTTTTGATAATTCTTGACCATAAAGTGGTAATGTTGCTTCGAAGCGAAGTGTATCACGAGCACCTAAACCACATGCTTTTAAACCTTCTTCTGCCCCAACTTCAAGAAGTTTCTCCCAAAGTTTTGCAGCATCTTCACTCTTACAGTAAATTTCAAATCCATCTTCACCTGTGTAACCTGTACGAGATACAAGTGCTGGAATTCCATCTACAAGAATATTGTTTTTAAATTTAAAGAACTTAATTTCTTTCAAATCTTCTGACACAACTTTTTGTAAAATGCCTTCTGCTTTTGGTCCTTGAATTGCAAGCTGTGCAACTTCACTAGAAACATTGACTACTGTCGCATCGCCAATTACATGGCTAGCTAACCATTCGTAATCTTTCTCGATATTTGATGCGTTGATTACTAATAAATAGTCTTCTTCACCACGTTTGTAGATTAATAAATCATCTACTGTACCACCATTTTCGTAGCACATAGCTGTATATTGTGCGCCTCCTACCTTTAAGGTAGAAACGTCATTTGTAACAACTCGTTGTAAAAATGCTAAACTATCTACACCTTTTACCTCAACTTCTCCCATATGAGACACATCGAACAAACCTGCCGCTGTACGTACAGCTTCATGTTCTTCTTTAATGCTTGAAAATTGAACTGGTAATTCCCAACCACCGAAGTCGATTGTTTTCCCACCATACTTCGCGTATACATCAAATAACGGTGTACGTTGTAATGTAATCATGCTCTCTCCCCCTTATGCTTTGACAAATCAATAAAAGTTGCTCGCCATATCTAAACATTTTCACTCTGAAAAGATAGGATATACGGAATCTCATTATTTTTTTTTATGAAAGCGTAAATAAAAAATCACTTTCTTGGATAAAATACGAAAGATTCCACACATTTCACACCATTATCCTAACATCATTCGCTATATTTCATCAATATTCTAGCATAAAAAATAATTTAGAATTTTTTATTCTTAATCTTATTAAATACAACTTTCAAAATTTAATTCTTTATCTTTGCCTATTCTTTAACTTTCAGTATGTGTAATAGCGCCTTATTACAAGGTTTATATAATAAAGATTTTTTTAATAATTACTTTAGTTTATAAAAGGTGGGAGAGTCGTAATGAATGTCGATATTTCCGTAGATCGAGCGTGGCAAAATAATTTTTTAAATAGAATTAACGAGGATGGTCCTTGGACAAACTGGGATTTATATCATTTAGCTTATAAAACAGAAAAATCGTTACTTGTTCCTACTTTCGATGGATTACAAGCACCGAAACATTTATCTCATTTCACACCACTTCCGCATCAATTAGAAGTCGCTCAAAATGTCATTGAACAAATGAATGGTAAAGCGATACTAGCAGATGAAGTGGGACTTGGGAAAACGATTGAAGCTGGGCTTATTTTAAAAGAATATATGGTCCGCGGCCTTGTGAAAAAAGTACTTATACTTGTCCCTGCCTCTCTCGTATCGCAATGGGCATACGAATTAAACACAAAATTTTTCATTCCAGCTGTAGCCCAAAAGAAAAGCTACTCGTGGGAACAAGCCGATGTGATTGTATCATCAATTGATACTGCAAAACGTTCACCGCATCGCGATATCGTTTTGAACTTAGAATATGACCTTATTATTATCGATGAAGCACATAAACTTAAAAATAATAAAACAAAAAACTATGAATTTGCACAACGATTAAAAAAGAAATTTTGTTTATTATTAACCGCTACCCCTGTTCAAAATAAGATCGATGAAATTTTCAACCTTGTATCTTTATTAAAGCCAGGACATTTAGGCAATCAATCCAACTTTGAAGAATATTACACTTCAAAAAATCGTTCTGCCGAATCTGATGAAGATTTAAAAGCTCTTATTAATAAAGTGATGGTCCGAAATCGACGGCATAATACCGGAATTGATTGGCCAAAGAGACATGTACGTACAATTTTTGTTGAGTTTAATGAAGAAGAACAAGCTTTGTATAATGGTATTGAAAATTGGCGAGGTCAAGACGCCTTCACATCCGCTTTCTCGTCGTTAACTTTAAAACGAGAAGCGTGTAGTAGTCGCGAGGCTGTGTACTATTCATTAAAAAAACATGTGGAAAAAAGGCAAAAAGAAAATGCGCATTACATAAAAGACCCACATATTGATGTGCTAATGGACAAGATTAATCATATTCCATTCAACTCAAAAGCCAATAAAGCTCTTGAGCTTATAAAAGAAATTGACGATAAAGTCATTATTTTCACTGAATATAGAGCTTCACAAATGTACTTACAATGGTTTTTACAACAACACGGTATTTCTTCCGTTCCATTCCGCGGCGGGTTTAAACGCGGGAAGAAAGATTGGATGAAGGAGCTTTTCCAAAACCACGCACAAGTATTAATTGCAACCGAAGCTGGTGGTGAAGGGATTAACTTACAGTTTTGTAGCCATATGATCAATTATGACTTACCCTGGAATCCAATGCGTCTTGAACAAAGAATAGGGCGTATTCACCGTCTTGGTCAAAAGAATGATGTTCATATTTATAACTTAGCTACAAAACATACGGTTGAAGAGCATATTTTGAAACTGCTATATGAAAAAATCAATTTATTTGAGCGTGTTATCGGTGAGCTTGATGAAATTTTAACGAGAATTAATATGAAAAACATCGACGCGCATATTCAAGAAATATTTGCGCAATCAAAAAGCGAAGGAGAAATCCGAATTAAGATGGAAAACTTAACATCTATTATCGACTTCGCAAAACGAAATGAAGCTGAGGTGCAAGGCTATGCAGCAACATGAAATTCATAATTACTTATACAATTTTTTTGAGGCGAATAACTGTGAAATTTTAGAACGTTCTCCTCATTTATTAAATGTGCAGTTAACAATTGAGATAGATAAATTATTAATGAATCGCCCTTTTTATTGGCACTATCTTGAGAAAACAGGAGGCGTGCCGAATCCGATGCGCCTTACTCTTGTTACAAATCCAGAAAATGAAGAAAACGATGGTGAGCTGATTCACTACGGTTCCCCACGCCTTCATCAAATTTTCCAAACAACAAAAGAATTAGGCTCTTACATACGTTTATATGAGGAAGTACGGCATAGCGGGGCAACGCATACACCGCTCCATCCGTGGCTCGGTGTAAATATTAAAGTTTCCTATCAATGCGATCGAAAAAAAGACATTCTTCACTCCATTGGGATTCATCTCATTTCTGGCACAATGATTGCAAACTTTCATGAGACATTAGCTAAAATTAAACTGACACCGAAAATACCTGACTTTTGTTTTACGCTCTCGCCTATTATTAAACCGCAAAGTGGTTTACAACGTATAGAGGACGCTTTAAAGAATATAATTGCAGAAGATGACCATACGTGGGCGAAAGAAGCAAGAGTGCGCTGGAATCACGATTTAGACCTTTTAAATCGTTTTTATGAAGAAAGTGATGAACTTCCCGAAAGCTATGAAATTGAAAAGCAAGCACTGCAAGAACAATATGAACCACGCATTACAGTGCAAATTATTAACGGTGGACTCTTTTACGTTACCGCGAATCACTTTCTATCTTAAAAAGCTCCTTCTATTTTAGAAGGAGTTTTTTAAGAGTTATCCTCTATCGCCATTACGCCCTTGTTGTTTTTGCTTTGCCATACGTTTTTGATGCGCACGATCTTTTGCACTCACATGATTTGCATCAGTTGGAAGGTTTTCTTTTGAACGGCCAATTCCATTACTCATCTTTTCCACTCCTTCTTATGTCTTTCAAAATACACCCTTATTTTCAGCTAGAGATACAATCTTTATACAAAAAATAAGAGCAGCCATTGGCTACTCTTACTCGCTCACATATTTTTGAAACATATCATGGATGCCTTTATTTACTAGGTTCGAGATCTGCTCGTCAGATTTATTCGGATAACGATCACGCAATCTGATAGATGCCTTCACCATTAAATTTTCTAATACAGAACGGCCACCTTCTCCATAAATAGTTTCAGCATACTTAACAAGTCTTCCATCCTCTACTGTTGCTGGATTATGATTGAAGAAAAATTTACTCATTGTCTCCACCTCTCCCTTTTGATAACGTTTACATTTATATAGATTATTTATGTTATTTATTTCACAATATTGTATGCATGTATATTTAATTAGTTTCATTATAAAACAACATATCGATAGTGATTATGTAATTTTCCGTCCATTTTGTGAACGAAATAAAAAATGAAAGCGTTTCCTTTATTATATACTAAAAAAACTTACTACGCTAGGGGCAATTTTTTCAATCTACGAATCCCTCAAAAATTGATATATTTTTTCATTTCCCATTAAACCTTATACAATTTTCAGAAATTATATTATAAAATATATGTATGACTTAAGGAGGATTTGTATGAATCAAAATAAAAAAGCTATATTAGATCTTGTCTTTTATCTCGTAATCCCGTTCCTCATTTGGAAATTTGCAAAACCTTATATCGATCCTTATTACGCGATGTTACTCTCCTCTGTTCCGGGGATTATTTATACACTGTATACCTTTAAAAAAGAAAAACAGTTTAACGTGACAGGGTTCTTTATTTTAATTACACTCATTTCTAATACAACGGTAGATTTATTATCTGGATCAGCTGAACGAATGTTATGGAACGATGCGTATTATCACATCGTACTCGGCATTATCGTCATATGTACAATTTTTATAAAGAAACCACTTATGTTATATTTCGCAGCAGATATTGCTGCACTGCAAGGCCATGACCGTGATAAAAGTCGTGAACTGTATCGTGATAGTCGTATCTATCCAGCACTACAATATTTAACGCTATTTTTCGGGCTGCAATTCATATTAAAAAGCTTCTTAAAAATTTATTTCATCTCTGTTTTCGGTGTAGATGGCTATGGTGAAATGAGAGCGATTATGACCGCTGTTGGATGGGGCATTTCCATTTGTATCGGAATTGGATTTGTTTGGGTAAATAATAAAATACATGCCGTTACAGAAGAAAAAGAATCCGTGCAGTAAATAAAAATCCCCTAGTAGCATCATACTACTAGGGGATTTTTATTTTGCTGCACATATTACGAAATCGTTAACTTGATTTTTTTCTTTTATTTTTTACGTTTCGATAAAACAAAGCAGCACTTAGCGGCATAACACCAAACCACTTATTCATAAATGGCTCTTTTTCAGCACGGCGTTGTTCTTTCTTTTGTTTACGATCTTCTTTTGGAGCATCCATATACGACACAAATTGCTGTGTCACAAAGCGAACATAATCATTAGTAGACATATTATCATCACCTCTACTTGATTAGTATGTCCACTTTTTTATTCATTAATCTTTTCTTTTAATTCATTCATAATTTGCTTTACAGACTTATTCGTCGTATCGATATGAATATGAGCCTCTTCATAATAAGCTCGGCGCGATTCAAATTTTGCCACAAATGCCTCTATATCTTTCTTCTGAAATAGTGGCCGTGTCGTATCTTCACGAAGCCTTTCTGCTATTACATGTGGATCACAATATAAATACACGATGGTTCCATTTTCCTTCATCCACTTTCGGTTTTCCTCTCGTTCAATGATGCCGCCACCAGTTGTAATAATTACATTACAACTCGGTAGTGAACGTAACATTTCACTTTCATATTCCCGAAAAGCCATTTCGCCTTCTTCAGCAAAAATATCACGAATTGCCTTCTCCTGCTTCTCTTCAATTTTTTTGTCTGTATCGACAACATCCATATGAAGTTCTTTACTTAATGCTTTTCCAATTGTTGTTTTCCCAGCTCCCATATAACCGGTTATGTATATAGATTTCATGTTCGTTCCTCTCAATCATCCGTTATTATTTGTTATTATAACGAATGATTACATTATTTAATAAAAAAACGTTTTGTTCTTCTTATAAAATGAAGAACAAAACGTTTCATACACGCTTTTACTTATAAGCGCCTCTTCTTACCCACTGCGTTGCAATCCATTTCTCACCTTTCGTTACAGGTGCCCCTCCATGTAACGTAAGCTCATTTAATGATTGGTCTTGATAAAAATACTCAAAGTATACTGCCATTCCCTTTCTAGGGTGCACAGAAAGATTTAATTTCGGGAAGAACGTTTCTCCGCCCTCTTCTACATCATTTAAGTACATGACAAGCGTACTAATACGATTATTAGCAGCTGATCTACTATGTTCCGCAAAATAATCATAGTGCGCTTTATATTGTTGATCCACTTCATAATTTAAAATGTGTAATCCTTCTCCATGCGACGCAGGAACATTCATGATAGATGAAATTCGTTTTTCAATCTTCGCAGTAAGTTCATTATCGTCCAAAAATGCACCCTTACTCGTTCGAATATCATTTACATCACGTGATGAACCAACTTTAGAACGTGCTAACTTACTTTTAGACAATTCAATCAATTCATCGCATTCTTCATTGCTTAATACATTTCCTAGCACGACAATAAGAGGTTCTTCGAATTTTGAAATAATGTGTATTTCCCTATCTTCTGTCATAATTGCATTTCCTTTATGATCAAAAATAGTTTGTTCCTTATTTTCACCTATTTGATTGTTGTTTGTCATTTCCCTATTCTCCCTAAAAATAATGATTGGATAGCATGAATATATCATATTCTTTCTACCTTTCTCTTTTTTGAGAAAATTTAAACTTTTGATTGTTTTATTTATCCATTTCCTTTTAAAAAACAACCTATTACAAAATGAGAAATTATGGTTTTCATCCGTATATTTTACATACTATCCTTCTATCCAATCGAATATTTTTCCATCCTTTTTTCTATACCGAAAGCTTACTTTATAGAAAACTTCTTGTTTGATTTTGCACTGCAACGAAACGAGTATAACATCGTTTTCAAAGACGTAATTTCCACTTGCTGCGCCCTTTTCATATTGAAAGAAAAATGTATCTTCCTTTTCTTTTTGCTGTAAGTCTTTTTTTATATTTGTAATCGATTGACTTAGTAGTTCCTCTAGTACAAACTTTTGCTCTATTTCAATATAAAATTTTTTATCTATAAGTAACATATTCGTTTCGTATACAAAGAACGAAGTTAATAATACAAGAAAAATGATTGTTCCTGGCATCGTAAATCCATCTTGTTTTCTCATGTATTTATTTCCATCTCGCTATACCTTACAGCTACACCTTCATATACTTTCCCACTCATATCTTTCACATTTATAAAGAGCAAGTGAGGGGTTACTTCATATGAAACCCTTTCAATATTTTGTAATATAACTTCTCTTCCGCGCATATTCACTTTTCTTATAAGATGATTATTCAATTTTTCGTACGTCACTTCATCTCCAGTACGAAGGCGGAAGCGCAAAAGATTATCTTTATTTTCAGGGACTATTTTTTCTACAAATGATACTTCACGAAATTCTAATTGTACTTGTCCTATAAACACATCCCATTCCCAATTATTTAATCCTTTCGATTGTTTGTTTTCTATTCCGATAAAGTTTAAACGTGGCAAGAGTAAAAAGAACAGTGATAACAGAAAAAAACATACGATCATTTCTATTAAAGTAAATCCAACTTCTAATTTGTTTTTTCTCCTGCATAAAAGCATTGTTCCATCATTCTTCCTTTCACATCTTTCCACATAGCACAAACTTCATTTCCTCCCCAATATGTGTAATATACATTTCCATTTACGACTTTTTCTTTCTGTTGTTTTTCCTCATTCTCATACATATATAAAGCTGCTGCTCTTTTTAATAATACAAATGCATTATAACGAATTTGTATGTTCTTTCGTTCTTGCATAATTAATACTGTTTGCGGAAGTAGTAAAGATACCGCCATCATTACTATACTTAATGCCACAAGCATTTCAGCCATCACTGACCCTTTTTGACATTTCACGATATGTAAATCTCCCTCTTCCAAGCTGAAATACAACCTCATATTTATAACTTCGATACGCAAGTAAAATTGTACCACCTCTATTAATATTTCCACTCGGATTATATGTCATCGGATTGGGAAAAGTATTCAAATCAATTTGTATATCGCTATCATATTCTCTTTTAATGATAGCAAGATTCGTACTCGATTCCCCTATATAGTACATATGTCTATCTTTATACCATCGTAATGTATAATGTTTTTGACGGCTTATCGCTAATTGTTGCATATACAAAATATCATTTGAAAACTGTCTCAAAAATTGTTCGATTTTTTGTTTTTCATATAATGAATGTACATTGTAATACATGACCATACTTAGTACAGAAATTGCAAAGAGAACGAGTAGCATTTCTAAAAGAGTAAAACCTTTTTCTTTCACAGTTTCCCACTTGATACTGTTCCATCATTTGAAATATGAATGGATTCACCATTCGGACACTTATCAGATGTAATATATTTTTCATCACTTAGCTCTTTTAGCGAGGGAATTTTATTATGTTGTAATTGGTATACTTGTATTTGTGCTTCTATAGATTTCACATAAGCTTTACATCCTTTTCCTTCGACCGATGAACGCTGTGTAACTACATTAGGAATAATTAATAGTAATAATACAGTTATTACGACCATAACTAATAACATTTCTAAAAGGGTAAATCCCTCCTCATTCTGCATGTAAATACCTCCTAAATAGAATTCATCATTTGAAACATTGGCATAATCATCGCTAAATACATAAGAACGACTATTCCTCCAATACACGTAAATAAAATCGGTTGAATGATCACTAACATACGTTTAACTTTTTGCTCCATCTTCTCCATGATAAGATCGCTATAGTCACCTAATTCAATCGCCAAATTACCGTTTGCTTGTCCATGCGTAATAATATAAGATAGCTCTTCCTCGTAATATCCGCTTTTTGCAATAATAAATTGCAACGGTTCTCCCGCAATTAATTGGTGTTTAATTCGGCCCGCTTCATACTGAAAGAACGGATGATATTTTTGCTCCATCATTATTGTTAGAGCCTCAAGTACTGATAGTCCTCCGTGTAATAAGCCGCTCAATTGAGTAGCGAAATAATGCGAATGCTTTAAAATAAGAAATGTTTTTATGAGGGGAATACGAAGTATAATTTTTATCTGCTTCATATGCGGGAGTTTCCGAAAGTAAAATATATATACACTACAGCCAATTAAGACGATAAAAATAGTGCTAATAATAAGATATGGTAGCAGCTTAATTGCACTTAATATTTGTTCTGTAAGTAAAGGTGCTGTAGAACCAAACGAACTATATACCATGTCAACCTGCGGTAATAAAATGCGGTTAAAAACAAAAATCATGATCATTAAAAAGAACGCCAAAAACATGGGGTACTGCATTATTTTCATCATATCTTTCCTATACTTATCCTTTTTATAAAGAAGTGAGCTCCCTTGTTGCAACGCAAAAGAAATATCACCATGTTGCTCGGCATAAAATAAATAGCTTAACATCTCCTGATGAAACTTTAATTGATGAAAAGAATCGTGTAGACTTTTTCCATCTTTTAACCCATCAATCATGCGCTGCAATTGTACTTTCTTTTCTAAAGGTAATTGAAACCGTAAAAATTCTAATGCCTGCAAAAGGGAGTATCCTTTTTCTAATAGTTCTCCTAATCGTTTCAATAATACTACTTGATCACTTAAACTCCATATCTCCTTAAACATACACATCCTCTTCTAAAAATCCTAAAGCGTATCCTTTTCTTATCGAAGATTCTAATGTTTCGTGCTTGTATGTGACACATTCCCCGTTTGCTTCTTTAATCGCTTGTTTTAACTCATATCCATATAACAACTCATAAATACTCGCTTGTCTTACTTGCCTCATTGATTTACATAAAGTTGAGCACTTTCTTTTGCAAAACGGACACTTCAATTCGACAAGTCGCTGTGCAGCTATAGCCAATAAAGATTGTTCAATCTCTTGCCTTGTTATGCCAAAGTCCATAAACCGAAGTATCGCTCCTTTCGCATCATTCGTATGCAATGTCGTCATTACTAAATGTCCAGTCAAACTTGCTCTTATAGCAATTTTCGCTGTTTCTTCATCACGAATTTCACCGACTAAAATAATATCTGGATCATGACGTAAAATAGCCTTCAGTCCCGCCTCATATGTGATACCTGCTTTTTCATTTATTTGAATTTGTAATACATCGTCATTTCTTTTTTCAACTGGATCTTCCAGTGTAACGATGCGACGTGTTTTCTTTGTTCTAATTACCTCTAATAATGCATACATTGTTGTTGTCTTTCCTGAACCAGTTTGTCATGTTTTTGGGTACAACTTTAAAAAATAAAAAAAAAGACTCTAAGCAGAAGTGCCTAAAGTCTTTAAAATCTTTGCTGTATTCATAATAGCTTCATTTGATGGTTTATTGATTACTATTACGTTTATTGTAATTGGTTTCTTTTCCTTAGTTGTTGTTTTCCACATCATTAGCACCCTCCCGAATTTGTCTTGTCAGTTGGGTACTTGCAATTGACGTTCGTTTTGGGACATCAAATTACTAATATAAAAAGGTGGTTATTACTAATGGAATAATATACTTAAGAACGGGATACAAACATGATAAGGACACCTATTGCTGGTACTACTAGCAATAAGAGGATTTATCTCTATCAGAAACCCATATTAAAAAACGGTAAAGTTACTTTTACAGATGGTTCAACTTATTGGAGAAAAGTGATCACCAATGACAAGTTTCGAACTATGAAAAGTGAACCTAACAAACTTTATTTAGATAAACAATGTACTGTATTAGCTAATGTGATACGAAAACAGAAAATACAAAAATGTAAGAGAAAGGGGTTAATTTAATACCCTGTCCTCGTTTTGCCATTAAAAAAGGATACCGTTTTAAACGATACCCTTTGTCATTACTTAACTTTTCAATAATTGCGTCATAACTTCATTTGCTATTTCATTATCATCTAATAACATGTCCATTCGTAAAATTGCACGTCTTGAAAAAAAACATTTGTATAGCCATCACAATTTAATTCGTCAAGATGTCTATGAACAACTTTATAAACAAATTTTTATCACCCCTATAGAACCATGCCACCTGTTGTGTATTTGCCACTTCTTCACTAGGAAACAGTAATATAGCCTTTACTCGTTCTAATACTTACACACGATTCATACAGTATTCATAAAGTTCTTTACTTAACTTTTTGTCCTTTACAATAGTTTCTGGGCTTAGATTAGCAAACTTTGAATAATTCATTTTTCATCCGTCCTTTTCGTTAATTATTTTAGCAAGGTAACACCTTACATTTAGGTACTTGCAATCAGGACGGATTTTAGGACATCACTTAAAGATAAATTTGCAATTCTATTTTAATAGTCCTCGAAGTCCTCAATCCACATCATTTTTTAAAACTTGTTTCATTCCACGTTTTTCCCCAGCAAAGTGACCCCAATCATAAGCTAACTTCATGATTACAATTTCTTCATCTGTAAGTTTACGTTGTAGATACCCCTCAATGTAAGCCATTGTGGCTGTACTTACATTCCCTATTGTTCTTGAGTCGATGTGGTTATCTTCTTCCTCTTCCCCAGACATCTCGATGTAGTTTCGATGTCGAATTTCTTCAACTGATTTTCTACCGTCAAAATGCTTTTCTGATAATACCTTTAACAATTCAAGCTTCTCAGTATCGTCCATTTTATACATAGATACCAAAATCTCATCTGCTACCATTTTCTTAATCATTGTAGCTGTACCTCCCTAAATAAGTTTCGAAAAATTCCGCAAGATTATATTTTTAAAAACGGTCTATCCACAATAGCAAAAAACTGTAAGGACGGTCATCTATATGAATGCTGTACAAGACGATTAGCAAGGGGATTGTCCATAAAGTAAACTCTAAATCACCTTAAAATCACTTATAGGGAACTAGTTATAACGATTGTGCATGGAATAGTTTGAAAAATATGGTGTATATAGTGCAGGATGGAGAAGCACATATATAAGCACCTTCCCCACCCATGCTACCCACTACCCCCTAGCAACTTAGCATCGTATAACGTCCTCGCCACGCCTTTTCAACCCTCATTCTTCTCGTTTGTGTTTTTGGATTCATTCACTTTGTTCTTTCTCATTTCTATTTCATTTTCATCATTCGCTTGCTATTGGTTCACTCAGTCCATGCCCTTGCGTCCTAACTACTATCAGTGCGGTTATCCTCATTGTCTTGCACCTCAACCTCTCGCTATGCCTTGCTGTATGTAGTATACCTATTACGTTGGCTAAGTCTACATAGTCTCCACTTAGCGATTCACATCGCCCAGCAATGTGTTTACTATTGACAGTGGTACTATATGGTATAGTTGGGTATGGTGTCGTGTATTCTTACTATTGAAGACTTTGCAGGGCTTTTTCAATCTTGTTATTCTTTTCATTTAGTTCTTTTTGTTGTTTGATTATTATTTCATTTAATCTAGTAATTTCTGATTTTAATTGCTTTATTTTATCGAAATTTTCCCAAGTGAATCTAATGCATAACCTGACAAGATCAGCCTTTCTAAATTTACCAATTGATTTTCTAATAAATTTCTTCATTAGTTCATCAAATTTCTGTTGATCCTCTTTGTCTAAATTACAATTAACCATAAATCCACACCCTTTCCCTTTAGTTCACTAGTAAATTTAACAGACTCCCAAGACAAAGTAAATATTTTGTTGACATATATTATTTAAAATGATAAATTATTAAGTTACACTTACTTTCACTCACCTACACTTACTTTCAATTACTTTCACTTACCTTCACTTACCTTCACTTACCTTCACTTACTTTGTTTTTTAATCAACTAGTAAAAACAATAAAAAAAGACTTCCGCGAAAGAAGTCTAATGATAACTATTTGTTTATTTCGTTTTTCCATTCCAGTAAATCAAAAACAATTTCGCTAAAGTCCTTTTCAAAAGGATATTTTTCAGCAAGTTTATCAGAATGAGTTACCTCAATTTTTTCCCATTCCTCACTTAATTTAGCCCATGCAGAAATTGCATTATCTAACGCCTTATTGAATTCATTCATTTTTGGCCACCACCTATTATATTACTTGATCAAACTCATCACCGCTATTTCCAATATCATAATATTCTGTTAGGAAGTCAGCTATCGGTTTGGAAATCGCTTTTGCCAATAAACAAGGAACAGCATTACCTATTTGTTTGTAAATATTCCCCAGATTACCTTTCCAAATATAATCAGCTGGGAAGGTCTGAATTAAGGCACATTCAACCGCTGATAACCTTCTGTGTTCAGACGTTTCAGGTAAAATCCATTCATCAGTTCCTAGCTTAATCATTGGTTCACCACTTGGGTGTAATGGTGCGTGACGACCACTAGCCTGTATAGTGAAACTAACCTCATTCCATGCACGTTTTCTGTTACGACTTAAGAAACGTGAGGAAAAACCACTCTCATAAATCTCACCAATCTCATTAGTCTTCAGATGTCCAATAGCGTCTTTTAAAGTGACATATGGTTTTTCTGAATCTAACCCTTTACCATGAGTTGGATGTGGTAATAAATATTTAAAGTCTTGGCTAATATCTTGGCGAACACCAATAATAAATACTCTTTCTCTATCCTGAGGCACACCGTAATCTTTAGCATTAACTAAATGGTAAGTTACTTCATAGCCCTGACTTCTAAAGTCCTCTACCATAGCTTCAATAATACGACCACCACCCATAGTGACCATACCCTTTACATTTTCAGCTATGAAGAACTTTGGATTGGAAGTGCGTAAAGCACGAACAAACTCACGATATAAGAAATTACGTTCATCAGTGATGAGTCTATTTCCAGCTAAAGAGAATCCTTGACACGGATATCCACCAACAACCATATCAGCCTTAGGAAATGACTTAACATTACGAACATCACCACGTTCTACATAAGTTTCAGGGTGGTTAGCCATATATGTTTCACAAGCGTCTTTGTCAACCTCGTTAGCCCAAATAGTCTTGAATCCAGCCATTTCTAACCCTGTATCAAGTCCACCAGCACCAGCGAATAGTGATACTACAGAGAATGGGGTAGATTCTTTAACTGATCTATTTATATAATCACTGTAGCCAATGTTAAGTAATTCCAGTATTGCATCTGATAATGGTCTATTTTCTTTATCTGCCAATATTTCAATTTTATTAAGCAGTTCCCTATGTTTAGGTTGTGATAAAGATATAAGTTGAGTCTTTTTCATAGTTCACACCCTCGTTCTTGGTACTAATATTTTATATAATATAAATGTACCAAAAATCTTAGGAAAGTCAATAATTTTAGAAATAATTACACCAACACATTATGGCGATATACATAAAAAATAAATTCTTCACCTTGAGTGTTTTCCCTAGCAACAGTTTCTTCCAATACTAGATTGCTATTATAATCAGTAGCATTAGAGAACTTAGAAATTAAGGACACACCTCGTACTGATCTTAATGGACTTGGAAAAGAGTACATCTTTCTATGACGACATACACCATCACCAAAATCGCCAAATCCTTTTACTTGTTCATTATGATGGCTAAAGGCTTTCTCCCTATCGTGGTTAAAAAAGTCCCCATCACAGATTGTAAAGTCCTCTAAGTATCCATAATTTCTTTCAGTAGTATAACGTGCTACTGCATAATAACATTCACCTGAGATATTACCATGACGAAAACCACCACATGGAATAGTGGAATTGAACTGAATTTGAGAATTTGTCTTTAATGATTTTAATTCGATTCCAACACCATTAACTATTAAGTCAGGGTGTGCGTTAGCCCCAAGTTTTTGGATTGTATAGTCATTTAACCCATCTTCAAACCAATCGCTAAACAATTCAGCATTAGATTTCAAATAAATGTTAGGATTTCTATGTCTTACTAATTGCATACACTTCTTTTCAAAAATTTCAACAGCTATCTGCAAGCCTTGTACTTCCATAGCATTCATTTTTTCTCCTCCTCCTCTTAGATGCCATTTACCATTATAAACTTATTAGGGAGAAAGTGGTAAGAAATACTTTTTCAAACCTTTATTATGGGGCTATGTGAGGAATAGGGCATATTATACAAGGGGACTATATAAGGCAATCATTTATGATCTTTTAATAGTGTGATAGTTCCCTAAAAGTAGGCAAAACGGGAATAAAGAAAAAGTGTTGGTTTTACTAGGTTTATAAATTCCCTATTTTCATTCCCTAAATTATAAGCTAAGATTAGAGACATAGAAAAGAAAAGAGGAATACATAAAATGACTATTTACGGATATGCAAGGGTTTCGACTAAAGAACAAAGTTTAGACACTCAACTAGAAATGTTAAAAGGATATAAATGTGATAAAATCGTGGCAGAAAAATTTACTGGTGCTACTTTAAAGCGTCCTGAACTAGATAAGCTATTAAAGGAACTAAAAGAAGGTGACAGGCTTATAATAACTCGTGTAGATCGTTTAGGACGTAATACAGTGGAACTATTAAAGCTAGTTGAAGAACTGCAAGAAAGAGGCATTACGCTATATATAATTGAATTAGGCATTGAGGCTACACACAGAAACGGAAAACTATTTCTCACAATACTTTCCGCACTAGCTGAAAATGAACGTGAATTATTGGCTGAAAAACGTACTGCTGGAATTAAACTAGCTAAAGTAAAGGGAATAAAGCTAGGACGTAAAGGGAAACCAAAAGGACAAGTTGAACAAGCGATAGAGTTATGGGAATCCAAACAATTTACTATTAAAGAAATTGAAAAGCGTACTGGTGTAGGAAAGAGTATTTTGTATAGAGAAATTGACAAAAGAGGATTACGTATAAAAGAGGTTAAGGCGAACAGTTAACACTGATCGTCTTTTTATTTTGACTGTTCTGTTGTGCAGAAAAACTATTTGTAAGTGGCTGAATAAAAAGGACATGGAAGTGAAAAATATGACAATTGCACAATTATGAACAAGCTAAATATGGAAAAAACCCTTATTTTATCTACAGTTGACAAAGAATATATATTGTGCGTGGTTCAAATAATGAACGTTAATACTTTCTTTACTTCATTCTTTTAACAGATTTCTTTTATTCTTTTCATAGTATTCTTTTAGAGAATATATTTAAGTTTGATTATATAAGTTTGTTTAAAGTAAGTATGTATAACGTTCATAATCCGAACTATCTCAAGTACAATTATTGAACTACTGAGGTTCATTATTTGAACTTCTTAATCCCTATTCTTGTGACTTTGAGGTACATAATTTGTACTATCACATTTCACCACGTTCTTTCAGTAACATTTTTAATTCTTTAAGTGAAAGATTCTCCATTTCATCATAAGGTATTGTTTTCTCTTTAGGAACAACTTGTTTTGCTTGAATTTGCTGTTCTTGTTGTTCCTGTGCCCGTTTATCTAGTTGATGTTGCTGGTAGCGTTCTTTGTCATGTTCAGCTGTTTTCACCAGCTTAGATTCAAATTTTTTAAACTGTTCAACTTTGTCAGGAACACGTTTATATAATTCGTCACGTTCTAATGGCATATACACATAGTAAATGTTTTTCTTAGGAAACTTAGGGCTTTTGCCTGTTTTTATTAACCCAGCGTCACCCAATCTATCTAGGCTTTTATCAATAGTGTCTTTACTTCCAATCCGAGTATAAACCCTTAACTGTGCAATTGTAGGAAAAGCATAGCCTTCATTATGATTATATAGTTGTAATAGCTTCACATATACGACTAAATCAGTATGAGTAATCAATCCTAACTGAATATAATCTAATAATTGCATTGGTACTTGTTCAAAGTTACCTTCAACATTCCCTTTACAAATAATTTCCGTTCCTTTAATCTTTGTTACAGTGTTTGTCATTTTAAATCATTCCTTTTCTACAAGTTTAGTGGTTCAATTTCTGAACCTTACAATTCCCTACTTGCAAAATGAGAATGATTTAGGACATGGAAAATAAAAAAGAATAACCATTACTGATTATTCCTCGTTGTAAATTATAGTTAATGTTGGTGATTCTGCATCCTTCTTAAAAGACCATAATATCCCACTAATTAAGCCATGTAACAGACGGTTCACCTGTTCATCAGAGTATCCTTCACCGTCCAACAACTCCCACTTACCTACCAGCTTTTCAATTGACTTTATTTGTTCCTTCAAGGTTTCTACCTTAGTAGCTTTATCTTCTCTTTCTAGTGCCTCCATTTGTTCTTCAATCAGCTTTATTTCTTCTTGCCTTTTAGCTTTCCTTTCCCTGTAAGTGATAATATCTATTTCATCTTCTTCAAACAAGATATTGATTTTGTCTAAAGCCCTCTTGGACTTGTTCAATTGGCTTAATAGCTTTTCTTTTCTATATTGAATATTGTCTTCCTGTTTACTTTCTTCAAACGTTTCTAGTGCATTTAGAATATGTTCTTTATACCCTAATACCTCTTTTTTAATCATAGCCAATACAGGATTGTAATAAAAGCTTCTGTTACCGCACTTACAATGTTTGATATAAATCTTATTAAGACGTTTATGATTATTACAACCTTGCACCTTTCCACAGTTCGCACAGTATATAAGGTTACTTGTAGGGTATATTCTGTTTTTACTTCTCGGTGCTTTAAATGAATACTCATTCACGATTTTATTGGCTGCATCCCATGTAGCTTCGTCAACTATGGCTGGATGTACATTATGAACCACTATCCATTCTTCTTTAGGTCTAGACTTATACTGACCAATAGTTTTGTTACTTGCTATAGTTCCTTTATAAGCTTCATTATTTACTATCCGTACAATGCTATTGTATTTAAAATCGTAACCCTGCCTTGTTTTTATTCCCATGTTATTTAATTGTCTAATAAGTGAGGGTATGGTTGTACCTTTAATAATTTCAGAAAAAACAAATTGAATATCTTTAGCACGTTCATTAGGAACAAGCTTTTTAGTTTTTGTATCTTTAGTATAACCTAACGGTGCTATCCCATTTGTCCAATGTCCTTGTTTTTGGGCGTATTCTTTCCCTCTTCTCATACGTTTTAATATTTGCTTGTATTCTCCACTAGCAATAAGATTAGTGATCCCTAATAATAAACTGTCATCATCTTTAGTAAGATCATACATTCGATACGGTGTGACTATATAAGTTTCTGTTTCCAAAAGTATTCTCTTTATCAGACTAGCATCAAACTCGTTTCTTGAAAGTCTATCAACGTCCATTACAACTACAGCGTCATAATAATTCTTTTCCACTCGTTCTAAAAGTTTAACCATTTGTTCTCTATTTATAATGGTGCTACTTGAAGCCACTTCTTCAAATAACTCATATGACCATTTATTTTCATTGCATAGGCTAATCAATGTTTGACGGTGATTAGCTAGTACTTGTTCAATTCCTTGATTCTCTTCATCACGACTTAATCGTAAATATACTGCGACATGTTTTATATTCTCGTTGTTAAATAGCAATATAATCACCTTCCTAAAGACAATTATATAACGTTGTCCCTAAGTACTCAACCAGTCGGTCCCGTAAAGACGAGTAACCCATGCGAATAATGCAAAAAAGAAAGTAGTTTCTTCGCTGTACTTGGAAATAACGAAAGATGAGATAACGGCTGAATAGATGCTTGTAAATGAAGACGAATAACGAGACTTTCTTGATATACGGTTGGAAGCGTGGAAAGGCGCAAATACACTTCTTGTCCATCCATTTGTAAATACAATGAACCATTTTGTGGTTTCCGCCTCTCCCCTATATCCATCGATGCTAAAAATTTAAAGTGTGAAACAAGTTTTTCTCCAAATTCTTTTTCGATACGGTGTTTCGTCATTAAATCTTTTCCTATACGCAGTTGAACCACTACATCCTTCTTCCGGGGCACAATATGTAAATCCGAAGCTTGTACCCTACACGCCTCTTTCAAAATCCTATTCGCAAAGCTTTCAATTCCATTCATCATTTTTCCCTCCCCACTATGTATATAGCATGAAAAAATTCATAAGAAAAATCAGCACTTTTGTATTTTCACTAGAGAAAAAAGGAAAAATATGTTTGTGAAATTATGAACAATTTCCGAATTATTGTCTGAAATTACCTATATGGAAGTTTATCTGTATTATAATGTTATTATCTTGGATAAAGTGATAAAGGTGGAGATCCTCATGGAACAAGCTTTAAAAATTACAGGTGTTTTAGCTGACCCAACTCGTTATTACATTTATAAATATATTTCTCAAAAACATAGTTACGTAACTGTACAAGAAATTGCAGATGAGTTTGACATTCATCCAAACGTAGCTCGTTTGCATTTATCTAAATTAGAAGATGTTCATATGCTGAAATCTGAAACGAAGAAAACTGGAAAAGGTGGAAGACCAAGCAGATTATATGTGTTATCTGAAGATGTAATCCAATTGCAATTTCCATTCCGTGATTATCAATTGTTAGCAAGAATAGCGTTTAATTCTTTACTTAGCCTTGGCGCTGCTGGTGAAAAAGCGCTATACGAAACAGGAAAACAATTCGGGGCCGAATTAATGCAACAACATATGCAGCGTTTACATGTGAATGAAGACGCTTTAACAGTAGAGCAAAAAGTCCAAATTGCAAAAGAAGCATTCTCAACAGCTGGTTTATCACCTGCATTTGAATTAAGTCCAGATGGAACGAAAATTTTCTATGATGTACACAATTGTCCATTTAAAGAAGTTGCTGTTCATCATCCAACTGAGATTTGTAATATGCACGGAGATATGATGAAAGGGATTTTTGAAATCCTATTCCCTAACACGGAATTAACACGAAATGATAGTCTACTAGATGGATGTAAATCTTGTAATTATAAGCTAACAATATAATTTCTCATATAAAAAGAAGCCATTTATAAATGGCTTCTTTTTATATGAACGAATATTTACAATAGTAAGAAAAATAAACTATAATGAGATGAGGTTTACTTTTTTAGAAAAGGAGGGAGATGGCATGGAGCGCATGTTTCGCGTTCTCGGCTTTTGGACTGGAATTTTCTCGGTTATGTTTTACGTAGGGGATATGCAAGAGGCTGCACTACTATTTTTAGGACAAACAGGTTTCTTCGTACTTTTAAGCTATTTAAAATTAACAGAGCGTATGTATATATACGTATTCGGGGCATATTTAACTGTTTTCTTCATAGGATTTACATACTACACGACTTTCTTACATGTCCCTGGGGCTGGACATTAAAGATGGCATTTTGCCATCTTTTTTTTAATTCCGCAATTTCCTAGTTGACTTATAGGTTTTATTAACTTATATTCTATATAACAGATTGGAATTAGGGGGAATCAACATGAATACACTGCTTGTCGGAATTAACGTTGCAATCATGCTCATCTTAGTTGGCGTATTATATTATATGCAACGTAAGCATGTATCTTTTAATAAACGTGTATTTACTGCTTTAGGAGTCGGAATTATATTCGGTCTTATATTACAATTTATTTATGAACCAACTTCTAAAGTAATTATTGAATCGAATACTTGGTTTGGCTTAATCGGTAACGGTTATGTGAAATTACTTCAAATGATCGTTATGCCACTTATTTTAGTATCTATTATTTCAGCATTTACAAAATTACAGTTAACGAAAAACCTTGGTAAAATTAGTGGTCTTATTATCGGAATTTTAATTCTTACTACAGGAATCGCTGCAGCTGTCGGTATCGCTGCAAGTGCAGGATTTGATGTATCAGCAACAGGCCTACAACAAGGTGATGCAGAATCTGCTCGTCTGAAGCTAGTTGAAGAAAGATTTACTTCTATTGAAAAAACAACAATTCCAGATAAATTATTAGAGCTATTGCCTACAAATCCGTTTCTTGATTTAACAGGTGCTCGTCCAACATCAACAATTTCTGTTGTAATATTTGCAGCCTTTATCGGTATCGCCTTTATCGGTGTAAAACGAAAATATCCAGAACAAGCAGAACTATTTAAGAAAATGCTTGATGCTGTCTATGCAATCGTAATGCGTATGGTAACATTAATTTTACGTCTTACTCCATACGGCGTATTAGCTCTTATGGCAAAAACAGTTGCTGGTAGCGATATTAATGCTATTTTAAAACTTGGTAACTTCGTGTTAGCGTCTTATGTAGCACTTATCGTAATGTTCGTTATCCACTTATTATTAATTGCTCTATCTGGTTTAAATCCAATTCAATATTTAAAAAAGGTATTCCCTGTATTAACATTTGCATTCACATCTCGCTCTAGTGCTGGTGCAATGCCATTAAATATTGAAGCGCAAAAAGAAAAGCTTGGTATTTCCGAAGGGATTGCCAACTTCGCAGCATCATTTGGAGTATCTATCGGGCAAAACGGTTGCGCAGGTATTTATCCAGCAATGCTTGCAATGATGGTCGCTCCAACTGTAGGAATCGATCCATTACAACCACAATTTATTTTAACTTTAATCGCTGTCGTTGCAATTAGCTCATTCGGTGTTGCCGGTGTTGGTGGCGGTGCAACGTTCGCAGCGTTAATCGTACTATCTACAATGAACTTACCAATCGGTATTGTCGCTCTTGTTATCTCAGTAGAACCATTAATCGATATGGGTCGTACAGCTCTTAACGTAAGTGGTTCTATGACAGCAGGTCTTATTTCTAGTAAATGGCTTGGTGAATTAGATCAAGATACGTACAATCAAGATGATACAAAAACTGGTGAAATTGCTTCATAATGAAAAGGACGCTAACATTAGCGTCCTTTTTTAGTTCTTTTCATCTTCCTCTTTATCTCACAGCCCGTCCTTTTCACAAATAACCATTTTGTTCGCACCATTTATGAAATTGTCCTACATCTACTCCAACTAACACGATATCCTTTAGCTCTACATCAATGATTTGTTCTCCAATTGCAATAGCAAACTGCGATTCTAATTTTGTCTCGCATTTCTTTACAATTCCAATTCGGTTCCGATGCGGTCCATCTTTTATATATGCTTTTTGTCCTACAATATCAAAGTTCAAGATTTTCACCTCTTTTACTGCGCTCAAATTGGAAATACGATCTCCACCTCGGAAAATTTCCTTTCATTGCACTATTTCTCTATATATATGACGAAACAATAAAAGAGTCCTCCCTTCTTTACAATTATTTTTTCTTTGTTTCATTTTTGTGATTGAAACGTAAAGTTTATAATAAAATACACTTGGAAGCGCTTTCTATGTAATTTTTTATGTTATAATATATAAGTAGAACTTCGTAAAGAGGGTAAAAAAATGAATACAAACATGATTAAAAAAGTAATTGAAGCATTAAAAGTATATGGATTTCAAGATGTATCATTCTGTGATAAAACGAAGCAATTTTTATTTCATAACAAAATGGATATTATGAGCGGCTATGCAGAAATAACATATAGTAGTCAATTTGAAAAATTCAACGTACAAATTCATCCGATTGAAACACATCAACAAGCAGAATTACAAGAGGTTGAAAGACATATACAAGCCTGTATAAGAAAAGTGGAATATTTAAACGCACTTCTTAGCGGACAAACAAAACTAGATGACAAAATTATTATAATGTAAAAAAAGAACGTGAGGCTATCACGTTCTTTTTTTTACATTATACGTTCATCTTTTCTTTCAGTTGTAATCCTGTAATGGACTCTAACAGATCCATTGCTTCTCCAAATGTCATATTAAAAATTGTCTTATCCTCTATGTATGGAAATTGTCTAAAGCGCTTTTCTAACATTTTCACAGCGTCTGACGTAAAGTGTGCACTATCAATACCAAATTCTGTTTCAAGAAGAACGATCCAATCTAACACGTGAAAACCTAATCCATTTACGAATGAAATAAGTTTTTCTTCTGACTGTGAAGATAAGAATACGTATCGTTCCATCTCACTAAAAAGTTCTTCTCCTACAATATCAGCTAATTCATCATCATGTTCGCGGTTAATGATTTCTTCATAGCCATAATCATCAACAAGCTCCTCAACTTCTTCACTATCCTCACAAAGCAATTGACTAAGCAGTGCATCTTTCTTAAATTCACTATTTTGTACGACTTCTAAAAAGCTCGTTTCCCATCCATTTTCTAATTTCATATTATGTACTCCTTTATATACGTTTCTTATCATCACTGTACCCAAAAGATCACTTTTATAACCTTTTAGGTAGTTATTTCACATGATTCACAACATAAGATGCAAATTCAGCTGCATCTCCTTCAAAAATATTTATTTCTGGCAAATGATAGAACGTTGTTTGGAGCGGATTTCTTTCATGATATACATATATCTTTTTCTCTAACGCAATCGCCATTCCAAACTCTGTATGGCTCCCGTTTCCGCCATCTAATATAAGTAAAAATACATCCGTTTCTTTAATAGCATTCTTTTCTGCCTGACCAATTTCTCTTAAGTGTTCCTGATTCACTGCTCTTTCGTTTTTAGTCCAATCATATGTATGGTGCCATCCTGCATGTTCTAGTTCATTTGCTATGGAACGTACAAGATGTTTATTTTGGAATCCTGAGGCGATATAAAAATTCATTTATATATACTCCTTTTTTATGTACGGGAAACTCCTTTTAGCGTTACTTGCTATTAACATAATAAAGAACAACTTCAAAAAAAATCCCCATCTTTAAAACTTATTTGCGTTTAAATGATGGGATGCCTCATGGTCTTCTTTTATTTTTTGTTTTTTATAACTTTCATCAGCTAACATTTCTAGTTCAGCTGTTATTTCTGATTTTTCAAGCTCTCTTTCTTGCGAAAACTTCCTTGAAATATAAACAATAACACTACCAACGTACAACACAAAGCATATAATAAGTGCAGTATTTTCATAGAGACTTAGCTCCAACACAGTCACTCCTAATCCATTCGTATTTTCACGCTTCATTAATTGGAATTTCCCTACTAATCCATTCATTATTGTAACATAAAAATATTAATCCTTGGAATCTTTCATCCTATTAAAAAAGACATGATTGTTTCATCATGCCTCTGAAATATGTTGAATGATTGTTTGAATTGCTTCTTTTCCATTATATTTTTTTAGTGCTGTTTTATACGTCTCATTATTTTGATTTAATTCTTCAACATGCTTTATAAGAGAGTTCACAGTCACATCTTCTTCATACAATACGGAAGCATATCCTTGTCTCTCAAAAGACTCCGCATTTAGTATTTGATCTCCACGACTTGCAAATTTCGATAGCGGAATTAAAAGCATCGGCTTTTGCAATGTTAAAAACTCAAAAATCGCATTAGAGCCCGCACGTGAAATAACAAAATCTGTTATCGCTAATATGTCTGGCAGTTCTCCATGTACATATTCAAATTGTCTATATCCTTCTTTATTTTGTAAACTTTCATCAAGATTACCTTTTCCGCAAAGATGAACAATTTGATACTTTTTCAGAAGTTCTGGTAACGCTTCTCGAACCGTTTCATTAATTTTCTTTGCGCCCAAACTTCCTCCCATAATGGTAATAACTGGCTTTTTACGTGAAAAACCTAAAAATGCTAAACCCTTTTCCCTATTTCCCTTTAGCACTTCTTCACGTACAGGAGATCCTGTATAAATTACTTTTTCTTTCGGTAAATGTTTCGCAGCTTCTTCAAATGTAACAAATATTTTCGAAGCAAAACGGAGCGCAATTTTATTTGCTAGTCCTGGCGTCATATCAGATTCATGTAATAAAACAGGGACTCTGTTTAGCCATCCTCCAATTACGACTGGTACAGATACGAAACCACCTTTTGAAAAAATCACATCCGGTTTTAGTTTTCGAATCCTTACATACGCATCCATGACACCCTTCATCACAAGAAAAGGATCTTTTATATTTTTTAAATCAAAATAACGGCGTAGCTTTCCGCTTGCAATACTATGATACGGAATGCCTTCCTTTTCTATAATCGTTTTCTCAATTCCTTGATGAGAACCAATATAAGAAATATCCCAATTTTGTTCTTGTAAATGTGGAATGATGGCTAAATTAGGTGTTACATGCCCTGCCGAACCGCCACCTGTAAAGACTATTTTCTTCATACGTCTCCCCCTTCTACACTATAATACACTAAAATATCTTGCCTCAGGGTGAGAAAATACCATAGCCGTTACAGATGCTTCTGGCTCCATCATAAATCCTTCCGTTAATGAAATACCTATTTCTTCTGGATGAATAAGGCGGAATAATTTTTCTTGATCTGCAAGTTCTGGACATGCTGGATAACCGAAGGACACGCGTATCCCTCTATATTTCGTACGGAAACGTTCTTCCATCGTCAGTTCAGGTGAGTCCGGAATGCCCCAGCGGTCACGGATAAGCATATGTGTTTTTTCAGCAAGTCCTTCTGCTAATTCAAGCGCTAACGATTGGATCGCATGGCTACGTAAATAATCACCCTTCGCCTTCCACTCCTCAGCAATGTCCCGAACACTTTCCCCAACCGTAACAGATAGGAAAGCAACATGGTCCATTTCATCTCCAACTGGTCGTAAATAATCACCTAAAGTACGATATGGCGCTTTTCCTTGTCTTGGGAATGTAAAACGCTCTATAACACGCGTATGATCTTCTGGATCATATATAACAATATTTTGTCCGTCGCTTTGCGCTGGGAAAAATTGATACACTGCTTTCGGTTTTAACCAAGATTGTCCTTCCTGCAATAATTCGTCTATTAAATCATTTAATTCGTGTGCTCTTTTATCTCCCTCTCGCAGAAGCTTCTTCACACTTCCTTTTAATCCAAGGTGATGTCCAAGTAACATCTGCCTATTTAAAAATGGAGCGAGATGAAGGGCTGGAATATCACGTAATACAATTCGCTTTGTTGAATCAGGCACTATAACCTCTGCCTTCGCTAATGGCTCAATTACTGCTGGAATCTCTACTTTCTTCTCCTCTTTTTCTACGATATGAAGATGACGCTCTTTTTTATCTTGTTTCATCTTCTCACGCTCTTCTTCCTTTTGAAGCTTATTAATAATATCAAGACCAGTCATCGCATCACTCGCATAGCATACGAGCCCTTTATATGACGGTGAAATACGGTTATCTGTAAACTTTCTCGTTAACGCTGCCCCGCCTACAACGATTGGAACATCAATATTTGCTGCTTTTAAATCTTCAGCAGTCGTTACCATTTGTTGCGCTGATTTTACTAATAAACCAGAAAGACCGATAATGTCAGGCTTTTTTTCTTGTACTTCTTGTACAATTCGATCCGAGCGAACATTGATTCCTAAATTAATAATCTCATATCCATTATTCGATAAAATAATTTCAACGAGGTTTTTCCCAATATCATGTACGTCACCTTTAACAGTTGCTAATAACACTTTCCCTTTTTTCGCACTATCACTAGATTCCATATGTGGCTCTAAATAACTTACAGCAGCTTTCATACTTTCAGCACTTTGCAATACTTCAGCAACGATAAGCTCATTATTATTAAATAATCGTCCCACCTCATCCATTCCTGTCATAAGTGGACCATTAATAATATCCAAAGGTTTTCTTCCTTCTGTAAGTGCAAGGCTTAAATCTTCTTGTAATCCTTGTTTCGTACCTTCTACAATGTAATTTGCTAGCCTTTCATCAAGAGTTAATGTTTCTTGGATAACAACATCTTTCTTTTTTGCCGCGCGATAAAAATTCGTAAATTTTTCTAACGTCTCTTGCGTCGTTTCAAAAAGCAATGCATCTGCAAGACGTTTTTCTTCCTCTGGAATTGACGCATACCGTTCTAATTTTTCCGTATTCACAATCGCGTAATCTAATCCTGCTTTCGTTGCATGATATAAAAAGACGGAATTTAATACTTCGCGGCCAGCTGGTGGTAAACCAAATGATATGTTACTTACACCTAAAATCGTTAAACACTCTGGTAACGCTTCTTTAATAAGGCGAATCCCTTCTATCGTCGCGGCCGCCGAGCCAATATATTCTTCATCACCTGTACCTACAGGAAATACGAGTGCATCAAAAATAATATCTGACGGGCGTATACCATATTTCGTCGTCAATAACTCGTAACTTCTTTTCGCAATTTCGAGTTTTCTATCCGCACTTACTGCCATACCGTCTTCATCGATTGTTCCCACTACAATTGCAGCACCATATTTTTGAAGAAGCGGTGTCACTTTTTTAAACCGTTCTTCTCCATCTTCTAAATTAATTGAATTAATAACAGCTTTTCCTTGAATATAAGTAAGAGCTCGCTCCATCACATTTTCATCTGTTGAATCAATCATAATCGGTACTTTTAATACTTTCGTAACTTCTGCCAAGAAGTTTTCCATATCTTCTATTTCGTCGCGATCAGGATCTGCCATACAAATATCAATAATATGAGCATTTTTCTTCACTTGCGCTCTTGCGACTTCAGCAGCCTCTTCAAATTTCCCTGCTGCTACTAATCGTTTAAATTTACGTGATCCAATAACATTTGTTCTTTCACCAACAAATAACGGTCTCATAGAGTCATCATATTGAAGTGCCTCTAATCCACTAACCCCGTGTCCAGTTCTTTCGTGGTGTTCACGCGGCTTAAGAGAAGCTAACACAGATTTCATTGCTTTTATATGTTCTGGTGTTGTACCACAACAACCACCGATAATATTAATCCATCCTTCTTCAGCAAATCGCTTTACTTTTTCGGCGAGAGAAGATGGAGATTCATGATAATGTCCATCTTCATCAGGAAGACCTGCATTTGGATAACAAGAAATGTAACACTCCGACAAATCAGATAGTGAACGAATATGGTCTCTCATAAACTCCGGACCAGTCGCACAGTTTAATCCAACAGATAATGGCTTCATATGCTCTATCGATAAGTAAAAAGCCTCAATTGTTTGCCCAGCCAAAGTCGTTCCCATCGGTTCAATCGTTCCCGAAATCATGATAGGTACTACCTTATTTAGTTCGTCAAAAGCTGCTTGAATTCCAATATAAGCAGCCTTCACGTTACGCATATCTTGACTCGTCTCAACGAGTAATACATCTACTTCTCCATTCAATAATCCTCTTGCTTGCCGCGTATAGGCTTCAATTAATTCTTCAAATGTCACACCACCAGTAACACTAATCGCTTTCGTTGTCGGCCCCATCGCTCCCGCAACATATACTTCCTTCCCGCTTTCTTTGACCGCTTGCCCCGCTAAACGTGCTGCCTTCTCATTTAGTTCCTCGTCTAAATGAGACAACGCATAATCACTTAATACAATATTTGTCGCCCCAAATGTATTTGTTTCAATAATATCCGCTCCAGCTTCAATATAAGCTTTATGAATCTTTAAAATGACATCAGGCCTTGTTTCTACTAAATATTCATTACACCCTTCGTACTCTTCTCCTCCGAAATCTTCCGCAGTTAAGTCCTCTTGCTGGATCATTGTTCCCATTGCACCATCTAATAGTAAGATGTTATTTTGTAATTTTTCTTCTATACATTTCATCAGTTAATACCTTCTTTCACTTCTTGCTTTTCTCTCACATATTTAACAAGGTGTTCTGTAATTTCATATTTTAGAAATGGTGTAATGAGATAAATGCCGTTAAAATATTTCATCGCCGCATCGATCAATTCTTGCGAAATGCGAATCCCTTCCTCAATTGCTGCCTCTTTCGTTTCATGTCCATCCATTCTCTCCCTTATTCCTTCAGGTAGCGTAATTCCTGGCACCTCAAAATGAAGGAAATCTGCATTCCTTTTACTTATTAGCGGCATAATCCCAATAAAAATAGGTTGTTCCAAATGCTTTGTCGCTTCATACACTTCTTCAATTAACGCGATATCATAAATTGGCTGGGTTAAAAAATATTCGGCTCCAGCTTCTATTTTCCGTTCCATTCGCTTAACCGCTGCTTTTAAATGTCTTACATGCGGATTAAACGCACCTCCCACTGAAAACCGTGTTGCTGGACCTATTGATTTCCCTAAAATCGAGCGCCCATCGTTCATTTCTTTAATCATTTTAATGAGCTCAATAGAGGACAAATCATATACAGAAGTGGCACCTGGAAAATCACCGACGCGTGCTGGATCACCAGTTAAAGCTAACACTTCTTCCATACCTAACGCTGATAAGCCTAGTAAATGAGATTGTAGTCCGATGACGTTATGGTCTCTACACGTTAAATGCGTCAATACTGGAATATCATGCTTCGTTAATAATGCCCCCATTGCCATATTCGAGATGCGAGGCGATGCTAATGAATTATCTGCTAGAGTAATAGCATCTGCCCCAACTCTTTTCAATACTCTTGCGCCTTCAAAAAATCGCTGCGTATCTAACGTTTTCGGTGGATCTAATTCCACTACTACTGTCGTTTGTTTTTTTGCTTTCTCTGCTAATGTGACATGAGCTTTCGAACGTTTCTCGTGTGTATGAACTACTTTCGGTCTTTGAACCGTATCCTTTTCTATTACAGGCGTAATATTTGCAATTGCACGTTTCATACTTTCAATATGTTCTGGAGTCGTGCCACAACAACCACCTAATAACCGAATACCTTGCTCAATAAACTTCGGCGTCATCGCTTCGAAATAAGCTGGACTTCCCTCATATACGTAACGTCCCTCCACATAATTAGGGAGACCTGCATTTGGATATGCTGACAAGTAGCCATTTTGCGGAATCGATATCATTTTAAAAGCTTCCGTCATATGAAGTGGTCCTAGTTGGCAGTTCAATCCAACGACATTTGCACCATAATCTAAAAGCTGTTTTAATATTTCATTTACATCATTTCCATTTTGAGTCGTACCTGCCTCATGTAACGCTAATTGAGCTACAATTGGAATATTCGTTTGTTTTCGTAACACCTGAACAGCATGAAGTAATTCAAACTCATCATAGAAAGTCTCTAATAACAGTCCATCAACCTGTTCTTCTAGTAATGCACTTGCCTGCTCAAGTAGCATAAATTCTCTTTCTATATCAGTCGTTGTAACAGCTCCGATATGTTTCATACCGCCAATTGTTCCTAAAATTGCATTTCTATCTGTAACAGATGCTTTCGCCAATTTTACCGCCGCTCTATTAATTTCAGTAACTTGATTTTCTAAACCATACATACGTAATTTTGCTTCATTTGCTCCGTACGTATTTGTTTGAATCACATCTGCCCCAGCAGCTACATATTGCTTATGAATCGATATAATTAAATCTGGATCAGATATGTTCAATTCTTCAAAACTACTTTGCAAACCATGTGAATGTAATAACGTCCCAACCGCACCATCACCTATTACAATTCCTTTTGATAATAAATCTAGTAATTTCACAATTCTCCCTCATTTCTATCAATATAAAAACCCCCTCTTCACTTTGAAGAGGGGGACATAATCGTTCCTCCTCTTATTATGCAAAACAATCGTTTTGCAGGTATTAGCACCGTTTCAAACATTTCGTTTGAAGGTTGCCGGGTTTCACAGGGCCTTTCCCTCCACCGCTCTCAATAAGAGTTTGTCTTTATTATTTTATTTATGTAGCTAAAAGGAAATGCGTTCCCCTTTTAACAATGTTTGTTAATTTTTTAATAAATTTAGCACGCACAAATGCAAAAGTCAATGACACTTGCGGAAAAATAAAAATTATTTAAAATAAAGTTGCAATTCAATTATCTTTTGTTGTAAAGTTAAAAACATAATAAAATTTCATACGAACATTCTTATCTAGAGAGGTAGAGGGACTGGCCCTATGACGCCTCAGCAACCATTAACATTTGTTAATAAGGTGCTAATTCCAGCAAATTGTGAAAGATTTGACAGATGAGAAGAAGACTCTATTCAAATCGAAAGCCTTCTTCTTAGAAGGCTTTTTTTATTTTACCCCGCTATTTGAGGGCAGTAAGATTCCCAACTCAAAATTCAGCTAGAACAAAGAAGTTAGGTGGGAATCATCTGCCCGTAAAAGCCCGATTGGTGAGGGCTGATAATCAGTGGGGATGAATCCCTCACTGATTAAAGTTTCACTTTACATTCACTTAATTGTTAATTTAAAAAGGAGGAATTTTTATATGTCAACTATTGAAACAAAACTAGCACAAATCGGAAACCGGAGCGAAACTACAACAGGAACTGTTAATCCGCCTGTTTATTTTTCAACTGCTTATCGTCACGAAGGAATTGGTAAGTCTACTGGATTTGACTATTCACGAACTGGAAATCCAACTCGCGGCCTGTTAGAACAGGCAATCGCAGATTTAGAATACGGTGAACAAGGTTATGCCTGTAGTTCAGGGATGGCAGCTGTTTTCCTCGTCCTTTCCCTATTCCGTTCCGGAGACGAACTTATTGTATCTGAAGATTTATACGGAGGCACTTATCGATTATTTTCTGAGCAAGAAAAAAAGTGGAATGTTCGATGTAGATACGTAAATACACAATCTATTAAACAAATTGAGAAAGCTATCACAACTGAAACGAAAGCTATTTTCATAGAAACCCCAACTAATCCATTAATGCAAGTTACTGATATTGCCGCTGTCGCAACTGTAGCGAAAAGACACGGACTACTTCTTATTGTAGACAACACATTCTATACGCCTTATATACAGCAGCCATTAACAGAAGGTGCCGACATTGTACTTCATAGCGCAACGAAATATTTAGGGGGACATAACGATGTACTAAGCGGTCTTGTCGTTGCAAAAGGAAAGGAACTTTGTGAGGAAATCGCTCATTACCATAATGCCTCTGGTGCAGTCTTAAGCCCATTTGACTCATGGCTATTAATTCGTGGTATGAAAACGTTAGCGCTTCGTATGAGACAACATGAAGAAAATGCAAAAGCAGTTGTCGCTTATTTAAATGATGAAGACGGGGTGACAGATGTATTTTATCCTGGAAGAGGCGGCATGATCTCATTTCGTCTGAAAGATGAAACGTGGATTAATCCATTCTTACAATCTTTATCCTTAATTACATTCGCTGAAAGTCTTGGTGGTGTTGAAAGTTTAATGACCTATCCAGCAACGCAAACGCACGCTGATATTCCTGAAGAAATCAGAACGGCAAACGGTGTATGCAATCGTCTTCTTCGATTTTCCGTTGGCATTGAAAATAGTAACGATTTAATTCAAGACTTAAAGCAAGCCATTAAACTTGTAAAAGAAGGTGTAAGAATATGAGTTATTCTATTGATACACTCTTACTGCACAACCAATATAAACATGACTCGCAAACAGGAGCTGTTAACGTTCCCATCTATAATACATCAACATTCCACCAGTTTGATGTAGATACGTTCGGAAAATATGACTATAGCCGCTCTGGTAATCCAACTCGTGAAGCTCTTGAAGATATCATTGCTTTATTAGAAGGCGGAACAAAAGGATTTGCCTTCGCATCAGGAATTGCAGCGATTTCTACTGCATTCCTCCTTCTTTCACAAGGTGATCACATACTCATTTCAGAAGACGTATATGGAGGCACTTATCGAATTATAACTGAAGTTCTCTCCCGTTACGGTGTTTCACATACATTTGTTGATATGACCAATTTAGAAGAAATAAAGCAAAACATTAAGCCAAATACAAAACTCTTTTATGTGGAAACACCCTCTAATCCACTTTTAAAAGTGACAGATATTCGTGCTGTTTCTCAACTTGCAAAATCTATTGACGCCCTTACTTTTGTTGATAATACATTTTTGACACCACTATTCCAGAAGCCACTTGATCTTGGCGCCGATGTCGTTCTTCATAGTGCCACAAAATTCATTGCTGGTCATAGTGATGTTACTGCCGGATTAGCAGTTGTAAAAGATGCCGAACTCGCTCAAAAACTTGGATTTTTACAAAATGCATTCGGTGCTATTTTAGGTCCTCAAGATTGTTCTCTCGTACTTCGCGGGCTAAAAACATTACATGTACGTCTTGAGCATTCAGCTGCTAACGCCAATAAAATTGCACATTATTTACAAGAGCACGCTAAAGTTAAAAATGTCTATTATCCTGGCTTACAAACACACCTTGGATTTGATATTCAACAATCTCAAGCTACATCAGCCGGAGCTGTCCTATCTTTCACTTTACAATCAGAAGACGCACTCCGCCAATTTTTATCAAAAGTAAAATTACCCGTCTTTGCAGTTAGTTTAGGGGCTGTCGAATCGATTCTTTCCTACCCAGCTAAAATGTCACATGCAGCACTATCGCAAGAAGCTCGCGATGAAAGAGGGATTTCTAATTCATTACTTCGGTTATCCGTCGGCCTTGAAAATGTTGACGATTTAATATCCGATTTTGAAAATGCCCTTTCTTATATAGAAGAACCTGTAAATGCATAAAGAGAAAAGAAGATATGAAATTAATTTATCATATCTTCTTTTTATGCTGTTGCGTATATTTTACTTTTCGTATAGTTCATAAAAAAACGAAAGAGCACCATCTATTTCCAAGTAATGAATTAATTGATATATTAAGAAGTAAAAAAGGGGCAAAAATAATGGATACTTGTGCAGATGTTTTAATCGTTATCGATCTACAAAACGGAGTATGTTATAGCGAAGAACATTTATTTGATTTACAAAACTTACTTACAAAAGTAAATAACAGAATTTCTTCATACAGAAAATCAAATAAACCAATTCTTTTCGTTCAACATTGTGATGATGATTTAGTACCCGAAAAAGAACTTTGGGCTATTCATGCTGATCTAGATGTTCAAGAACAAGATTTTTTTGTAAGAAAGACACATGCAAATTCATTTTATAAAACAAACTTAAAAGAGATTTTAGATCAATTATCTGTACATCGTATTGAATTTTGTGGTGCCCAAACAGAGTACTGTATGGATGCTACGATTAAATTCGCTCATGGACTAGGATACGAAAACTTCATGGTACAGAAAGCAACCTCTACATTAAATAATCCATTTATGTCCGCAAAAGAGACAATTGGTTTTTATGAAAATATATGGAATCACAGATTTTTAAAATTGATACAAGGTGACGCTAGAATACATAACTAATGTCTTGGTAATTCTAAGATTTATCAGCTATATTCAAACATTTCGTTTTCATCATCAAGAAGCTGACTACATTCAGCTTCTTTTCTTTTAACCTGTTTTATATTCTATATATATCATTATAATTCCTTTGTCATATTATTTTAAAAATTTTGTATATTCATTTGAAAGAATAAGAAAATCATGGTAAGATTGTGTTACAAATATATCTATATCTTTCAATTTTTAAAACGCATCTAAATTTTCACCCAAAATTGTCATTTTACAAAACCGTGCTAAATCATCTACTTTATTTACATCAGGGTCTCTTTTCTTACAATTTCTTTACTTTAGGACTTTTTTTCTGCAACAACTGTTTTCTTTTCTTTAATTTTTTGGTATGTATAGTATGGTATAACAGCTCACACGGAGGTGGAAAAGAACATGTTAGAAACCTTTCAAAAAGAAATTGAACTATATGAAAGCAATGCAGAATTATTGAAAGTACTTGCTCATCCTGTTCGCTTATGTATTGTAAAGGGATTAATTGAACGTGGTCCAAGCAACGTTTCAACAATGTACACTGGCTTAAACATGCCACAATCTACAATTTCACAGCATTTAGCAAAGTTAAAAAGTGCTAAAATCGTTTCAAGTGAAAGAAAAGGATTGGAAATTTATTACAAAGTAGAAAACGAGACAATTATTCAACTCGTTCGCGTATTATTGGGTTAGGGACTCATAAACAGAGAAAAAGGACGTATTCTATATTTTTCATCTCATATCTTTAATATAAATATATATCATGAGAGGAAATATATGATGCTACATAAGTCGTATTAAAAAACAAGACACAGAAATATGCTGTGTCTTGTTTTTTATATTTTCAAATACCGATCCAAGTGTAACTGTTGCATATCTTTCGTATGTATCACAACATCAAACGCACTCCCTAATCCTCCGCTCAAAATCATAGAACGAACTGCACGATTTTGTTTTTGAGTTTCAGAAAAAGGATTTCTATCTTGGTGACCCGTAAGCTGATCTAATATTCCTGCAGCTAACAAAAACTCAGATTGCTTCTTATGCCATACTGTATGCATACCTTGCAGGCTAAACATCTCTTTCAGCTCGTCCCAATGAATATGAGTAGTAAGATCCATTTCACCTGGATGCGCTAAAGGATTACGGATTAACTTATGATCGTAATATCCTCGTAAACTTCCTTCCTGATGTGCAGGATGCATCCATTCTTCTTTTGTATATCCATAATCAACTGTAATACATACACCTCGTTGAAACCATTTCGCCATTTCTTTTATATATTTTTCCATCGCAATCGGCACTTCAAAACGCTGACCTTCAGCAAGATGAATATTATATTTCAATAAGTATCGACCAATGCTTTTATGTAACGGTCTACATACTTCTGCAAGTTTCCCTTCCCCTGTATACGTAACACGTACTTCATACAATATTCCATTTCTCTTCTCAATTACCTCAACAGGAAATGCATCAAATAACTCATTCGAAAAAATAATTCCTTCGAACGATTCTCCCATTTCACTATGCGACGTATAATATGACACATTATAAAACGAACAAAGATTTTTCTGCTGTAATTTTCTATGAAAAGGGCTCATTTCAATCATTGAATAGTTTAAATCAATAAAGGTTTCCGGTGATAATTGTTTCCATTCTTGTAAAACATCATAGGCAAACTTCCCTGTTCCCCCACCAATCTCACAAATTTGTGGAGCAACTTCACCATTTTCAACAAGACGAATAAAAAACTTAGCAAAAGTTTTTGCAAACACAGAGGATACATTGCTACTTGTAAAAAAATCCCCTTGTCTTCCGATTTTTTCACGTTCTTTCATATAATATCCATGTTCCTCTGCATATAATGCGAGGTTCATATATGTACTGTATGAAATTGAATAATCCTTTTCTTTTTCCATCCATTCTTTTAAAATGAGCTCCATCTCCATACTAGCTCCTTACTGTAAAAATGGATTATTTTCTTTTTCAAAACCAATGCTTGTTTCTGGACCATGTCCACATAGCACCGCTGTTTCATCAGGTAATACAAATAATTTCTCTTCAATACTTCCAATCAATTCAGCAAAACTTCCACCAGGTAAATCTGTTCTTCCGATACTCATTTGGAACAATACATCTCCAGAAAATATAGCACTCGCCTCTTTACAGTAATAAGAAATACTACCTGGAGAATGTCCTGGCGTTTCAAAAATTTCAAAATTAAATGAGCCAATTGCTAATGCACCTTCTGCATCAATAATATGATCTGCTGGTTTTGCTGTAATACTGCGATTCATCATAAAAATTTGAGAACCATTTACAGTTGCATCGCCTAACCAATCTGCTTCTTCTTTATGTACATACACAGGAATATGAAAAGCGTCTCTTACCGCATCAACAGCGCCAATATGATCAAAGTGAGCATGTGTTAATAAAACAGCCAGTGGCTTTAATTGTTCTTCTTGTAAATATGTAACGAGCTTCTCTCCTTCGTGACCAGGATCAAAGATAATACACTCATTTTGCTCATTCGTTAAAATATAAGCATTTGTTTGTAATGGGCCTAACGGCATTTGTATCCATTTCATATGAAAATCTCCTCCAATTATTAAACTTACTTTCAATGATACAACATTTTTTTCTCTTAGGAAAAGAAAGGATGCTATCTCGACAATCATTTTTAAAACATGTACAATATAAAAGAGTTAATATTCTAAAAACTCATATTTAGGAATGGGTAGACAGAGGAGGATATTGTATGGGCCTTGTTATTATTTTTGCACTAGTCACTCTGTTAGCTGTATTTGCTACGCTTAGAACACTTCGTGAAAAGAACTTTTTCGCAGGCGGCTTTGCAATTGCAACTGTACTCGTTTTCGGATGGTTTACGATCATGACTGTTCTATATAACGGGTACCCACCAGCAGCTTAATTCATTTACATGTTATTCTTCATCAAGATTGTGCGCAAAAAGAGGAAGGGGGTTCCCCTTCCTCTTTTCATAGTTCATAACTTATACCATTTTCGCTTCGTATTTGTGCTTTTTTACAAGCCAAGCTCCTCCGATAACACCTGCATCATTACCAAGTATTGCAATCGCTAACTTCGTGCTCTTTACAGCACGTGAAAAAGCATATTGCTCGAAATAACGTTGAATTGGCTCTAATAGTGCATCTCCAGCTTTAGACACGCCGCCGCCAATAACAATTTTCTCTGGGTTCAACGTACTAGCAAGGTTCGCTACAGCTAATCCTAAGTAAGAAGCTACTTTTTCTACTACTTCGCCTGCTAGCTCGTCACCTTGTCCAAGTGCTTCAAACACATCTTTTGATGTAATACGCCCTTCTTCTGCTAACATAGAACGTAGAACACTTTCTTTATCAGTCTCTTGTATTTTTTGCATAGCAACACGCACAATACCCGTTGCAGATGCTACAGTTTCTAGGCAACCAGACTTCCCGCAATTACATGGGAAAGCATTCTCTGTAACGACTGTAATGTGTCCGATTTCACCAGCAGCACCGCTTACGCCGTGTACAATCTCACCATTGGCAATTACACCACCGCCAACGCCAGTACCAAGAGTCATACAAATTAAATCTTTCGCTCCTTCACCAGCACCTTTCCACATTTCACCAAGCGCTGCTAAATTTGCATCATTATCAATAACAACAGGTAATCCTGTTTCTACTTCTAATAAATCTTTTAACGGATAGTTTTTCCACCCTAAGTTAACCGCTTCATAAATCATTCCAGACGCCACGTGTACAGGACCAGGAGCTCCCATACCAATACCGATTAACTTACTTTTTAATTCGCCTAACTCTTCTAACTTTTTATCAATAGCTTTCGCTACATCAAGTGTAATATGTTTTCCTTGCTCATTTGTATTCGTAGGGATTTCCCACTTATGTAAAATTTCACCGTACACATTAATAAATGCTAATTTAATCGTTGTACCACCAAGGTCAACACCAACTAACCATTTCTCTTCCATGTTGCTTACCTACCTTTATCTAATTCTTATTTAGCTCTTTTTGAATTTCTTGCTTCAATAAAAATAAAGCTGTTTGATAGTCTTGTGGATCGATTAGCTGTGATTGATTTAATTCACGCAATTCATCTTGCATTAATTGTAAATCTGCAATTCGATCACCCGTATAAATAATCGTACCAAATTTCTTTAGCAATTGCTGAATATCATAAATAGATACCATTTTATCACCCTCTATGCTCACTTACTATAAAAAATTATAATAAGAAAACGTTCACATATTTTATTATAATCAAGAAGAAAAAGTCTCGTCAATTTTTATTTGTCTATACAAGCCCATTTTTAACCATTGTTCCTTTTTCTGTAATAATTTTTTCTATATTTTTATCAAACGGCTCTACTGGAATATGTTCTACCATTTGAAAACTATAAGCTAATGATAGCGTTTTCCCTTTATAATGCACGAGATAACGATCATAATAGCCACCGCCATATCCAATTCGTTCTCCTCGCTCTGTATAAGCTACGCCCGGCACGATTTGAAGATCAATTTCATCTGCATTCACTTCTTCCGTAAGTACTGGAATTGGTTCACGTAAATTCATATACACCGTTTCTAATTGATCAAAATTACTAATTTTCCTAAAGGACATTGTTCGTGTTCCTTTATTACACTTCGGGACAACAACTTTCTTGCCCTCTTCCCAAGCTTTTTCAATAATAGGATATGTATTCACTTCATTTTCCATTGAGAGAGTGATTCCGATTGTTTTAGCTTCAGTCCACTCTTTTTGCGCATACAACGAACATGCAATTTGCTCTGATAAAGTTGTATACCGTTCTTCTGATAAAGAATTCATGTGCTCTATTATTCGTTTACGTAAACGTACTTTCTCTTCTCTCACACATTTTCCCCCTCACAGTGATACTTTTCTCTACGATGATAGTGTATCACTTTTAACAGAGGAATCGAATAAAAAAAGAAACAGTAGGAAAATATTCCTACTGCTTACTTTGTTTCACGGTGTAACGTAGACTTCTTGTCACGCTTGCAATACTTTTTAAGCTCGATACGCTCAGCGTTGTTACGTTTGTTTTTCTTTGAGATATAGTTACGATCTCCGCATTCTGTACATGCTAGAGTAATATTCACACGCATTCTTATTTCCCTCCAGTACTAATAACTTAAATCAGACTATACTATAATACCACTTTTAAAATAAAAATTCTACACCTTTTGATATTGTCTAATTTTTTCTATAAGATTTTTCATGTTTTCCCTTGCTATTACTGGGTTTCTAGCATGTGAATACACTAAAAATTTCGGTTGTTTTGTGTCAGAAACGATATAAGACCACTCTTTTTCCGTATATTTGAACTGTACTCCTTCAAATATACCGTCTTCCTTTCTTTCCATATCAGCCAATAATTTCCTCATCACTTTCCCTTTTTCATTCCATGAACATACAACTTCATCACAAAGTAGATAGAGCGGAGGCGATTGCTCTACTATGCTGAGAAACGTTTTTCCTTGCAATGCTATTAGCTCAAATAATTTTCCTATTCGATATAAAATATCTCGCTTCCATCTCGCTTGAAACGACTTTTTTTCATCCTGCGTATAAAATAGAAGGTAACACTCTCCTAATTTCAAAGACATTGGGTAAATATTTCCTGTCGATTCAAGTAATAAATCTGGAATATCTACCTCTTCAAAATCTGTTCCTTGGTAAATATTACTGTGATTATCATATAACTCGAAATAATTTCCTTGCTCTGAAAACATAAGAGCCATATTTGCTTTACTTGATTTCATCAAAGCTTTCACATGATCCTTTTGTTCACCCGCATAAATCCACGTAACTGTACATCCGAGCCTTTGCAAAAAGAGCATAAGTAAATGTTGTAACATATCATTTCTTTTATTAATAAGAAGATGAAACTTCTGTTTTTGTATTTTCTCAATATCAATGCGTTCTAATACAGCCTCTATATAATCATGTAAAGAAACGTGGACTAGCTTATTCCGCCCCATTTCCTTCTCACATACGTAATAAAACGACTCAGACATATATACTTGTTCTATCGCTTTTTGCTGCTTATACGTTAATTGTACCCCATCCTTGCCATACAACTTTATAACAACCTCTTTTTCATTTTCTACTTGAATGAAAACCCCGCCTGCACATTGTAAATCCTGAATACTATACTGAAAAAGCGACTCGTTCATTTCTTTGCATTCCATCGTATGAACTCCGATACCATGAATCGCATGAAGAAAGAGATTTTTATAAGAGGTCGTTTCTATATGTTCTTGACTCCCGATTAATATACTTTCTCCTTTGGCAAAAAGAGATCCGTACGCCATCGCAACCTTTACAATAAATTGAGGAGTGATTTCAACATTGCCTCTTCCTACAATGCGGCTTTTTTGCAACCATCCTGCACTCTTTTCACTTTCTTGAACACCAGCCGATCCAACTACCGAATAGCTGTCAATCGCCTTATATGGCCATAGTTTTCCCTTTTGCTTAATTACCGTACTTTTCCCTATATGACAATGATCCGCTACAATGCTTTTTTGAAACAATGTAACGTCATCTTCCACCATTGTATGCTCTCCTATTGTCGTTTCTAATAACTCGCAATATTGCCCAATGTGAGCATTTGCAAAAACAATACTTTTTTGAAGATGAGAATAGCTTGAAACAATACTATTTTTCCCGATAATGGAGTACGGTTCAATTACAGCTCCAGCACCAATCTTTGCTCCTTCTCCAATAAAAGAGGGACCGTGAATTTTCGTTCCTTTTCCAATCGTCACTCCTTCCCCCATCCATACCATCGGTAATACTTCCGTGTAAGGAATAGGTACTTGTAATTTTTTCGTTAACAAATCAAATTGTGCTTGTCGATATTGATCAAATGTACCGATATCTAACCAATAGCCTTCTGACAAATATGCAAATAACGCGTTCTTATTTGCCAATAACGGAAACACATCTTGACTGAAATCAAAAAATTCTCGGGGCGGTATGTAAGAAAAAATTTCTGGTTCCATAATATATATACCTGTATTCACAATATTAGAAACTACCTCATTCCAACTTGGTTTTTCTATATATCGTGTAACCTCTTGTTCTTTGTTCATTACAACTAAACCGAATGAGAGTGGATTTTCTACTTCCTTTACAAACATAGTTACCATTCTTTTCTTTTGTTCATGAAACGCAATGCCTTCTGATAATTGAAAATCAGTTAACGCATCCCCGCTTATGACGACAAACGTTTCATCCAAAAATTTTTCCGCTTGTTTAATACTCCCTGCGGTTCCAAGCGGTGGAGAGTCTTCAAAGTAATACAAATTGACGCCCCATTTGCTACCGTCACCAAAGTATTGTTTAATGGCCGTACTCATATACTGAACAGTAATGGCAATCTCACGAATACCATGCTGACGTAATAATTCAATATTGTATTCCAAAACTGGCTTCTCTAATAATGGCAACATCGGCTTTGGAGTATTACATGTTAATGGTCTAAGGCGTCGTCCTTTTCCTCCAGCTAAAATAACCCCCTTCATATACTTCAGCCTCCACTTATATAATGTTCAGTAACTTCATATACGTTATGTATATTATCTAACCCGCATTAACTAGCAGTATAAAATGAAACTTTAAATTGTAGGGATTTTTTCATCTCCCGTTGATAGCTGACAAGCAGTAAAACTCCTTATATCCCCGTACCTTTCAGACACAAAAAGAAAGCGCTTACCATTAACTTAGTAAAATATTACTTACTAAACAACATATATGTCCTATTTTTTCCATTATATTATGATACATCTTATCATCATAAACTAAAGGAAACAACGAGCTTTTTTTGTCATGTTTTGACTAAAAAAAGCAGGTGATGTTTCACCTGCCTTTTTTCTTTATTCATTTAATAAGTAATGCTTCCCTTTTACTAAATAAAAAACATTTTCAGCAATATTTGTAATATGATCTGCTACACGCTCGATATATCTCGCCACAAAGGATAATTGTGTAATTTGTGTAATCGCTTCTGGTTGTTCTGGAACTGAAGATATAAATTCACGAATCGCTTTCCCATATATTTCATCAACTGAATCATCCATTTCGGCAATTTGTTTCGCAAAAGTTAAATTTTCTTGCTCATATGCTTCCAACGCTAACTGTAACATCTTATTTGCAATTGCAAACATTTCATCAAGATTGTGCAAACTAACAACCACTTCTTTTTCCCCAAGACGAATTGTTGATTTCGCAATATTAACAGCATGATCTGCAATACGCTCTAAATCTGTCGCTGTTTTAATTGAAATGAAAATCCTTCTTAAATCACTTGCTACAGGTTGCTGCTTCGTAATAAGCATAAGCGCAAGATCATTTATTTCCTCTTCTAAATTATCCATACGATAATCACCATCTATTACCTCTAATGCTTTCTCTACATCCCTTTTATGAAGACCTTCCATAGCAAGCAATAAAGCTTCCCTCGCTAGCTCTCCAAGCTCAATCACCTTTTGCTGTAACGTTTTTAAATCACATTGAAACTGTTCTCTTACCATTGTTTCTTCCCCCTCAATATTATGTGCCATTATATATAGATTTCCTACCTAGCCTACTTGTAATAAACCTTAAGATAGGAGAAGTATTACTTCTCTAATGAAATGAGGTAAAAATAAGAAATACCCTCTGTTAAGAGGGTATTTACTCTTATCCTTGCAACGATATCAACCGAATCGGCCTGTAATATAATCTTCTGTACGCTTATCTGAAGGTGTCGTAAATAATTTATTTGTATCTGTATATTCCACAACTTCTCCACTTAAGAAGAAAGCAGTTTTGTCTGAAATACGTGCTGCTTGTTGCATGTTATGTGTTACGATCACAATGCTAAAGTCTTTCTTTAACTCTTGAATTAATTCTTCTACTTTTAATGTTGAAATTGGATCTAGTGCCGATGTTGGCTCATCCATTAAAATAACGTCTGGTTCAATCGCTAAACAACGTGCGATACATAGACGCTGTTGCTGTCCACCAGATAAACCGTATGCATTATCATGCAAACGATCTTTTAACTCATCCCAAATCGCTGCTCCACGTAAACTTTTTTCAACAATTTCATCCAATGTTTTCTTATCACGAATACCATGAATTTTCGGGCCATATGCTACATTTTCATAAATAGATTTCGGAAATGGATTTGGCTTTTGGAACACCATTCCCACATGAGTTCTTAATTCTTCAACTGGGTATGATTTTTCAAATATATTGCGCTCTCTATATTCAATTACACCTGTAGTTCGCACGATTGGTACTAACTCTACCATACGATTTAATGTTTTTAAGTACGTTGATTTACCACAACCACTTGGCCCGATAATTGCTGTAACTTCATTCTCATGAATGCTTAAGTTAATATCTTTTAAAGCATGGTCTTCTCCGTACCATAAATTTAAGTTTTTCGTATCAAATACTACTTTCTTTGGTGCAGTCTCGATTTTCTCCTCGTTTTTCACCTGTACATTTACTACTGTTGCTACCATTTGAATTCCCCTTTCATCCATTTCCAACTTATTTTCGATTTCGTAACAATAAGACAAATATATTGATAAAGAGCAATAAACCTAATAAAACAATCATCCCAGCAGCTGCTACATACTGAAATTCTTCTTGCGGTCTACTCATCCAATTAAAAATTTGAATTGGTAAAACTGTAAATCTATCAAACATACTAAATGGAACATAATTTGCAAATGCAAGTGCCCCGATAACTAATAGCGGTGCCGCTTCTCCAATCGCCCTTGATATCGCTAACGTACAACCTGTTATAATTCCCGGGAAAGCAGATGGCAATACAATTTGATACATCGTTTGCCACTTCGTAGCACCTAATCCGTAAGAAGCTTCTAATAATGACCTTGGTACAGATCGTATCGCTTCTTGACTTGCTACAACAACTGTAGGTAAGACGAGTAAACTCATCGTCAGTGCCGCCGCAATAATACTCTCACCTAAATGAAGAGCATATACAAAAATAGTTAAGCCGAGTAATCCAAATACAACGGAAGGTACTCCTGCTAACGTTTGATTATTAATTTCTATTACCTTTTTAAATATAGATTCCTTCGCATATTGCTCTAAATAAAGAGCAGTTCCAACTCCAAATATAAAGGAGACTGGTATAACAATACTCATAAATAATATCGTTCCTGACAAAGCTGCAGCAATCCCAGCTTCTTTCGGATTACGCGAAGCGAAGTTTGTAAAGAAATCTAACGAAAGGTAACTTATGCCTTTTTCAAAAATTTGAAAAAGCAAAATAAACAGTATTACTATTGAAAACCAAATAGCTATATAAAATAACATTTTGTAAACTCGATCTTTTAAAAAACGTGATGCCATATTTTCTTGTATTTTTTTATGATTCAACATTCGCATATTATGTCACCCTCCTAAAGCGGTGCATAATAAACTGCGAAATGATGTTCATTATAAAAGTAAACAAGAATAACGTTGCGCCTACAGCGTACATGCTGTAATACGTAATTGTTCCATGCGGAGCATCACCTAAACTCACTTGCACAATATAAGCTGTTAACGTTTGAATAGAGTGTGTCGGATCGAGCGATACGTTCGGCGTGGATCCCGCTGCAATTACAACGATCATCGTTTCACCAATTGCCCTGGAAGCAGCTAATATAATCGCTGCCATAATCCCTGTAAAAGCCGAAGGAAACACGACTTGTTTTACCATCTCAAACCGAGTTGCTCCAAGTGCTAACGAAGCTTCTTTCGTCCCTTTCGCTACAGCTCTCATTGCATCTTCAGAAAGAGATGCAATTGTCGGGATCATCATAAAGCCAATAACAATACCTGGACTAATCGCATTAAAAAACTGTAAATCTGGTATAATTCGTTGTAAAAGCGGTGTGACAACTGTTAATGCAAAGAAACCATATACAATTGTCGGGATACCTGCTAATAGTTCTAACATCGGCTTTAATACTTTCCTTGCACCGCCCGAAGCATATTCGCTTAAAAATACGGCACACGCTAAACCGATAGGAATTGCTACGAGCATAGCGATTGCTGTTACAAGTACCGTTCCACATATAAGTGGTAATATACCGAATTTAGGATCTTCAAAAAAAGGTAACCATTCTTTCTCTGTCAAAAAGGAGAGCAATGGTATTTTTTGAAAAAACATCATTGTTTCATTTGCCAGCGTAAAAATAATTCCAAGTGTCGTCACAATAGACACGCTAGCAATTATTTTTAGTAATAATGGAACGATTCGATTGATTCGCTGCGTTTTTTTTCTTTGTTTTGTATTTCTTTCAATCAAATATTGTACAGAAAATGTAATTTGACTTTTGTCATTATGAGCCAAAGATGAAAACCCCTTTCCACCCTGACATTACCTTTTTATTTCTGTTAACATCCGCAGCTGTTCATTGTATTTTTCTTTTGGTAATTTTACATATCCAACCTCTTCAGCAAGATTACCAACATGCTGAATCATAAACTCAACATAATTTGCTACATTCATTTTATTTCGGATAGATGCATCATTCACATAAGCAAATAGCGACCTAGATAATGGCTTATATTTACCTGATTGAATCGTATCTTTCGTCGGAAGTACACCATCCACTTTTATTGCTCTCACCTTATCTCGATTGGCCATATAATAAGCATATCCTACAAAAGCAATGGCATTTTTATCATTCATTACCCCTTGCATAATAACTTGATCATCTTCAGACAAAGAGACTTTTTTTACAATGCGATTATTTTGTAAGATGACATTTTGAAAATAATCATACGTACCAGAGTCTACACCTGGCGCATAAAACTTCACCTGTTCACGTGGCCATGAAGAATGAATTTGTGACCATCGCTTTTCGTTTCCATCTTCACTCCATAATAGACGTAACTCGTCTACTGTCATATTGTCTACCCAAGTATTTTGGCGATTCACAACGATCGTCAGACCATCGTAAGCAACTTCAAATGGTGTAAACTGAATGGAGTTTCTCTTCATTTCATTTTCTTCCACTTGTTTCATTACTCTCGAAGCATTATTTATATCCACTTCTCCTTTACTGAAACGATTAAATCCTCCTCCTGTTCCAGAAACACTGATGGAGATTTTCACGTTCGGATGCACCTTTGTATATTCCTCCGCTACCGCTTCTATAATAGGAAAAACCGTTGAGGATCCATCAACTCTCACTTCTCCCATTTCATTCACAGCAAATGCAGTAGACGTGCCAACATAAAGGAAACATGTCGACAGTATGAAAACTTTAATCGATGCACTTATCCATTTCACGTGTTCTTCCTCCTAGAAGTAACCGGAAATAACAGGATTACAGATATAAGAATACTGCTAAACTATTAATTCGGTTTTAATTGTTTGTAAAAGTTTTGTAAAGTTCCACAAGAACCTACATAAGATGAAATTTTAATCCGTAGCTACCGTTCATCTTCACTGATGATCAGTCCATAAAATCGTTATCCTACATGGCGAATGCATACGTATCATTTATGAGGTCCCTTAATTTTCCGATATAATATGCTTGTCCACCTTATTAAAACGTATGCATGAATCATAAAAAAAAGCACACTATCTTTTCAGATAGTGTGCTTTTTTTACAACTTTTTTATTCATCATTTTGCTCTTTATTTTTCTTATCTATTTCATCTTGTGTAGCTTCACCATTTTCTACTTTTTTCAAATCAAAGTACGCGTCCATAATGTCACGACTAATATAACCGTTAATACCTGATTTATCATCTACCCAAGGTACAACAACAGAAAATGCTACTTCAGGATCTTCAAGTGGTGCATAACCTACTAATGTTAAGTTATATGTCTCTTTGCGCTCACCTTTTGCATTTCTACCAATCTCTTTATCTCCGCCATACACAGTTTGAGCTGTACCTGTTTTACCAGCAGCTTTATATGGTGCACCTGCAAAGTATTTCGTAGCTGTACCACCAGAATCGTTAAATACTTGTCTAAATCCTTCTTGAACACGTTTAATTTGTGATTCAGGCATATCAATACGATTTAGCACTTTCGGTTCCATTGAATGAACAACTTTTCCTACTTCATCTTGTTTCACTGCCGGTTGTCGAATTTCCTTTACAACTTGCGGCTGCATACGGTAACCACCATTTGCAATTGTTGAAATGTACTGTGCTAATTGAAGTGGTGTATACGTATCATACTGTCCAATTGATAAATCTAATAAGAAACCTGGCTGATTTCCTCTACCTATTTGGCCCGCAGATTCATTCGGTAAATCAATACCGGTTTTCACGCCAAGTCCAAACTGCCCGAAATAATAACGCATCGTATCAAATGCTTTTTGTGGTATATCTAACGTACCACCTCTCACATATTGAACACCTGCGATATTCATCGCTGTTTTAAACATATATACGTTAGAAGACATTTTTAATGCTGTCAAATCATTAATATATCCCATCGTCTTCCACGAAGATTTTGGCGGCGTCCCCTTTAATCTGATTGGTTCATCAAGTTGAACTGAACCTGGTTGAATTGCATTTGTTTGATATCCTGTAAGTACTGTCGCACCTTTTACAGTCGATCCCATCGGATAAGAACTTGTCATCGTTCCTAATGCGAAATCTTGCACTTTCGTTTCGCCATTTTCATTCACTAACTGTTTCCCAGCCATAGATAAAACTTCACCATTTTTCGGATTCATCATTACAACGAATGCACGATCTAAAAGAGGTTGCCCGCCTTTATATTTCAATAAACTTTTCGTGATAATTTCTTCTACACGCTTTTGTAATTCCATATCGATTGTTAAATTCAGATCATTACCACTTTGCCCTTTTGATACATTAATCGTTTCTAAAATATTACCGTTTTTATCTGTAATATTTTTCACTTCCGCTTTCGTACCGTGCAGACTGTCTTCATATTGCTGCTCAAGATAACTTTTCCCTACGCGGTCATTTCGATTATAATCACGAACAAGATAGTAATCTAGTCTTTCTCTAGGTAAACCTTCATCAGATGTTGACACCCCGCCAAGTACACTTCGGAATAAATCATCATAAACATATTTTCGATCCCAATCAACATTCGTATCTACACCCGGTAATGCTGCTAGGCTTTCACTAATAATCGCATATTCTTCTTCTGTAGCATCCTTTTTAATGACTTGTGGCGTCATCGCATATCCGCCGTCCATTTTGCTTTTAATCGCTAGTATTTCTAAATCTTTTGCGGATAATTGATTCATTTCCTCTTCTGTCACGCGATTTCGTTGACGCTCATCTAATTCTTTATCGTCAATTTTTTTATCTTTAAACTCTTGACGATCTTTATTCGTAATTTTTTCTTTAGCTTCCTCTTTATGTATAGCAAGCCAATAATCTTTTTTATCACGATCTGTTAATTTATCTGTCGGTACTTCAATCAAATCTGCTAGCTTTTTCGCTGTTTCTAAGCGAGCCTCTGCAGTTGATCCTTTCATTTTTGTAAATGTAATCGTACGTACAGCTGCATTATCTACTACAGCTCGCCCATAACGGTCAAATATTTTCCCACGTGGTACAGGATTACTTATCGTCGAGTTCTCTTTCCTCTCCACCTCATTCTTATATTCCTCACCGCGAACAATTTGTACATATCCAAGCCTTACAATAACCGCGGAGAACATTAAAAACACGCAGAAAAACAGCACGTTTAACCGAAAAGGAACGTGAGTCTTTTTCTTTTGTTGTTTCTGCTTCTTGCTCATACAAACCCCCTCTACCAACAGCTATGTAATGTGAAAGGGACACCTTCATACAGGTGTCCTCACTGCTGTCTTACATCTTTTTCTATTCTAGCATAAAACAACCGAGAAGTTAACCTTCTGGTTCTGTTTGATTCTGTGCAGTTCCTTGCGCTACAACACTTGTTTTACTCGCATTTCCCTCATCATATTTGACATTTTTAACTGCAAAATAAATAAGAAAATGTCCTGCACCTAAAATACATAATAAGTAAGGCAAACTTTTTTCAGGCGGAAAGAATAGTACAGCACATAAAAAACATAAAATTGAGCAAATTCTTCCTGCATTTAACCATAATTCCCGGACAACTACATACTCTACACGCCACTCTCTCGCATTTTTCGCTCTACCAATTACATCATATGTCATGGACCCGTATGGAACGAGCAAAATAGGGTATGCAATCGCGATGCACGCTGCATAAATAAGTAATTTTGGGTATGTAACGTTGAATATAACTAAAAATACGACAGCATATAAAATAATGCCTCCAAGCAATATTGCTTTTTTCCGCCACTCTTTCTTTAACATACGAGTGACTAGGTAGTAACATACAAATGATACTGCCGAATTCACTAAGCTATATTTTCCTAATGCAAGCTCGCTATCCGTTGCTAAATACACGTACACGGAAATCACAAAAATAAACGTTCCCTCTCTTAACCCTTGAAAAAAATGAGCACGTGTAATTCTTCCCCAATTTTTATCAATTTTCCGCTCTTTCAATACTTGTACAATTTCATACCGACCTTCACATTCTCTCTTAGATACAAAAAAGCTTAAAATAACAGCAATTGCAAATAACAGTAACGAAAGAAAGAATATGACCGTATAGCCACTCCATTTTTCCATACGTGAAATTGTGTATCCAGCTGCTATCGGTCCAATCATGCCAGAGAAGGATGTAAGAAGCCCTAAAAACCCGTTAAAGAAATCTCTTGTTTCTGGTTCTGTAATCTCAAATGTTAATAAGTTAAACGCGAGCCAGTAAAAACCATATCCGACTCCTAAAAGAGCCCCCATTAATAAAATATAGTGAGAAGCGCTTTTTCCCGCTACTAAAACAACGATAAAAAAAATAGCTAACGTCCCTACGCCTATTCGCAACAAGATTGAGCGGTCAATACGCTTTGCTAATTTCCCACCTATAAGAAATGTGAGAGGCTGTAATACAACGCTGGCCAAATTATATAAGCCAAGATTCACATAATTTTGTGTTTGTTTCCATAAATAAATGTTAACAAACGTATTCGATAAAGAAATTGCGAGCGTGTATAAACCTCCAATAAGGAGCAACAACACTAAATCCCGATTCACTTCAACGTCACCAATTATATGTTTCCACTTCATACACAACTCTCCTTTACTTCATGTTCTAGTCTTCCAAAGACAAGCCCAATTATGTAAAAGGAAAGCATAGAAAAAAGCTAGGAGCATTCTCCTAGCTTTTTTCTATCGTTATTACAATTATTTTGCTTCTTGGTAACGTTTTTCAGCAGCGTTCCAATCTACAACGTTCCAGAATGCACCGATGTAGTCTGGACGACGGTTTTGGTAATTTAAGTAGTACGCATGCTCCCAAACATCTAAACCTACAACTGGAGTTTTGCCTTCAGTTAGAGGAGAATCTTGGTTTGGCGTGCTTGTTACTTCTAACTCGCCATTATTTACTACTAACCAAGCCCAACCAGAACCGAAGCGAGTTGCTCCAGCTTTTGCGAATTCTTCTTTGAATGCATCGAAGCTACCGAATTTTGCTTCAATTGCAGTTGCAAGTTCGCCTACTGGTTGTCCACCGCCGTTTGGAGATAAGATTGTCCAGAAGAATGTATGGTTAGCATGTCCGCCACCATTGTTACGTACTGCTGTACGGATTGCTTCTGGTACTTCGTTTAAGTTTGCAACTAATTCTTCTACGCTTTTGTCAGCTAATTCTGCATGACCTTCTAAAGCAGCGTTTAAGTTTGTAATGTACGTGTTATGATGTTTTGTATGATGGATGTTCATTGTTTCTTTGTCAAAGTGAGGCTCTAAAGCATCATACGCATAAGGTAAATTTGGTAATTCGTGTTTTGCCATTGTTATATTCCTCCCAGTTTATGTATTGCCACTTAAGTGACATACAACTTCATTCTACCCTAATTGCCATAGGGTGCAAACAAATAAATCACATTGTCTTGCTATCATTAAAGTAGCAAAATTCCCACTTCTTTTCAATTAAAATGCTCATATATTCCGTAAAAAAAGCTCCCTTCTACAAGGAAGCTTCTTGATGACATAATAAACATGTGAAATGGATATGGACCCTGTAGGACTCGAACCTACGACCGGACGGTTATGAGCCGTCTGCTCTAACCAGCTGAGCTAAGGGTCCACAATTATGTATGTAACCATATATTAAATAAAGGAATTCCTATCGGATATATCCTTTAAGAAATGTAAGATAAATTTACCATATAGAAAAGAAAAGTGTCAATTGTATTTTTCTCATTCAAAAGAAGAAAATTAATAAAAAGAAATTTAGTTATCTCCACTATATGTAAATATAATATATCTTGAGATTCCCTAGATTCCTACGTTACAATGATTTTATACATACATAAAGGAAGTGAATCTATGTCCATATTTACCCAATTAGCCAAAAGCGTATATTCGCCTAAAGATATGGCGCTATTCCGTTTTCAAAAAATCGGAAAAACCATTTTGTATATTATGCTACTTTGTCTAATCACTACTATTCCAAGAACATTCTTTTACGGTAGCTTTATTCAAGATAGTGTTACCATGGTAAATCAAGCAATTGAAAAAGATTTACCTGATTTTAAAATCGAAAATGGTGAACTTAAAGCTGATATTGAACAACCTATTCAAAAGGAAGAGGGAGATGCTCTTTTCGTATTTGACCCAAATACAACAGATATAGAAAAATATCAGAACAAAACTGGTTTATTTATTTTAAAGGATAAAGTGGTTTCTATAGGAAATGGTCAAACACAAACATACTCCTACAATGATTTATTAGGGACATCTCTTGAGAAGAAAGATTTGCAAGATTTCATTTCTGTATTCGATAGTATTTATCCAATTTTATTAGCCGTTATCGGCGTATTAGTGTACCTATTCCAATTATTTATTACTTTCTTAGGAATTACTTTACTTGCGTTTATAGGTTCTGCTATGAGTGGTCAACGTAAATTATCTTATAAGCAAGTATGGACGTTAACTGCATACAGCTACACAATTCCAACAATCTTCTTTATGATCATGGATTTATTCAAAATTGTTGTACCTGGTTCAACATTCATTTATATCGCAGTTGTTTTAATTGTTCTATACTTAACAATCAAAGAAGTTCCAAAACCGAACGAAAAAAATGCCTAAATAGGCATTTTTTTTTTGGACAAGCATATATTCCTAGCAAAGGAGTGAAGAATATGAAAAGATTAGGTGTATTCTTATTCGTGCTTGTTCTTGGTTATATATTTTATTACGATATAAAAATCGGCACTTTACCGATGTTAAGTTCATATAAAAACACAACCGCTGCCCAAACGATAAAGCAAGAAAATACAGATACAAAACAAAATAAAGAGAACAAAGCAGAAAAAGAAACAGATGTCACTTATAAAACAATTGAAGTCAAAACAGGTGAGACAGTTCTTTCTATTACCGAACAAATTAATAAGAAAAAAATCCCTTCCATCGAAAAGGTAATTGATGACTTTAAACAACTAAACAAAAGTACATCTGCTACAAAAATACAAATTGGAAAGTCTTATAAATTCCCGTTATATCAATAAGCAATCACTTAATCCTTGTCAATTACATAAAGGCGCTGATACAATAGTAAAAGTGAAACCGAGCACTTCGGTTTCTATAGCCCTGTATCACGTATACTTTCATTGATATGAGGGACTAAATAAGAAACTTCTTTTATAAGGAGAGCGATCTATTCGTGAATGAAATGACTCATCGTACAAAAACACGTCCAGTTAAAGTCGGTAATTTAACAATTGGCGGTAATAATGAATTAATTATACAAAGTATGACAACAACAAAAACACATGATGTTGAAGCAACAGTTGCTGAAATTAAACGTTTAGAAGAAGCTGGCTGTCAAGTCGTCCGTGTTGCTGTTCCAGACGAACGCGCGGCAAATGCTATTGCTGATATTAAAAAACAAATCAACATTCCACTTGTTGCTGATATTCATTTTGATTATCGTCTTGCTTTAAAAGCAATTGAAGGTGGCATTGATAAAGTACGTATCAATCCTGGTAACATTGGTCGTCGCCATAAAGTAGAAGCTGTTGTAAATGCGGCAAAAGAACGCGGTATTCCAATTCGTATCGGTGTAAACGCAGGTTCATTAGAGCGTCACATTTTAGAAAAGTACGGATACCCAACTGCAGATGGTATGGTTGAGAGTGCCCTACATCACATTAAAATTTTAGAGGACTTAGATTTCCACGATATTATCGTATCTATGAAAGCCTCTGATGTTAACTTAGCGATTGAAGCATACGAAAAAGCTGCTCGTGCTTTTGATTACCCATTACATTTAGGTATTACAGAATCTGGAACATTATTTGCCGGAACTGTAAAAAGTGCCGCTGGTCTTGGAGCAATCTTAAATAAAGGCATCGGAAACACATTACGTATTTCATTAAGCGCTGACCCAGTTGAAGAAGTAAAAGTTGCGCGTGAACTATTAAAGTCATTCGGCCTTGCATCTAATGCAGCAACACTTATTTCTTGTCCAACTTGCGGTCGTATTGAAATTGATTTAATTAGCATCGCTAACGAGGTAGAAGAATACATCTCTACACTAAAAGTACCAATTAAAGTTGCAGTACTTGGCTGCGCTGTAAACGGTCCTGGTGAAGCTCGTGAAGCTGATATCGGTATTGCCGGTGCACGTGGAGAAGGATTATTATTCCGTAAAGGGCAAGTTGTTCGTAAAGTACCAGAAGAAATAATGGTAGAAGAACTGAAAAAAGAAATCGATGTAATTGCTGCTGAAATGGCTGCTGAACGAGAAAAAGAAAAAGAAAAAGAAAAAGAAACACAAGAACAATAAAAAGAAGGTTGCCACAATATTTGTGGGCAACCTTCTTTTTTACGTAAAAAAAGCTCGTCAGTTATGTAACCGACGAGTTCTTATTTTGCACATTTTGGACAACGGCCATATATTTCAAACTTATGACCGGTTACTTCATAACCGTTAAAATCTTTATTCATAAAATCCATTGGGCAGGAAGTAATCTCTTTCGTCCCCCCGCAATCTAAACAAATAAAATGATGATGATGTTCCATAATAGAACATGTAAAACGAAAATGTTTTTCACCATTTAATTCCGTTTGTTCTAAAACACCGATTTCAGCAAACACCGTTAAGTTACGATAAATCGTATCAAAGCTAAGGCCTGGATAATCATCCTTCATATGCTCTAAAACGTCTTTCGCCGTTAAATAACGATTGTGAGCTGCAAATAACCTGAGCATTTCTTCCCTTTTCCCAGTATGTTTGTATCCTTTATCTTTCATTAGGCGTAAAGCTTCTGTTAGATTCATATCTATCCCTACTTTATGCAGTTTTTTTCTTTTTCCATAAAATCGCACCAATTAAAATAAGAACTGCTATCATAACAATTGTACCACCTGGTGCTAGATCAAGTTGATATGAAGCAAACATCCCACCAATTACTGCAATTTCACCAAATAAAATGGAAAAGAAAATTGTTTGTTTAAATCCATTTGCAATACGAATACTTGCTGCAACTGGTAACGTCATTAATGATGATACGAGAAGAACCCCTACTACACGCATTGATACTGCAATGACAAGAGCAACCAATATAATAAAAATAAAGTGAATCCACTTTGCACTCAAACCAGTTGATACAGCGTATTCCTCATCAAACGATAGTAAAAATAACTCTTTGTATAATAAAGTAATCGTTACAATAACAACAATTGCTACAATGCCGATGATTATTAAATCCGTACTTGTTACAGCACTTACACTCCCAAATAAATAACTAAATAAATCTGTGTTAAATCCATTTGCAAGTGAAATAAAAATAACGCCAATCCCCATTCCTGCTGAAAGAATAATCGGAATTGCTAATTCTTGATAATGTTTATATACAGTACGTAATTTTTCAATTAGTAACGCCCCACCAATAGAAAAAACCATTCCCATATATAATGGATTTAAAAATCCCCCTGTGAAAATTGTTTTTTCTAGTAGTAAACTTGCAGCAATACCCGATAATGTCACGTGGCTTAATGCATCCGCAATAAGCGACATTCGGCGAATGACAACAAATACACCGATAAGCGGTGCAACAAGTCCTATTAAAATCCCTGCATATAAAGAGTTACGTAAAAAGTCATATTGTAAAAAATCTTGTATCATTATATCCTCCCGTGATGCTCATGCTCGTGTTCTAAACGATGAACATGATGTCCATATAAGACGGACATTTCTGCATCTTCTAACTCTCGGAACTTATCTACATTTCCATGGAAATGTAGATGTTGGTTTAAGCATGCAACATGTGTTACCTTCTCAGTAACAGCTCCCATATCATGCGTAACGAGAATTAATGTGATTCCTAACCTTTTGTTTAAATCCTCTAATATCTCATAAAAACTTTCTACATTCTTCACATCGATTCCAACAGTAGGCTCGTCCAAAATAAGTAATTCAGGATCACTAACGAGCGCACGAGCAATAAATACACGCTGTTGTTGTCCACCAGAAAGTTCTCCAATATTGCGCCCTCGAAACTCACTCATCCCCACATCAGCAATTGCTTTTTCTACCTTTTCCTTATCGCTTTTCGTAAAAAAGCGAAACAGCCCTTTTTTCGAAACGAGTCCCATTGACACAACTTCAAAAACAGTTGCCGGAAAACCAGAATTAAAGCTATTTGCCTTTTGCGACACATAACCAACTTTGTTCCATTCTTTAAACTTCTTACTATCAACACCAAACAAACGAATACTTCCCTGTTTTGGCTTTAAAACACCTAATAAACATTTTAGTAAAGTTGATTTCCCAGAACCATTTGGGCCAACTAAACCTAAAAAAGCTCCCTTCGGAACTTGCAAATTAATATCTTCTAACACATTTCGATCTTCATATCGAAATGACAATCCTTCTATTTCTAATATATTATTCATAGCATCTCACCTATTTTAATTCAGAATCATTCCGATTTATATCTACTTGAATTATAGTATAGCTTATTATAGTTGTAAACCAATCTGCATAAAATATATCAATTTTTTCAAGAAACCTTACTATTATAACAAAAAGCAGAGAAAAATTCTCTGCTTTCGAAAAATATTCCTATAAAGTAAAACCTTAATTAAATGAGTCCATCCCCTATCAATTATTCGCCCTCAAATAGCGGGATACATGTTTTAGTGAATAGCCGATTTAAACTTACCACCATTTGTCTCTTGTGTATTCATAATCGTAACAAACGCATTCGCATCAATTTCATACACAATTGATTTTAACTTTGTCACTTCCAGACGCGTTACAACTGCATAAATCACTTCTTTTTCTTTATCCGTGTAACCGCCTTTCGCTACAAGCTTTGTCGTTCCACGACCAAGACGATGCAAAATCGCATTTGATACTTCCTCATATTGATCTGATACAATTAAAACCGCTTTCGTTTCATCTAAACCTTGAATGACTGTATCAATGGTTTTGAATGCGATATAGTACGTCATAACAGAATACATAGCTTGTTCAACACCAAATACAAATGCTGCCCATGCAAAAATGAATAAGTTCACAAACATTACAAATTCGCCAACAGAGAAAGGTAATTTCTTCGTTAATAAAATACCCATAATTTCTGTTCCGTCCATTGATCCACCATGGCGAATAACGAGCCCTACACCAATACCTAAAATAAGACCACCAAACACTGTTGCTAAAATTGGCTCTGTTGTAAATGGCGGAACAGCATGTAACGTTGATTCAATAAACGCTAAAGCTACAATACCGAACGCGGAAGATAGCATGAATGTTTTTCCGATTTGCTTATAACCCGAATACATAAATGGGATATTGAGAATAACGACTAAAGTAGAGAAACTTAACCACCAAATATTAGGAGTAAGATAATCTAATATAAGAGAAATACCAATAATTCCACCATCAATAATTTTATTTGGCATTAAGAATAGTTCAATCGCTACCGCTGCGCATGCTGCCCCAAATATAATCATAACTAAACGATAAATAAGATGGATAACACTTTCTTTTCGATGTTGCTTCTGCTCCATAAGTCCTCCTTATACTCTTTTTCTGTAGTTTTGTCCTTATATTATAACATACGCTTCTTTTTCTCATGAAAAAGAAACTCTATACGAATATGTACAAGCTACGCACTCATATATTTCGATAGAAGAACGCGTGAAGGAGGATAACTCGATGAATCTCATTAAACAACTTGTAAATAAAAAATTAAATCATATTTCTACAAAAGAGTTATTGAAATATAGTAAAGAGTATGAGGTTTCTATTACAACTGCACAAGCTGATCAAATTGTTTTACTTATGAAAGGAAAGAATATTAATATTTACGATAATGACGAACGGCTAGAGCTCTTAAAACAAATAGCAAAAGTAACCTCCCCTGCTACCGCCCAACAAGTAAATACTTTATTTCAGCAACTACTAAAATAAGGAGGGGGAAATCCCCCTCCTTATTGCTTATTGCGCTTTGATTTTCTCAAGAATTCCTTCATCAAAAGTACCATTTTTCAGCATTTCGATTTCTAATTTATATGGCGGCTTCTTATCTTTTTTATCTTCACCTACATATGGCGTTTCAAGAATTTTTGGTACGTGCATTAACTGTGGATGATGTACAATATGATGCAACGCTTTATAACCGATATGACCGAAACCGATATTTTCATGACGGTCCTTTCCTGCGCCGCGTACATTTTTACTATCATTAATATGAAGTACTTGTAAACGATCAATACCAACAATCTTATCAAATTCGTTTAATACACCGTCAAAGTCATTTACAATATCATATCCTGCATCGTGCGTATGGCACGTATCAAAGCATACGGATAGTTTTTCATTATATGTTACACCGTCAATAATCTTTGCAATTTCTTCAAAGCTACGACCGCATTCTGTCCCTTTACCTGCCATCGTTTCTAACGCGATGTTAACCGTCTGATCTGGCGTTAATACTTCATTAAGCCCTTTAATAATTTGTTGAATACCAGCATCCGCTCCTGCCCCAACGTGCGCACCTGGGTGAAGAACGATTTGTTTCGCCACACCTAATGCCGATGTTCTTTCGATTTCCATGCGAAGGAAGTCTACACCTAATTGGAATGTTTCTGGCTTCGTTGTATTCCCGACATTAATAATATATGGCGCATGTACGATAATTTCCTCAATACCGTTTAGTTCCATATGCTTTCTTCCTGCCTCTATATTCAATTCTTCAATTGGTTTTCTTCTTGTATTTTGCGGTGCACCTGTATAAATCATAAACGTTGTTGCACCGTATGAAACAGCCTCTTCACTTGCTGCTAATAACATTTTCTTACCACTCATGGAAACATGAGATCCAATCTTTAACATACAATCACCTCTTCAATATACAATAGATATAATGATAGCATAATTTGTAGAAATATGTAGCGAATTGTTTTTTTCCATTCTCCACTGATTATTATCCCTGACCAATCGGACTTTAATGGGCAGCCCGCCCCCCACCTAACTTCTTTGCTTTCGCTGAATTTTGAGGTGGGGGTCTTACTGCCCATTAAAGCGGGATAAAAAAAGATAAGGGGCTCCCCTTATCTTTTTTTATTGCTGTATTTTTTCTTTACTTTGTCACGTTCTGTTGCAAGTTTACGTTTATAGTTTGGTTTTACTTTTTTCGGCTTTTTAATAACTTTTGTTGCCATAACGTCAAGTTCATCATTTGGTTTCTTACGGCTCTTACGACGACGACGTTCACCTAAATCTGCCCACTCATCTCCGCGTAATTCTACATGCTTGAACTCAATATGACGTTGTTTTTCTAAACTATCTAACGCTTCTTCGTTTGCTGGGTCATAAATCGTCACTGCAATACCTGAATGCCCTGCACGTGCTGTTCTTCCAACGCGGTGAACGAAGAAATCTAAGTCTGATGGAAGTTCGTAGTTAATAACATGACTAATTCCTTCTATATCAATACCACGTGCTGCTAAATCAGTTGCAACAATATATTGGAATTCAAGATCACGAATTTGTTTCATCATTTTTTTACGATCACGCGGTGATAAATCTCCGTGAATTCGTCCAACTTTTAAGCCACGTTCCATTAATCCGTCAGCAACCTGATCCGCCATCTTCTTCGTATTCGTGAAAACAACTGCTAAATACGGTTTAAATTGTAGCAACATTTTGTTCACTAAATCGATTTTGTTACGATGTTTAGAAGGTACTAAATAATGCTCAATATTCCCAGCCGCAACTTGTTTTGGATTGATATGAATATGCTCTGGGTTCTCCATATATTTCTTCAGAAACGGTTTTAGTTTTTGAGGAATTGTTGCAGAGAAAACTAGCATTTGCAAGTTTTTAGGCATGCGTGATGCAATTTTGTCTACATCATGAATGAATCCCATATCAAGCATTAAGTCTGCTTCATCGACAATAATCGTATTTGCTTTATGAACAAATAAGGCTTGCGCTTCCACTAAATCTTTAATACGTCCTGGTGTTCCAACTACAATATGAGGTTGTTTTTTCAACTTTTCAATTGATCGTTGTTTATCAGTTCCACCAATTAAACAACGTGCTGTAATCATTTGATCTTCCGCACAAAACTTTGTTAATTTCACGATTTCTTCGTAAATTTGTTGTGCTAACTCACGAGTAGGTGCTGTAATAACCAGTTGTACTTCTTCACGACCCGGATTAATTCTGTTCAATGTAGGAAGTAAGTATGCATGTGTTTTCCCAGAACCTGTTTGGGATTGTCCAATTACACTTACGCCTTTTTTCACGACCGGGAAAATTTTCTTTTGAATTCCTGTCGGCTCTGTAAAGCGTAGTTCACGAACTGCATCTATTAAAAATGGTTTAAAATCATACTGTGTAAAAGTTTGTTGTGTCATAAGTTACACCTTCTTTCTAAATTTCTACTGCGCGCACAAATCAGTCAAGTCTACATTATATCGAAATCTACAAGTAAAATCCATCTTTAGTTTAGGTTTTTATTTCAAAAACTAACCTCCTTCCCTCTTATTGCATATTGTATGTGTATATACCTAACTGAAGAAAGGAGGATTTCTCACATGTTTCCAAAACCCCATATAAGGCAAATGTATCCGAATCAAGTACAGCAACCTTATACACCATATCCAATTCCACAACTACCACCGATGGCACAAAAAAAGAAAGGCTTCCTTGCCAAGCTCTTTAAAAAACACGATCCAACCGAGCCTTTCATGCAAATGGTTCCGCCTTATCGACAAATGGAAGGGCCGCCACCAATGATGCACCAGCAACCGCCGCCCCAATATCAACAGCACTACCAACAACAATACCCGCAGCGATACTCAGAGCAATATCAACCATACATGCAGCAGCATCCAGAGCAAATGATTCCCCCTCAAATGTATGAATCAAATGAAACACGCGGCGGTGCAACAACTACAGCAACATCAAGTAGCGGCATCGGCAGTTTTTTTGCGAATTTAATTTCGAATCCAACTAATATGATAAACAATATTGAAAAAGTATCCCAAGTCGTTCAATCTGTAAGCCCTGTCGTCGAACAGTACGGTCCTATTATGCGTAACCTACCCAACATTGTTAAAATCCTCACCTCTGGAAAAAGTACGGACGAAGATCCAACTGAAAATCCAGCTGAAGACATAACAGAAAAGGTTGTGGTAGCAACTCCGCCTCCTCCACAAAAAAAAAGAAAAAGAAAAAAAATAGTGATTGAGCCAGTCATAGAAAAAGAAGTACGAGAGGAGCCTGTTCAAAAAATAGCAACAAAACCAAAACTATATGTGTAACAATCCTTTGTTTTCTATCCACTCCTCCTTTATAATGTAAAAGACTATGCACAAAAGTATCCCTTGTTTAGAAGGAGAGGATTACTCATATGAAAATTGTTAAAATTTCCCCTCGTGGTTATTGCTACGGTGTTGTGGACGCGATGGTTATTGCACGTAACGCCGCATTAGATACATCATTACCAAGACCTATTTATATTTTAGGTATGATTGTTCACAACAAACATGTAACAGATGCATTCGAAGAAGATGGCATCATTACATTAGACGGTCCAAGTCGATTAGAAATTTTAGATAAAATCGATTCTGGTACTGTTATTTTCACTGCACACGGTGTTTCTCCAGAAGTTAAACAACGTGCAAAAGAAAAAGGTTTAACGACAATCGATGCCACTTGTCCAGATGTTACAAAAACACACGACCTTATTGAAGCAAAGAAAGCTGAAGGTTACCATGTCATTTATATTGGCAAAAAAAATCATCCAGAACCAGAAGGCGCAGTTGGTATTGCACCTGATATCGTTCATCTTATTGAAAAAGCTGATGATTTAAAAACATTAGAAATTCCAACAGATAAAATTTTAGTTACAAACCAAACGACGATGAGCCAATGGGATGTTCAGCATTTAATGGAGGACATTCAGAAGAAATTCCCAACAGCAGAATTCCATAAGGAAATTTGTTTAGCAACTCAAGTTCGCCAAGAAGCTGTTGCTAAGCAAGCTGATGTTGCAGACTTAACAATTGTTGTCGGTGATCCGAAAAGTAACAACTCAAACCGTTTAGCACAAGTATCACAAGAAATCGCTGGTACGAAAGCATATCGCGTTGCAGATGTAAGTGAAATCAAATTAGAGTGGCTACAAGGTGTAGAAAACGTAGCTGTTACAGCAGGTGCTTCTACTCCAACGCCAATTACGAAAGAAGTTATCGCTTTCTTAGATCAATATGACCCAATGAATCCCGCTACATGGGACAGAATTCGAAAAGTACCGTTACAAAAAATATTACCTCGTGTAAAAGTGAAAAAAGAACAATAATAAAAACCGTTGCCTTTGTGAGCAACGGTTTTTATTTTTCTTATACAAATGTAAATGGATCTGTATGTAACTGCGAAGCATGAATGTGTACATTCAGTTTCTTTGCATCTACTTCTTCTTGTAATTGCTTTTGTACACCTTGCTTCATTACCTTTTCAACGTTATGTCCCGGATCAACTATATTTAAACCGAGCATCATCGCATCATGAGCAACATGATAATACATGTCACCTGTTACATATACATCCGCTCCTTTAAATTTAGCTTGATTGATGTATTTGTTACCATCACCACCAAGTACAGCTACTTTGCGCACTTTATCATCTAATTTCCCAACAACTCGTGCACCCTTCACATCTAATGATTGCTTTACATGTTCCGCAAACTGTCCAAGTGTCATTTCTTCTTGTAAATATCCTATTTTTCCAAGCCCTAATGTTTCGCCTTTGTTATCAAGTGGATACACATCATACGCTACTTCTTCATATGGATGTGCCGTTACCATTGTTTTAATCACTTTTCGCTGTAGTGAAGCTGGAATAATCGTTTCGATTCGCACTTCTTCTACACGTTCTAACCGTCCAGTTTCCCCGATATAAGGATTTGTTCCCTCTTGAGGTACAAACGTGCCTGCACCCTCGCTACTAAACGTACAGTGGCTATAATTACCGATATGACCAGCGCCTGCTTCTCCCAATGCCTTTCGTACTTCTTCTGCATGAGTTACTGGCACAAACACAACAACTTTTTTCATTTCTTCTTCATATGTCGGTGCCAAAACTTCTGTATTTTGCAATCCTAACGCCTCAGCAAGTAAATCATTTACCCCGCCCTTAGCAACATCCACATTTGTATGCGCTGCATAGATTGCAATATCATTTTTAATACACGTTTCAATAATTTTCCCATACGCCTTATCTGTATGAATCGCTTTTAGCGGGTTAAAAATTAAAGGGTGATGCGCAATAATGACATTCGCTCCTAATTGAATTGCTTCATCTACAACTTCCTCCGTTACATCTAACGCAATTAATACGTGCTGCACGGGTTTATTCAGCGCGCCAATCTGCAGGCCAATCTTATCTCCTTCCATCGCCAAATGCTTCGGATACATACTTTCAAATAAAGAAATAATTTCATGGCCATTTGGAATTTTACTCATGATAAAACCTCCTCTATCATTTTCATTTTCGCTTCTACTTCCGCTCGCTTCGTTTTTGTTTCTTCAGAATCAGCCGCACGTTCTAACTGCTTTAAAATATTTTGGAAGTTTTTTAGTTCTCCTTCCCATTTTTCAACGAAAGCATCACTTTTTTCTTTTGTTAAAAATGGTCCCATAAATAATTCAGCTTGTTTATTTTCGGAATAAGGCAACGCGATGTTTCCTCGCTCTCCTACTAAAATCTCGTAAATTTTCCCATCTTCTTTTACGATTTTTTCACGGATAAGCTCCCATCCATTCTCAATAAACCATTCACGAATGTGATGCGCTGCAATATTCGGCTGTAAAATTAAACGTGTTACACCTTCTAATTTCTCTTTACCACTTTCTAAAATGTCACGAATTAACGCTCCGCCCATTCCGGCAACCGTAATTACATCTACTTCTCCTGGCGCTATAACTGCTAATCCATTCCCTTTACGCACATCTACTTTATCTTGTAAGCCACTTTCAGCTACAGTTGCTTGCGCAGAGCGAAATGGCCCATCTACAACCTCTCCTGCAACTGCTTTTGTAGCAATATTATTTATAATTGTATAACACGGTAAATACGCATGATCCGATCCAATATCAGCAACTGTAGATCCTACTGGTATTTCACGCACAACTTCTTCTAATCGTTTTGAAAGCTTTACTTCATTCATGTATTTCCATTACTCCTTCTCTTGTCAGTCTGTCTCCATGATAATGAATTTATAGTAGTTGTTGCAAGCCTATAACAACAATTCACTTCTCTATCACTCATCGTATTTTAGAAAATATAGAAAAACAAGCCCTTTGCATAAGCAAAAGGCTTGTCATACGAAACTTTATTTTTTCTTCGCTAACCAATCAGCTACTTTAGCGGCTTGATCAGCTGGAACTATATTGGCAGGCATATTTCCTTTTCCTTTCGAAATAACTTCTTGAATCTCTTCTTTCGAAAGTTTTCCACCAATTTTTTGTAAATTAGGTCCTACTGCCCCTTGTAACTGATCACCGTGGCAGCTCGTACAGCTTTGCTTCACAATATCCTCTGGTTTTGATGCTGTTTGCGCTGGCTTCCCGCCATTTTTTGCATCAGCTAACTCTTTAGATTTATTTAGCCCCTGAAATGAAAATACAAACATAACGATAATACCTAATGCTGCAATAAGAGCGAACGGAATCAGCGGATTACGTTTCATATCTCTTCTCCCCCCTCTATACCCCTAAATAGTTAGATGATTCAGTCATTTCCATTGTACTTGAAAACGCTCTATCAGAAAAGAGTAAACTACTAATCGTTAAAAATATTCCATAAATTCAGTTTATTGTTTTTTATTATTATATCGCTTATTATTTCGATAATTATTAACGTTTCTCAGCATATTTTTCACTATTCTACATATATTTTTGTATATAATAAACAAAATTAATCGAAAAATCGAAAAATGAGCATTTGCAAATCAAAAGACAATTCTGTAAAATAAATTACAAGAAATTGTAATCGTTGCCGATAGCTAAAGTTTAACAAAAATTAACAAAATAAAAAAGTTTACTTCACAAAGGTGAAGTAAACTTAAAAAGAACCTATTCTAAGAAATCCTTAAGACGCTTACTACGGCTTGGATGTCTTAATTTACGAAGTGCTTTTGCTTCAATTTGACGGATACGTTCTCTCGTTACGCCGAATACTTTCCCAACTTCTTCAAGCGTACGAGTTCGTCCATCATCTAAACCAAAACGAAGACGTAGAACATTTTCTTCACGATCTGTTAGTGTATCTAACACATCTTCTAATTGTTCTTTTAGCAATTCATACGCTGCATGGTCCGCAGGCGATGTTGCTTCTTGGTCTTCAATAAAATCACCTAAATGGGAGTCATCTTCTTCACCAATCGGTGTTTCAAGAGAAACTGGCTCCTGTGCAATTTTTAAGATTTCGCGTACTTTTTCTGGAGCAAGATCCATTTCTTCACCAATCTCTTCAGGAGATGGTTCGCGTCCTAAATCTTGTAGTAATTGACGTTGTACACGAATTAACTTATTAATCGTTTCAACCATATGAACTGGGATACGAATTGTTCTTGCTTGGTCTGCAATTGCACGTGTAATCGCTTGGCGAATCCACCAAGTTGCATACGTACTAAATTTGAAACCTTTACGATAATCGAACTTTTCAACCGCTTTAATTAGACCCATATTCCCTTCTTGGATTAAGTCTAAGAAAAGCATGCCACGGCCCACGTAGCGCTTTGCAATACTTACTACAAGACGTAAGTTTGCTTCTGCAAGACGACGTTTCGCTTCTTCATCGCCTTCTTCAATACGCGTTGCAAGTCGAATTTCTTCTTCTGCAGACAGTAAATCTACACGACCAATTTCTTTTAAATACATACGAACAGGATCATTGATTTTAACCCCAGGTGGTACACTTAAATCATTAAGGTCGAATTCTTCTTCCGCTTTTGTAATTTGGCGATTATTAGGACCTTCGTCATTGTCATTGTCACCAACTAAGTCAATCCCTTGTTCACCTAAATATTCATAGTATTCATCCATTTGATCGGATTCAATTTCAAATCCATTCATGCGTTCTGCAATCTCTTCATATGTAAGAACGCCACGTTTTTTTCCGAGCTCAGTGAGTTGTTCTTTCACTTGCTCAAGGGTCATTTCAGTTTCAATTTGTTTAGAACGAGCTGGTTTGTCAGCCATCTGTTCCCCTCCTTACGCGAGATACAAACATTCATTATACTAAAAATTTATCAAAAAAGCTATTTTCTCGCTTTTTGATTTTGTAAATATGCTACATAATATTTAGCAGCCTCTACAGGATCTGTTTTTTCCATTTGTTTTACCTTAAAGATGATTTCCATCTTTTCAAGTTTTTCTTGATGACGTCTGAGCGTCTCCAAATGGCCTTGTAACACTTCTTCGGTGTATTCTGGATTAATAAATTCATCCGTCGAAATATCAGTGATAATATTTTTCAACTTTTCATCAGAGAGCCAACTTAAAAATGTTCCGACTGAAGGTTCATTTCCCTTTTCATAATATGCGTATAGTTCATATAAAATCCCTTTATGTTCTTCTGTATGAAAATCTTCTATGTGGGATTCCATACGAACAGCCACTTCTGGACTTTGCAACATATGGTAAATAATTTCTCTTTCTGCCCTTTCAAAACCTGTTAACTTCGGTTTTGTTTGAACAATTTGAGATGGCTTAGAAACCTGTTTTACTTGTTTTTGCTGTACCTTTTGTTCTTTGCGATATTGGTGCAATTGATTCAAAAGAGTTTCCATTGAATACGAAAATTCTTGCGATAATGACTTCAAATATGATTCTGCCTGCATCGCATCCTGTAACAACGATAACTCTTTTAAAACACTTTTCACATATTCTTCTTTGCCAGACTCATCTTGCAAATTTTTCCCTAAACGCAAATAATTTATTTTAAAACCAACAAAACTTATACTTGATTTCACAAGATTTTCAAAAGCAGTTGTCCCATATTGTTGCACATATTCATCAGGATCAAGCTTATCTGGCAAGGATGTAACTTTCACTTGGCAACCAACTTTTAGTAATAATTGCCCTGCTTTCATCGTTGCTTCTCGCCCTGCCTTATCACCATCATAGCAAAGAACAACAGTTTCAACGTTACGTCGCAGAAGTTTTGCTTGTTCTTCAGTTAGAGCTGTTCCCATTGTCGCAACCGCTTCTTCCACACCACTTTTTACCGCAGCTAGTACGTCGGCATACCCTTCAAAAAGGACCACTTGCCCACGTTTTCTAATAAACGGCCTCGCTTGGTGGAAGTTATACAACAATTTACTTTTATGAAAAATCGGTGTTTCAGGGCTATTTAAATATTTCGGAGTGTCATCTCCTAACGCCCTTCCACTAAACGCTATCACTTTACCTTGTAACGTATAGATTGGAAACATAACCCTTCCACGGAAGCGATCATAATGACTACCATCCTTCTCGCTTCTTATGAGAAGACCAGCTTGTTCCATACTAGACAGCGATAAACCTCTTTTTTGTAAAATTTTCGTTGCTGCATCCCAAGCAGGTGACGCATAACCAATTTCAAACTTCTCAATCATCTCTTTCGTAATACCACGTTTTAACAAATACGAAAGTGCTTCATTTCCTTCTTCTGTATTTACTAATAAATGATGATAATACTTTTTCAAAAGTTCATGAGCCTGTTGCATGATGACAGTGTCATCAGATATGTCTTCTTGTTGTCCTTGCCCTGATGTATACTCTGCAACCGCAATTCCATTTCTTTCACCTAGCTTTTGAACAGCCTCGGTAAAAGCCAATCCTTCCATTTTCATTAGAAAGGAAAATACATTTCCACCTTCTCCACATCCGAAGCAATGAAAAATTTGCTTATCAGATGAAACAGAGAATGAAGGAGAATTCTCACCATGAAATGGACAAAGGCCGAAATAGTTACGCCCCTGTTTTCTAAGTTGAACGTATTCACCAATCACTTCTACAATATCCGATGATGTCCGAATCTGTTCAACAACTTCTTCGGGAATTCTGTTCCCCATAAATCCATCTCCGTGTCGTATTTTGTATTCGATAAAAATTTAAAAATTCCTTTATAATTCGACAATATTTTTTCTAAACTTATTAGAAAGTGTTGCCGATCACGTTATCAAACGATTTTGCAGGCCCTTTTCTGCGTAATTTCGCAGATACGTACCTACTATATAAAATTGTATCCATTTGCCCATCTGTTACAAATGTACCTCCTGGAGACAATACATATACACTTTTTTTACAAGAAGACTAGCAAGCACCATATCCTATGTGATCACGAGATCTGTTTTTTGCATGTTGATACATATAAAAAATCAACTTTAGCTTATTCAGTATCTACATAGACCCAATTTTCCTTGCTACTTTCTTAAACGATGAGCATACGATGTGACAAACAAAATTTCGACATGAACTTTCGTTCCAACTTGCACAATTTTCAGCATTCACAGGATATGCATCTGCATCAACTAATACGATATTGATGTTTTGCATATTTCTGTATTCTACATCCCTTCTGCGAATCCTTCCATAATATGCGTTTTCTTGTATAGATTTTGTCGATTTAACGTAATTACATGTCTTTTCGTAAATCCTATCCCTAGTTTATTCTGAAAAATTAAAGTCTAAACGTAAAATATAGGTTTTTATCACAATTTTTTATTATAATATATTTTCTTCAACTACGCTACATATCCCTTTATTTTTTCATCTTCTATTTCAGGATAACGAAACCCTGCCTTTAACATAATAAAAAGAGAGAAGAATATAAGTATAACCACTCCGCTCTAATCTATTACGAAATCAATAGGCATAGTGTTTCTCACGAGCGAAAAAAGCACATTCACCTTTGGTAAATGTGCTAAAACAATTTTTGGTTTTGCACTGCATTCACAATAATGTTGGCTGTTTCTTCAATCGCTTTATTCGATACATCAATTACTTGACAATTTATTTTACTAACTACATTCTCAAAGTGATCAATTTCTTCTTTAATACGATTAATATTGGCATATGTTGCACCGTCACTTAATCCAAGTGATTTCAATCGCTCTTTTCGAATATGATTCAACTTATCTGGCGTAATTTTCAAACCGAAGCATTTTTCTTTAGCCACTTGATATAATTCTTCCGGCGGATCTACTTCTGGTACGAGCGGTACATTGGCAACTTTCAAACGTTTGTTATGAGCTAAATATTGAGAAAGTGGTGTTTTTGATGTGCGCGAAATCCCAATCAACACGATATCTGCTTTTAAAATACCACGTGCGTCTCTACCATCATCATACTTTACAGCAAACTCAATCGCTTCAATCTTTTTAAAGTATTCTTCATCTAATCTACGAACAACACCCGGCTCATATCTTGGTACTTGCCCTGTAATTTCTTCAATTTGATCGATAAGAGGCCCGATAATATCATATGCCTCTACTCCTTCTTTCGCAGCCTCTGTCACTAAATACTGGCGCATGTCAGGCTTTACTAACGTAAAACAAATAAGCGCTTGATTGCTCTTAGCAATCGAAATTACTTCTTTTAATGTCCCTGTATCTTCTACATACGGTACACGTCTAATATCAGGAGCAAATGGGAATTGCCCCATCGCTGCTCGAACAACCAAATCAGCCGTTTCTCCAACAGAGTCAGATACGACATATACGATTTTATTATCCATTACATTACCTCACTTTAAACAAATTACACTTATTCGTTATTTACTAAGTTTACAAACGCGCGTGTAATATTTGTTTTTGTAATTCGTCCAATCACTTCTAAACCTTGTTTCGTATCTTTTACAACTGGCATCGCATCAATCTGTCTTTCTATTAATTCCATCGCAATATCATATAAAGAATCTTCTCTACGACACATCGCAATGTTTGGCATCCTTGTCATGATAATATTAACCGGAAGAGAGGTTAAATCCTGCTTTCCTAGGCTAGCTCGTAATAAATCTTTACGAGAGACAACGCCAACTAATAGAGTCGATTGATCTACAACGAATAATGTACCTACGTCCTCTAAAAACATAGTACAAATCGCATCGTATACTGATACATTTTTATCAATTACAGCTGGTCTAGATTGATAATCTTGTACTTTAATTTTCTTAACAGCTTCAGATAATAGCTGCCCCCCAGTTTTACCCGTATAAAAATAACCTACGCGTGGACGCGCTTCTAAATAACCAGCCATTGTTAAAATTGCTAAGTCTGGTCTTAGCGTTGCACGTGTTAATCCTAATTGCGCAGCAATTGACTCCCCTGTAATAGGACCGTGATCTTTTACAATCTGAATGATATGTTCTTGCCGTTTATTCAGCTCTATGATAATCACCACCTTCAATGCACAACGAAAAAAGTTATACTATCTCTTAAATATTATATACTAAATATGCTATTTGAAAAAGATAGGATGTAAAAAGGACCGTATACGGCCCCAAATTATATTTGAAACTTATCAAGTTGTTCTAAGAAACGTCTTGATTTCAAATAAATCCCGCAATATTCATCATAATATGTATTCAATACTAAACGCATTTGTTTTTTTGTGCTATCCTTCACTGATACATTGCCAAGCCTATGTAAATCGAAGTGGTAGAAAAGACGTAATAATTTATGAACAGCTTCCCCCACTGGTATACGATACTGGTCTTGCTCAGCATGACGTGCGCACAGAAAACCGCCTTCCCGGACAGAGAAGGCGACAAAATCTGTTTCTTGATGACAAATCGCACATGTATCAAAGTACGGGCGCATCCCTAATACCGGAAGCATTTTCGTTTGATAAATTAATGATAATACTTCTGAATCAACACCCTCACACATATAATGCAACGTTTGATATAACATTTCAAATAAATATGGATTATGTTTTTTATCTTCTGTTGCTTTATCAGTTAACTCAACAATAAATGATGCATAAGCAGTTAAAAATATATCCTCGCGAATTTCTTTCATAGTTGAAATAATCTCGCCTTGTTGCAAAGTTCCAAGTCCAGATCCCATTTGGATAAGAAAATTACCATGGGTCATAAGTTGCGAAACAGATGCTAACCGGCTTTTCGGTTTTTTCGCTCCTCTTGCCATTGCACTTACCTTACCCAATTCTCTTGAGAATATGGTAACAATCTTGTTCGTTTCTCCGTAATCTGTCGTACGGATAACGATGCCCTCAACTTTTTGAAACATGTTCGTCACCATCCAAGGTTTGAACAAAACGGGTCAAGAAATTGGAGAGTCTAGATGCGCTAGCTCCTCTTCATGTTGATCCATCTCATCGTTTACGTCTTTTTCCATTTCTTTCAAAAGCAAGTACGTTTCAATGCTTCCTGTTTTGGAGAAAAACTTCCAGGTAAAATCTAGCATAAGAATCCACCTTTCTCAATAAGCGTAGCCTATAAACCAATTTCCTTTGTTGTTATTAAATTGACCCATTTTGTCCATTTTCATGTGAGAAAAATTTTTCCTAATTTATCAAAACTCATAAAAACCAATAATCAGCGGATGAACAAAACATCCGCTGATTACAGCTTTACTCTATTTTAGTACTCGTCTTCGCGGAAACCAAGGTCACGAAGCTGAGACATTTTATTACGCCAATCTTTTTGCACTTTTACCCATACTTCTAAAAATACTTTAGAACCAAGTAATGCTTCAATGTCAAAACGAGCTCGCTTCCCGACTTCTTTTAACATCTTTCCTTGCTTACCTATAATAATTCCTTTTTGTGATGCACGTTCAACAACAATCGTTGCGTTTATATAAACCGCTCCGCCCTCACGTTTTTGAATTGCATCAATAACAACTGCTACAGAGTGCGGCACTTCTTCACGTGTTAAATGTAATACTTTTTCACGAATAAGCTCTGAAATAATAAATCGCTCTGGATGATCCGTTACTTGATTATCTGGGTAGTATTGCGGTCCTTCTGGTAAATACTTTTTAATTGTTCCAATTAAAGCATCCACATTATTGCCGTCTAATGCAGAAATTGGTACAATCTCTGCAAACTCATATAGTTTACGGTATTGATCAATTAACTCTAATAATTGCTCTGGATGAAGTTGGTCAATTTTATTAATTACTAAAAATACTGGTTGTTTCGTTTCTTTTAATTTCTCAATAATGAATTCCTCACCACGACCAAATCCTTCAACTGCATTGACCATAAACAGAACAATATCAACTTCTTTTAATGTCGTTTGAGCCATCTTCACCATGAAGTCGCCTAATTTATGTTTAGGTTTATGTATTCCTGGTGTATCAATGAAAATTACTTGTGAATCATTTTCTGTATATACGCCTTGAATTTTATTACGAGTTGTTTGTGGCTTGTCACTCATAATGGCAATTTTCTGGCCGATAATACGATTTAAAAATGTAGATTTCCCAACATTCGGTCTGCCAATAATAGAGACAAAACCTGATTTATAACCTTTTTTATTCATGTAAATCCTCCGCTAAAAATGCTCCTGGTAACAATTCTCCGACTGTCGTCTCTTGAACGTCACCATGTAAATTTGATAGGTATACTTTCGTATCCTGTTTACATAATTCTACCATAACTTGTCGACATGCTCCACAAGGAGGTACTGGACGCTTTGTATCCGCCACAATCGCGATTGCTACAAACTCTTTATCTCCTTCAGAAACCGCCTTAAATAAAGCTGTTCTTTCTGCACAGTTACATAAGCCATATGATGCATTTTCAACATTACATCCACGATACACTTTTCCATCCTGTGTTAATAATGCTGCACCTACTTGAAATTTAGAATATGGTACGTACGCTTGTTTACGCGCTTCGATTGCATCTTGAATTAATTGTTTACTATTCATATTCCCGCATCCTTCCTGTCCACAGCTGTGAATAGATACACTCTCTTATTAAAGGCCTTCACGGCACTTTCAAAGCTTAATAAAAGCTTTGGAATGCAACTATACCATATACGGCAAAAAGATAATAGCACCAATTATAACGGCTATTATCGCAAACAATAAAACCGCTCCGGCTGCGACATCCTTTGCAATTTTCGCAAATGGATGTATATCGGTAGTCGCTAAATCTACTGTTTTTTCCACAGCCGTATTTACCATCTCTAAACTCATTACGATCCCTATTACAATAAGTAATACCATCCACTCTACTTTCATAATTTGGAAATAAAAGCCGCAGCATATAACAATGACTGCGGCTAAATAATGAATTTTCATATTTCGTTCATGACGAAGACAAAAGAATATACCTGCTATAGCATATCCAAAACTATTTATAAGTTTTCCTTTTTTCATCGACCTAATCCAAATGCCTCTAAAATTTCTTTTTGTCTTCCAAACATTTCTTTTTCATCCTCTTCTGTCATGTGGTCATAACCAAGTAAATGTAAAAAGCCATGTAACGCTAAAAAGCCAAGTTCACGATCAAAAGAATGTCCATACTCTTCAGCTTGTTCTTTCGCTCTCGGAATAGAAATAATAAGGTCACCTAACATACGAGGCATCTCTGCACCTACAATTTCCATTTCTCCTTCTCCCATTTCTTCCATAGCAAAGGAAATGACATCAGTAGGCTGATCCTTATCTCGGTAATCACGATTAATCTCGCGAATGCGTTCGTTATCTACAAATGTCACTGATAACTCCGCACCATCCTCTATTTTTTCCATTTGAGCTGCTTTTTCTAATATCTCACGAATTAAATTCACATATTCTTCTTTCACTTCTTCTGTTTCATCAATGAAATCAATTAATAAACTCATTCTTTCTCCTTCTCTTCCGGTGGTTCCGGATATGTAATACGCGAATGGAAAATACCATTTAACGTTTCACATAACGTTTTTCCAACGATTTGTAGTTCCTTAAACGTCAAATCACATTCACTAAATTGCCCATCTTGCAGACGATCTTTAATAATACTTTGTACTAAATTATTAATTTGATCTGGCGTTGGGTGATTCATAGAACGTACCGCCGCCTCAACACTATCAGCAATACCAACAATTGCCGACTCTTTAGAAGTTGCTTTTGATCCCGGGTAACGGAACATCTCTTCTGTATATTTTTCTTTATCTTCTTTAATCGCCTTATAATAAAAATATTTAAGTAATGTTGTACCATGGTGTTGTCCAGCAATATCGATAATTTCTTGCGGAATATGGTATTCTTCGAGCATTCTGACCCCATCTGTTACATGAGCAATGATAATATCTTTACTCGTCACAGGGTCTAATTTATCATGTGGATTTTCAATTCCCATCTGGTTTTCAATAAAGAATTGCGGTTGTACTGTTTTTCCTACATCATGATAATACGCCCCTACACGTGCTAATACACCATTTGCTCCAACCGCTTCACAAGCCGCCTCAGAAAGATTCGCTACCATTACACTGTGGTGATACGTTCCTGGCGCTTCTAACAGAATTCTACGCAAAAGCGGATGATTCGGACTTGATAGTTCCATAAGCTTCATGCTTGATACAATTCCAAGTCCACTCTCTAAATATGGTAATATCCCCATAGCCAAAACGGATGAGATAATTCCTGAAACGGAAGCCATCAATAATTGCGTTCCAATTTCAAGAGGTGAAAAATTCCCATTACGTAATAATAATAACGCGGCTAAGACGACTACATTTAAGATAGAAACGAGTATACCAGCTTGCAAAATCATCGTACGACGATTTTTTTCTCGTAAGAAAATGCTTACTGATAATGAACTTAATAACACATAAATACCTACACTATAATTCAGTGTACTTGTTACCCCTTCATTAAACATAATACTTCCGCACACAGAAAAAATCATACTTGTTAAAAATACAAACCGATCGCCAATCATTAGTTTTACAAGTATTGTTCCCATCGCAACTGGGACAACATACGCAATTCCTGCATATTCAAGCTTTTGAAACAAACTAATCGTTTTCATTAAAACAATCGTGATAGACAAAATTGTAATATACGCCAAAATATACGGTCTATCTTCTCTTTTTCGCTGTAAAAACACTTCAAATTGCTTATGCATAAAGTACAGTAACACACCAATAAGCACTGCTAATCCAACATAAGGCTGAAAACTATTACCTTTCTCTAATAAACCGACTAATTTCAACTGATTATACATATCACTTGAAATTGTTTCACCTTCTCTAACAATAACTTGTCCTTGAAGAATATAAACAGGTGGAACTAAATCTTCTTCCGCTTTCTTCTTCTCTTTCGTTACAGCCGGATCATAAAAATAATTTGCTGTAATCGCATATGATCCTAGCGCATTCACAGCTTCCTTCAATCCGCTATTCACATTGAGGCTTTTCATTTCATTAACAAATCGCTCTTTTGCTGCTATTTCTTCGGACATTTTAATATTTCCACCCATAATAACACTAACAGACGTTAAAGCCGCGTTCTTTGCTAATTCTAATTGATCCGGTTCTGCATTAATAAAGTATAATAAATTCTCATCAGATAGTTCCTTTGTTAAATTAGATGGCAACTTCTTCTTCAACTTTTCTAATTTATTTGCATCGGTCATCTTTTTTTGCTCTTCAGGTCCAGCAGCTTTCATCTCTTGAATTACTTCATTTACCTTAGCAAAAACATCATTTACAATATCTACTCTATTTTGTTTATATTCACTTCTATATGTATATTGATCCCCAACTTTTTGAGCGGCCTCTTGTTTTTTTCTATCCGTTATAACCTTATCTTCAATTTTAATAGGAGAATGAATTGTTTTTTTCGCAATAGAATACATATCAACATCTAATTGCTCTGGTTTTACATTATTCATAAGTGCAAAAAACAGCACCGCTCCTAATAAAACGTAAGAAATCCAACTTAGTTTTTTCGAATGTTGTAAATTACGAAACCACTTAGAAATTTCTTCAGATCTTAACATGATTTCAATACCTTCTCCTCTCCAGAAATAAAGTGAAACTATTTATAGCTTTCATTTCTTCTAGCCAACGATACTTTTAGGTAACATTTTGATACACCAGTACCTATAGTTTATTTCTCTTATCTTTTATGATAGTAAAAAATATGCCGTTCGCCAACCTTCATACAAAAAGAAATGATCCTGACAAATAGGATCATTCCATTTTATCATATGCCTCAATAATACGTTGCACCAGCGGATGCCTCACAACGTCCGTTTGTTCTAATGTAATGAATGAAAGACCTGATACACCAGATAAAATGTTAGAAGCTAGCGAAAGCCCTGATTTTACCCCTTTTGGTAAGTCTACTTGTGAAGGGTCCCCTGTAATAACCATTTTAGAACTAAAACCCAACCTTGTTAAAAACATTTTTATTTGTGCACCCGTTGTATTTTGCGCTTCATCTAAAATAACAAATGAATCATCGAGCGTACGCCCTCTCATATAAGCAAGAGGCGCGATTTCAATTACACCTCGCTCCATCATACGTTGCGTATATTCTTGTCCAAGAATATCGTGCAACGCATCATACAATGGACGCAAATACGGATCTACCTTCTCTTTCAAATCTCCTGGTAAAAAGCCTAAACTTTCTCCAGCTTCTACAGCCGGTCTCGTTAAAATAATTTTCTTTACATACCCTTGTTTTAAAGCTCTCACAGCCATTACTACAGCTAAGTATGTTTTACCAGTCCCAGCAGGTCCTATTCCAAATACAATATCATTCTTCTTCATTGCATGAATATATCTTCTTTGCCCCATTGTTTTTACACGAATGGATTTACCTTTTGCCGTTTTAAAGATTTCTTCTTCATATAACTCTTCAAATTGAGCGATTTTCCCTTGTTGTGCGAGCTGAATTGCATACGCAACATCTCTTTCTGTAATTGATACACCTTTTCGAATAACAACAAGTAATTGCTGTAAGATTTTTTCTACGAGTGTCACAGTTTCAACTGCTCCAGATGCATGAACAGTTTCACCTCTAGTTACAATCGATACATTCAGTTCCCGTTCAATTACTTTCAAATGAGCATCATTGACTCCAAAAAGAGCGATTGCTTCGTTAGTATTTTCCAATTGTTGGTTCATTTCTACTAATTGTTCTGCCATTACTCAGTCTCCTTGAATATCGGATTCGGATATTGGTTGTGGCTCTGCAATATTTTCAATCACAGTATAATGCAATGTGACTTTTAGTTGATCCGCCTCAACCTCTTTACTCAAAATCTTATCACTTACAATCATAGCATGTTCATCCAATTTTTTCTTTAGTTCTTTTTCAGCCATCTCTTTCGCTACTTTCATTGCCTGTTTTTCTGTATATTCCCGATTCGCTTCTTCCTCTTCTCGCACGATATCTTTTTCGTAAGCGATCGGCAGTGTAAAACCAAATAGTTTCACATCGTGTTTTACACTTTCAGTACGAGAGCGTTTATACTTATCATGTTGAAATCCCCATATTTTTATTTTTGCACTCCCAAATGTAAGGTAATGTTCATTATATGCATTGCCAGTATATACTTGAAATTGCGTCTTTAGTGGCACATTCACCTCAGATGTGTACCACGTTTCTCCATATACAATACCTTTCGCCGAAACAATCATCGGACTCTCCTCATTACCGTATATCCCTGATACGAGAAGCTGTCCTTTTTCGACATGGTCATTTTTCAAGACAACTGGTTTTCCTACTTCAACAAATGTTTTTGTCACAATCGCTTCTTTTTTTGCTACTAAATTTTGTGGCCTTTGTTCCTTTTCTTTTTTCGGCTCGTTTTTTTCAACAATTTTAAAATGGTACGTCGTTCCTCTTATTTCTAGTCCCGCCCAAGTAATCGCATTAATATTGTCTGTCAAATGACGTTGTACATCTTCTACATTAGGCATTTGGAATTGTAATTTCCCTTTTTTAATACCCATTTTGTCCAATTCTTTCATCAATATATATTCCGTTTCAGGTTTCGCTCCTGTAATTTCAATTTTCCAAACCATATTTGATAATGCAATCATGCCAAAAAAGAAAATTAAAAAACCAATTAAGAATCCACTATTTTTAATTAAACGCTTATTCAAAAAAGGAAAACCGTAACGCCCAATAAAATATAGTTTACATTCATTTTTTCTATAAATTGGTTTTATTTTCTTCACATCTCGTAATAACATACAAAAAACTAACGTTTCATCAGCAACCTTCTTAACATCCCAAACTAATAATTTTCTACGCACACATTCGTTAACGAACCGTTCCGCTCCTCTACCTTCAATTCGTACTTTTACATATCCAAGCCACTTTATAAACCATTTATTTTTCATCTACTCTCTCCACTACCTTTCCAAAAGTATACACACTACTTTTCTCTTCAATTAGCAAAATAGCTCGTACGAAAATGAAATAAAGAGTTCTACCGCCCATAAATAGCGAGATAAACTGAATAGTAAGGTCGAATCACGAAAATAACGAAGAAAAACTTCACATATGGAAGTTTCCCTCACTCCTCTTTTTTTTCGTTTTCTAAAAACGTCACTTGCTCAATTATTCCTTCAAGCAAAAGTTCTTCCGGAAGGATTGTTTTAATAATAAAGGATTGCCCCTTAATTAATAATTGACCGTGCTTTAACAACAATCTTACTTCTTTATCTGAAAACACTAATAAACCCCGATGATTTTCTATATAGATATGCACTTGCCCAACAAGCGTAATCCGAGGTAGATCCATTAGTACATCCACTGGCAGGTCTATTTGCTTCGTTAACCAATTCTTCATTTGTTCTAATTTTTTCATCTCAAAAGACCCCCTCTCATCCCATATGTATGAAAAAAGAGCTTGTAATATCACGTCCAAACTGAAAAAAAGCATAAAAAAAACGTCTCATACGAAATGAGACGTTTTTTTATGCTAATAGCTGGATAACCAGCTTATTCACAAGTGATCCGTCTGTTTTACCTTTTACTTTCGGCATAACAGCAGTCATCACTTTACCCATATCCGCTTTAGAAGTCGCACCAACTTCAGAAATAACTTGCTTAATTACATTCGCTAGTTCTTCTTCTGTTAATTGCTCCGGCAAATATGCGCTTAAAATCTGAATTTCACTTTGCAGTTTATTAACAAGGTCTTCACGACCAGCTTTTTTAAATTCAAGGAGGGAGTCCTTATACTGTTTTACTTCACGAGCTAAAACTGTTAATTCCTCTTCTTCAGTAAGAGTATGTTGCAGTTTAATACCTTCATTTTGTAAAGCAGCCTTAACCATACGAATAACGGTTAATTTTTCTTTTTGTTTATTCTTCATCGCTTGTTTCATATCATCGTTTAAACGACCGAGAAGACTCATAACTTACACCCTCTCTTAGAATTTACGCTTTCTTGCCGCTTCAGATTTCTTCTTACGTTTTACACTTGGCTTTTCATAAAACTCGCGCTTTCTTGCTTCAGCAAGTGTACCAGTTTTAGAAACCGATCTTTTAAAACGGCGAAGTGCATCCTCCAAAGACTCGTTTTTACGAACGACTGTTTTTGACATTCTCTTTCCCTCCCTCCGAAACATCACACTTACATACTAATTTCAGCATGCAAAAAGAAACCCTTCTTCAGCATGTCTTTTACGATTATAATACATTTTATCACTTCAGGTCAACTATTTGGCAGAATAAAAGAAGAATAGATGCCCTTCCCTGTTCAAAAGCTATGCAGATAGCTATTATCCTTTTGCCCTGAAGACAACTATATTTTTATCATTACACCTTTTTTAATACAAGAAAGCATTAAATAACTACTCATTCGACGTACTTAACTTCTCTACGAAAAAAAGAAAGCATGCAAATCGTTTCCGTTTGCATGCTTTTTTTATCCCGCTATTTGCCGGGCAGTAAGACCCCCACCTCAAAATTCAGCGAAAGCAAAGAACTTAGGTGAAGGCCGGGCTGATAATCAGTGGGGATGAACCCCTCACTGATTAAAGTTTCATTTTATGCGCTTGCTGATTCTTTTTTTACATCATCTTCAAGAACACGAACAAATTGCGCTTCGTTATATGGATAACCAGCTTTCGTAATTTTCACTTTCACTAGCTTACCAATTAATTCTTCTGATCCTTCAAATACAATTTTCAAGTAGTTATCCGTATAGCCTACATATAACCCTTCACGGTCGCCCTCTTTAAATTGCTCTTCCGGAATGATTTCAAGCACTTCACCTTCAAACTGTGACGCATACTCTTTCGCTAATTGGTTAGATAGTTCAATTAAACGATGAACACGATCATTCTTCACATCTTCAGGAACTTGATCTTCCATACGCGCTGCAGGTGTTCCTGTACGCTTTGAGTAAGGGAATACGTGTAACTCAGAGAAACGATTCTCTTTAATGAAATTGTATGTTTCCATGAATTCTTCTTCTGTTTCACCTGGGAAACCAACAATTACGTCCGATGTAATCGCAAGGCCTGGCAATGCTTCTTTCAAACGATCTAAACGTTCTTGGAAAAATTCCATCGTATACTTACGACGCATACGCTTTAATACAGTATTAGATCCAGATTGCAATGGAATGTGTAAGTGACGTACAACTACTTCAGACTTATCTAACACTTCAATTACTTCATCTGAAATCTGACTAGCTTCAATAGAAGAAATACGAAGACGTTTTAATCCGCCTACTTCCGCTTCCATATCACGAAGTAATCCAGCTAAGTTATAATCTTTAATATCTTCACCGTACCCACCTGTATGAATACCTGTTAATACGATTTCTTTATAGCCTGCATCTACTAATTGCTGCGCTTGTTTAATAACTTCTTTCCCATCACGAGAACGCATTAAACCACGCGCCCAAGGAATAATACAGAATGTACAGAAATTATTACAACCTTCTTGTATTTTTAAAGATGCACGTGTACGATCCGTGAAGTAAGGTACATCCAGCTCTTCGTATACACGTGTTTTCATAATGTTGCGGACAGCATTAATTGGCTGACGCTCTTTACGGAATTCTTCGATGTATCCTAACATCTTTTCACGATCTTGTGTACCAACTACAATATCTACACCTGGAATCGCCATAATTTCCGCTGGAGATGTTTGTGCATAACATCCTGTTACACAAATAACCGCATCCGGGTTTTGACGAACAGCACGTCTAATAACTTGACGACTTTTCTTATCTCCCGTATTCGTTACTGTACACGTATTAATAACGTATACATCAGATTTCTTTTCATATTCAGTTCTTTCATATCCACCTTGTTTAAACAATTGCCAAATGGCTTCTGTTTCATAGTGGTTTACTTTACAACCTAACGTATGGAACGCAACAGTTGACATTGATCATCACCCCATCAATTCAAAATGATACGAAGCAGCACTTAACGCGTATAACGGCGCCGTTTCTGTTCTTAAAATTCTTGGTCCTAAACTACATGGTACAAATTTATGTTCACGAAGCGTTGTAATCTCTTCCTCAGCTAAACCGCCTTCTGGGCCAAATACAATCAATAGATTTTGACCTGGTTTCATCGTCGTTAAAGCTCTCGCAAAGTTAGATTTCTCGCCTTGTTTTGCTTCCTCTTCGTAAGCAACAAGACAAACATCATACTCACCACTCATTGAAAGCAATTGTTTAAACGATGCCGGAGCATGTACTTCTGGAACTTCACTTCTATGTGATTGTTCCGCAGCTTCTTTCACAATTTTTCTTAAACGCTCAACTTTTTTATCAGCTTTTTTCGCATCCCATTTTACGATAGAGCGAGATGCTTGAAATGGTAAAAATGCGGCTGCCCCAAGCTCAGTTCCTTTTTGGAAAATTAACTCTAGCTTGTCTCCTTTCGGCAGTCCACTTGCAATCGTCACGAAAACAGGAAGTTCACTTGACGCCTCTACCCATTCTACAATAGCCGTATTAATAAATTCACTGGTAATTTCATCAATTGAACATACTGCTGTTTTTCCGCTTACACAGCAATAAATGTGATCACCAGCTGACATACGCATCACTCTTGCGATATGATGTACGTCATCACCTACAATGCGAATACTTGTCTCATTTACATATTTCTCTTCTACAAAATAACGTTGCATATAATCACCTTAGTAGAGTTTCGTTCCTTTCGTAAGTCAACACTTACGAAAAGAACGAAACATTATCATTTTTTCATATAACAAACGGCAAGTCCCTCACCTTATAGTGAGAGACTCCCCTTTTCATTATAAACTAAAATCTATATTACGCATTTCGTGCAATAATTGCTACCCAATCTTCCATTCGTAATACTTCTTCAATTGTAAATCCAGCTTTTTCTAGCGCTTCAGAAATTAACTTTTCCTTCGCTGCAATAATGCCCGATGTAATAAATAATCCACCCGACTTCACAACTCTCGCTGCATCCTCAGGGAATAAAAGAATAATTTCTGCTAATAGGTTAGCTACGATTAAATCAACAGGACCTTCAATACCTTCTAAAAGACTATTTTGCCCAACAGACACGATATCATCTGTTTTATTCAAACGTACATTCATTTCTGCACTTTCCACTGCAACTGGATCTAAATCATACGCTTGAACAGAAGACGCACCTAATTTTGCCGCTGCAATACTAAGTACACCAGAACCTGTTCCTACATCAATGATAGTATCACCTGGCTGAACTGTTTTTTCTAAAGCACGAATACACATCGTTGTTGTCGGATGAGTCCCTGTCCCAAAGGCCATACCTGGATCTAATTCAATAATTTTTTCTTCCGGAGAAGCTGGTGTATACTCTTCCCACGTCGGCACAATTGTGAATGTGTCAGAAATTCGTACTGGATGGTAATATTTTTTCCAAGCAGTAGCCCAATCTTCTTCATTGACTTCGTTAACGGTAATATTTCCAGTACCAATTTCGATGTCGTAAGATGGAAGCATATCAATAGATGATTTTACACCCGCAATCGTTTCCTGTAAAGAATCCGTTTGTGGGAAATATGCTTTTATTAATACACCTTCCGCCGGATATTCATCTGGGTTCAATGCATAAATTTCACCATATTGTTGCTCGCGCTCTTTCGTCAACTCCGCTGGATCCTCAATCGCAACTCCACTAGCACCAGCTTCATGTAAAATATGAGAGACAGCTTCTACTGCTTCTTCTGTTGTATGAATACTAACTTCTGACCATTTCACAATTTACCAACTCCATTTTTTATTTCCATTATTCCCCTTTGAAAGCACGTTTAAGCTTTCCAAATAAACTATCATCCTGCTCTTCTTGTCCCGCAAATTCACGTAATAACTCTTTTTGATGTGAAGTTAATTTCGTCGGTACAACAACACGAACGACTACATATTGATCTCCTTGACCGTATCCACGTACGTTCGGGGCACCTTTTCCTTTTAAGCGGAATTCTGTTCCTGTTTGTGTTCCTGCTGGAATTTTCAGCTTCACTTTCCCATGAACAGTAGGAACTTCCACTTCAGCACCAAGTGCCATTTGCGCAAATGTTAGTGGCATTTCACAAATAATATGATCTCCTTCACGCTCAAAGAATTCATGATTTCTTACATGAACAACAACATATAAATCTCCTGCCGGTCCGCCATTTACGCCCGCTTCACCTTTTCCAGATACACGAATTTGTTGACCATTATCGATACCCGCTGGAATCTTAACGTTGATTTTTTTACGTTTACGTACTTTACCAGAACCGTGACATGTCGTACATTTTTCTTTAATCATTTGACCAGTTCCTGAACAATGACCACAAGCTTGACGGTTTACGATACGACCAAATGGTGTATTTTGTTCTACACTTACTTGCCCTGATCCCGAACAATGTTTACATGTTTCTTTTGAAGTTCCTGGTTTCGCTCCGCTACCTTTGCAAGTATCACATGGATCTTCTACCGGAATCTCAACATTTAATTCTTTACCAAAAATAGCTTCCTCAAACTCTAAAGTAACTTGATATTGTAAGTCAGCACCTTGACGCGGAGCATTTGGATCACGACGTCTACCACCGCCGCCGCCAAAGAATGAACTAAAGATATCTTCGAAACCGAAGCCACCGCCGAAGTCTCCTCCGCCGCCAAAGCCACCGAAACCTTGATTTGCACCAGCATGACCAAATTGATCATATTGTGCGCGCTTTTGATCGTCGCTTAATACTTCGTAGGCTTCTTGTACTTCTTTAAACTTTTCAATTGCATTTTCTTCTTTACTTACGTCTGGATGGTATTTTTTAGCCAAACGACGATACGCTTTTTTTATTTCATCTTTTGAAGCACCCTGGCTAAGTCCAAGGACCTCATAATAGTCTCGTTTACTCATAAATTTACAACCCCCGAATCTTTCACATAAACGTAATTTTAACACCGAAAGAAAGTGCTTTGCAACAAAGTTTCCTCACTTACAGTATGCAAAGTAAAAAACTTAAGAACCTCACACTTTTCTTTTCATTCGTGAAAAAAGCCAAAGCCAAGGCACGCTTGACTTTGACTTTTTGTCATCTTACTTATTTATATTACTTATCTTCTTTTACTTCTTCAAACTCAGCGTCTACTACATTATCTTTCTTCGCGCCAGCATCTTGTGCTCCTTGTGCACCTTCTGCTTGCCCTGCAGCTGCTTGAGCTTGCTCGTATAATTTAACAGTTAATTGTTGTACGATTTCTTGTAAAGCGTCTTTTTTCGCACGGATTTCCTCAAGCTCGTTCTTCTCGATCGCAGCTTGTAAGGCTTCTTTCGCTTCTGTTGCTTTTGCAACTTCAGCCGCATCCACTTTACCTTCTAGATCTTTTACAACTTTATCCGTTTGGAATACAAGTTGGTCAGCTTCGTTACGAAGTTCAACTTCTTCCTTACGTTTTTGGTCAGCGTCAGCATTCGCTTCTGCTTCTTGTACCATACGATCTACTTCTTCATCAGAAAGACCTGAAGAAGATTGGATTGTAATAGTTTGCTCTTTGCTTGTTCCTAAGTCTTTTGCACGTACATTAACGATACCGTTCGCATCAATATCGAATGTTACTTCGATTTGTGGAATACCACGTGGTGCTGGCGGAAGGTCTGTTAATTGGAAACGACCTAACGTTTTGTTGTCAGCTGACATTGGACGCTCACCTTGTAATACGTGAATATCTACTGCTGGTTGGTTATCAGCAGCTGTTGAGAATACTTGTGACTTACTTGTTGGAATTGTAGTGTTACGTTCAATTAATTTCGTGAACACACCACCCATAGTTTCAATACCTAAAGAAAGTGGAGTTACGTCTAATAATAGTACGCCTTCTACATCACCAGTAAGTACGCCACCTTGAACTGCAGCACCTAATGCTACAACTTCATCAGGGTTTACACCTTTATATGGTTCTTTACCAGTTTCACGTTTAATAGCTTCTTGTACAGCTGGGATACGAGTAGATCCACCAACAAGGATAACTTTATCTAATTCGCTTGGAGCAAAACCAGCGTCTTTTAATGCACGACGAGTTGGCTCTAACGTTCTTTCAACAAGACCTGCTGAAATCTCTTCGAATTTCGCTCTTGTTAACGTTAATTCTAAGTGTAATGGACCAGCAGCTCCAGCACTAATGAATGGTAATGAAATTTGTGTTTGTGTTACGCCAGAAAGATCTTTTTTCGCTTTTTCAGCTGCATCTTTCAAACGTTGAAGTGCCATTTTATCTTGGCTTAAATCAATGTTATTTTCTTTTTTGAACTCAGCTACTAAGTGGTCAATAATAACTTGGTCAAAGTCATCTCCACCAAGACGGTTGTCACCAGCAGTTGAAATAACTTCGAATGTTCCATCTGCTAACTCAAGGATAGATACGTCAAATGTACCGCCACCTAAGTCATATACTAAGATTTTTTGCTCTTCATCTTGTTTTTCTAAACCGTAAGCAAGCGCTGCTGCTGTTGGTTCGTTAATGATACGCTCAACTTCTAAACCAGCGATACGACCAGCATCTTTTGTTGCTTGACGTTCTGCATCGTTGAAGTATGCAGGTACTGTAATAACAGCTTTCGTTACTGTTTCACCTAAGTATGCTTCAGCAGAAGCTTTTAAGTTTTGTAAAATGATTGCAGAAATTTCTTGAGGTGTATAATCTTTACCTTCAACTTCTACTTTGTAGTCTGTACCCATATGACGTTTAACAGACATGATTGTATTTGGGTTTGTAATTGCTTGACGCTTTGCAACTTCCCCAACTTGACGCTCTTCATTTTTGAAAGCTACAACAGAAGGTGTTGTACGGTTTCCTTCTGGATTTGGGATAACCTTTGGTTCTCCACCTTCCATAACAGCTACACAAGAGTTTGTTGTACCTAAGTCAATACCGATAATTTTACTCATGGCGAATCCTCCTACTTTTATGTAATTTATTGATTTACTTTTACCATTGATGGGCGAATCACACGGTCTTTTAGTTTATAACCTTTTTGGAATTCTTCAACTACCGCGTTTGATTCAAATTCACTATCTTCCACTTGCATAATTGCTTGGTGTTCATTAGGATCAAACTGTTTACCAACAGCTTCAATCGCTTCAACACCTTCTTTAGTCAACGCTTCTAGCAATTGACGATGCACCATTTCCATACCTTGTAACAAGGATTTTGTTTGCTCATCAGTCGCTTCTACTTGCATCGCTCTTTCAAAATTATCAAGAGCTGGCAAAATATCTGAAACTAGACTTTGTGCTCTATATTTTTCAGCAGCCTGTTTATCCATTTGGACACGACGCTTATAATTTTCAAAATCAGCTTGTAGACGTAATGTGCGGCCTTCCGTTTCCGTTAGTTTCGCTTGTAACTCATCTACTTTTTCTTGTAAAAGAGCAGCCTCACTTTTTTCTTCTACAGTTTTTTCACTGTTTTCTGTCGTGACAGCTTCTTCAACTTGCGCTTCTTTTACTTCTTCTACCACTTGTTCGTTACGCTCTTCCACAATATTCACCTCCTTAAAAGGTATTAGGTATTATGCTGAACACAATTACCTAAGCATTATATATTACACACAGCAATGAAAATTTCATTACTTGAGCGAATGTATTACTCTCATTTACTTTTTAAGTCCATCAGTAAATTGTCTCGTAAATAACTGTAACAAACTAATTACCCGAGAGTATTGCATTCTTGTCGGACCTAAAATAGCAATTGTTCCAAGCTGTTCTTCTCCAATCGAATACGTTGCAGAAATTAAACTACAATCTTCCATGGCCGTCGCAGAGTTTTCCCTACCAATTTTCACTTGAATACCTACTTGTTTATGACGCAAAATGTCATAAAACTCAGCTTCATTATCAATCATCGTCAGCAAGGATCTTACTTTGTGAATGTCATGGAACTCTGGTTGCGAAAGCATATTTGCTTTTCCTCCAAAGTATATCTTTTCCGATAAAGGAACTTGAAATGTACCATCTAACATTTTTATTGCACTATCGTAATTATGAACATACCCACGTAAAACTGTAACAATCTCTTTCAAGATTTTGTTATGCAGTTCTGCCATTGGTATGCCCGACAGCTTTTCATTTAAAATATTAACCATTTTTTCTAAATCTGATAAATCAACAGATTCCGGAACGGTAATCGTTTTGCTTTGTACATGCCCTGTATCCGTTACAATAATAGCGACTGCAGTTTGACGATCAAGCGGTACAATTTGTACGTTTTTAAGTTTATTTGTGCTTAACTTCGGTCCAAGAACAATGGCCGTATAATTCGTAAGCTCTGATAAAATTTGAGCCGATTGCTGTGCAATCTTTTCTGCTTCAAAAATTCTTTCAGCAAATAAATCTTTAATTTGTACAATTTCATCGTTCGGTAAGTTTTGCGGCGCTAAAAGATGGTCTACATAAAAACGATATCCTTTTTCAGAAGGAACACGTCCTGAAGAACTATGCGTTTTCTCAATAAATCCTAGTTCCTCTAAATCAGCCATTTCATTTCGAATAGTAGCTGAACTAAACGTAATTTCATCTTTCTTAGCCAACGTCCTCGACCCAACAGGTTGCGCTGATCCAATAAAGTCATCAATAATTGTTTGTAAAATTAAGAGCTGACGTTCCGTAAGCATCTCTTCATCACCTCTGTTAGCACTCTTTGCCTTCGAGTGCTAAATCTATTAATAACTTACCAAAATTGACATTCAATTGTCAACGGAAACGTCACGAAATAATGAAACTTTTTCACGTTTATGGAACATTTAATTAGTCAATCAAAAATGATTGGAATACTTCATTCCCTAATAATTTTCCTTTTCGCGTTAAACAAACATATCCATCTTTCTCTTCAAGCAATCCTTGTTCTTGATTTTTTTGCAGCTGCTTCGCGAAAACTTGATCCATCTCCATATTAAATTTCTTTTGAAACGCTACTTTAGATACACCTTTTGTTTTTCGAAGTCCTAAGAACAACTCTTCTTCCATTTTTTCTTTCTCCGTCACCGCGTGAACATCTAAATACGGAAATCCGGTTTCATCGATTTTATTGAAATATTGCTTGAGCGGTCCTACATTTTGGATACGTTCTCCATTTACATAACTATGTGCTCCAGCTCCAAATCCATAATACTCTTCATTATTCCAGTATGTGAGATTATGTCTACTTTCATTATCACCTTTTGAGAAATTGCTAATTTCATACTGGGTATAGCCGTGTTTCTCCATTTCATCCATTACCATTTCGTACATTTTCGCTTCATGGTCTTCACCTGGAAGTCTTAATTTCCCTTTATTCATCAAGTTATAAAACACAGTTTTCGGTTCCACAATTAATGAATAGGCCGAGAAATGTTGCACACCAAGCGTAAAGGCAATATCTAATGTTTCTTTTACATCTTCTATCGTCTGTCCTGGCAGAGCATAAATAATATCTACATTTATATTTTTAAAGCCTACTTCCTGCGCTTCTCTAATTGCTACAAACGCATCTTCCCTCGTATGCTTACGTCCAATTTTCTCAAGCAATTCATCTCGAAATGTTTGCACACCAAAACTAATTCGGTTTACTCCACCTTCTAGCAATACATTTAACTTCTCTTTCGGTAAATCACCCGGATTCGCTTCAAATGTTAATTCACAATTTGGGGCAAATGGACGTAAACGACGGTTTATAATATCGAGTAACTTTTTTGTCTGCTCCATATTTAACGCTGTCGGAGTTCCCCCGCCAACAAAAATCGTTTTCATATTATCAAACGGTACTTTTTGAACTGTATTTATTATTTCTTTCTCTAAATACTCTAAATATTGATCGACCGGCTGGCGTTCAATAAACACTTTATTAAAATCACAATAGTGACAAATATGCTGACAAAACGGAATATGAATATATGCAGCTTGCACCAAAAATAACTCCTACCTTTCTAAAAAGAAAACCTCCGCGCTTGGGAGGCTTCTTTACTTCTCTAACGTATTACGAATTTGCTCCATTCGCATTTTTCCCCAATCATACATCATTTCAACGATTGGTAAAAGCGACATGCCTAATTCCGTCATATAATACTCCACTCGCGGAGGAATTTCTGGGTATACTGTTCGGTCAACAATCCCATCTTCCATTAACTCTTTTAATTGGTTTGACAAAACTTTATGAGAAATGCTTGGGAATAATCGTTGTAATTCACTAAAACGATGAGGCCCTTCCACACCAAGATGCCACAGTATCACAACTTTCCACTTTCCGCTAATAATAGAAAGCGTCAATTCCTTTTCACAATTAAAATTGCCATTTTGTATTTTCTCGTGAATATCTTTTCGAATATTTTCGGACATTAACAAACTCCTAACTCCATATGAACTAAAAAGCTCTCTCACCATTGTAAATGAGAGAAGCTACGTTGTCTAAAAAGTAATGATATAAAAAAGAAGCCGTATAAACGACTTCTTTTTTTATATCGATTCGCATGAAATAACAATCAATTATTAATTGTCATCCATTTTCAGTACAGCCATGAACGCTTCTTGCGGTACTTCTACAGAACCAACAGACTTCATACGTTTTTTACCTTCTTTTTGCTTATCAAGAAGTTTACGTTTACGAGAAATGTCACCACCGTAACATTTCGCAAGTACGTTTTTACGCATCGCCTTAATTGTAGAACGCGCTACAACTTTGTTTCCGATCGTCGCTTGAATTGGTACTTCGAACTGCTGTCTTGGAATTAAATCTTTTAATTTTTCTACAATCACTTTACCGCGGTCATACGCTGAATCACGGTGTACGATAAATGATAGAGCATCCACTTGTTCATTATTTAAAAGAATATCCATTTTCACAAGTTTCGACGGTTTGTAGCCAATTAACTCGTAATCAAATGATGCATATCCTTTTGTGTTTGATTTCAACTGATCGAAGAAATCATATACGATTTCTGATAACGGGATTTCATATGTTAATGTAACACGTGTTTCATCTAAATATTGCATATCAATAAACGTTCCACGTTTACCTTGGCAAATTTCCATTACAGCTCCAACATAGTCATTTGGAACCATAATTGAAGCCTTCACGAACGGCTCTTCTACACGATCGATAGACTGTGGATCTGGCATATTAGATGGATTATCAACAATAACATCTTCACCGCTCGTTAAATAAACTTTATAAATAACACTTGGCGCTGTTGTAATTAAGTCAATTTTGAATTCACGTTCAATACGTTCTTGAATGATTTCCATGTGAAGAAGTCCTAAGAAACCACAACGGAAACCAAATCCTAGCGCTTGAGATGTTTCTGGTTCAAACTCAAGAGCAGAATCGTTTAACTCTAATTTTTCTAACGCATCACGTAAGTCGTTGTAACGTGCAGAATCGATTGGATATAAACCACAGAATACCATTGGGTTTAATTTACGATAACCCGCTAACGGCTCTGCAGCTTGACGTTTCGCGTGTGTAATCGTATCACCAACACGTGTGTCACCCACATTTTTAATCGATGCTGCTAAGAAACCTACATCACCTACTGTTAATTCGTCACGTTGCGTTGTTTTCGGTGTAAACACACCTACTTCTGTTACTTCAAATTCTTTTCCAGTTGCCATCATACGTACTTTATCGCCAACTTTTACCGTTCCGTTTACAACACGGATATATGCAATTACACCGCGGTATGGATCATATAAAGAATCGAAAATCATACATTGTAAAGGCTCTTCTGAATCACCTGTTGGAGCCGGTACCTTTTCAACGATTTGTTCTAAAATATCTTCAATACCAATACCAGCTTTCGCTGAAGCAAGTACAGCTTCCGATGCATCTAAACCAATTACATCTTCTACCTCTTGACGTACACGTTCTGGGTCCGCACTTGGTAAGTCGATTTTATTAATAACCGGTAAAATTTCTAAATTGTTATCAAGCGCTAAGTATACGTTCGCTAATGTTTGCGCCTCAATACCTTGCGCTGCATCGACAACAAGAATTGCACCTTCACAAGCCGCTAAACTACGAGATACTTCGTACGTAAAGTCGACGTGTCCTGGAGTATCGATTAAGTGAAGAATATACTCTTCACCGTCTTTCGCTTTATACGTTAGTTGTACTGCATTTAATTTAATTGTAATACCGCGCTCACGCTCTAAATCCATAGAGTCAAGCAATTGAGCCTTCATTTCACGTTGTGTTAACGCGTTTGTTTTCTCTAAAATACGGTCTGCTAACGTTGATTTTCCGTGGTCAATATGAGCAATGATAGAGAAATTACGGATTTTGGACTGTCTTTTTGCTCTTTCTTCTTTGTTCATCTATGTTCTCAACTCCTAATAGTCTCGCCAATATACACTAGCACTGATTATATCAATAGAGCAGCAAAGATTCAATGAAAACTCGTGCTGCTTACAATACAAATCATTCTATCTATATCTTATGCGAACAAACCATAAGAGACAAACCTTTTTCAAATTAAAAAACGGCTGTCTTACAAATCTGTAAAACAGCCGTCCTCCGCTTGACTCTTAACTAAAAATTTCTTTTACTTTCCCGACAACTATATCTGTTCCAAACCTTGTTATTTCATAGGCAACACTTGCTATCGCCATACCCACCCCTTCTACAACATTAAAACTTCTTAAACTTTCTAATTGTTTTTGTTTTTCAGTAGCGGAAAATGAACCCTCCAAAATTTCTGATTCAGCAGCCTCACCTTTTGTTCCTGTCATATGAGCGATTTGTTCATACGACATTTGCTGATAACCTTTCATACTTTTCAAACCATGATTAGCAAGTGCCACCCCTGCTATTATCATAAGTAAGCATAAGGCCGCACTACATATACATAAAAGCGAAAAGCGGCTTAAACGATTATCTTCTCTTCCCATCAATGTGTATATGCTCCAGTATTATCTTGGTCAATTTGATGATGCAAGGCTGCATTTAAACCACTCGCTATTACATTTGCCATATCTTCTATGAATGCATCCACTTCTTTCGGAGTCACCATTAAATTATGGCCAAGAGGAGATAACACTTCATAAATTAATTTTCTCTTCTCTTCATCTTCCAGTGTACCTACAGCACCTAAAAACATATTCCGACTCTTTTCATCCGGCATATCTTCTTCTGTTAATTTTTTCTTTTCTCCAAATGTAAAACCAGCTGGTAACAAAGAACGGGAAGGTTTGTTTCCTTCTTTCATCTCCCGTCCAAAATGTTTCAAAATAAAATCAATTGTATCGCTTGTAATCGAAACTGCATCAACCACAGTCGGAACACCAATCGCGATAACAGGAATACCCAATGTTTCTTTACTGAGTTCCTTACGTTTATTCCCAACACCCGACCCTGGATGAATTCCCGTATCAGAAATTTGTATCGTACTATTTACTCGTTCAATAGAACGGGCAGCTAATGCATCAATTGCAATGACAAAGTCTGGCTTTGTCTTCTCAATAATTCCATAAATGACATCGCTCGTTTCGATTCCTGTAATCCCCATTACCCCCGGCCGAATTGCACTAACAGGTCTAAACCCTTCTTCTACACTTTCAGGCTGCAATTGAAACAAATGTCTCGTTACCAATACATTTTCTACAACTATCGGCCCAAGCGCATCTGGCGTGACATTCCAATTCCCAAGACCAACAATTAAACAACTCGCTTCTTTCGTAACGCCAACTTCTTCTAAGAAATAAGAAAATTCTTTTGCAAAAATGCGCTCTACTTTTTGTTGCAGTTCCGTATCTTGTTGACGTATACCTTGCACTTCAAGCGTTAAATAACTCCCAGGTTTTTTTCCCATCGATTCAGAGGCAACTTCATCAATCGTTACTTTCGTAATAGTAACACCTTCTTCTTCCCTCTCTTTTACAATAACTCCTTGTATCCCTTTTTGCTCTTCTTGACGCTCTTGCAACATTTGATGAGCCTCTACAGCAAGGTCAGTTCTAACGCTATATTTACTTAAATCTAATGGTTCTTTCATCGTATCTCCTCCGTAATTCATAGTAAATATCGTTAGATTTCCCAAAGTTATATAAGGTCATTCTTTCCTTTACGTGAAATTTCATTGATATACTATTGCAATTCTCTTCACCGTTTGATAGAATATCACTTGTTCTATGTTAAGAATCGAGTCATTCGATTGCACCAGGGAGGTGAAAAGTATGGCAAACATCAAATCTGCTATCAAACGCGCTAAACTTAGCGAAGAGCGTCGTTCACATAACGCTTCTATCAAGTCTGACATGCGTTCTGCTGTTAAAACTGTAGAAGCTTTAGTTACTAATAACGATCTTGAAAATGCTAAAGAAGCTTTCAAAACTGCTTCTAAAAAACTTGACAAAGCAGCTCGTAAAGGTCTTATCCACCAAAACGCTGCAGCTCGTCAAAAATCTCGCTTAGCGAAACAAGTAAACGCGTAAGGCGTTTAAAAAACGATCCATTTGGATCGTTTTTTTATATACAAAAAGTTCACGTGCTTAGCACGTGAACTTTTTTGTTTCATCACATATGATTTAACCGCATTAAGAAAAACTCAAGCACAAGTTTCTTATCCATTTTTCCTGTCTTCATACTATAATCAGCTTCCGCTAATTCTATAATCACTTTTTTTAATTCTTCAAAAGAGAAAAACTTCGTTTGATTCATCGCTAACTTTACACGATATGGATGCACACCAATATGAGACGCAATTTGATTTTGTCCATAACCACGTTGCTGTAACTCTTTCACTTGATAGAGCAAGCGGAATTGACTTACTAATAATGCAAGCAGTTTAATGGGTTCCTCTTGCTGCGTAAATAATCCATCCAAAATTTGCATCGCACCCGCGATATCTTTTTTCACCACTTTTTCTGTCAAAGCAAACACATTTTGTTCAACCGATTTTGGCACAAGCTCTGCAACGAGTTTCGGTGTAACCTCTCCGCCCATACCGACGTATAACGTTAACTTGTCCATTTCCTTCGCCAACATCGTTACATTACTTCCCACAAGCTCTAACAATAAACTAACAGCTGCATTATCAATATGTACATGCACTTCATCTGCACGAGCAACAATCCACTTCTGAACATCCTGCACTTGCATCGCATTCGCTTCTACTACGTCCGCTGTTTTCTTTAATAGTTTTGTAATTTTTTTTCGTTCATCAAGTTTTTCGTAAGGCGCAACAAAAACAAGAATAGAAAATGGAGAAGGCTCCCCAATATATTCTTCTAAAATTTTTATATTTTGCTCTAATTTTTCTTTTTGTGAAGTTAAAAATAGTGGTGATTTTATTAATATCACTTTACGTTCTCCGAAAAAAGGAAGTGTACGTGCATCCTCAACCACATCTTCTAAATACGCTTCTTCTAAATCATATGTCACAACATTAAACTCGCGATCTTCCTCTTCAAGCGCTTCTGTTGTAATAAGCTTTATCGTTTCATTTATAAAAAACGCTTCCGTTCCATACAGTAAATACAACGGAACAAACTGCTTCTTTTTAATCTTTTTATGTATCTCACTCATACTTTTTCCTACTCCCTAACTTGGCAATATATATTTATACTAATGCCCTAGCTTTTGTTTTACAAGTACAAAGGAACAGGCTGTATAACCCGTCCCTTTATTTATATTAAACGCCACGCAATAAGCCCCGGGTTTCTTATTGGTGTGCGGTAATCACCTTCCCTTTATTATTCACAATAAAAATTCGAGTATAAGTGCCAACTGTTAACATGCTTGGAAACAAAAAACTCACGTTACTTCATGATCTAAAAGTAGTAAAAACGCTCTATTTCTCTTCATATGGAAATTGTAGATTTTTTTCTGACAATATTTTATACTAAAGTGGAATGTTGGGGAGGGATTCTAAATGAATGATTTTGAACAAAATGTTCAAAGTAAACGCAATGACGCTATTGATTCAGGGGTAGGATTTATCGTCTCATTTGGTTTTTTCGCAACACTTTTCATCATTGCAACTGTTATTAAATTTATCGGTTCTTAAAGACTGCTGCTTACTGGCAGTCTTCTTTTTTATCTATTATGTGTTTCATCATATGTGATTTTGCTACGAAAGGTTCCCCTTTCCCCTTTAAAAACATAGGAAATAGCACCTTGCTTATCCGTGCGCCATATTTCAATCCCCATCTTCTCAAAACGCTCTATAACTTCCTTATGAGGGTGCCCATACCTATTACGCTCACCGGCAGAAATAATCGCTATATTAGGCTGTACGACGCTCAGAAAAGGGGCTATAGACGACGTGTTACTCCCGTGATGAGCAACCTTTAAAACATCCGCCCGTAACTCTGGATACGCCGCTACTAAAAACTTCTCTCCTTCTTCTTCTAAATCACCTGTAAATAGCCACGTTATCCCTCCTAACTTTGCCCACACTACAATTGAAGCGTTATTTTCACTTCTTTCCTTTCCTGTTGGAGCTAGTACGAAAAATTCCGCTTCATTTACGCCCCAACTCTCTCCTTCTCCCACTTCTCTTATTTTCACTTCCTTTTCTAACGCCTGTTTCTTTACTACTTTTTCTAATACTGGATCTTGTTCCTTTCGGCCAAATACGACTTCTTTTACGGTTATATTTGATAATAACTCTTGCGCAGCACCTATATGATCCGCATCGCCATGCGTTACGATTAATTTATCGATTTTTTTAATACCTTCCTTTTGTAAATACGGAATCAAAATATCATTTCCGACAGAAAATTCATGCTTTTTTAGTTGCCATTCTTCTTTGTTTACACGAATTGTTCCACCAGTATCAATGAGGTAAATCTCTTTATCGTACGGGAGACGGATTAATATCGCATCTCCCTGTCCAACATCAAGAAATGTAACACTTCCGCTTTCTCGAAAATACGGATATACATAATGACATGTACTAATAAACAGAAATATACCTGAAGCTATACACATAATTCCCTTCGACATTCGCCTTTCCCAAACCATCAATATACTAATAATACTCACGCAATATAGGGCTACAAGAAGTATAGGTGTTTGCCCGAAATTAAGACGGATAAATGGCAATTTTTCACAATCACTTAAAAAATCATTAGAAAGATTCAAACCTATTGATAGTACATTCGCAAGTCCTTTTGCAAGAAATGGGACGATCGGTATACATACCAAAATGATAATACTACACGGCAATACAATGAGAGATAAAAACGGAACGTATAGGATATTAAGAAAAATACTATATGGAGAAAAATAACCGAAGTGATATAACAAAATTGGAGTACTAACGAGCTGTGAAATAAAAGAAATATAAATAGAATTTCGGATTACTCCATTACTATTCTCTAGTAACAGCGGGGCAGATAAAAGTAAAGCAAAACTACCAACGAAAGAAAACTGAAAACCAATATTAAACACGAGATATGGATCAAATATAAGCATACATATAGCTGTTACACTTAAAGCATCTAAGCTAGATAAACGAATAGAACACATAAAAGCAATCAACATTAAAACACCTGTTATAGAAGCTCTTATAACAGACGGTGACGCTCCTGCTAAAATCATATATAGAGGAATACAGAAGATAAGACATACTGTCGCTACCTCCCTCGTCACACCACTTCTTAGCAAAATAAAATACACGATCACCATTAACAATACGATATGCGATCCTGAAATCGCCAACAAATGTACAAGACCAAATTGCTGATATTGCTCTTCAACTTCATATGTCATTTGTTGTCTATCACCAAATACTAATGCATTCATAAAAGCACCTGATTGCCCTGGAAACATTTCTGTAACGCCCGAGATCGCTTGCTGCCTTAAAAGAAGGATCCATTGCACGAGTGACAATGATGTTTTATGGCATTCAGAAATATATGTAGCTTCCAATATGAAATGAATATTTTGCTTATACAAATAATCACGATAATTAAAATCATGAAAATTCCGAGCTATTGGCGGTTCTTTCCTCTCACCTTCGAATACACATGATGCTCCTGCATGTAATCGTCGCAGTTGTTTCTTTTCCGAGGTTGATTTAATTTTGTAACTTAACTGCACTATATTTTTATACTGATCTTCAACTTGAAATGATAGGCGATCCCCGTTAATAAGAGGTGTATTGTATATCACTCCTCTTGTAGCTTCGTAGGACTCTCCTAGAGGCTTGTTTTGCCCTTGAATATACATAGTGTACATAGCGCCACTAAAACACGCTATCATACAATAAAGGAAGGTTTTACGCGAAGTACGATACAAACAAAAGAAAACATATAGAACAAGACAACAAATCAGCAATAAAACCGAAGAGGAGAAGGCAATTGCAATCCCTATGATAAATGAGATTGCAACATAGCCCCATTGTCCTTGCAATTCATACTCACTCCTTATAGCATCATTTTTGCTTTCGTGAATACATGCTGTAATTCTGCCATTGATAAGTTTTCTTTTTCTAAAGATGCAAATAGTTCTTTTAACTCCATATGACGCTTTTGATCCTCTAATGCTGCAATATTATATTCTAGCGGAACGTGTTTCACTGTTACATTCGCTTTTTCAAATAACTCTACGGCATATGGATGATTTTTATAATCCTGCGCATAATAAACTGCTGTAATACCACTTTGAATAATCGCCTTACAGCATTGTAAACAAGGGAAATGCGTAACATAAATTTCCGCTTCCTCCGTTTTCACACCAAACTTTGCACATTGTAATAAAGCATTCATTTCTGCGTGAATTGTACGAACACAATGATTATCAATAACGTAGCATCCGTCATCTATACAATGTACGCCACCTTTAATTGAACCATTATATCCACCAGCAATAATTCGTTTATCACGAACGATTGTCGCTCCTACTGCAAGCCTTGTACATGTACTACGTAAAGATAGTAAATGGCTTTGCGTCATAAAATATTGATCCCATGAAATTCGTTCCATATTCTTCACCTACTTTTTTGTCTACTTGTAGTGTAGCGAATGAAGAAAAACTTCGTCAATCTTTTACGGAATAATAATTTGATCTTTTATTTTTTCCAAAGACTTCGCACCAATCCCATCAATCTCTAACAAATCTTCTATTTTTTGAAATGGACCATGCTCCTCTCGATATTTCAAAATACTTTCTGCTTTCCGAGAGCCGATACCTGTAATTTTTTCAAGTTGTTCTTTAGAAGCTGCATTTATTTGAACTTTCCCCTCTCCCTTTGAAACAGCAGCTCCCCCTTGCACTTGTTCGCTTTTATTCGGTACGTAAAGAATCATTTGGTCTTGTACCATTTGTGCTAAATTTACCTTCAACCTATCTGCCTCAGGCAAAAAACCACCTGCCTTCTCAATGGCATCCTTGACCCGGTCCCCTTCTTTCATTTCATACACTCCCTCTTTAACAACAGCCCCTTTCATATCAATTACAATTATTTTTTTCTGCTGCTTTGTATCCGATATTTTCGGTTTACTTTTTTTCTCCATCTCTTTCGCTTGAACATCCGTTACAATGATTGATCGTTCTGTATGCTCGTTCGTTTTCCAGAAAAGAAGAAAAAGTACAGTTCCAATAATAGCTACTAATCCTAACCATTTCTTTGGAAAATCCCACATCATTTTTCACCTCTAATCATAAATTTATAACATCATTCATATTGTTTAGGAGAAAGCTGTTACGAAGGAGGGATGAAACATTGAACATAGGAATTATAGGGACAGGGAACATGGGGAATATACTAATCGACGCATTTTTAGAAACCCGTGCTGTCAAACCTTCGTGCCTTACAATCATTAATCGAACGCCCGCCAAAGCATATCATATAAAGGAAAAATACCCTTCTGTTCATATAGCCAAAACTATTGATGAGGTAATCGAACGATCACATCTTATTTTTATTTGCGTAAAGCCGATAGATATCTACCCGATCCTACAAAAATACGCCGAACATTTTTCTGATGAAAAGTGCTTAGTTTCTATCACAAGTCCAATATCTCCATCACAATTAGAGACACTTGTACCTTGCCACGTTGCCCGTATTATTCCAAGCATTACAAACCGCGCCCTGTCTGGCGCATCACTATTTACGTTTGGAAGTAAATGCTCTGAAGAGTGGCAACAAAAACTATTTCGCCTATTCAAAAAAATTTCTACTCCCCTTGTAATAGAGGAAGATATAACGCGCGTTTCATCTGATATAGCAAGCTGCGGCCCTGCATTCTTTAGTTATTTATTACAAGGTTTCATTAACGCTGCTGTAGATAAAACAAATATTACACATGAAGAAGCCACTACTTTAGTAAGTGAAATGGTCGTTGGAATGGGGAAATTACTTGAAAAAGGGATTTTCACATTGCCTACTTTACAAGAAAAAGTATGTGTGAAAGGCGGCGTTACAGGAGAAGGTATTCGTGTTTTAGAAGAACATGTTGGAGATATGTTTCATAAATTAATCGAGCGGACACACGAGAAATTTGATGAAGATTTAAAATGCGTTGATCAGCAATTCAATAAACACACATAATAAATACGTCATCGTCATTCCAAATCCTTTTTATAAATACTTACTTTTTTACATTACATTTTCACTTAAACTAGTATTTTCACACTTCACGTATACCATCTTCTTATTATTCTAGAACAAAAATTACAGCTTCTTTACAAAACAAAAGCAACCTTCCCGGTTGCTTTTGTTTTACCCGTTTTTCTTCGCCATGAAGAAAATACGTTCTGTTTGTTCGGTAACTTCAAGTCTCTCAAAGTCACCAGTCACGCGAAGCACTGTAAAACCAGCTTCTTCAAGCCATTTCGTTAACTCTTCAACCTGATATGCACGTTGCACGTGACATTCGTCAAAGCGATGGTACACATCTTCTTCTGGGTCTTGAACAAAGAATGTTAAATCATGTTCTACACTATTTGATTCTTCACCAGGGAAGCAATTCCAAATAAGAGATATTTCTTCTCCATTCACTGTGTATGTTTCATTTTGAAATACATGATGTATTTTATATAAAGAATGTACATCAAATAAAAACAAACCATCTTGACGTAAATGGTGAAACACTCTTCGAAATGTTTCTTGCACTCCATCTTCTTGCAATACATAATTTAATGAATCACAAAAGATAGTTACACAGTCAAACTCACCCGGAACATCAAGCTCTCGCATGTCTTGTTGGTAAAAAGGAATAAAATATCCTTCTCCGCCTAATTTTTGCTGAGCGACCGTTAACATTTCTTCTGAAAGATCGACACCGATTAAATCGTAACCCTTTTGTACGAGCGGAAGGGTTACATTACCAGTACCGCATGCTACGTCAAGAATCTTTGCCTCTTTCATATCCGCTTGCTGCAGGCTTTCCTCTGTGAATTCTACCCATTTTTCATAAGGGACATCATTCATTAGTTCGTCGTACAACAATGCAAATTGTTCATATTTCATTGGTCTAGCTCGTCTGTAATATCTTCACGTGGCACATCGCCCCATAGACGCTCTAAATTATAGTGATTACGCTCATCCTTATGGAATACATGAGCAACTACATCTCCAAGATCAACTAATACCCAGCGCGCTTCGTCAAAACCTTCCATACGTTGTACGTCGATTTCGAACTCGTGTGCTTTTGCTTTAATTTCACGCGCAATTGCTTGCACTTGTTTATCTGAGTTACCGTGACAAATAATGAAATAATCTGCAATTGGTGAAATACCTTGCATATTTAGGACAACCATATCTTCTGCTCTCTTATCATCAGCTGCTTTCGCTGCTAATACTAATAAATCTTTATCTTTCATTTAATAATTTCCTCCTTGATAACTGCATTATATGTTTGGAATGTTAATGGATAAATCGTTTGATCTTTTTCCATTAAAAATTGAATTGTTCGCTTTAACGCAAATAATAAAGCTTGATTTATATCCGTATATGCGAGTTTACGAGCTTCTTCCACCCCTGGAAACTTTCGCCCAGGCTCAATGTAATCAGCTACATAAATCACTTTATCTAACATCGTCATTTTCTCATGACCACTTGTATGATATGTAATAGCTTGCAGGATTTCAGGATCCGTAATACCTACTTCTTTTTCTACTAAGTATGCCCCAACAGGTGCGTGCCATAACTCTTTGTTATAACAAAGTAGATCTTTCGGCAAATCTTCACATTTAATAATCTCTTCCATCTCTGAAATCGCTCTACATTTCGCATAATCATGGAATATAGCTGCCACTTCTGCTTTCTTCTCATCCACACCGTATAATTTAGCGAGCTCAATCGCTGTCTCCATTACACCAATTGTGTGTATATAACGTTTTTCATGCATTTGTTGTTTGACAATATGAAGTGCATTCTCACGATTCATACAACCCATTCCTCTCAATATATACCTGTACTTTTTCAGGAAGTAAATATTTACATGTTTTCTTCTCTTTATATCTCTCACGTAGTAAAGATGAAGAAACTGCAAACTCCGGAATTTCCACCGTAGTGATATTATAAGGCGTACGCAATGTATAACCAGGTCTTGCAACACCAACAAACGTAACCAGATCTAGTAACGCTTCAATGTTATACCACTTCGGTAAATACTCAACCATATCTCCACCAATAATAAAGTGAAACTGCACATCCGGATACTTCTTCGTCAATTGTAACATAGTGTCATATGTATAAGATGGGCCCTTCCTATTCAGCTCTTCTAAACAAATAGAAAAGTGTGTTTCTTCCTCAGTCGCAAGTTCTAACATATGTAAGCGACTTTCTACACTTGTAATATTTCGTCCTTGTTTATGCGGTGGAATTTGGTTTGGTAAGAACCATACCTCCTCCAGATTCAAAGCGTGATACACTTCATTTGCAATTAGTAAATGCCCATAATGAGGCGGGTCAAATGTACCGCCAATGATGCCAATTTTTCTCAAAAGAAACGCCCCTTCCTTTTACATACAGTAACTCTCTTCATTCCTATCCGAAGAGAGCTCACTGTTAATAAAAGTTCAATTGGTTTCGCTCTCTACATCATTACGCATCAGCGATAAAAATAGCGCATGCTAACCTTTTTTATCGAGGAAGTTTAATTTGTTTATTTTCTCTTGATTCTTTGTATAACACAATTGTGCTTCCAATTACTTGAACGATTTCAGCACGTGCACCTTGTGCAAGCTCTTCTGCAACTTCACGACGATCAAATTCACAGTTTTGTAATACGCTCACTTTAAATAGTTCACGAACTTCTAACGCTTCTCCAATTTGTTTCACCATATTCTCATTTACGCCGCCTTTTCCTACTTGAAAAATTGGTGTTAAATGATGTGCTTGTGCACGTAAAAATCTTTTTTGTTTTCCTGTTAACATATATGTTAGCCTCCAAGCTTTTTTATAACTAATTGTTTCATTCGATCAATATTTGGTATGCGTCCTGTCCACATTTCAAATGCAAGTGCCCCTTGATAAACAAACATATCAATACCATTTTGAATGATTGCACCTTGCTCTTTTGCCTCACATAAAATTTTCGTTTCAAATGGATTATAAATTATATCTGATACAATCGTTCCTTTTTTTAACGAACAAATTTGTAATGGCGTATGTTCGACGTATGGATGCATACCTATTGTTGTCGTCTGAATGATAATATCATAATTCTCTTGTTCTTCTGTTGCTTTTTCTAGCGATAAAGCAACAGAAGTAACATGAGCCTTACATGCAGCAATAAGTTCTTCCGCCTTATCTACTGTGCGATTGGCTACATCAATCTCTTTCACACCTATATCAGCAAGAGAAAAATAAATAGCTCGACTAGCACCACCTGCGCCAAGTAATAAAATACGTTTCCCTTGAAGTGGTTCACTACTAATGGATTGCAATGCTCGAACAAAACCAATTCCATCTGTATTGTAGCCAATCAACTTCCCGTCTTTATGAACCACTGTATTTACTGCACCGATTTGCATCGCTAATGGATCAATCTCATCCAAATACTCCATAATAGCAACTTTGTGCGGAGTTGTTACATTAAATCCTGAAATACCTAATGCTTTTAAACCTCTTATTGCTTCCCCTAGCACTTCCTCTTCAACAAGAAATGCATGATAATGGGCATCCATATTCAAGTGTTCAAATGCATCGTTATGCATAACGGGTGATAATGAATGTCCAATTGGATTTCCGATTACACCATATAATTGTTTCATAAATCCCTCTCCATATTAAATTAAAGATTTACGCAATGAAACACTTACTCCTTTTGGTACGTGTGCAACAATTTTTGCTCCTGGTTCGTTCACAGTAACCCATCCTAATCCAGAAAATACAACATCCGTTTTCGGCTCACGAATATTAAACTCGTATTTCACTAGTTCAGGCATATTCGCTAATTCTTCTGGTGTTGGCGGGCTTAGTAAATCCCCAGCATGATTTTTATACAATTCGTCTGCTTTCTCAAGCTTTGTACGGTGAATTGTTAAACGATTTGAGAAGTGACAAGTAAACGCACGACGACCACCACTTACATAATCAAAACGTGCCAATCCACTAAAGAATAACGTTTGTTCCTCATTTAATTGGAACACCATTGGTTTAATTTCTTTTGTTGGTGTAATAAGCTTTAAGCTTTCTTTTCCAACATAATGAGCCATTTGATGGTGATTAATAATACCTGGCGTATCATATAAAGAAGATTCTTCGTCTAACGGAATATCAATTAAATCAAGCGTTGTTCCTGGGAAATGAGATGTTGTAATTACATTTTCAGTCTCATCACTAAATTCTTTAATCATACGATTAATAAATGTTGATTTTCCTACATTTGTACATCCAACAACGTAAACATCTTTTCCGCCGCGGTAATACTCAATAGCATCTGCCAGCTCGGCAATTCCTTGTCCCTTCGCTGCACTAATTAAAAAGACATCTTCTGGCTTTAATCCTAGCTGCTTTGCACTATAGCGCATCCAATGCTTTACTTTATCATGTTTTACTGACTTAGGAATTAAATCAGCTTTATTTCCAACAAGTAATACTTTATTATTGCCCACGAAACGATGTAAGCCAGGTAACCAGCTACCATTAAAATCAAAAATATCTACAATCTTAACTACTAACGCATCTGATTTTCCAATTCCATTTAGAATACGTAGGAAGTCATCATCTGTTAATGATACATCTTGAATTTCGTTGTAATGTTTCAAGCGAAAACAGCGTTGACAAATTACTTGTTCTTTCTCTAAAGATGAGGTAGGAGCATATCCCACTTCGTTTTTATCTTCTGTTTGAATTTCTACACCGCAACCAATACATTTAATTGTTTCAGTCAAACTTTATTCCTCCCAGTTAATTAAACCTTTTTTCTTCATATTTCTCATAATTCTTCGTTCAATTTTTCGATTAAAGCGCGTTACTAATCCGTCCGTTTGTGCTACCGGTACAACTAAAATTGTATGAAGTCCCACTCGGTTTCCACCTAACACATCCGTTAGTAACTGATCCCCAATTACTACAACTTCATCTGGTTGCAGATGCATCTCTTGTATCGCACGCTTAAATGCACGAACAAATGGTTTACGCGCACTATGAATAAATGGAATACCTAATGGATCAGCAAAGTCTTTCACACGTTGCTCATTATTATTTGAAACGACCGTTACTTGAATGCCTTGCTCTTTCATTTCCAAAAACCATTCTTCAAGTTGCGGCGTTGCATTTGGACGATCCCATTCAATTAAAGTGTTATCTAAATCAGTAATAACACCTTTAATTCCACGTTTTTTCAAATCTTCTGGTTGAACATGATATACATTTTTCACATATTCATTTGGTAAAAATAACTTCAATTTCTTTCACCTCTTTGAGGAGTTTTCATAAAAATTTTTCGACAACATATTTCGATATATAACCTGTGGATAAAATTGTACACATTTTCCACATTAATTTTTCAGTCAATTTGGAATTTACTAACATTCTATACACATTTTATCCACCTAGGTATGTGGATAACCACCCGTTTGTGACTGTCATATTTTTTTGGTACATTAAATGCAACAACGAATCAATCCTTATATTATTAGGAGGTGACTCACCTTGAAAACAAAACATATGGAACAGTTATCTACTGAGTTACTCACTGAGTCTTATTATAAAGCAAAAGAACTAAAATTAAATCCCGACTTCATTTTACTTATAAAACAAGAAATGATTAGACGCTCATTAGAGGACAAGCTTGTCAAATCGTCTTGATTACATATAAAGTGAAATTTTAATGAGCTAACTTGTAAAAAGAGCCATCCTGCGATGGCTCTCGAATAAACAAGTACTCCCATCTAGGGAATTTCATCATTAAGCATCTTTGTCCATAACTCTTGCTTACAGTTATAAAATCTTTTCTTTACTTATGGGCCAATCGAGTAGCAATTTTTTCACCAAGACGAAGCTCTTGCCCACTCTTCAAATTCTGCACTACTTCTATCATATCTTTTTCAAACAATAACACAACTGTTGAGCCAAATGTAAAGTATGCCATTTCTTCACCTTTTTGAACAGTACTTCTTTCATGCAAAAGCTCAATACTATTAACAAACATAGCTCCTACTTTTACAAGCGCCATATGTTCACCGTCACTATTTACTTCTGTAACAGAGCGATAATTTTTTGATAATGGCTCTTTCCCGTATTCCATACCAGCTGCATTTACCGGATATGATTTTCTACCAAGTACAAACCTTTCAGTCACAGAACCAGAAAGCGGGCTATGAATACGATGATAATGACTTGGGCTTAAATAAATAACCATGTATGTACCACCTGCATATCGCTTTGCACGTTCTTCATTACCTAGCATATCCACGATCGAATAACGCTTGCCTTTAATATCAAATGTTTTTGTGTCCTCAATAGGACCGTGATCAGCAAAAACACCATCAACAGGACTAACGATACTCGATGCACCTGTATCAACACTACGCTTTCCTTCTTTTAGCTTACGCGTAAATAATTCATGCAATGTTCTATATTCCTTCAAACCCTTTTCCATCTCATCTTGATTAATTTGAAAAACTTTCGCATACGATGGAATAATGATAGAGCTCAAACGAGATTGTGCAAATTTACGTAATATATAAGAAGTAAAACGACCATTTGTAAGTTCGATCATAAGTCGATATAATGTACGTCGCAAATTGCGAAACCTCCTAATCAGCCTATAACTTTAGCTTCCCCTTCTTTTCCTTCTATATCATATGTAAAATTGGTTCTTATTTCCACATATCATATAGAACTGTTTCATTATACATGCGGAAAACTAAGTATGGTATTATTCTTAAATTGTTTAGCACCCTCTAATATTACAGATAGAATCCGTCATTTTCAACAGTGAACATGGATTTCTTCTGAACACAACTCTTTTTCTTTCCTTATTTACAAAAAGAAAAGCAGCCCATTTTAAAATATGGCTGCTTGCAATGTACATTATTCTTTCGCTTTTTTCTCTTTCTCTGCTCTTACAAATTCATGGAACATTTTCATTAAAGCACGCTTTTCAATTCTTGATACGTAGCTTCTCGAGATACCGAGTGCCTTTGCGATCTCTCGTTGCGTTTTCTCTTTATCAAGCCCCAGTCCAAAACGCTTCACGATTACTTCTTTCTCCCGTTCGTCTAAAATATCGATATACTCTTTAATCTTTTCTAACTCCATACTAAGCTGAATCATATCAATTACATCTTCAGACTCTGATTTTAATATATCAATAAGCGATATTTCATTCCCCTCTTTATCTTGCCCGATCGGGTCATGAAGTGAAACGTCCTTTTTCGTTTTCTTTAGTACACGTAAATGCATCAAAATTTCATTTTCAATACAGCGTGCTGCATACGTCGCAAGTTTTGTGCCTTTTCCTGCCGAATAGCTCTCGATCGCTTTAATAAGCCCTATTGTACCAATTGAAATTAAATCTTCTGCATCTTCCCCTGTGTTTTCAAACTTCTTAACGATATGAGCTACAAGCCGTAAATTATGTTCAATTAACAAATTCCTCGCTTGAGCATCACCTTGCTCCATTAACTCTAAGTACTTTCTCTCATCGTCTGATGATAACGGTTGCGGAAACGCATTGTTCTTTACATAAGAAACAAAGACAAACACTTCTCGAACCATATATCCAATTGCGGCGAATAGACTCAAACCTTTCACCTCCGCCAAAATAGTGGTCTTTACTATGTGTATGTGGGCGTAAGGTTGTTTGTGTCTGTACGATATAAATATGGAATCCTTGGCTTTTTGTCGAACGAAATAAGTCTTTCATACCTTGAATAAATTTTCCAATGTATTACAATATGTAAAGTTCCAAAATTTTGAAAGAGGTGTTTTCATGCGATACTTTACTTCACAAATAACAAAATTAGTAGTACTCACACTATCTTTTTTCTTACTTTCAGCTTGTGGACAAGAAACTTCGCCCACAAAAACTGAGACGACTAAACAGGATACTGCCGCATCAAAAGATAGCACAACAACTGAAGATAACCAAAAAGATGCAGACAATGTAAAAACTGAAAACAATACAAAGACTGAGAACAACGCAACACCTAAAACTAATACAAAATCCGAAAACAACACAACTACTGAAAACAACAAAAAAAATGAAAATAATGAAACAGCTAAAAATAATACAAAACCTGAAGCAGAATCTAAAAACACACAAAAAGAGCAACAACCAGCTAAGCAACCAAATAAACAAACTGATACTATTACATTCACAAGTGAAGATGCTGTAAAAGTTCTAGAAACAAGAATGGGAGCTCGATCAGCTGACATTCATTACGTCTCAGCGGAAGACCAACTAATCGGTACAATAAATGGCATTAAGCTATATGACGTTTTATACACACGTGGTGATGGTGAACATCAACGTGCTCTAAATTTCGCAGTAGGTTCAGATGGGAATTTATATGAGTGGTCAAAAGCTCAAGATGGTATTCTGCAACCACTTAACGGCAATTAATAAATGATTCTACGAACATAGTAAAAGCCAATCGATACGTATCGATTGGCTTTTATTAATATTCACTCCAAATTTTCTTCCCTGTGTCGGCATCAATATAACGAATTTCTCGACTACGGTCGAAGGGTTCTTTATAATTTTCATCCGTTGTTTGTTTATACAGTAGTTCGTAGCTTGTTTCCTCTACATCATTCTCCAAAAACCATTCTAAATGAACTCGCATGGCCCCTCTGTATATTTCTAACGCTTTTTCTTTTGTTACTTTTGGTGTTGTTTCATATGTAAGCAATTCTTTTATAAAGTTGCTAGATTCTCCTGAATAATGCATCACAGCACCATTCTCTGTATTAATGTTGATCATAATATTTTTTCCCTCTACATGAATGTCATTTACATATATTGAAAAGGAAAACCTCTCAATTCCATCTTCCGCTTCTTCACGTTCTTCCCAAAGACGTAAATATTGTGTAACATTTGGAATAACTCCTTCTAAAAATTGAAGTGCTTTTTGTAAACATTTCTCTCTAGACAGTATTTGCTTTACTTCTTTATCGTCTGTCAATTTTATAAAGCCAGTTAATTCATTCGTAGATTTATCAATCATAATGCAAACAAAATTATTATATTTTAACATCGGTAAATGCTTCTTAAAAAATTCATTCATTAAATATGGATTTTTTTCTTCTTTCTGTTTCTGTAATTCCTCTTTCGGAACAAATTCCATCCTGATTTCATCATCATTTTCCGTCTCAGCTACTTTTGTAAAACTTTCTTTATCCCAGTCAAACAAATCGAATATATCATCTTTTCGGCTACCTTTTTTCGGTTTTTCAACAGCTATAGTTGGAGGCCACTTATAGTGATCCGATCCAAACAAATTTTTACCTGTACTTGCTTTAATAAACGCATGGCTAGGTTCTGGTTCATATACAAGATGGTACCCTTTTACTTCCTCTCCATTTTCATACTCACATGAAGAGTATGTTAAATCCACAAATACAAGTCTCATATCTTGTCTAGCTTTCAAATTTTCTAAGACGACGTTCTCTTCAACGATTTCACTTGGCCATAACGGTTTTTTCTCGATAGCTTTTTGTCCATTATAACGAAAATGCACAACATTACCTGAAGAATGAACTCGCACAACACATCCTGTATTTGGCAATGGGTATCCATTCACTTCTTGCATATAATTTACTTCTTTCCAACCGCGCCTGTCGTCCTTAACAGTTACATATGTATAAAATTCATATCCTTCTTTTGTATATTTTTTTAAGAATACATTTGCAATCTCTCTTGCTTTATTCTCCTCTATCGCTTCCTTACCACTCGAAAAAGAATTTTCATCATCTATACTAAATTCAATTACATTACCAGTATGTCTATTCAGCGTAATTTGTATCGTTTTCTCCTCGTCCTCTTTATGCTCCCACCATAATAGATGATACGGGTCATCCACGCCTTCTTGATCATCTACAACAAGACTATAATCATCTGGAATGTCAATCATATGAGCCACTTGCTCTTTTCTTTCTTTATCTTTTTGATTCATCATACCTCTCCTTTATTACAATTTAAGGTAATTATAACAAACAAAACCAAAGAACTATAAACAAAAAAGACTAGAGATATCTCTAGTCTTTTACTTCGTCTCACGATGTAGCGTTACTCGCTTTAATCGCGGACAATATTTTTTTAGTTCGATGCGCTCTGGATTGTTTCGTTTATTTTTTTTAGAAATATAATTACGATCACCGCACTCTGTACAAGCTAATGTAATATTTACACGCATATGTAGTTCTCCTTTCTTTCAAAGATTGCAAACTAAAACGTAATGATTACGATTTATATGTTATATAACTTTATTCTCTTTGTCAATTACAAAAAAAGACAAAAATCTGAAACAATTAGTTCATACGAAATTCACACGAATCTATTACTATAGGAATTGTACATAGTGAACTTATTAACAATCACGTTTATTTATATAGAATTTTATTTGAAAGGAGTTGAAAGTATGAAAACTAAATATCGTTTTATGATTTCATCATTTGCTGCTTGCGCCTACATGATTTGGTGTTTAGTATAATAACAACCTCACTTGTAAATTGGAAAAGGTGTGTATATAAATGGAATATAATCAATCAACAGTTAACTACTGGAAAGCTTTTGTACTACCATATACATTTGCTTTAGAAGAGTTAAAAACTAAATTTGAAATTATGAACCGGGAAGCCCAATTTTTAGAGGATTACAACCCGTTTGAACATATAAAAACAAGATTAAAACAACCTGAAAGTATTATTAAAAAGCTTGAACGTAAAAATTTATTACCGACAGTTGAAAATGCTCAAACGCATTTACAAGACATCATCGGCATTCGTATTACATGTTGCTTCGTAGAAGATATCTATCATTTGAAAGAAGTCATTCAAAAGCGTGAAGATATGGAAATCATAGAGGTAAAAGATTATATCGCCAATCCAAAGGGAAATGGCTATAAAAGTTTACACATGATTATTAAATATCCTTTATCACTGAATTCTGGTACAAAAGAAGTCTTTGCAGAAATTCAGTTACGTACGCTCGCAATGGACTTCTGGGCAAGTTTAGAACATAAACTTTACTATAAGTATGAAGGGAAAATACCTGAGTATTTAAAAGATGAACTTCATGACGCGGCAATGAAGGCTGAAGATCTTGATAATAAAATGGCAACCATTCGCCAAGATATTGATGATATCGAAGCATGTTCAAATCAAATTATGTTACCACTATAAAAAAAGGTTCTCGCCAATGAGAACCTTTTTTATTTCACTATTTACAGGCAGTAAAAATTCCTAATTAAAGTTTCACTTTATTTCTTCCCTATCGTGCGAACTTCTTCAATTTTCCAGCCACCCTCTTCTTTTCCAAGCGCATACTGTACTTTCTTCTGAAGAGTGACCTCTCCATCTATTTCCTTTTCCTTTGTTTCCACAACAACATACCCTGCTTTACTAGCTTTCATATCTATATGTTCCAATTCAATTTTCTTATTTCCTTTTTGAAAAGCTGCTTCTTTTTGTGTTTTTAAATCCTCAGCACTAGGCATCTTTTTTGAAAATAACTCCATATGTTCAGCAAGATTTTTTTCATTTGTCGTCAGTACAAATTTCTCCATAACATCTTGAATCAATTTTTCTTCTTCTTTCGTTATTTGTACCTTTTCCTCAGTTTTTGTAGTAGTAGATTTTTGTTCTATATGACCCTCCTTGGATTGGCATCCAACTAGCAATAATACACCTATTAGAAGGGATCCTATTCCCATGAAAAAAGCCCTCATCTTCCCATCTCCTAAAAAGAAAAGTGAGGCATTTCGCCTCACTTTCATTTATAATTAGCGTCTTCCTTTATTCGGATCACCGCCGCCAACAATATCAAAGACACGTTTAGCGATATTTGTATTCTCTTGAACGCCAGAGAACAAGTATTTACCTGGGCCAAATGCATATACGTTTACATCTTCCCCTGTATGTCCACCTGTTGTCCAGCCTGTAACTGAACGCTTATTAAAAATATCCTCAATCGCGTTATCAATCTTTGTTACATCTTTTGAAGGAGCTATATCATTTACCGCTTTAATTTCTTCAGGTGTTAATTGTAAATCAATATATTTTTTCAATGTTTCTTCTACATTTGCACCTTTTGCAATCTCGTTTGCCATGAAGTCTGGTGTGCGTTTTGCAGCTTTAATTGGATCTACTTTAAAGTTATACTCACCATTCGCACCTAAAGATAATCCACCAGTAGCGTGGTCTGCCGTTGCAACGACTAACGTATTTTTATCTTTTTTCGCAAACTCAATCGCTGCTTTAAATGCTTTTTCAAAGTCTTCCATTTCACTCATTGCACCTACGATATCATTATCGTGTCCAGCCCAGTCGATTTGACTTCCTTCAACCATTAAGAAGAAACCATTTTTATTTTTGTTCAAACGCTCAATTGCTGCATTTGTCATTTCTTCTAATGAAGGTGTTTTATCGGTACGGTCAATCATTTTATCTAAACCGCCTGGTGCAAATAAACCTAGAATTTGATCGTTTTTATCATTTAACAATTGATTTCGATCTGTTACGTAGCTATAACCAGATTTCTTGAATTCTTCTGTAAGATTGCGATCTTTTCTAACAAAGTTATTTACACCGCCGCCAAGCATAACGTCTACTTTATGCTTCCCTTTAATTTTCTCATCAAAATAATCATTTGCAATTGCGTCCATATTTTTACGACTAATGTCATGCGCACCGAAAGCCGCTGGTGTTGCATGTGTAATTTCAGAAGTAGCAACGAGTCCCGTTGATTTCCCTTTTTCTTTCGCTTGTTCAAGAACAGTTTTCACTTCTGCTTTATCATTATCAACTGCAATTGCTGCATTATATGTTTTAATTCCTGCTGACATAGCTGTTGCTGCTGATGCAGAGTCTGTGATATTTTCATGTTCATCTTCCGGATATGTCTTTTGTGTTCCTACAAGATGTTTATCAAACTCTGTAGATTCCATCTCGAATGTTTTTGGATTATCTTTCATATAACGATGAGCCGTCATGTATGAAGGGCCCATACCATCTCCAATTAACACAATAACATTTTTAATCTTCGCATTGCTTCCGCTCTCATCTGCATTTACTTCACTAGAACGTGTAAAATTCCATGTTGCCACCGAAGTAACTGCTAACGACGCCACAACTGCAAATGGCCATGCTTTTTTCACAAACTTTTTCACTGTCTTGTCCCCCTAATTAGGTTATTCATTTCCCACTATCAAATTTAATGGAAGACTATTAAGAGAAAATTAGTTATATGTAAATTTTTTGTTAACTTATGTAAATATCAGTTATAATTTGTATAAGTTTGTCTGTACATATCAACCATCTTCCCCTTTACAATCGAAATATAAACTAGTTGGATTTCATTTAACGTAAATCTCTTAATTAACATTTTCAATCTACTTTTATGAGAATTAATAGAAATGTGGTGAACATTTATGAAAACAATAAAGCTAGATGAATCTTTTATCTTTGATTTACTCGACCTTTGCAAAGCTATTGGATGGTTACAAGATAAAGCATTTATGAAAAAACAATTCGAAATGTACCTTTCTCTCGGCACACTTATCGGTTATATACATGCAAATAAATTGATTGCAGCTGGAGGAGTATTTCCTTTTAAAAATAGTTTTTCTACGATTGGCATGTTAATCGTCCATCCTAATTTTCAAGGCCGAGGCATCGGGCGGATTTTGCTAACTCGTTGCTTAGCACACACTCACCCAAAACAACTAATTGCACTTATTGCAACAAAAGCCGGCGAGCCTCTTTATACATCATGCGGATTTCAAACAATAACGACGATTCATCGTTTTGAAAAACAAACTACTAAGACACATATTACTCCTACACAACAAGTGAAAGAACAAGATTTTGTATCACTTATTTCTCTCGATCAAATTACAACTGGTGCGAATCGTTCTTTACTTTATTCATCGCTATTACCAAGAACGAGCCATTCTTTTAAAATTGAGAGAGATAACTGTATAGAAGCTTTTTCCTTATGTATACAAAAAGGTAATATATTATGCGTCAATCCACTTATCGCAAAGCAAGAGAAGGATGCTATTCAATTATTCAAGAAAATCTGTGAATGTTGGAGTGGCACAGTAAGGATTGATGTCCCCCATTCACAATTTTCATTTCGTCAATTTCTTCAAACAGAAAATTTCCAAGAAACACTCCTTTCACCTCTTATGACGAAAAATGGTAGTCAACTTCCTGGAAATCGTAACATGCTATTTGCTATGATAGATACAGCGTTATGTTAGAAAGGGGACACCTCATTGAAGCGATTTAGCTATTTTATGGTAGGTTGTCTTACTCTTACACTATTAGTAGGATGTAGTGCAGCAGAAAAGCCAGTAGAACAAGTAAAACAAGTTAAAAATACACTTACAGCGAAACTAGCTACCGAGGAGAAAATGGTAGAAATAGATGGTCAAACCATTTACTTTAAGAAGATTGGTAATGAAAAACCACCTTTACTTATGATCCATGGATTTGGAGGATCTTCAGATGGTTTTCAAAAGATTTATTCAGACTTAGCGAAAGATCATACAATTATTTCTGTAGATGCTTTAGGGTTCGGGCGCTCATCTAAGCCGATGGATTTTTATTATTCTTTCCCAACCCATGCAAATTTGTATTATAAGTTAATGAAAACACTAGGTTATGATTCATTTGCAATACTGGGACACTCAATGGGTGGAGAAATTTCTCTTAATTTAACGTATTTATATCCTGAAGCCGTTACCCACCTTATTTTAACCGACGCTACAGGCGGCCCTCATACATTCGTTAATAAACAAGGTTCACCAAAACCACAGTTGTCGACTGATTTAAATACTGTCTCTGCTATTGCAGATTATGATGAGAGCAAAGTGAAATCCAAGCGTAATGATGAAGAGCATTACAATAAAATGAAATTATGGCCTAGACGTCTTCAAATCAATGCAAATGAAATTAAACAACCAACCTTAATTATATGGGGAAGAAATGATAGTAGCGTTTCTTGGAAAGAAGGAGAAACGTATCATCAATTCTTAAAAAATAGTACTTTCCATATTATCGAAAAAGGTTATCATGCACCATTTCGTCAAGAGCCACAAGAATTTGTAGGGTATGTAAAAGACTTCTTTAAGAACAATAAAGTTGAAAAATAAAATAAGCGGGTATCTCATTTTGAGATACCCGCTTTCATATATTAAGCAGCTTGCTTTTGGCGTTTTTGAGTTTTTGATCCTAATACTTTCGGAATAACGAAACCATCTATTCCAAATTTACCAGCATTCATGCCAGAGACTAGAACGAACATTGATAGAATAACCATTTCAGGGTTTACACCAATTGACCCACTAAGCATATAGGAAAAGTTCATTACAAGGCCGAAAAAGACCGCTGTTTTTGTTAAACAGCCTACAATTAAACCAATTCCGACTAAAATTTCGCCCCACGTTACAAGTGTATTAAACAAATCTACATTTGGAATTGCAAAATCTTGTAAAAATGATGCCCACCAAGATTGAACAGCCGGTTGTGCTCCTTTAGATTTTTCAATTGCCCCTTGTAAATAACCGGTTGCATCGAACCCTTTTCCTTGTAGTTTACCTATTCCAGCCATTAACCATGTGTAACCAAGATACACTCGAATTACTGCTAACACAAAAGAAACTGCTTTGTTTTCTCTTAAAAATTGAATAACCATATCGTCCTCCTAAAGTTGTAATTAATTTAGTTACAGATAATATAATAACATTAGTTACTTATTTTTTAAATGTAAATTACGAAAAATTTGTGACGAACATAAAAAATATTGAATACTAATGTATAGTAACTTCTATTACCCGTAAAAACTTGAACATATCATACCATAAGTGATAATGGTTTTCATTGAAGAAAATGTAAAAAAAATGTGAGTTAAATGTGAAACACGTTTATTCGAATATAGAATAAACGTGTTTTTTCTATTTATAGAATTGAAATGTACGTGTCTCCTCATCGATTAATTTCGCCTCTTGAAAAGCCTCTTTTAACGTTTTTTCATGGTTAATAAGCCCGTAAAATAAGCGTATTGTAAACATAATTGCTGCATTCCCGTCTACATAATCTATCGATCCAATATACGATTTCGCTCCACTACGTAAAAAAGATTCTGCTAGTTTTCGCTCCCCTAACGTACACCCACTATTTACAATATGTGTATTATGCAATTGTGCATATTTATAAATTTCTGCTGCGCCAAAGTATCCTCTCGGTTCATCTTGTTCATATACATCTTCACCTAACTCTTCCATCACAAACTTTCCTTCCTCACCATGAAAGCAAAAGACAACATAATCGATATCATTATATAAACCCTTTCCAGAAAGAATATCGATGAACTCTTTCGGTCTACCAATCCAGTATGTTATAACTTTTGCTCCAAAATATTCAAGCGATGCTCGGATTGATTGCGCCTCTAAATCAGAGTTAAAGCCAACTACTATTGCAACATTCAACATACACCCTCCATCCTATAATTAGATCTCATCAATCAAACTTTTAAGGGGTAGATTCATTTCATATATACCCATTTCTTGCAAAAAATCATATCTAGTTAACACGACTTTCTGCAAATATTCCCTATACGCAGTAATTGTCCCGTCGTGAGATACAATACAAATTCTTTCCGTACCCAGCTCATAACACCAAAGAAGAAATTCATCTACTATTTGCTGAAAGCTATGCTCTGAAATAGTATTTATACCTTCCGTCCATAGCTGTTTATTTGTACTTTTCTCTATCGAAAAATTCGGAAATAAATTTGTTATTCTCCCCTGATCTACTATGTAATCACATGGTAATGTTTTCGCTCCTACTCGATAAGGAAAAATACGTGGGGATACATATGGGTGGACGATTTTTTGACAAGCTACTTTCTCACTCCATATCGCCGCCGTTTGTAAAGTTCTAAGTGTAGGGCTAGCGATTAATATATCCGTTTCTTGCAATGGCACATCGCATTGAAGTAATTTAGCCTGATTCTTTCCCTCACCCGTTAATGGTGGATGAGGCACTTGTAAACTTGATGGCGAATCTTTTGTATGTTCTCCTTCACCGTGCCGAACAAAGATGAGTTTCATCCCCATCCTCCTCTCACTATAAAATCCTCTTACATATTTCTTCCCTATTCCATCCTTTATTCCTGCTATATGAAAAACTGATATGTAAAAAAGTTTTGACACAAATGATTAGGAAATATTACAATCGTATATGTAAAATACTTTTTACAAGAGAGGAGGGAATCACAAATATGAAATGGATAACCATCTTAATTGGAATGATTATATGGGGATATATAAACGGATTTTTTAGTAGTGATAAAACTTCTAATCCTTGGATTACAGATGATGAACGTGAAACAAAAATTAAACAGAAGGCAATTATTGCAAGCTGGTCTGGTGTTTTTATGTTTTGTACCATTAATCTCTTAAACAAATGGTTAGGTATAGAAACGAGTAATACATCACCATACTTACCAACTTCTGTCGCAACTATTTTAAAAGAAAATGTAGAGTTACAAATTTTATTTATGCTATTTATTACGTATGGCATATTTTACGTATACTATCGAAGAAAACTAAGTGCTTAACTTTTTATCTCATGATTATCCTCCTAAATGGTTATAGTAATTAGGACAAGATGAAAGGAGCGATAGAAAAATGAGTAACTCGAATGACTTTTTAGATACACTGCATGAAAAACAAGCAAAAGATGAACAAAATAGAAAACGTCAAGGGAACGGAAACCCAGCGAAAAAGAAGCCAAATAAAACACATAAATAACAGTCAACTACCCCCACTGAGATAAAGCCTTTCAGTGGGGGCTTGAGTTCGAACGCTAGGTCTTTTCGTCTATCGCTAGACAGTTTGACGCTCTAGCATTCATGCCACCTTATGGTAACACCCCAAGTATGTTTTTGGTTGGTACTGGCAACGAACGATTGTTTTCCCACTTGCACCACCCTTTCGAAAAAGAGCAATTCTCCCGTGTGGAAGAAGCCACCACTCAGATGAATCCCGGCGTGTGCTACAAGCCCCGACAAGTCGCGTACACATGGATGGTTGACGCACCCACTAAGCTATGCGTGAAGCAACAGCCTTACGTTTTTGCACTTCTAATAGAATCGGCGTTTTTACTTTCAGATTGTCATCCAATTCTATAACTCCTGATTTTTTCAATGTATTCAGCGCACCATTCATATCAGCATGAATACATGTTCCTGCTTTACTTTGATACATACCACGAGTAATTCGTTTGCCGCTAAAGCGATACTGCGTCCTATCATCCTTAGACCAAACTGGAACCGGATCCTTATCAAGAAAACTAGCTTTTGAAGTATAGCTTTCTTCTTGTTTGAAAAATCGGATGCCTTCTTTTACACATTTATTCTCAATCGCAGCAATCAGTTTATGGAATGGGATTTGAACAAACTTTTGATTATCCTTTTTCCCCATATGAGAGTTTTGTTTCCAACCAGCGTTATACCCTACAACAATCGTATCTATATCGAACTCTTTCACTTTTTTGAACAATAGGCCTACCGTTTGTGCAATGTAACCGTTTATTTGTCTTTCTCGTTTATGCCAAAGTGCAGCCATTCTATTCGTTACAACACGTTTTGAAAGTCCATTCTCCATATTTTTCTGCCCTAGATTACGTATCGTTTTGTTGAAGTATTGATTTATAGATTTTAATTTTTTTCCATCAATTAAGAAGGCATCACCTGTATTTGTCACGCAACTTACTAATCTGTCTACACCTAAATCGCAACTCAAAGCGTTACTCGTAGTCGTGGATGGTTTCTTCATTTGAGAAACGTGCATTTCATATGTGTAATGCACCTCAAAGAACCGACCTTTTTGCTTGGGTACAATCTCAATGTAGGAGATGTTTTTATTTCTTAAGTTTTTCGGCATACGTATTTGAATGGAACCGAATTTTTTCCTGAATGCCACATTCATCGGAACCATCCAATACCCGTTCTCATCCACTTTTGGAACTTGATAGATTTCAATAATTCGTTTGTCTGTGGAACGAGAATAATTTGGAAACTTCGGACGACCTGTGAACTTCTCGGGATTTTTCTTCCACTGTTCCAATGCCTTAAAAAAGCTCTTCACTTCTGTAAATAAGGCTCTGCGAATCGCTTGAACAGAGTTTGATTGAACGCCCCAATAATTCGTATCAGCTTGCATAGCAGTATCCACTTCTTTTACAGTAGCCATCCTATTATTGTTCAAGTAACTTTGTTTCATCGTGTACAACCCAACATTTCGCAGTGCTTTTGAACTATGCGACATGCGCTGAAGTAAACGAAATTCTTTTGCATTCAGACAAGCTCGTCCGATATTCTGTTTCTGCGTGAATCGTTGCATGTTTTCTCTTTTCTTTTGTTTCCGTAATACTTTCACTGCTTTCTTTCTAGCCATTGTTTTCACCACCTTTCTTAGAGAGTTCATTACTTTTGACAAATCAATATTTGGAACGAAATGAAACAACATGCGAACATGTTCTTCATCGTAATTCCTTTTGACTCAAGTAGCAGAATGATAATCATTATCATTATCTAATTTCGTTGTCTTACAATCTATTTCCTCTTTATCTACATGATATCGTAAGAAAAAAAGAAACAAACATTCGCCCTCAAACATTATTATGAGCGAAACAACAGAGTTCGGCCTACCTTCTGATAGCAATTCATCTCCATCTGAATTGTTGGGTTTCACCCGTAACACAAATCACATGGAGTCTTCTTTCACCGATATGACATTTTCCCAATTCCATTTCTCATAATACCACTCTGGTACATCTATATTTTCAATCCACTTCTTTTCCTGTTTCCCATCACTATTGACAATCCATACATTGGCTTTCTTACGGTCTGAACGTACCCATATTAATTGGTTGCTCTTCTTCATAAAGATCGGATGATAGTCGCCTTGCTTATGAGGTGGCTTTGTAATTTGATATTGTTTATCGCTTGTACGATCAATCTCATATAAAGATGGCAGTGGCCTTTTTTCTGGCGGAGTTTCTATCCCTGCCTCTTTTGCCCTTGAAACGATAATTACGTTATCATTCTTCCATGTAAAATCCCAATCGACATATCCTTTCGGTGTAAATGTGTTCTGCTGAAGTGCTGGCAATTCTTTTACTTTTAAATGTTTATTTTCTAATGCAACTCTCCCGCTTCCTTCAATATAAGCTAATATATTCTTGCCTGGCGCCCATTTGAACCATTGTGTGTTTAATAACATTTGATCTATCTTTTCAAACCGGCTGCCATCTGCTCGAACTAAGCAAAGCGTATTACTATCAGCTGACCATGAAGCTGTTGGTACTGCTAAAAATGAAATCCACTTTCGATCCCGTGACCATTCAAACCCACTTGCAACTAACGCTAGAAAATCATCATGCTCATTTGGTAATGCGTACAAATGCTTCATTTTATGAGGATTCATATGTGCATCTTTTTGCACTTCATACAGTTGTGCTCCTGTCCATCCCGTTGGAAGCAAGTGTGCTTCAGAAGATACAAGAAACTTCTTTCCATCAGGGTACCATGCATAGTCACCTACACCAGCTGATACATTTTCAAAATCCGCATTCTTTTTTTGAACGTCAAACGTATTTAACGTATTCGCAAATACAAATGCAATTATATTCTCTTTCGGTGACCATTGAAAATTCGATACTTCAGATTGCAATGGCCTAACTTTCTTTCCATCTTCCAGTTTGTATAACTCCAAGGTGCTTTGCTTCTTTCCTTTAGCATAGGCAATCCATTCTCCATCATGAGACCATTTCGGCTCTATTATGTACTCACCTTTTGTTATTTGTTTTTCCTTCCCATCAACTTTAATCCAAAGGTCATGGTGATGGATAAAAGCAACTTTCACCCCATTATTTTCTGCACTGGTACTAAAAATTGAAGATAAAAAAATGAATAAAGCCACACTACTACTCACGATAATTTTTTTCATACGTTCCTCCATTTTTCTTATAGCATTCCTCATATTCCGCTTACTATATGCGAATTTCGCTCCGTATTAATTGCACAATTGTTGTGAATTTATAACCAGTCAGTACGGTCTTCCCCCACTGAATATTAGCCATTCGACATAATCACAAAAAATTTCCCAAGAAATTTTAAATTCATAGAGGATTGGTATGAATTATGTCGAAAGTATAGTTTAGCCAACATTCAATTTTATATTTCATAATAAAAATGTAAGATAACTTTTTGGAATATTGGCACTTTTTATTAGGGGGAGTTTCAATGAAAAAAACTGCATCTACACTATTAAGTATGGCGCTCGTCTTTTCTAGTTTTGGAACTTTAAGCGCACATGCTGAATCGCTGCAAAAGGAGAAGCAATTTAGTCCACAGTTAAAAGCGAATATTGAACAATGGGGCGACAACAAAATCGCGCAAAATGTTGAAACAAAAACATCAAAAGAAATTTCAGTCATTGTAGAGTTGCAACATGCTCCGCTCGCTTCACAAAGTAACATTCAGCATGCTCCAGATTTAAAAAATGGCAATGCGCAATCATACCATGCACAACTAAAAAAGGCACAAGAGGATACAACAAAGAAAATTAAAGAAAAAGCACCGAAAGCAAAAATAAAAGAAACGTATAGTACGTTATTTTCCGGATTTTCTATTTCTATCCCAGGAGATCAAGTTGCTGCTTTAGCTTCTTTACCTGAGGTAAAAGCTGTTTATCCGAACTTAACATATAAATTGCATGAAACAGCAAAAAGCACTACTAATGAAGAAGCGCCAAATGTCGGTGGACCGACAATCGGTGCACCTGAAGCATGGAATTTAAAAGATCCAACCGGAAAACCGCTTGATGGAAAAGGAATGAAAGTCGCTGTTATTGATTCAGGTGTAGATTATACCCACCCTGATTTACAAGCAAACTATATCGGTGGATATGATACAGTCGATGAGGATAATGATCCGATGGATGGCAACGTACACGGTACTCATGTAGCTGGCATTATTGCTGGTAACGGAAAAATTAAAGGCGTTGCTCCAAATGCATCTATTCTAGCTTATCGTGTAATGAATGATGGTGGCACTGGTACGACCGATGATATTATTCAAGGTATTGAGCGTGCTATTCAAGATGGTGCAGATGTTCTAAATCTATCTCTCGGTCAAGATTTGAATGTCCCTGATCAACCTGTAACAATGACGTTAGAACGTGCAGCAAAACTTGGTGTTACTGCAGTCGTTTCAAATGGAAATGATGGACCAAAGCCTTGGTCTGTTGATGCTCCTGGTAACGCAAGTAGCGTCATCTCTGTTGGTGCATCTACTGTTTCTATTCCATTCCCAACATTCCAAGTAGCTGGTTCTAATAAATCTTATCAAGGATTACCGTTATCAAAAGCAGATTTCCAAGTAGGAAACGATGCTCAGCTTGTCTATGTTGGCTACGGTAATTCAAGCGATTACGCTAAACAAGATGTGAAAGGAAAGTTTGCCCTTGTTTTACAAGGAACTTCGAGCGCATTAGTAAAAGCAGAACAAGCGAAACGAGCTGGCGCTCTCGGCGTGTTACTAATTTCTAACGAAAAAGAAATTGATCTTATGCCCGAATATTTCGGACGTGCAGACATAGCTCTTCCAGTTATGCAATTATCAAATACAAATGGCGAAGAGTTGAAAAATTTAATTGCAAAACGAAAGAAAAATATAAAAATTGGACAACCGAACCAAACAGAACTTATTGGTAACTTTAGTTCAAGAGGACCATCACAAGGAAGTTGGCTCATAAAACCTGATGTTGTTGCACCTGGAGTAAGCATTACAAGTACAGTACCAAGAGGTGGCTATGAATCTCATCACGGAACAAGTATGGCTGCGCCACAAGTAGCAGGAGCTGTTGCCTTACTACGTCAAATGCATCCTGATTGGACGGCAGAACAATTGAAGTCTGCTCTTGCCAACACTGCAAAAACATTAAAGGATGTCAATGAAAATACATATCCTATTATGGCACAAGGATCTGGTTTAATTAACATTCCGAAAGCAGCTCAAACGGATGCATTAGTGAAACCGAACAATGTAAGTTTCGGTCTTATTAAACCGAATAGCGGCAAAGTAAAACTAACACAAAATATTACGTTACAAAATCTTTCTAGTAAAAAGAAAAGTTTTTCAACTCGTGTCGAATTACTAGATGCGAATACAAAAACAAAAGTAAAAACTTCTGTACCTTCGTCAATTAGCATCCAGCCGAATAGTAGTACCGAAAAGCCATTTACAATCACAGTCGATAGCTCACTACCACAAGGCGTATATACTGGTAATGTATACGTAAAAGACCAGAGAACAAAAGAAGAAACGCGTATTCCATTTACATTTAGCATCGATCCGAAAGAATACAAGCGTATTGATGGCGTTGAAATCGTTAATTCTACTTTCAGTCCAAATAATGACAAAATACTAGATGACAACTTAATCAATTACTATTTAGTTACACCAGTTGAAGATATAGCGTTTCATGCTAATTTAATTACGAAAGAGCATGTGACATATCAAGGCATGGTATACCAAGGTAAAAACGAAACACCTGGTTATAAATCTTTCAAATGGAATGGTACAAGAACGGACGGATCTCCGTTGTCTGATGGCTTATACCAAATCGAAGCTGTTGCTTCTAACTCTGGCGGAGAAACCAAACAAACAGGAGCTGTATTTATCGACCGAACAGCACCTAAGTTAACACACGAAATTGATCAAGAAAATCTTGTTATTAGAGGGAAAGTTGACGATATTCTACTAGATTGGATGACGGAATCTGGTTGGGTTGCACCTGGTATTCCAGTGAGAATGCAATATAAAATTAACGGAAATGGCGTGTGGGAAAATGCGTACCTGAACCCTTGGGAGAAAAACTACGAAATTTATTTCGATCGTAACCAATTACAACAAGGAGAGAATACCATTCATATTGTTGCAACCGATGCAGCTGGAAATACAACTAATTTAAATGTTGATTTAGAAGTAAAATAAGGTCGTACCACAATTCTTTAGCTCCTATCAAATACTCCGATAGGGGCTTTTTCTATTTCTCACAGAAACAAATGTTAAATAATTCTGAATGTTATGATAGAATTTTTATAAGCGCTTACAATTTTAAAGGGAGGTGATACAAGCTATACGAAATCGATCTTCAGTTTTATAGAAAAAAGGAGGATGTTTAAATGACAAAGAAAACAGAAATTCCATCGCATTTAAAACCATTCGTATCCACACAACATTATGATCAATACACACCGGTGAACCACGCTGTATGGCGTTACATTATGAGACAAAATCATAGTTTCTTAAAAGATGTTGCTCATCCCGCCTACGTGAACGGATTACAATCATCTGGTATAAATATAGATGCAATTCCTAAGGTAGAAGAAATGAATGAATGTTTAGCACCAAGTGGCTGGGGAGCTGTAACGATTGATGGACTTATTCCAGGCGTAGCATTCTTTGATTTTCAAGGACACGGGTTATTACCAATTGCAACAGATATTCGTAAAGTAGAAAATATCGAGTATACACCGGCTCCTGATATCGTTCATGAAGCTGCAGGCCACGCACCAATTTTACTTGATCCTACATATGCAAAGTATGTAAAACGCTTTGGACAAATTGGAGCAAAAGCTTTTTCTACAAAAGAAGAACATGATGCGTTTGAAGCTGTTCGTACATTAACAATCGTAAAAGAAAGCCCGACTTCTACACCTGAAGAAGTTGCCGCTGCTGAAAATGCGGTAATTGAAAAACAAAAATTAGTTTCTGGTTTATCAGAAGCAGAACAAATTTCACGCCTTTTCTGGTGGACGGTAGAATACGGGTTAATTGGAAATATAGACGATCCAAAAATCTACGGTGCTGGTCTCCTTTCTTCTGTCGGTGAAAGTAAACATTGCTTAACAGATGCTGTAGAAAAAGTTCCTTTTTCTATTGAGGCTTGTACAGGAACAACTTATGACGTAACAAAAATGCAACCTCAACTATTTGTTTGTGATTCCTTTGAAGAGTTAACAGAGGCACTTGAGAAATTCTCTGAAACGATGGCCTTTAAAACAGGTGGTAAAGAAGGTTTAGAAAAAGCGATTCGCTCTGAAAACCATGCAACTGCTGAACTAAATAGCGGACTACAAATTACAGGTACATTCAGCGAGATGATTGAAAACGATGCAGGTGAAGTAATTTATATGCGAACAAATTCGCCAACAGCATTAGCAATTCACAATAAACAGCTAGCAAATCATTCTACGTCTGTACACAGTGACGGATTTGGAACACCAATTGGATTGCTTACTGAAAATATTGCATTAGAAAATTGTACAGATGAACAATTACAATCGTTAGGAATTACAATTGGAAATAAAGCATCCTTTACTTTTGCAAGTGGCATCCACGTAAAAGGAACGGTAACAGGTATTGAAAAGAATGATAAAAAGATAGCTCTTATCTGCTTTATCGATTGCACCGTGACTTATAAAGACCGTTTATTATTTGATGCTTCATGGGGTGCTTTTGATATGGCTGTTGGCTCAAAAATCACTTCTGTATTCCCAGGAGCTGCAGATGCAGCATCGTTTTTCCCTGTTGATGAAGAAATAGAAACAACTCCAGCACCTCTTACATTAACTGAGCTAGATCGTATGTATCAAACAGTTCGCGATATTCGAAATGAAGGTATTTTACACGAAGCTCATATCGAACAGCTAGTAGCTATTCAAGAAGTATTAAATAAATTTTATGCGAAAGAATGGCTGCTTCGCCTTGAAATATTAGAATTGCTTTTGGAGCACAACAAAGGGCATGAAACATCCGCAGCATTATTACAACAACTTTCTACTTTCACAACTGACGAAGCTGTAACACGTCTTATTAACAATGGTCTTGCACTACTATCTGCAAAGGATGTGAAAAATGATGCTACGATTAGCTGAGGAAGAGGTTCAAGAGGAATTATTGACAGTAGATAAATGGATGATAAAAGATGAAAAATGGATTGAACGAAAATATATGTTTTCCGACTACTTAAAAGGAGTCGAATTTGTCTCTGAAGTCGCCAAACTATCAGAAGAACATAATCACCATCCATTTATTCTTATCCAGTATAAAGCAGTCATTATTACTTTGTCCTCATGGAATGCAAAAGGTTTAACGAAACTCGATTTTGAGCTGGCGAAGCAATTTGATAAACTATTTGTCCAAAATGAAAAAGCCATTATAAGAAAGTAAAAAAAGAGAAGCCTTTATTAGGCTTCTCCTTTTATTTTGAAATGAATACTATGTCCAAATGGATCCTGGGCTTGTAATATTCCATCCTTGTACGTAGCAATTTTGCCAATATTTTTTAAGTTTTCACATACTTGCTCTTTTTGTTTTTCATCCGCTAGTACAATTGTGAAATATTTCAATCCAACGGAATTTGGCATTTGCGGTGGTATCCCTTCACCTTGCCACGTATTTAAACCGACATGGTGATGATAGCCGCCTGCTGATACGAACAACGCACCATTGCGAGCTGGGATTGTTACTTCAAAACCAAGACCATCCACATAGAAACGTTTCGCTTCTTCTAAATCAGCTACATATAAATGAACATGCCCCATCACAGTACCAGCTGGGAAACCCTTCCACGCACTTCCTTGCTGTAATAATTCTTCACCAGCTAATGGGTTACTAACAAATGGTAGTTCTCCATTCTCATTACGCCAAACTTCTTTTTGGCGATCATGATAAATTTCAATCCCATTTCCATCTGGATCAGCTAAATAAAGAGCCTCACTAAAGTAATGGTCGGCTCCGCCGTGCAGCGGATATACCATTTCTACAAGATGACGAAGAATATTCGCTAAATCTTGTCTGCTCGGTAATAAAATTGCGTAATGATATAACCCCGTTCTCCCTCTTTGCTTTGGTAAGGCTTCTTTCTTTTCTTCAATGATAAGGAGTGGTTCGTTATTTTCATTACCAAATGTAACGACCATTTCATCTTGTTTTAATACTTTCATACTTAGTACTTCTGTATAAAACTCTAGTGATTTCTTTATATTTGATACATATAAATGAACAACATCAAGTGTTGTGTCGGGATGAAGTTGAAAACTCATCTTGTTAGCCCCCCATTTAATTTAGTTCTTCTTTAACATTTTCTCTTTGATGAAATTATCTATAAAACCGTCTGCTTTCGCAACAAATAAGTACGCACCCATCGCTAACAATGCAAGCTCTAATTCGAAGCCAGGATTTTTTCCATCTCCTAATAAACCAGCTGACCATTTTACTTTTACAATTGCGCCAACCATAACAAGTGCAAATAATAATCCAATATATCTTACACCTAAACCTAGAATTAACAATATGCCACCAACTAATTCCGCTGTTGCTACACCGTATGCAAGTCCTCCTGGTAAACCAATGCTTGTGAACCACCCTGCAATATTGTCAATCCCTGATTGGAATTTTGTTAAACCGTGCATAAAGAACGTTACCCCTAACACGATACGAATAATTAAGTTACCGATATGTTGATTCATTTCTTTCTCTCCTTTATAGTTTTCTTATACAAAACTTTTATTTACATTACAAAACATACACTAATTTTTTTTATTCGTCAATTCATTTTCACTGGGAAAAAATATATTTTTTTTGCTATGATACAAATAGTTGTTTACAAAAAAGGAGCTTGATTTTATGAATATTGGTTCTGCAATACGTGAAATTCGTCAACGTAGAGGCATAACAATCGCACAAATTTGTGAGGGAACAGGTCTTTCTAAAGGTTTTATGAGCCAAGTTGAAAATAATAAAACCTCACCATCTATCTCAACTTTAGAAACGATTTCCAATTTTTTAAACGTTCCCCTTCCCTATTTATTATTAGAACAAAAAGATCGGCTGAAAGTTGTCAAAAAGGTAGAGCGCAAATACAGTGTATACGGAAAAGATGAACAGAGAATTGAACATGTGGCAGAACAAGGTGGCCTTCGCCTAAACCTTGTAGAAATTCCTGCTGGGTTTCCGAAAGAAAACACACCAAATGCCCATGAAGGGGAAGAGTGTCACCTTGTATTACGCGGAAAGCTAGAAGTTCAACATGGAGAAGATATTGCAATTGTAGAAGAAGGGGATTCTTTCTCCTGGAATGCATGTGTTCCTCATATCGTTCGTAATATAGGGGAAGAAACTGCATTATTACTTATCTCTAGTCATGCAGAAAATCGAAAACGTGTTTATTAAATAAAAAAGAAGCCTGTAAATCAGGCTTCTTTTTCAGGCTGTGGAGAAAGTCTTCTCCACAGCCTGTTTTTGTGTCTGAACCTCTTTTTATGTGTCAACACTGATAAAAAAGAGGAAAAGGAGAGATTTCTTATGATGGGTGCT